>NZ_JACVPU010000002.1:0-637335 GCF_018881735.1 Polynucleobacter sp. Nonnen-W13 | reverse complement strand
AGACACAAAACGTAGCTTTTCATCCATCTTCGTACTTTCATTCCACGGCATAGAGTGGTCCCTCCTATGCCAAAAACTGTAAAGTATGTGTCCGGTATAAAGTGTTAACTATGTGTCGAGTCGTACAAAACCCTCATCAGCAATGGTGAGGGTTTTGTCTTTTGTGGATAGCCATTTCACTATATTTTTTTTTAATTATTAGGTATCCTAATTCAAATATAAAAACTAAATCAGAGAGTACCTATGGAGACTACAACTAAACCACTTAGAGTGGCGATTGCTGGATTGGGGGCAATTGGAAAATCCTTGGCCAGCAGTTTAACTAGCGGGAGTATTCCGGGGGTGGTGTTAACAGCAGTATCAGCAAAAAATCATGACAAGGCAAAAGATTTTGTAAATACGCTTGCTTATCCGGTTAAGGTGCTTTCGATTTCAGACTTAGAGCCAGAGGCTGATGTAGTGGTTGAATGTGCGCCAGCAGAATTATTGGGGGATATCATTAGTCCCTTTTTGCGCGCCAAGAAAAAAGCCATAGTTTTATCCGTTGGTGCCATTCTATTTAAACCTGAATTAATTGAACTGGCAAAAACTACAGGTGGAACTATCATGGTGCCAACAGGCGCTCTAATTGGTTTGGATGCAATGATCGCTGCGGCTGAAGGAGAAATATTTTCAGTCAAAATGGTAACTAATAAGCCTCCTTTAGGATTGAAGGGTGCCCCTCATTTAATTGAGAATAATATTTCAGTAGATGGGCTTACTGAGCCATTAAAAGTATTTTCAGGGAATGCAAGGGAAGCTGCTAAAGGTTTTCCTGCGAACCTGAATGTAGTGGTGGCTTTAGCTTTGGCGGGTATTGGCCCCGAGAAAACTCATTTAGAAATTTGGGCAGACCCTACTGTAGTAAGAAATACGCATACGATTACAGTTGAGTCAGATTCTGCAAAATTTTCCATGAAAATGGAGAATATCCCCTCAGAAAATCCTAAAACTGGACGTATCGTTGCGCAAAGTGTAGTTGCCATGCTGCGTAAGATGTTGTCAACATTCCAAGTTGGAACCTAAAAATAAAATAAAGGAAGATTAATGACTTTTACAGCGGCCAAAAAAGAAGAGATACGCCTTCGTTATCTAGAGGTTGATACCTCTAATGTTGCTGACGTCTTGGATAATATGAACCTTCTACAACAAGGCCTATCCTCGCAATTTTCACCTTTTCCAGACACAACAAAAAGAATGGCAGGGTGGGCTTATACGATTCGCGGACAAATGACACCCTATCCACAGGGGGGTGATGCTGACAAAATGACTGCTTGCCAAGGGATCTCTTCAGGTGAAATTAGTGTGTGGAGTGGAGATGGCAACGGAATTTGTTATTTTGGAGAATTAATTGCCCTTGGCATGAAAGAGCGTGGTTCGGTTGGGGCATTGCTTGACGGAGGTATACGAGATGTTCGATGGATTGGTGAGCATCAGTTCCCAGTTTTTGCTTGCTATCGAACCCCGGTTCAATCTATTGGACGCTGGAAGGTCACTGCCAGTCAGGTGCCTGTTTATATGCGTGGGCATGATGGCGGCAATGTCATTGTTAGACCGGGCGACTTTATTTTGTGTGACGACGATGGTGCGATTGTGATCCCAATGGAGCATGTCGAATCTGTTTTGGTTGAATCAGAACGATTAACCGCAATTGAAAAGAATATTCGGATCGATATTGCCAATGGTTTAAGTCTTGCAGATGCATTAAAAAAGTATGGCCACGTTTAATGATCGATGTAAGTTTTTTTGACTAATATTTTTTCCTGATTTTTATCTCCTCACCGATATTCAATAGGATTACTCATGCTAACGATTGAACGAGCACTTCTGATTCGTAGTATTGCAGTTTTATTTTGGGCAATTTCTTTTGGGTCATCGGCGCAGACGAACTGGCCAAATGGGCACACCGTTAGAGTCATTGTTCCTTTCCCGGGTGGAGCCAGTACATTAGATTCTGTGGTTCGAACAGTTACCCCGGAAATCTCTAAGTCTTTAGGCTCACCTGTAATCGTGGACAACAAGCCAGGTGCAGGAACAGTAATTGGCGTGGATGCAACCGCTAAGGCGACAGACAATCTGACTGTTGGAGGTGTTGCTAATAGTTTTACAGTAAACCAATCTTTGCTTAAAACTCTGCCCTATAACACTACAAAAGATTTGCAACCAGTCGTTTTGATGGCACGTACGGCGAATGTCTTGGCCGTGAAGTCTAGTTTGCCTGTGAATAATTTAAAAGAGCTGATTGATTACGCAAAGAAAAACCCAGGAAAACTTTCTTACGCTTCATTTGGCAATGGCACAACAGCTCATTTCGCAGGCGAGATGCTGAAATCCATGGCCGGAATTTATGTAGTGCATATTCCTTATCGCGGGCAAGGTCCAGCATTAACTGATTTGATTGCCGGTAATGTGGATTTGATGTTTGGAAACTTACCGGATTTTCTGCCGTATATTAAATCTGGAAAAATTAAGGCAATCGGGACTACCTATTTAACTCGAGCACCTCTTGCTCCTGAAATCCCCACTATTGCTGAACAAGGATTTCCCACATTTGAAACAGACTCCTGGTATGGCATTGTTGCGCCAAGTAGTATGACAAAGGATGCTGTGGATAGAATGAATCTAGCCATTAATAAGGCTTTGCAGGATCCTGCTGTAAAAAAGAACTTTAGCGACAGAGGGATTGAAGTTATTGGCGGTAGCCCCGCTAAGTTCCAAGAGCATATTCAATCTGAAATCCTAAAATACGAGCGAATTGTGAAATCTACAAAAATGCAGTCTGACTGACGGGGTAATTATGTATTCCATGGCTGTGTTTAAAGAGGGTGGATATCGCTACCTTCCAAGTGTCTTTCAGTATTCTGCCGGCATTGCTGCCGAACCAGGTTTTCAGTTAATTCAAGCTAGATTTAAATCATTGCTTCCCATGAACGAGGCATTCATTTGCATAGCGAATCATCTGAAAAAAATAGGTCGTCCATTAACTGCATTTGCACATTGTGAACTCAGGTCCCCGAAGCAGTTTGATGATCAAGGATTTATTGATTTCAATAGAAAGTATGTAAATACTCTTGAACAATGGGGAATTTATCAAGCGGAGTCAAAGGAACATTCTTTTATAAGCCCGGTGGCTAGAACCAATGTTTGCCCTGAATATTTTGGGCCAACTGAGGTCGCAATGTATTCATTTGCCTATACTGTACCGACAAGTAGTAAATCTCCTGGCGGTTTTATTTTATCTGGTGGCGGAGATGCTAGATCAGGTTCTGAACCTTACCGAGACAGGATTATTGCTTACGGCGATACCTCTAACTCAGGCTTGAAATTGAAAATGGAATTTGTTTCCAATGAAATGACTAAGCGCCTAAAAAGTCTTGGATTTGATTGGAGTGATGTGACTAGTGCTCAAGCATACTCAGTTCACAACATAGGTGGTTTAGTGGAAGAGGTGTTTGCTAAGCAAGGATATTTGCATAGTGGTCTCAATTGGCACTTTGCTAGACCACCTGTCGCTGGTCTTGATTTTGAGATGGATCTTCGGGGTTTTGTGGATCAAATTTTTATATGAACATAAATAGAAGTAATTAAAAATGTTGTTTGTTGATCCTGAGATGTGATTAATTGAACAAGCATTAATTAAGGTAACACACCAATAACATTATTTAAAAGTACTTTGGAGTAACGAGGTGCTTAGTACATTGCCCCCAAATTTTTGATTTTGAAAACCAAATAAGAAAAATATGAAATAACAGTGAATAATAGTTTGACTGAATTAAAAGCATCAATGTGTATTGCTTTAATTTAACTAAAGGAAGCTTAAGCTATGATGAGTCCTGATGAAATTGCAAGATTAATTCCAGCAGAAAGAGCGCACTTTCGCTCACCAATACCTACCCAGGCAATTTCAAGTGACGAGTTTTTGCCTGGTCCGCAGACGCCTAAGCAAAAAGAATTTGAAAGTCGTATTAAGGATATTGGTACAACGCTTGCGAAGAATCAGGGAATACCTCGCCGCCGATTTTTTCAAAGTGCTGCAGGAATGGCAGCAGCTTTTCTTGCAATGAATGACACTTTTGGTCCGCTATATAGCGTTAGCCATGCAGAGGCGGCAACACCAGAGCTGGCCAATGAAAGGGCTCTCATATTAAAAGATCAGTTCATCATGGATATGCATACCCATTTCCTACGTGACGATACTAGGTTAGAAGGCTTTGTAAGATCTCGTGAGGCCGTTGGCAAAGCCTCATGGAATCCTGCTTTGGTAGGCAAGCCACAAACATTGGATGACTTGAAGTTCGCGAATTACTTTAAAGAGGTTTACTTAGATAGCGATACTAAAGTGGCATTGATTTCTGGTTCTGGATCCGAGGATCCTCGAGATTGGTTTTTAACTAACGCCATGAAGGCGCAGGCTCGTCAATCGGTCAATCAAGAATCCGGCACCAAAAGAATGTTCTCGCACGCAATTTTCATGCCGGGAATGTCAGGTTGGTTAGAAAAGGCCGAAGCGGATCATGAAAATTTAAAGCCAGATTCTTTTAAGGGTTACACCATCGGTGACAACACAAATAAGCAGCTTTCAAAACATCCTTGGCGTCTTGATGATGAAAAATTACTCTATCCTTTTTATGAAAAGTTAGCAAAATGGAGTAAAGACAAGCCAAGCTTAGCGAATGTCTGTGTTCATAAGGGCCTTTATCCGCCATCTATCACGCAGCAATATCCTCACCTATTAGCTTATGCAAAAGTAGATGATGTTGCGAAAGCTGCTAAAGATTGGCCTCAATTAAATTTTATTATTTATCATTCAGCATTTCGTTATACGGGCGGCACTTGGGATATAGGTTGGGAGCAATTTAGACAATCTGGTCGAATTGATTGGGTGACAGATTTAGCTCAAATCCCACAAAAAACTGGCGTCACAAATATCTATGGCGACTTAGGTCAAATTTTTGCTCAAAGCACTATTGCGGAGCCAAGACTATGTGCTGCGATGTTGGGTCAGCTAATTCAAGGCTTGGGAGCAGATCATGTTGTTTGGGGTACTGACGCCATTTGGACTGGCTCTCCTCAGTGGCAAATTGAGGCCTTGCGCAGATTAGAAATTCCTGAGGATATGCAGAAAAGATATGGTTTTAATCCACTGGGGGCTGCAGATGGGCCAGTCAAGCGGGCGATCTTCGGTGAGAATTCTGCGCGGCTCTATAACTTTACCGCTGCACAACGAGCAGCTTTAATGACTGATAAGGTTGCTTTAGCAAAGATGAATTATGACCAGCATGGCGATGGAAGAACAAACTTAAGATATGGCTATATGCAAGCTTAAGTTAGCCGCAAAAGGAAAATGCAGTAGTAGTGAAAGATATGCAAACCGCAATCTTTTAATCTTTAGTTCAATTCCTAGTAGCTCAGCAGAAATAACAAAAATCTAAGACTGGTACTTTTTTATATTTCATCCAGCTTAAAGGTAAAGATAAATCAGCTTAGTATTGCTGTAGGTTAAATCAATAGACGAATGGTACTTATGTCATTAGATGCATTATTTCCAGGATTTCAGGCGCGTGTTTTTGAGGTAAATGGGGTTCAAATTACCGGCCATGTGGGCGGGGCTGGCTCACCACTATTGCTATTACATGGGCATCCCCAAACCCACGCCATTTGGCACAAGGTTGCGCCAGAGCTTATGAAGAGTCATACATTAGTAATGACGGATCTGCGGGGTTACGGGGACTCTTCTAAACCACAAGGCACCAGTGACCATAGCAATTATTCAAAGAGAGTGATGGCACAGGATCAGGTAGAAGTCATGCAGCAACTTGGTTTTAATCGTTTTGATGTGCTGGCGCACGATCGTGGCGCACGGGTTGCCCATCGTTTAGCGATGGATTATGCAGCCTCAGTCAGAAGCTTGATCATGCTCGATATTGCTCCAACCCTCTCTATGTATGAAAAAACCAATGATGCATTTGCCAAAGCCTACTGGCACTGGTTCTTTTTAATACAACCCTCTCCATTACCGGAGCGACTCATTGAGGCGGATCCTGCGGCTTATATTCGGGATTTAATGGGTAGGCGTCATGCCGGACTAAAACCCTTTGACCCTAGGGCTTTAGCTGAATATATGCGTTGTATTGCCCTGCCTGGAGCAGCTCATGGCATGTGTGAGGATTACCGCGCCGCAGCTGGAATTGATTTAATCCACGATCGCGAAGATATTGCAGCTGGCAGGAAGTTGGAGATGCCAACAATGGTACTTTGGGGTGCAGACGGAGTAGTTGATAAATGCTTCAAGCCCCTCCAGGAGTGGCAGGCGATTTGTCGAAGTGTGATTGGTGAGACCCTGCCTTGCGGGCACTACCTTCCAGAGGAGGCGCCCGATATTCTGCTGGAAAAAGTACTGACATTTTTAAATCGGGATAGTTGATGAGCGCTAAAACTCTGTATCAAAAAATAGTAGATTCACATACGGTAGCAAGCTTAGATGAGGAGAATGTACTGCTCTTCTGCGATTTACATTTGATGAATGAATACACCAGTCCACAAGCATTTTCAGGTCTGGATGAAAAAGATCGTGGAGTGCTGATGCCAGGGCAAAACATCTCTGTTGTTAGTCACATCATCCCCACCCATAATGAAATGCCTAGAAAGATTGCTGATCCAGCCTCTTCTTTGCAAGCCCTCAACCTGAAGAAAAATTGTTTGAAGCACAATATTCCTTTGTTTGATACCAATCATCCATTGCAAGGCATTGAGCATGTCGTATCCCCCGAGCATGGCATGGTACGTCCGGGTATGGTGATCATTTGTGGCGATAGTCACACTACTACCTACGGAGCCTTAGGAGCCTTAGGTTTTGGTATTGGCACATCCGAAGTTGAGCATGTTCTAGCCACCCAAACTTTGGTATACCGCTTAGCTAAAAATATGCACATCAAGATCAACGGCACATTACCAGTTGGTACTACCTCTAAAGACATGATATTGAACATCATTAGTCAAATTGGTGCTAAAGGTGCAATTGGCTACGTAGTCGAGTTCAGTGGATCTGCATTAATAGACTTGAGTACTGAGGCACGCTTTACCTTATGCAATATGGCAGTGGAGGCAGGTGCTCGAGGGGCCTTGATTGCACCAGATAAAACAGCTATTGATTACGTGTTAGCAAGATGTCCTGATATTACGGGTGAGATGAAAGAGCGTGCACTAGCGTATTGGGCAAGCTTATATTCAGATAAAGATGCGCATTTTGAAAAAGAATATGCATTTGATGCAAGTAATATGGCGCCCTTTGTAACTTGGGGAACCAGTCCAGACCAGGCCATTGCGATTAACGCCGCTATTCCGACCAAGGATTCTTTTGAGGATCCGCTTGATAAGTTGAGTCTTGAACAAGCATTGAGATATACCCAGTTATGTGATGGTCAAACCTTAGAGGGCACACCAATTGACCACGTATTTATCGGCTCATGTACTAATGGCCGCATTGAAGATCTACGGAATGTGCTTACTGCAATCGGTGATCGCAAAGTAGCGGCTGGTGTTCGAGCAATGGTTGTGCCAGGCTCTGGCGCCGTTAAAGCCCAGGCTGAAAAAGAGGGGATTGCTGACAAGCTTATTGCTGCTGGTTTTGAATGGCGTAAGCCTGGTTGTTCTATGTGTCTTGCCATGAACGATGATGTTCTGGCTGCTGGCATACGCTGTGCCTCCACAACCAATCGCAACTTTGAAGGTCGTCAAGGTAGAGGCGCCATTACCCATTTGATGAGTCCTGCTATGGCCGCCGCCGCCGCAGTTACAGGCAAGATTACAGATGTGCGTAAATTACAAGGAGCTGTCAATGCATAAGCTATCTAAAATTCATGGGTATGCCGCCGCATTGCGCATTGCCAATTTTGATACAGACCAAGTCATGCCAAAGCAATTTTTACGCGGTATTGATAAGGCTGGCTTAGCGCAGGGCTTATTTTATGATCTGCGCTTTGATGAGCGTGGGGAGCCAAAACAAAACTTCTTTTTAAACCAGCCAGCTTATGCAAAAACGGATATTTTGCTTGCCGGCCCCAACTATGGCTGTGGCTCTAGTCGTGAACATGCTGTTTGGGGAATGCAGCAGTTTGGATTTAAGGCGGTCATTGCTTCTAGCTTTGCAGAGATTTTCTACTCCAATGCAATGGGGAACGGCCTATTGTTGGTTGTGTTGCCTGAAGATCAAGTGCAAGCTCTCATGAAAGAGGCTGATGATAAGGGTGCGCCAATAAGCGTGGATATTGATATTGAAAACCTAAAGGTTCGCACTACCCATCATGAGTTCACATTTCCCATGTCAGGAAGACATCGCCGAATGTTCTTGGAGGGATTGGATGTGATTGGCCTTACCTTGAAATACAAGGCAGAAATTGATACTTTTGCCCAAAAGCATTGGAATAATCAACCTTGGGTAAAGGATGTTGCAAGAAAAACAATCGAGAGACTAAATTAAGCTTACTAAGCCCCTATCTCTTAAATCATTGGTAGTTTTGCAAACTATTTTGGCAGAAGAATAATTTCTCCGACGCCGGAGTGATCATGCTTATCACCATAACTACGGCTGAATTCAGCTTGAGCAAATTCTCCAGAGCAATGACCTGCAGCCACTCTTTCGATACCCCATTTATTCTTAAAGTTAGAAACGATTTGAGTAATCTGTTGGTCGCTGACATCCACTAGATGAAGGCCTCCAGCTAAGGTATAAATTTTGGGGTCAATTTCAGAGGCGACTGCTAGTATTTTCTCAATGCCTGGATGAGAGCATCCCACGATGACTGCGAGTCCCTTGGGGGTTTTAATGGCCAATGAAAGTTCATTCAACTCCATAGTGCCTTTATTCTCGGATATGGTCTTAAAAAGATAGAATCCTGGCATTATTTCGGTCGGCTTATCGATTAACGTGATGTTTGCTGTTGGCCAAGCTGAGTCAACTTTGTATTTATCCTCGTACTTACCGTCAAAGTAATGTAGGTCATGCGGAACATCATCCACTTTCCTGGATATTAATTTTCCAAGCGGGCTAGCGCCGTTGATCGGATTGCCAAATGAACCTGGTTCAGTGGGAGCGTAAAACTGAACCTTGGGGTTTTGCTCTAAAACAAATTGGAGTCCCGATGTGTGGTCACCATGTCTGTGAGAGAGTACAACAAAGTCCAGCTTCTTCAGGTTAATTTTTAGCTTTTTTACATTTTCCGCAAAAACTTTATATTGCCCGCCAGTATCAAACAGAATCCGTTTTCCGCCATACTCGATAAGTGCAGCATATCCCCAGCCACGACCCAGGTCGGAGGGTTTCCCAAAGGCATCATAAATAATCGTTATTTGTGCTGGCTTACTATTCTGTGCAAGTAGAAACCCCGGCACAGAAATCACGCCTGATGCGACCAATATTTTTAGTATTTGACGGCGATGCATAATTCCTCCTCAGTTAAGTACAGTCTAAGCTGATATCAAGTGACATATCCTCATGAAGATTTGGTAAATACCCTTATGAAGGATTATTTGCTTGCGCCCTATCTATTCGGAGTCGGAGTTCTGGGATTATCGGCATCCATTAAAATTGCTTGCTATGCTTAGTCATCTTTTTAAATATCTGAATCTAATAAATGAATATCAACTCCGACTACAGTAAGAGAGTCGTGATTAATCATCATGATCTACCTTGGATTCCTAGCCCTGAGGCGGGTATTGAGAGACGCATGCTTGATCGAATTGGCGATGAAATCGCAAAGGCAACTTCGATCGTTCGGTATTTACCCAATTCTCATTTTCCAACGCACAGTCATAAATTTGGTGAAGAAATATTGGTGCTGGATGGGGTATTTAGTGATGAAACCGGTGATTATCCTGCTGGCACCTACATCATGAATCCTCCTGGATCTTCTCATGCGCCTCATAGTAAAACTGGCTGCACTCTTTTTGTGAAACTGCGACATCTTGGAGTTGAGCATGTCGAGCGAGAGCTCATTGATACAAAATCAGCTCCTTGGCATCAAGGCATGGTGCCTGGCCTTCATGTGATGCCGCTCATGCGGCAGGGTAATGGCTCAACTTTAGTTCGATGGGCTCCCCAAACCTATTTCAATCCACATAAGCACTATGGTGGTGAAGAAATTTTTGTAGTCGATGGTGTATTTGAAGATGAGCATGGACGCTATCCTGCTGGATCATGGATCAGAAGTCCTCACCTGAGTTTGCATCAGCCTTTCAGTAAAGAGGGATGCACCATATTTGTTAAGACTGGGCATTTGTTAGATTGATTGTGTTTACAGGATTTTTTATGAAAAATTTATTCAAAGTATTTTTATTGCCAGTATTTTTTATTGGCTTAACTCCCTCGTGCGCACAAGCAGTTCCACCGCTTCCTCCTTTTTATGATGCTGTAATAAAAATGAGTCCCGAAGGGAAATTGGGGCAAATCGTAAAGCAAGAAAAAATTAAAACATCAGTCAATGGCGCACAAGCCTGGAGAGTTGCTTATATTTCCTCTGATGTCGGTGAGCGTAAGACCATTGCCACCGGTGTTGCTATTGCCCCTTTGGGGACTCCCCCAAAAGAAGGTAGACCTATTTTGGCTTGGGCGCATGGCACTACAGGCTCAGCTCAAAATTGTGGCCCTTCCCAGATTATTGACCCAACTGCTCCTTTAAATGAATATTTCTTGGCGGATGGTAACTCTTGGACTGACTACGGTATTCCGAATGTTGAGCAATTTATCAAGGAAGGGTATGTGATCATTGCTACGGATTATCAGGGGCTAGGTGGTGGCGGTAAGCATCAATATGCTGTTGCAGCTACTAATGGTAGAGATGTGATTAATTCTGTAAGAGCGGCAAGCTCAATGAAGGAACTTGGTGCTGGCAAGAAAGCAATTGCTTATGGCTGGTCACAGGGTGGAGGGGCAATTATTGCTGCTGCAAGTTTGCCTGGCTACCAAGCGCTTCAAGGTACAGCTGCCGATAACCTTCAATACCTTGGATTTGTTGGCTTGGCGCCGGATGATCAAGCAGCGATGCTCCGTAACCCGCCGACTGATGAGGCTGGTGCGAATAAGTTGATAAATGAATTTACTCAAGCCAATGTCCCGAATATATTTTTATTCGCCCACTATGTAATGGGTCTTTGGGGTACTCAAGCTGCATATCCACATCTCAAGTTAACAGACATTCTGACTGATGAAGGTGCAAGGTTTGTAGATAAATTGGCTGGCAATAAATGCGTCCATGTGATGGCGGATTCTTTTAATTATGCTTATGGAGACAAGTACAAGTCTTTATTGAAGCCGCAGCCCAGCAACTCCTTGGCTTGGGTGAAGGCATTAATTGATGGGAGTGTGAAGCCAGTAAAGCCTTTAGCGCCAGTCGTTATTTACTGGGGCACCAAAGATACTGCAGTTCCCCCAATTGAGCATGAGCTATATCAAAAGCAGATGTGCGCTATGGGTGCAAATGTTCAGAGAATTCAGTTACCAGGAGAGCAAACTCACTTTTCTACTCCCGGTGTCTCAGCTCCGATGTATCTTGCTTGGATTAAAGATCGCATTGCTGGAAAACAGTTAGTAAATGGATGTCCAGCAAATTAGATCGGCACTCAATTCCAAGTAGGCTAAAAGAGCATAATTTAAAACATAGCTTATTTGAGGATAAATATGGAGCCATTAGCTAAGTTAAAAGTGATTGAGATGGGCCAGCTAATCGCTGGTCCATTTGCTGCAAAAACACTGGGTGATTTTGGTGCTGATGTCATCAAGATTGAGCCGCCGAATACAGGCGATGCTCTACGCAAATGGCGTTTGCTAAAAGATGGCACTTCAGTCTGGTGGCAAGTTCAATCGCGCAACAAGCGCTCTCTTTCGTTAGATTTAAAGCAAGCTGAAGCTCAGGAAATTGTTCGTACCTTAATTACAGAAGCGGATGTCCTGATCGAGAATTTTCGGCCAGGTACGCTAGAGGGTTGGGGCCTTGATCCAGAGAAATTGCTTGAACTCAACCCTAGGCTGATTGTTTTGAGAATTAGTGGCTATGGTCAAACTGGCCCTTATCGAGATAAGCCAGGATTTGGTGTAGTGGCAGAGGCGATGGGTGGTTTGCGACATTTAACTGCTGAGCCAGGAAGGGTGCCTGTTCGTGTCGGCATTAGCATTGGCGATACATTAGCATCGCTGCACGGTGTGATCGGAATTTTGTTAGCACTTCAAGAGCGTCATCAGAGTGGTAAAGGTCAAGTAATTGATATTGCTTTATATGAAGCAGTCTTTAATTGCATGGAAAGCTTGATACCCGAATACAGTGCCTTTGGTGAAGTTAGACAGGCGGGCGGCAGTGCCTTACCTGGCATTGCCCCAAGTAATGCCTACCTTTGTGCCGATGGCGGCTATGTACTGGTTGCTGGGAACGGCGATAGTATCTTTAAGCGTCTGATGAACTTGATTGGCCGAGCAGATTTAGCGAATGACCCAGCGCTTGAAAATAATGATGGCAGAGTTGCTCGTGTTGCAGAATTGGATCAGGCCATTGGCGTTTGGGCGCAAACAATGACGACTGATCAAGCTCTAGAGTTGCTCGACACGGTGGCCGTTCCTGCGGGGAAAATATATACCGTAGCAGATATTGCCAGCGACCCGCATTACAAAGCCCGTGGCAATATTGAGCATATTCAGATGCGCGATGGAACTAGATTGGATGTGCCAAGCGTGCTGCCAAAGCTCTCGCGTACTCCTGGATCAATTAAAACTCTGGCTCCGGATATTGGAGAGAATACTGATGAAATTTTGCAAAGTATTGGTTTAACAGAGGCTCAGGTAGCATCTTTAAAAGAACGCGGCATTGCATTCACTAAATAACCAGCAATTTAAGCAAATGGTTCAATCTTATGACTAGAATTTATTTCAATGACGTTGTGACTAGGGACGGATTTCAGATTGAGCCCAATTTCATTCCGACGGATGACAAGGTTAAGCTGGTAGATGAGCTTAGCCAGTGTGGATTCGCCAAGATTGAGGTGACCTCATTTACCTCGCCTAAAGCTATTCCTATGCTGCGTGATGCAGAAGAAGTCATGGGCAGAATTTCGCGTATATCTGGTGTTGAATACACCGTCCTAGTTCCTAATCTACGTGGTGCAGAGCGCGCTTTTGAATCAGGCGCAGATGAATTCAATCTCGTCATGTCGACTTCTGAAACCCATAACTTGGCTAATTTGCGAATGAGTCGAGAAAAAAGTTTTTCTGGATTGGCTGAGGTAATCCGTTATGTAAACGGTAGAACCCCAATCAATGTATCCCTATCTACTGCATTTGGTTGCCCTATGGAAGGTGATGTACCACAAAGCGTAGTAGAAGAATTTGTTCAACGATTTGCAGATCTGGGCGTACGTGGCGTCACTATTTGCGATACCACCGGAATGGCGCATCCTGCTCAGGTTGCAAAAATAGCAGTTGATTTGCAAAAGCAGTTTGGTAACTTGCAGTTGACTTTTCATTTTCACAATACACGAGGAATGGGCTTAGCAAACGTGCTTGCAGCAGTTCAGTCAGGCATCACTCGGTTTGATGGTTCTCTTGGCGGCTTGGGCGGATGTCCCTATGCGCCGGGCGCTAGTGGCAATATCTCTAGTGAAGACGCTATTCATATGCTTGATGCCATGGGTTACGACACGGGCATCAATATCCCTAAATTACTGAGCTTGGCTCGTGAACTGCCTTTGATTGTTGGCCATCCTGTTCCAGGGCAGGTTGCTAAGGCTGGCGGTATCTGTGATTTACATCCCACCCCTGCTTATGTTGAAGATTTACGTTAATTTGATCTACTTAAATTGAAAGTTAATCCAATGCGCACCTATTTTTCTCAGATCAACATATTGGTCTTGATTGTGTTGAGTCAAGTATCACTTTCTAGCTACGGTCAGGATTCGGGGAAGTATCCGAATCGTCCGATTACATTTATTGCTTCTTCTGCTCCGGGTGGTACAACAGATTTCACAGCTAGGGTGTTGGCTCTTCCTCTTGGGACCGCTTTGGGTCAAACGATTGTGGTTGAAAACAAAGCAGGAGCATCTGGTGCAATTGCAGCTACAGCCGTGAAGAAGGCTGATCCTGATGGCTACACTTTGCTGGTTCAGTATTCTGGCTATCACGTGATTACGCCTTTGGTTAGTAAAAATCCTTTGCCATGGGAGCTGAAAGATTTTCAGCCTGTAGCGAATGTGATCTCAGCACCGCAAATTGTGGTGGTACGTGCAGACTTGCCATTTAAGACGATGAAAGAACTCATCTCCTATGCAAAAGCAAATCCTGGGAAGTTGAATTACGCATCCTCAGGCAATGGCTCCCTACAACATGTTACTGGCGCGATGTTGGAGCAGCAGGCTGGTATCAAAATGACCCATATTCCTTACAAAGGTACCGGTCCGGCATTAGCTGATTTATTAGGCGGCCAGGTTGATTTAACATTTGGAACGCCTCCACCATTTATTCCCCACATCCAAACTGGCAAACTACGCGCATTAGCAACAACAGGCAAGAAGCGTTTGCAGAGCTTGCCTGATGTTCCTACGGCTGCCGAGGCAGGCTTACCAAAACTGGATGCGACATCATGGTTTGCAGTTTTTGCCCCAATCAATACACCTGCATCTATTGTGAATCAACTGACAACTGAAATCGCTAAAGTAATGGCCGAACCGGCATTCAAACAAAAGGCAGTAGAGATGGGTGCTGAGGCTGTCTATATGAATCCTAGGCAGTTAGATGAGTTTATTAAGACTGAAAACATCAGATGGACCTCAGTGGTGAAGACCGCCAGGATTGAAGCTGATTGAGAGGGTTAAATGAGATGATTGATCATGTTGACCACTTGGTATTAACTACCGCCAATGAGGGTGAGTGCGTAGATTTTTATACCCGAGTTTTAGGAATGAAATTAGAGAGTTTTATTGGTGGCACGCCACCAGTTGAACGCAAAGCATTTAAGTTTGGCAATCAAAAAATTAATTTGCATATTAAGGGCAAGGAGTTTGAGCCTAAAGCGGATACTCCGACACCGGGTTCCTTGGATTTATGTTTTATTGCTGATAGACCTTTGGTGCAAGTGATTGAAAAACTAAATAAAGAGAGTTGGCCCATTATTGAGGGGCCCATCATTCGGACTGGCGCTACCTCAAAAATTAATTCAGTGTATGTGCGTGACCCTGACCAAAATCTGATTGAAATCAGTGAACTTGTTTAGATTTCTCAGATGACTAAAGAGCAATTTATGAGCATGTTGGTCTTGGATGGATTTCCTGAGCCAACCTTGGTGCAGCGAGAGGCGGGCGGATTTTTGGATGCTCATACACATCCATTCGAGGTCCAGGCCTTTGTGCTTTCTGGGCAAATTGACCTTGTGGTTGATGGCGTCAGGACGGCTTATATTTCTGGCGAAGTGTTTCGCCTATTAGAAAATCAAGTTCATACTGAGCGCTATGGTAGCAATGGCGTTCAATACTTGGCAAGCAGGAAAAATAGTGCTGAGGTTATTTGATTTATATCAAGTACACTTCCCTAATTAGGTTCAGACTATTAGGGTTGTTTGATTACTCTTAATAAGGTGAGTCTATATGAAGCTTGAATTTGTTGGTCCTGCATCCCTTTTAGAAACTGGTGATATCTCTTATCCAGCCATCTTGGATGGCAAAGCTTTTAAATGTAGTTTTAGTTATGAAGCTCTTCAGGACTTAGACCCTGAGGGTGTTGAAAAAAATGCTTTGCAATTATTTAAAACGCATCAATTAAAGCTACTCTCGATAGCTGAGCAAAAGATTCTGAATGGTCATGCTGTAGATGGAGCTGTGCACCTATTTAGCCATGATCTCATTTTAGATTAATTGTTTTTATTAATTTTGTATCCCGTTGCATTAATTAGAAAGAAAATATATGTCATTTAATCACTCAGTCATTTGGATTGACCATCAAGAAGCGCATGTTATTTATTTCAATCCCACCGCTAGTGAGAGCGAAGTCATTAAGACCAGATCTACCCATAAAAACGTCCATCACAAAAGTGGCTCTGTTAGTGGCGCGCGTGCTGAACCAGATCAACATTACTTGCATGAAGTTATTCAAGCGGTGATGGAATCTAAAGAGATTTTGATAGTGGGGCCAGGCTCTGCAAAATTGGATTTGATGAAGCATGCTACTAAACATGATCATGGCATTGCTGAAAAAATAGTTGGTATTGAGACTGTTGATCATCCGAGTGATGGTCAGTTATTGGCATATGCTAAAAAGTACTTTGCCAAAGTAGATGCCTTAAAAGGCGATACCGTTATTACTGGTTGATTATTTATCCCCCTGAAAATGGGGGATAATTTAATGATGTTGCTCATCACTGCCTTCATCATCAATGGATCTTTGGCACTTATTGCGATCCTATTGCATTATGAGGCTCTTTTTCAGCTTGATAAGCTGCTGCCCAAAATAGCTCACATTGCACCGCGTTTTCGGGTATTCGTTGGCGTTGGTGCCATCTTCATGGCGCATGTAGTGGAGATCTGGCTGTTTGCCTTAGGCTACTTCTTTACCTTGCAGTTCCCTGTCATGGGCGGTCTCGTTGGTGAGCTTTCAGGTCATGGCATTTTGTTGGATTGCGCCTACCTATCTTTTGTGACCTTCACAACTTTAGGTTACGGCGAGATTGTGGCGCAAGGCTACCTTCGCTATTTGACTGGAGTGGAAGCGCTGACCGGCTTCATCTTAATTACTTGGTCTGCTTCATTTCTATTTATTGAGATGCAGAAATACTGGACTACTTACAAAGCTAATCGGTATTGACTAATGCCAATCAGCGTGAATTTGTGGTTAAAACTCTTTCATGATTCTGATGGCAAGCAAGCGCGTTTGAACAAAGCCGTTTTTGATTTCTGTATCACGTCCGTATTGCAAAGAGATTCTTCCAATCGGTGTGTGGGCTTGCCCACTTAATAAGAATCTTTGCGTATTGGCAACATTATTTTGATAGTTATTATTAATTGAGGTTGCACCTCCAGCAACGTAAAAGTAAGAGGCTGCTACGGTAAAGATTTGATTGATACGGTAGATGGGGCCCAGCTGAGTAGTAGTCAGTGGCTTTTGAGTCAAAGATCCGTTGGTAGTTAAGCCACATGCAGCAGCACATTCACTATTGCCACCAAACCACATGGTGTCAACCGCAATCATGCCATCTACATTAGAGATGATCGGCGTTTGAAAGCCCATCTGCAAGTCCGTGCGAAAGCGATTCTCACCAACATTAAAGGCTCGCTGACTGGAATAGCTGCCCGTTGGGCTAATAAGGTATCCCGCTAGGCCAAGATAGGTTCTGGTGACTCTGTTGTGATACGGCCATATTGCTGTTGCAATAGTAAGATCACCAACCCCAGTATTACCTGCTTGACTTGCTAGTGAGCCCCCTGGTTGAATAGATCCGTAGGGTAGTTGAATAAAGCTGACTGCTGGCAGGTTGCCAAGATCATACGTTCTGGTACCACGAAAAATTGCACTCTGGGTATCAATGATAGGGCTGCTTAATGCAGCGCTTCCATTTCGGTAGAGCGTGTTGTTCTCGGTATTTAGGTAACTCACCGTGACATAATTTTTATTGGGTAGTGGCGCAACAATATCGTTAGGTTGCAAATCTATTGCCCATGATAGAACTGGTCTGGTTAAGATCAATAACAGTATGGCGGCTCGAATGCAAATCATGGCAAGCGTATTGTAGGGTAATTCAACTGTATTGCTGTTGAAACTGAAGTGCAGTTTGGATAGTCTGAAAATGAATATCTACAGTTGACTGAATTTCTCTGCCATATCCGCCCGCCATACTAAAGGCAATTGGAATTTGGCGATCTAAGCCATACTGAAAAATAACCTCATCTCGCTGTCGTATGCCTTCTTTAGTCAAGCTAAGCTTTCCTAATCGGTCCCCTTCGTGGGGATCGGCTCCAGCTAAGTAAATAATGCAATTGGGCTTAAAGCGCGCATCTAATATTTCTAGGCTTTGATGCAGCGTCGCTAAATAGGCATCATCCCCCGTTTTGTCTGGTAAGCCAACATCAAGATCGCTACGCTCTTTTGTAAAAGGAAAGTTATTTTCCCCGTGAATCGACAGTGTAAATATAGAAGTGTCATTTTCTAAAATAGAGGCAGTACCGTTACCCTGATGAACATCTAGATCAATAATGGCTACTTGCAAGTTGGCACTGATTTCTCTCTGGAGTGCTCGAGCCGCAATGGCAGAGTCATTAAAGACGCAGAATCCACTACCCTTATTACGGTAAGCGTGGTGTGTTCCCCCAGCCAAATTGGCAGCTATTCCTTCTGTAAGTGCAGATTGCGCAGCTGCTAAAGTTGCCCCTGCAGATCTCCGAGAGCGTTCCACCATCTGTGTACTCCAAGGAAAACCAATTTCTTGTTGTTCTTGGGTGCTGAGCTTGCCTTGCAAGACTTTGATCAGATAACCTGGATCGTGAGCGTAGAGTATTTGAGTGTCGGTAATTGCGGGGGCATTCTCAAGCTTGATGCCTTCCAGTTGTGATACTAGATCACGCAATTGTGCATACTTTTCCATCGGAAAGCGGTGTCCGGCTGGAAGTGGTAAAACATAATGATCTGCGTAAAAAGCTTTCAATACATTCTCTTTTGTGATTTTGTTGATAAGTCTATTCGTTTTTAAATAGGTGGGTATGAGCAAGATAGAAAAATCAGGATTTAAGGGAAACAAATCCTATTTACCGAGCAAGTTATGCGTCACTTGTGGCAAAGAAATGACTTGGCGTAAATCTTGGGCTAAAAATTGGGAGTCTATTAAGTACTGCTCTGATACTTGCCGAGCCAATAAATCTTCATCAGCCACTCTTGGGATGAAGTAAATGAGTACGCTGATTTATTGGTTCAAAAATGATTTAAGGCTGATAGATAATCCTGCCTTGCTAGAGGCATGTAATCGTGCTGACCGTTTGCTACCCATCTATATTCATCTCCCGCAAGCTGCTCATGTTTTTGGTTTTCCGAGAGAGGGATTTCATCGCAAGGCTTTTTTAAGGGAGTCCTTGAAAGATTTAAGGGTACAGCTACGTGCTTTAGGATCCGATCTGCTGGAATATGCTGGCGAACCGGCGGATATCCTTGCGCAGTTAGCTCAAGATACGCATGCCAATGCGGTGTATTGTGAGCGTATCGAAGCCCCAGAAGAAATCCGACGGAGCCAAGAGATTCTAGGGCGGGGAATTACACTTCAGGAGTTCTGGCAGTCGAGCATGTTGTCGCCAGACAGCTTACCCTTTACTGCTCAAGATATGCCGGATATGTTTACCCAGTTTCGTAAAAAAGTAGAGTACGCCGGCTTGAAGTTTTCACCACCAGTGATAGCGCCTTCCAAAATTCCTGCCTTGCCAGAGCTTGCACAGATACCCCTAATGCAGAGTTCTCAGGAATTAGATAACTCGATGCATCAGTTTTTGGGTGGCGAGCGCAACGCCCTAGAACACTTGAAACAATACCTTGCAAGACGCTTGCCGGATACCTATAAAGAAACTCGTAATCAACTTATTGGACAAGACTATTCAAGTAAGTTTTCTCCTTACTTAGCCTTGGGTTGCGTTTCTGCAAGGACAATTGTTGCTAAATTAGATGTTTATGAACAAACTCACGGTGCAAACGATGGCATCTACTGGCTTTGGTTTGAGCTGCTATGGCGAGATTATTTCCGTTTTCTACACTTTAAATACGGTATACAACTATATCGAGAAGCAGGTTTGAGCGGAACTCCGATCTCGAAAGGCGGCTACCAGCACTTCGAGTCTTGGCGCACTGGTAGCACTGGTAAATCACTGATAGATGCCGGAATGCGAGAGCTACTCAAAACCGGTTACTTATCTAATCGAATGCGTCAGATAGTTGCCAGTTACTGGATCTACGATTTACAGGGAGACTGGCGTTTAGGCGCCGCTTGGTTTGAGTCTCAGCTGATTGACTATGACGTCTATAGCAATCAAGGTAACTGGTTGTATTTGGCTGGACTAGGAACTGATCCGCGGGGTGGCAGGCGTTTCAATATCGCCAAGCAAGAACAAGATCACGATCCCCGAGGGGAATATCAAAGACTCTGGCTCTGAGAGTATTGGAGTAAGACCTCCATTGATACCTTATCCAAGACCCTAGCGTGAGTGCTTTCTAATTGAATTGTGGGAGCACAGTTCGCCTCTAAGGCTTCGATCCAGCGGTTAAGACAAAGGCACCACTGATCGCCTGCTATGAGGCCTGGGAACTGATATTCAGGGCGTGGGGTGATGAGATCATTCCCTCTTTTAAGGCTAAATTGTAAAAAGTCATTTGTCACAATAGCGCATACCAAATGACTACCTAAATCTTGCTCATTAGTTTTACAGCAACCATCTCTAAAAAATCCTGTCAAAGGATCAAAGGAGCAGGGTACCAAAGGTTGGCCCAATACATTTAAGGTGACGGTATCTTGCATAAAGACTCTTTACTTTGAGAAAAAATAGACTGGTTTTAGGGGCTTGGATATAGCTTGAAAGATAGAGGCTTTCCAGTAGGATCAACTTTCACTAAGACCATATCGCCTGAGTTAATAACCACGCCAACATAAGATTGAATATTGACGTGGTGTGTCACCATGATGATTGGTGTGCCTAGAAACTGTTTTCGCTCAGCTGCAATGAATTTTGTGAGTTCGTCGGTCTGCTTTTTTGCCTGACTCATGTCATCAAAAAATGAACCTAAGGCTACCTCTTTTTTTACATCCCCCTTGTTCAACAGGGTGGCCGTATCAATACAACGACACCAGGGGCTGCTGTAAACCTTCGCCTGTCCAATTCCTTGGCTCGATAGCCAGTCACCAGTATTCTTAGCCTGTTTTCGCCCTTGATCTCCAAGGTTGCGCTGAGTGGAGCATTGCCCGATTTGATAGTTCTTTGGGTCCCCATAGCCAGGCGCATCAGCATGTCTCATTAAGAGAATATGCGTACCGTCATTTAGCTTGTTAGCTAACTCACTCTGCGCTGTAGCCAATTTACTCTGAGTAAAAACTAAGGTACAGGTGATAAAGAAAAAGAATAAACGTAGTTTCATAAAAATAGATAGCCTACCAAGGTAAGCGTTCTCCAGAGTAACTAATAAAAGTCCCTGAATCTTCCCTATCTAGTGAGAGCAAGACATTCAGCATATCTTGCGCGGCATCGAGGGGAGGCCGACCAATTTGCTGACCTTTAAAGGGTTTTGATAGGCGAGAGTTTACTGTTCCGGGATGTAATGCTATGAGTGCGGCATTCGGTTTGGTTCGTGCAAGTTCAATGGCAGTCGTCTTAATCAGCATATTGAGTGCTGCCTTAGAGGCTCGATAGCTGTACCAACCTCCGAGACGATTGTCTTCAATACTACCTACTTTGGCTGAGAGGGTTGCCATGACAGATCCTGATGGATCTAGTAGCTTGGAAAAGTGC
Source organism: Polynucleobacter sp. Nonnen-W13 (assembly GCF_018881735.1). NCBI lineage: Bacteria > Pseudomonadati > Pseudomonadota > Betaproteobacteria > Burkholderiales > Burkholderiaceae > Polynucleobacter > Polynucleobacter sp. Nonnen-W13. The sequence goes on along the minus strand of NZ_JACVPU010000002.1, from coordinate 615,798 downwards.
CTCATGGTTAGGCCTGGACCAATTGCATTGATCTGTAGCATTGCTTCTAGTTGTTCAGCATTCAGGTCATCTAGTTTTTTCTCTGGCATCCAATCCGCAGAATGCAATATCCCAATGGTATTAATCATCAGCTGAAAGGGCGCTTTTCCAGCGAAAGACTTAGCTGCCTCTTCAATCGTACTGAGATCTTGATAATCAATTGGACTAGGAGATGAGCGATGTATGCCGACCACCTCAGTACATGCTGGATGATTCTCCAGTAACTCCTCAAAGGCGGCACCGATGGTTCCGGAGGAACCAATCACGAGTGCGCGGAAGGGTGTGGGGATAAGTGGCATAAAAACTTGCAATGAGTAGGGTCTCAGCCAGTTTATTGAATAAGTCTTAAACTTGCTTGATGACAACTCGCCTACCCCAAGCGCTTTCAGAAGCAGACCTTTCCAGGTTGATTGAGATGGCCTGGGAGGATCGCACTCCTTTTGAAGCCATTGAAGCTACTTTTGGATATTCTGAGCCTCAAGTGATTGCTTTGATGAGAAAAAATCTCAAACGCAGTTCTTTTGAATTATGGCGTAAGCGAGTCACCGGTAGATCAACTAAGCATATCGCTCTGCGAAGTAAATTGGTAAACCGCGCCTACTGCTCAACTCAGTACAAACAAAAATAAACGTCATGAAAAAGCTCACTATGTTCTATGACGGTCTTTGCCCTTTATGTCAGGCAGAAATTCAATTTCTTTCAGGGCGAAATGAAGCAGGACTGCTGAGCTTTGTTGATATCAATTCTGATTTGTATTCTCCAGAACGCGTAGGGGTCTCTTGCACGCAAGCCTTAGCCTACATGTGCGCGCAATATGATGATGGTGAACTACTTGAGGGTGTGGATGTATTTTCAGAAGCCTATCGTCGAGCTAATCTGCCAAAGCTTGCATGGCTTTTTTCTAGACCTTTACTCAAGCCATTTTGGAATGCAGCTTATCGATTCTTTGCAAAGCATCGCCATACGATTTCAGCGCTCTTAGGTCCTTTTGCTCTGCGTCTCGTTAATAAAAAAGGGTAAGGATATGAAACTGGTTGATAAATTAGTGATTACTTTAGCTCTTGGCACGCTAACTTCAATGAGCCTTGCTAAGGAGCCGCCACATATTAAAAGCATGATGGGTCAAGTCCAATTACAAGGTTTGGGTAGACTGAACTTTTGGGGATTTCATGTTTACGATGCCAATTTATATCGAGGTGCAACCAAGGATTCTCAAGAGTTTGCTCTTGAGCTGCAATACCAGAGAGCCTTCTCCGGCGAGGCAATTGCCAACCGTACGGCACAAGAGATGAAAAATTTAGGTGTAGCTGATTCTCAGGCATCAGCTTGGGGGAAGGAGCTAGCAAGCATTCTTCCTAATGTGGAGCCTGGTCAGACAATTTCTGCCGTTTATACCCCGAAGCAGGGAACCAGTTTCTTTTATGAAGGCAAAAAAATATCCCAAATTCAGGGCACTGATTTTGCAAAAGCTTTTTTTGGTATTTGGCTTGATTCAAAGACGAGTGCACCCAAACTCAGGGTGGACTTATTAGGGCAAGGTTGTCCACCACAACTTATTTCAGGAGCATGCTAAATGCATAAAACTTTTATCGCTGCAAAATGGACATTCTTGGGTTTAGTAATCACAGGTTTATTTGCCTGCTCATCACCTTCGGTAACGCAGTACGCCAATGAGAAGCCCAATCTTGATTTAAGTGAGTACTTCAACGGCACGATAGATGCTTATGGAATATTCACTGATCGTAGTGGCGAGGTCAAAAAACGATTTACCGTTCTGTTGGTAGCGCAGTGGAAAGTGGTTGATGGTAAGAAAGTGGGTACTCTCGATGAAAGCTTTGAATATTCCGATGGTACGAAGCAAAAGCGTATCTGGACTTTGACTGAAACTGCTCCTGGTAAATATATTGGTAGGGCAGATGATGTGGTGGGGGATGCGCTGGGCGAATCGGCTGGTAATGCGCTCAATTGGGCTTACACCTTAGCCTTGCCCGTAGACGGCACAATTTATCACGTGCAATTTAATGATTGGATGTACTTGGTAACGCCTAAGGTCATGCTCAATAAAGCCAAGATGAGCAAATTTGGAATTGACTTGGGTGAAGTGACTTTGAGTTTTTATAAGCGCTAATTGATGTCTTATCAAATTTTCTTATTTATGCTACGGCAAGGAATGCCGGCTTGAAAAAGCTCATACTAATCTTAGGCGATCAATTAGATATCGATAGTGCTGCCTTAAAGGACATCAACCCCAAGTCGGATGAAGTGCTGATGGTGGAGTCTGCCAATGAAGCGCAACATGTTTGGTCTCACAAAGCGCGGATTGCTTTATTTTTATCAGCAATGCGTCATTTTGCTGAGCATCTAAAAGATTTGGGTTTTACTCTCACTTATATTCAACATTCGCCCAAGACCATTGTTGAAGAGCTCAGTAAAAAGATTGGTAGCGGGAAATTTACGCATCTAGTTTGTGTGGAGCCTGGGGAATGGCGTCTAAAGCAATCGATTGAGGCTTTGGCCTTGGGGCTCAACATTGTTTTAGAGATGCGGCAAGACACTCATTTTTATTGCACTCATACAGAATTCAAGGAATGGGTTGCCAATAAAAAAGAGTTGCGACTGGAATACTTTTATAGACTCATGCGTAAAACCCATGGGATCTTAATTGATCAAGAGGGTAATCCTGAGGGCGGGCAGTGGAACTTCGATCGAGATAATCGCAAACCCTTTCCAAAGAAGGGTCCCGGCTTAATTCCACCTCCAGAATTATTTGCACCTGATGCTATTACCAAAAGAGTTTTTGCTGAAGTAGAGGGGCGCTACCCAGATCATCCTGGATCGCTGGCGCATTTTCAGTGGCCAGTAACCCGTCAACATGCGCTTCAAGCTCTGGCAGGATTTGTTGAGCACCGCTTAGCAACATTTGGTATTTACGAAGATGCGATGTGGACTGATACACCGTTTGGTTGGCACTCGCTGCTGTCGAGTTCGCTGAACTTAAAGTTGCTCAACCCCAGGGAAGTCATTGATGCTGTTTTGGTTGCCTGGAAAAAACACGATTTGGAATTGGCGACGGTAGAAGGGTTTATTCGTCAAATCCTAGGTTGGCGAGAATTTGTGCGAGGCATGTACTACCTTGATATGCCGCAAATGGCTTTAGATAATTTTTATGATCACCAAAATCCATTGCCTGCTTGGTACTGGACTGGCAAAACAAAAATGAAGTGTATGCAAGAGGCGATAGGCCAAACCCTGGAGTATGGTTATGCCCACCATATTCAACGCCTGATGGTGACCGGCAACTTTGCATTGCTTGCAGAAATCTTACCTAAAGACGTTTGTGACTGGTATTTGGCAGTCTATGTTGATGCGATTGAGTGGGTAGAGTTGCCCAATACAGCGGGCATGGCCTTATTTGCGAGTGGTGGCCGTTTTACTAGCAAGCCTTATATTGCCAGTGGCGCCTATATCAAGAGAATGAGCAACTATTGTGGCTCCTGCCAATACAAGCCCGATATTCGGTTTGGGGAGGGTGCTTGCCCAATGACCAACCTCTATTGGAACTTTCTCATTAAGCATCGCGTCCAATTTGAGGCTAGCCCACGTACCCGCCTGATGACTGCGAACTTATCCCGCATCAGCGATACAGATCAGCAGGCAATCGCACTCCATGCCAAAAGCCTTCTAGGGGATTTAAGCTCCTTGTAAGGGGCTCACCATATTTATAGCTGGAAAAAACGCATTTTGTGAATTTGTGTCACACTTTCACTATATAAATCAGTAGGTTAAAAAAGTCATGAGAATTGAAGATACCGATCCAGCACGGCATGCTGGCATTGAATATCCCATGGAAGTGGGTGCGCCTGTATTTGCACCGATTAAGGTCTTAGAAGAAAAAGACAAGGCAGTCAATGTCGCACGCCAGAATGCAAAGCTTGAATACGATCGCATCATGGAGCAGGCTGAAGTATTAATGAAGCAAGCACGTTCACTTCAGGCTCGTTTGGATGCTACAGAAATGGTCCATAGTGCCAAATTTAGTTTTAATCCCCTCCATGGAAAAACCTACCATCTCTACTTCGATAGCCGCATTGGCAGCAATGTATTGATTCAAAATGGACCTGATCAGTGGAGTTGTGGCATTCCGGATGCCTGGACTTATTCGATGGCAGTCAAAAAGCTTGGGGATAGCACCTGGGCTATCGTTGAGGAGGATGAGTCTGTCTCATCCTCGCTTGCAGTAAGATAATTTTTTTATAAAAATAATAAGGTGACTTGTGACAACTGCTCGAATTGTTAGTCTTTCAGAACTCGGTAGCGCCGATGTGATTCAATTAATCGATAAAGAGCTTCCAGCTCCAGGCAAAGGGGAAGTGCAACTTCGTCAAACCGCGATTGGTTTTAACTTTATTGATGTGTACCAGCGCTCTGGCGTTTACCCCTTGGAGCTACCAACAGGTTTAGGCCATGAGGCGGTCGGTGTAGTTGAGGCGCTTGGTGAAGGTGTTACGCGATTCAAGCTAGGCGATCGTGTGACGTACATGAATGCTGGTATCGGTGCTTATGCCAGTGCACGCAATGTTGCAGTGGATAAATTGGTTGCAGTGCCAGACAATGTATCCGATGAAATTGCTGCTGCTGTGTTTTTCAAGGCAATGACTGCCCAATACTTAGTTCAAAAAACCTACAAGGTGAAATCTGGGGATGTCGTCTTGGTCCACGCTGCCGCTGGTGGTGTTGGCCAAATCCTATCAGGATGGGCAAAGTCCTTAGGTGCTTTTGTAGTGGGCACAGTAGGATCTGAAGCTAAGTTTGCCGCAGCTAAAGAAGCAGGCTGCGATGCCGTGGTGGACTATTCAAAACCAAATTGGGTTGAAGAGTTTATGAAGGCAACAGGCGGTCGTAAAGCAAATGTAGTTTATGACTCGGTTGCTAAGACTACTTTCTTGGGATCACTCGATTGTGCTGCACCATTTGGCACGGTGGCTTTATTTGGTGCCGCCTCTGGACCTGCTCCAGAGATTCAGCCTGAGATTCTAAATAAGAAGGGTTGCCTTTTCCTAACCAGACCTTCTGTATTCCCGCACAACGCAACACCGGAATTACTTCAAGAAAATGCTCGTGCAGTATTTGATGCGATTGCACAAGGTCGCGTCAAAGTACAGATCGGTGCGAAGTTCAAGCTCGAGCAAGCTGCTGATGCTCATAAAGCTGCAGAAGGTAGAAAAGTTTCAGGTGCGATCGTAATTACGCCGTAAATAAATGTTGAATTATGAGAGCCCCGCTTCGGCGGGGTTTTTTTATTGGCGTTCCGTAGCAATGGTTAGTTTTTTTTGGAGAAATACAATCTCTATAAATTGATGCAGCGCGATATTAAGCCAAGTTCCGCTTTCTCCGCTATAGTTTGAGAAGATAAAAACTCGGAGGCAGTGATGCGTAGATATATTGTGTTGGACACTTTTTTAATGGGAATGGCTGCTGCATTCTTAATGGGTTCCTCATTACTTGCCCAAGCTCAAGCGCCTAGCAAATCTAGTGCGCAGCCTGCAACAGAGGTTCTGTGGTTAGGTCAGGCTGGATTTCGCATCAAAAGTCCTAGCGGCAAGGCGATCTTGATCGATCCATGGATTACTGGCGGTCCGAAAACTCCCGCTATTTATAAGAATGATCTGTCTGCTATTGGCCCGATAGATTTGTTATTGGTAACACATGCTCACGTCGATCACATTGGCGATGCACCTGTGCTTGCAAAAATGAATAACACTAAGTTGTATGGACCTGCAGATATGGTGACCCCATTAATTACTCTGGGAATATTGCCTGCCGATCTTGGTCATCGCTTCAATAAAACTGGTCGTGTTACACCATTGCCTGGTATCAAGGTTACGGCTGTGCAGGCTGAGCACTCCTCTTTACTAGTATGGAAGAATCCGGCAACTGAAAAGATGGAGTCTCATGCGGCAGGTGAAGCGATGGGCTACATCATTGAACTTGAGAATGGCTTCAAAATTTGGCACATGGGCGATACAGGGCTTTTTGGCGATATGAAATTTATTGGCGAGCACTACAAGCCAGATTTGGTAATGATCCCTATTGGTGGTAATTTCACTATGGCGCCGGACGATGCTGCCTTCGCTTTGCGAACCTGGGTAAAGCCAAAAATGGTGATACCAATGCACTACAACTCCAATCCATTGGCGAAGGGAACCTTGGCTGAATTCCAAGAGGCCATGAAGGGCAGCACAATTAAGATTATTCCCATGACTGAGGGGCAGACAGTTCAGTTCTAATTAATGGAACACGCTGTTCAATAGGAATTTTATGGACTCTATTTCGCCTGAAGTCAGAATGCAACTCGCGCCTAATGGCGTTCTATCTGCTGCGGTGTATTTAGGCAACTTCTTATTGGTTACGGGTCGATCATCTTCTGGAGAGCCCACTGGTATCTCACCAGATATCTGCCGCGCTATTGCAAAGCGTTTAGGTGTGGAGTTAAGTTTGATAGGTTTTAATACGCAAGATGAGGTTGTCGATGCCGTCGTCAGTGGAAGATGTGGCATCTCCTTATTGGGCTCCGATCCTGCTCGTGCTCAGAAGCTTACTTTTACTCCTGCCTATGTTGAGCTTGAGGCTAGTTACCTGGTTCCCGCCAACTCCCCCATAACTGAGTTGTCTCAGGTAGATCAGCCAGGGGTGAGGATTGCATCTTTTTACAAAAGTGCTTATGACTTATGGCTACAGCGTAATCTCAAACATGCCAGCTTAGTCCATGCTGATAGTGTGCAAGCGAGTAATGAATTATTCGTCAGCGAGAAATTAGATGTTTTGGCAGGCTTAAAAACTGGCCTAGTGACTGCTTCTCAAAATATTCCTGGCGCCAGAATTCTGGATGGGCAATTTACTGGAATACAGCAGGCGATTGCCACACAAAAAACACACCTAGAGTCGATTGAATTTTTGAATGCTTGTGTAGAAGAATTTATTAGATCTGGCTTGGTTGCTGATCTCATTAGTCAATATCAGGTGCAAGGTCTATCAGTTGCAGCGCTCCCCTAAATATCCTCAGAAAAATAATATGCAAAAGTTACTCCTGACCCTCATTTTGGGCTCAAGCTTCTTTACTCATCATGCTGCGATGGCTCAAGTGGCCACTTACCCAAATCATCAAATTAAAATCATCTCCCCATTTGCTACCGGTGGTATCGCTGATGGTTTTTCACGAATCATTGCTCAGGGATTAAGCGAGGCTTATGGTCAGCCAGTGGTAGTGGAAAACAAAACGGGTGGCGGAGGTAATATTGGGGCTGATTTCGTGGCCAAATCGCCGGCAGATGGCTACACCTTAATTATGGGCAGTATTGGTACGCATGCAGTAAACCCCTACTTGGTGAAGAGCATGCCCTATGATCCATTTAAGGATTTTGTACCGGTAGCTTTTGTGCTTGATGCTGAAGGTTTGTTAGCTGTTAATCCTAGCGTCCCAGTAAAAAATGTCAGCGAGCTCATTACCTACATCAAAGCTAACCCAGGAAAAGTATCTTATGGGTCGGGTGGTATTGGTACCGCTAGTCATTTGGCAGGAGAACTTTTCGTTCTCACCGCAAAGGTTGATATGACACATATCCCTTACAAGGGAAATGCATTAGCAATTACTGATTTGATTGGTGGCCAAACTCAATTAATGTTTGCCACGATGCCTACAATTCTGCCTTATGTAAAGAGCGATAAATTGCGTGGCTTGGCGGTAACAGGTGCCACTAGAGATCCTTCTATGCCGGATTTGCCGAGTATTAGTGAGACGCTGCCTGGATTCGATGTCAAAAATTGGATTGGCTTATTTGCTCCTGCCGGCACTCCGCCTGCCATTGTGAAGAAGCTCAATGCGGAAGTGGGAAAAATTATGCAACAGCCTGCAGTTCAGAAAAAGTTAGAGTCAGAGGGAGCGAAGTATTACGCCATGTCACCCGAGGCTTTTGGGTCATTTCAGAAGAAAGAATCAGTCCGCTGGGGCAAGATCATTAAAAGTGCCGGGATTAAGCCTGAATAGCATCATGATTCAAGTGAGAGGTGCTTCCCCCTCACTCCGCATATAATTGTCTAAGCGCTTGAATTAAAAGAAATTTATTCTTTAAATGCTGTTTTAGGTAGTTTGACAGCCCCCAGTGGGTCTTGGACAATGCCTGAGGTGGTTTGATTCAAGCCATTACCTCCGATGACAACGACCAATTCTTCCTTCCCAGCATCTGCAACCGCAGCCCTCGAAGCTCGGAAAATCACTTGCGTGCGCGGTGATAGAGCGCTGTTTTCAGGTCTAGATTTACAGTTATTTGCCGGGCAGTGCCTCCATATTCGTGGCGAGAATGGCGTTGGTAAAACAAGCCTCTTGCGCTTGCTCACCGGCTTGGCTTCTCCTGAGTCTGGAGAGGTGTATTGGTGTGGCCATGCTATTCAAAAACAAGCCTCGGAATATCGCAGCAAACTTTTGTTTTTAGGTCATCGCGATGCACTAAAAGAAGACCTCAGTGCTATTGAGAATTTGCGCATGTATGCAGCTATCGATGGTATTGCGCTTTCCGAGCAAGATGCTTTTGCTAGCTTACGGCGATTTGGCCTGAAGGGGCGCGAAGACCTGCCTATTCATTGTTTATCGGCGGGGCAGAAAAAACGAGTTTTGATGGCGCGCATGCTAACGCGACGAGCGCAAGTATGGATTTTGGATGAGCCCTTTAATGCCTTAGACACCCATGCCGTCGGGGAGTTGCAAGATTTGATCGTCGAGCATCTTCAGGGCAATGGTTTAGTGGTGCTGACTAGTCATCAGCCTTTGACTATTTCTGGTCTGCGAGTACTGGATCTATGAACGCTTTTACCGCTATCGTCTATCGCGATCTATTGTTGGTAATGCGTCGCAAGAGCGAGGTTCTCACTGCATTGTTTTTCTTTGTCATTGTGACAAGTTTATTCCCGCTGGGAATTGGTGCTGATACTGCCTTATTGAGAAAGATTGCTCCTGGTGTGATTTGGGTTGCGGCCTTACTCTCGACCTTACTTGGTTTGCAGCGGATGTTTGCAGCTGATTACGCAGACGGCACCTTAGAGCAACTGGTCTTGTCCCCAAATTCATTTACCGCCTTAGTATTTGGCAAGATCGTTGCCCATTGGCTGGTATGTGGGCTACCCTTGGTTTTGTTAGCACCAGTGATCGGCATTCAGTTTGACTTAGATACCCAGTCTTTAAAGGTGCTGATGGCAGCCTTATTACTCGGAACACCTGTTTTATCATTGCTAGGCTCGGTTGGGGCGGCCCTCACGCTTGGGGTAAGGGGTGGCAGCGTATTGATGAGCCTCCTGATCTTGCCGCTCTATATTCCTGTACTAATCTTTGGGGCGGGCGCCGTATACGCCAGCAGTGTCGGGCTGGATATCACGGGGCATTTTTCACTGTTGGGCGCTTTATTGATTTTGGCATTAGCATTTGTACCTTGGGTCAGTGCAAGCGCTGTAAAGATTGCTATCGAATGAGTAATGTAAATAATTTATCTTCTAGTCACGTAATGAGCTGGTTCAAATTTTCGAGTCCGAGTGCCTTTTATCCACTAGCCGGAAAAATGATTCCTTGGTTCTGGGCCCTCACCGTTATTTTTGGATCTGCCGGCTTGTGGGTAAGTTTCTTTGTGGCACCGGTAGATGCAGTGCAAGGTCAGGGTTACCGCATTATTTTTGTTCATGTACCGGTCTCTTGGATGTCAATGTTTATCTATGTGGTGATGGCTACATGGGCCGGATTAGGTCTGATATTGAATACTCGCCTATCGGCCATGATGGCTCAGGCCTTGGCCCCGATCGGTGCCTGGATGGCTTTCTTATCTCTGTGGACTGGTGCATTTTGGGGTAAACCTATGTGGGGTGCTTGGTGGGTATGGGACGCCCGCCTAACCTCAGAATTAATCCTACTCTTTTTGTATCTTGGTTTTATCGCTTTGCAGGCCTCTATTGATAATGTCCGCCGTGCCGATAAAGCCGGCGCGATCTTGGCCTTAGTAGGTGTGGTGAATGTACCTATTATTTATTTTTCAGTGAAATGGTGGAATACCTTGCATCAAGGCGCCTCCGTTTCGCTAACCAAAGCACCAGCCATGGCTCAGACTATGCTTTGGGGTATGTTGTTGATGGCTTTATGCTTATGGATGTACTCAATTGCAGTAGGGTTAATGCGTGTGCGCGCCATCATTTTGGAGCGTGAGGCTCATACTGATTGGGTTAGACAATTAAATGAGGTGAAGCATTAATGTGGAATAGTTCGGCTGAATTCTTTGCCATGGGTGGCTATGCCCTATATGTATGGTGTAGCTTTGGCGCCTGTGCCGTGGTGTTCTTATTAGAGCCCCTCACTGTTCGTGCACGCCATCAGGCAATCATACGTAGATTGCAACGTGAAGTTTTGGCTGAACAGTTTGATCAACAGGGTGGCAAGTGAAACCAAGATATAAGCGAGCTGCCATTATTGTTGGCGCACTGATTGCCATTTGCATCGCGGCAGTATTAATTTTGAATGCCCTCAATAGTAATATTGCCCTCTATGTCACCCCGAGTGAAGTAGCTGCTGGTAAGTCACCGGCTGGTCAAGTCTTTCGTATTGGCGGCATGGTCAAGGATGGATCAGTTAAGCGAGATGGTTTAACAGTGAACTTTGTGATTACCGATATGGTGAAAGATATTCCGGTGGCATACACGGGCATTCTTCCGGATTTATTTAAAGAGGGTAAGGGCGCCGTGATTCAAGGTCGCCTTGATCCAAGCGGACAATTTGTTGCGAGTGAAGTATTAGCTAAGCATGATGAGAACTATATGCCTCCAGAGGCAAAGCATGCTCTAGAGCAGGCTCAAAAAAATGGAAATAAATAATGATTCCTGAATTTGGGCATTACGCACTAATACTAGCCTTATGTATCGCCATCATTCAAGGGACACTTCCATTGGTCGGTGCACATCAAAGTCGCCGTGAATGGATTTTGTTAGCAAGACCAGCGGCGCAAACTGTTTTTCTATTGCTCGGTATTGCATTTGTGATTTTGGCCTGGAGCTTTTACTCAAATGATTTTTCTGTTCTTTATGTAGCAGAGCATTCAAATTCACAAATGCCCGTCATTTACCGCTTGGGTGCGGTATGGGGTGGTCATGAAGGCTCTCTTTTACTCTGGGTTTTCTTACTATCAACCTGGACTTTTTTAGTAGCTCAGCTTTCGAAGGCGCTAGATGAATTTATGGTGGCGCGTGTGATTGGTGTATTAGGTTTGGTGACTACTGGCCTACTATTGTTCGTGATCGCTACCTCCAATCCTTTCGAGAGACTGCTACCAGCTGCTCAGGATGGACGATCTCTTAATCCACTTCTTCAGGATCCAGGTTTAGTATTTCATCCGCCGATGTTATACATGGGATACGTTGGCTTCTCAGTAGCTTTTGCATTTGCGATTGCATCTTTGTTGTCAGGGCGTTTAGATGCTGCTTGGGCGCGTTGGTCGCGTCCATGGACAACGGCTGCTTGGGTATTTCTCACTCTCGGTATTGCCCTGGGTTCTTGGTGGGCTTATTACGAATTAGGTTGGGGTGGCTGGTGGTTCTGGGATCCCGTGGAGAATGCATCATTCATCCCTTGGCTAGTTGGCACTGCTTTGCTCCACTCGCTTGCAGTCACTGAGAAGCGCGGCGGTTTTAAGAGTTGGACAGTGTTGTTAGCGATTACCGCTTTCTCACTATCGCTTTTGGGAACCTTCTTAGTTCGGTCTGGAGTGCTGACTTCAGTGCATGCATTTGCGACTGACCCTACACGCGGCGTCTTTATCTTGATTTTCTTGGTGCTGGTGGTGGGTTCCTCCTTGGCACTTTACGCTTGGCGTGCTCCCAAGAGTACCCTTGGTGGTAAGTTCAGCTTAACATCACGTGAGACCTTCATCTTGCTTGGCAACGTTTTCTTGGTGGTGTCTGCTGCATCAGTACTCTTGGGCACTCTTTACCCTTTACTGATTGATGCTCTTCATTTAGGAAAGATCTCAGTAGGGCCTCCATATTTCAATAGCGTTTTCGTGCCCATCATGATCCCCTTGTTAGTGCTGATGGGAATTGGACCTTGGACAAGCTGGAAAAACTCGAATCTTTTGGATGTGATCAAGCGCTTGTGGATTGCAGCCCTGGTTGCAGTGATTGCGGCGGCTTTAATTCCATTTGCCATGGGTCAATTTACTTGGCTTAGTAGCCTTGGTTTCTTATTGGCTTTCTGGGTGATTTCATCTGGCGTACTACAAATTATTCGCCAAGCGAAAGCAGGTAAACCAACGCGTTCATTTATTGGTATGCAGGTAGCGCATTTAGGGATAGCAGTCTTTACGATTGGCGTCACTATGGTGGGCGCCTATCAAGAGGAAAAAGATGTGCGTATGCTCGCCGGTGAAAGCGTAAGTGTCGGTGGCTATGATATTCAGCTGCAGGGTGTTAGCCCTGTTCCTGGCCCGAACTATAAAGCGATGCAAGGTACTTTCTTATTAACTCGCAATGGGAAGCTAGAGGCAACGATGTACCCAGAAAAGCGCAGTTATTTTTCATCAACGATGCCCATGACCGAAGCAGCAATTGATGCAGGACTCACTCGGGATATCTATGTTTCATTGGGCGAAGAGTTGGAGGATAAAGCATGGGCGGTCCGAGTTTATTACAAGCCTTTTGTTGATTGGATTTGGGGTGGTTGTGTATTGATGGCTCTAGGTGGTTTGCTGGCAATGTCTGATAAGCGCTATCGCATGAAGTTGAAGAAGGCAGCAGCATGAAAGCCAAGTTTTTAATTCCACTGATTTTGTTTGTCATTTTGGTTGGATTTTTAGCGGTAGGCTTAAATCGTGACCCACAGGAAATACCCTCGCCACTGATTGGTAAGCAGGCGCCTGCCTTTGAATTGCCTCAGCTAGCAGATCCTCAAAAAACCTTTTCACCAGAGAGTATGAAAGGCAAGCCTTGGATTTTGAATGTCTGGGCTTCTTGGTGTGTTGCTTGCCGTGAGGAGCACCCCGTTCTGGTTGAGCTGGGTAAATTGCAAGTGGCACCAATTATTGGATTGGATTACAAAGACAAACGTGACGATGCAATGGCCATGCTTGCCCGTCAAGGCAATCCGTATTTATTATCAGCTTTTGATGCCAATGGTCGAGTAGGTATTGATTATGGCGTCTATGGCGTTCCAGAGACCTACGTTATTGACAAAGCTGGCGTTATTCGGTTTAAACATATTGGACCGATCACGATGGAATTACTTCGTAAGAAGATCATTCCTTTATTAGATGAGCTCAAATAATGTTGAGAAAGACGCTTCAATCCCTCTTGCTCACTTTTACCGTGTTGTGTTCTATCGGTGCAACCGCTAAGGATGCAGTCCCGTTAGCTGATGACCCGGTCACCGAGCAGCGTCTGATTGTGATTTCAGAAGAAATGCGCTGCTTAGTTTGTCAGAATGAATCCCTTGCCGGCTCACGCTCTGATTTAGCAAATGACTTACGCCGAGAAATTCGTATTCTGATCAATGAGGGTAAGACGGATGAGCAAATTCGGAATTTTATGGTGGAGCGTTATGGCGACTTCGTTTTATATCGCCCGCCTGTAAAGCCGATCACCTGGCTCCTATGGATAGGCCCTTTTGTCATCTTGCTCGCCGGAATTATTGGTTTAATGGTGTATCTGCGTCGTAGAAATCAGGCTGTGCCTAGTGCCACGCTATCTGATGCGGATAATCGTCGTATTGATGCACTACTTCAGGATGCTAAGTCCCGTTCAATAGAAAATACACATGACTAGTTTTGTAATATCCGCTCTCCTGTTATTGGTCCTGGTCTTGGTACTCCTATTGCGCCCATTATTTTTTCCCGCAAAAGAATCCGCAACCTCACGTCGTCAGATGAATGCAGCCATCTATCGGGAAGAGCTTGATAAGCTCGAGGCTGATCGTATGGCGGGTACTGTGGATAGCTATAGCTATGAGCAGACTCATGCAGAAATGCGTCAGCGGCTTTTTCAGGATACGGATGAAGCGGATGATTTCGCGGTACTAGGCTCTCCGAAGAAAACCATCATAGGAATTTGTCTTTTTGTAGTAATACTTTCAGCGGGTTTCTATTTCTACCTTGGTGATGCTGCTCAGATTGCCCAGAAGAGCACTGAGAGGCCGATGACTCAAGAGTCGGTTGAAAAGATGGTTGACGAGTTTGCCGCTAAGATGGATAAAGAGCCTGACAATCTCAAGGGTTGGGCTATGCTAGCTCGCTCCTATCGGATTTTGGGTCGCAATACCGAGGCTGCAAATGCCTATGCTCGTGCAGGCTCTTTTATTGATTCGGACCCGCAATTATTGGCTGACTATGCTGATGTATTGGCGGCAAATGCAAATGGTAATTTTGCTGGTAAGCCGCAGCAACTCATTAATAAGGCGCTAGCCCAGGACCCGAATAATTTGTTAGCTCTTTGGCTTTCTGGAACTGCCGCTTTTAATGTACAGAACTATAAAGCTGCAGTGCAGTCCTGGGAGAAGTTAGCAAAGCAATTGCCCGGTGAGTCTGATGAGGCGCGCGCGATCGCTGCTTCTATTGCGGAGGCGCGTAGCAAGGGTGGCCTTGCGTCAGTTAGCGCACCTGTAATCAGTAATCAAGGCGTGAGCGGGCAGGTAGATATTGCACCAGAACTGAAGCCTAAAATTAAAGTAGGTGATGTATTGATGGTGATCGCCCGTAAGCCTGGTGAGCGTATGCCAGTGGCTGTTCTCAAAACCCCGGTTACTGCATTCCCAATCAGCTTTGTTTTGAATGATGCTTTGGCAATGAGCCCTAATGCATTGATTTCTCAAATACCTGAAGTATCAGTTGAGGTGCGCATTTCAAAAACAGGAATGGCAATGCCAGAAGCCGGTGACTTGATATCTACGCCGCAAACGATCAAGGTGGGCACGACTAATGCTCGTCTTATCATCGGACAGATTAGGCCTTAATTAGCCCCGACCAACAAATGGCATATTGCTTGCCATGATGGTCATCGAGAGAATATTGCTTTCTAAAGGCAGTTGAGCCATCTGCAGAACGGCTTGCCCAACATGATCTACATCCATGAGTGGCTCAACCTTTTTTGAGCCATCTGGCTGCAAAATGCCAGCAGCCATAGGGATTGTCATTTCAGTGCCGGCATTACCTATATCGATCTGACCGCAGGTAATATTAAATGGACGACCATCCAATGCAATCGATTTAGTTAATCCAGTCATAGCATGTTTAGTGGCGGTATATGGAGCAGACATCGGGCGGGGCGCATGCGCAGAGATTGAGCCATTATTAATAATTCGGCCACCTTGCGGAGACTGAGTCTTCATCATGCGGATGGCCTCTTGCGAGCAAAGGAAAGCCCCGCAGAGATTAGTATTGACGACATTCATCCACTGTTCATAACTCAGCTCTTCCATCGGGATTGCAGGCGCTCCCATGCCGGCATTATTAAAGAGCACATCTATGCGGCCAAACTGTTTTTGGATTACTGAAAATAACTTCTTTACTTGTTCTGGTTTGCCAACATCACAGCTCACTGCGAGGCAGTTTTGGCTATTCCCACCAATATCGTGAATGGCTAAATTGAGCTTCTCCAGATTTCTACCGGTTAGAACGACTCTAAATCCACCTTGCAACAGTGCTTTTGCTGCAGCTTTTCCGATACCCGTTCCGGCCCCTGTGACCAGGGCTACTTTGTTGGCAGCTGAATTCATTATTGTCCTAATGGCTCTTGAAAACCCCCATCTTATCCTGAAATAATTCGAATCAATTCATTCCGCTCTAGATCCTTGGGCTCGGGGCATAATGACAAAAACAAGCAGAATTTTTATGAACTTCATACGCAAAAATATCTATAACCCTGTGGCAGTTGCCATCGCCTTTTTGATTCTGGTTGTCATACTATTTGCCACACTCTGGGTGTTGGTGCCGCCTCCACCTAGGTCGATTGAGTTGGCAACGGGTTTCCCAGCCGGCCTTTATCAGCAATTTGGTACAAAGCTCCAAAGTGAGCTTGCCCAGGAGGGCATCTCTCTCAAGTTAAAAACCACGGGTGGAACAAACGATAATTTAGCCCTATTAAAGGATCCACACTCTGGCGTTGACTTTGCAATGGTTCAGGGTGGCGTAGCAGATTTATCTAAGTACCCTGATTTTATTTCTATCGCCGGTGTGTTTTATGAGCCGGTATGGGTGTGGTACAGGGAGTCCAGCTTTCAAAATGAATCAGGACGATTGGGTTTATTGAGTCAGCTAAAAGGTAAGCGAGTATCCATTGGCAATGAAGGTAGTGGCACGCTGTCCCTAGCCTCTCAATTACTTTCTGCAAGTGGATTGAGTCTTGGCGATATTCGTGCTGAAAAATTAAAGCCACTTGATGCGTTGGAGAAGTTCAAAAAAGGGGAGTTAGATGCTGTATTTTTAGTAAGTGCTGCGGAGGCTCCTTTAGTCAAAAATTTTTATGAAACTCCTGGCATTCGCTTAATGAGCTTTGAGCAGGCTGAAGCTTATGTTCACTTATTCCCTTTTCTCTCAAAGGTAACAGTGCCCCGAGGTGTCGTTAGCATTGCCTATGATCTTCCGCGTCAAGACATTCAGGTATTGGCCGCAACAGCTACCTTAGTAGGTAAGAATGATGTTAGTCCTGCTTTGGTAACACTGTTGCTTGGCGCTACCTACGATATTTTAAAAACTTATGCATATTTACAAAAGCCGGGAGAGTTTCCATCGGGTACTGGCCTTGATTTTCCTTTACATGTTGATGCTGAAATCTACTTAAAGGATGGTCCGTCTTTCTTGCATCGTCACTTGCCTTTTTGGACAGCGGTATGGATTGGACGCTTTGCAAAAATTGTGATCCCACTTCTGGTAATTTTGATTCCCTTATTTACCTATATTCCTGCAGCTAAAAATTTACTCCTGCGCCTCAAGTTATCTCAGGTGTATGAGGAGCTTAAAGTGGTAGAAAGAAATGCATCTAATCCAGATTTAAAAGAAAAGAATCTCAAGGATTTGGAGAATATTGAGCGAAGGGTGGGCAATATCAAAGTATCTATGTTGGATGCAAAAGAGTTGTATGACCTAAAAGGCCACGTGGGGGAGGTGCGCAACCGCTTGAATCTGTATTCCTAAGTCGGTTGGTATGCGCCTAAAATAAACCCATGACTCTTTCCAGCCTTTTACCTCCACTAACACCCGCCAGGGAGCTGGTTCAATCTTTACGAGAAGATGGTTTTGCAGTCGTCTCTGCTCAGGATGTGGCGCAAATTGCACATGTTGATCTTGCTCAGCTACTCAATCTCAATCAATTTTGGGAGGACTTGCCTCGGGACCCGTACCTGAAGGATGGTGGACGGTATCGTTTTCGCCGCCACTCAAGCTTTGAGATCAGGGGCGAATCTCTGGCGAGCGTGCCACATCGAGCCCACTGGCAGTCTGTTGATTACAACGCTTTGCATGGCGGTATCGAGCGTTGGTTTGAGCCTTCGCAAGCTGAGCTCACTAGTAATCCTGCATGGCATTCTCTTTTGCTGGGTTTGGCACAGATTCTGAATGGCCTGAAGAAGGTCAATACTTGGTTTATTGAGGCTCACCAATTTCGAATTGATACGACTGATGGGATTGGGCGGCCAACACCTGAGGGTGCCCATCGTGACGGCGTTGATTTTGTAGCCGTCTTTTTACTCAATCGAGTTGATGTCAAGGGTGGCGAGACCCGAATTTTTAGTGCAACCGGTTCTACTGGTTTGCGATTTACTCTCACCGAGCCTTGGTCTTTATTGCTGATGAATGATGAAAGAATGATTCATGAATCTACCCCGATTCAGCCCTTGGGACAGCACGGCTATAGAGATACTTTGGTCCTCACTTTCCGTTCGAATGGTTTTCAGGATTCCCCTAACAGTAGTCAGCAGTAAGTTCTTATGCGTTTGAAACCCACTGGTTACACACCCCTGATGCTGATGGCGCAAACTTGTGCGCTATTGGGTTTTGCTTGTTACGCAGTGGTATTAACAACATTACAAGATGAATGGCATCTCAGCAATTTACAGTCTGGTCTTATTGCTAGCGCCTTCTTTTTTGGTTACATGCTGATGGTCCCATTGGCAACGGCTCTCACCGATCGCGTTGATGCCAAAAAAGTCTATCTCGTAGGCGGTCTTTCAGCAAGCTGTGGATTACTCGGCATGGGTCTCTTTGCCTATAACTTTTGGACTGCCTTGATATTTATGGCGCTCAATGGAATTGGTCTAGCGGGCACTTATATGCCCGGCTTAAAAATTCTGTCAGATCGCATTAAAACCGGCGAACTGACCCGCCATATTGCCTTCTACACCGCATTCTTTGGGATTGGTACTGGCTTCTCTTATCTATGCTCTGGTTGGATCTTAAATAGCTTGGGCTGGCGCTATGTTTTTGGAATCATTGCCTTAGGCCCATTTACTGCATTGTTGATTGTGCTCTTATTTATTCCCGCACTCACCCATGAAAAGTGGCACGGTCCAATACGCATTCACTTGCGTGATATTTTTCCGCTTGATAAGTGGCGCTTAGTACTGCAAGATAAAACAGCCTCAGGATTTATCTTTGGCTATACCGCCCACTCAATCGAGTTATTTGCCTCCCGCAGTTGGATCGTAGCCTTTTTTGGTTTCTGTGCCATTCTGACAGGTGATTCCTTTTTATTAACTGCAACGACTCTTGCAGGTGTGATTAATTTCTTTGGGGTTCCTGCATCTATCATCGGGAATGAAATTGCCTTAAGAATAGGACGTCAAAAATGGATTTTCTTTGTCATGCTATCTAGTGCAGCATTTGGAGTGGCACTCGCTTTATCAACAGGACAGTCTTGGTGGTTGATTATTGCCCTAGCAGTGGGGCACACGATTTTTATCATGGCTGACTCCGCCACCTTAACTGCGGGCTTAGTTATTAGTGCTAAAGAAAATATTAAAGGTGCCGCAATGGGGCTCCATTCTTTAATGGGCTTTGGAGGCGGGTTGTTGGGCCCCGCTATCTTTGGTTTTGTCCTTGACTTAACAGGCTCGCGTGCCTCACAAATATCTTGGGTCTGGGCCTATGCTGCAGTGGTAGTTTGGGGTGTTCTGTTTGTGCTCTATGAGCGTCGTAATGGCTGGGCGAGTGGGTCTATCGCCCGTAAGTCATGATTTATTCATGAGCCCTAGCTTGCCAAGTAATAGCTGTTATCACTGTGGCAGCTTTATTCTTCCAAATGATTCTTATGAGCTTGAGCTTGCTGGTGTCCATAGAAAATTCTGTTGCGCTGGATGTATGGCAATTGCGCAAACGATTCATGGTGAAGGGCTAGAGGTATTCTATGTACGCCGCGCACAGTCAAGCGATAAGCCAGCAGCCTATCTTGCTTCCAGTAAAATTCCTAACAGTCTGACTCCATACGATGATCCTTCTTTGCTCGGTAGATATACTCGGCCTAGTGGTGATGGGTCTGATTTAGAGACTACTCTACGATTAGAGAAGATTCGCTGTGCTGCTTGTGTGTGGTTATGCGAGCAGCACCTACGACGTATGCCTGGTGTCAAAGAAGTGCAGATTAACTACGTAAGTCAAAAGGTCAAGGTGGAATTTTCACCTGAGAAAACCAGTCTTGCTCGCTTACTCTTTGAGATAGAACGCATTGGTTACGAGGCGTGGCCTTTTGAGCCCTCACTCTCCATTGAGAGATCTAAAAAAGAACGTCGGCAATTACTTACTAGACTGGGGGTTGCATTACTAGGCATGATGCAAGTCATGATGTATGCCTGGCCAAGCTATGTTGGTGATAGTGATATTGCGGTGGAATATGACCTGCTTTTGGGCTGGACTAGCTGGATTCTCACGGTTCCAGTGATGACTTATTCAGCTGGCCCGATTTTCCAGGCAGCCTGGAGGAGTGTTGCTTCGTTTCGGCAAACGCATATGTTGGGTATGGATGTGCCAATTGCTTTGGCTCTAGCCCTAGCATTTAGTGCGGGCACCGTAAATCTCGTAACAGGCTCAGGTCAAGGCTATTTTGATTCCATCACCATGTTTGTTGCCTTTATTTTGGCGGCACGCTATGTAGAGTTATTGGCACGACAAGATGCTCAAGGTGGGGCAGAGGCTTTGGCAAAACAATTGCCCGCTACATGTGAGCGAGTGTCGAGCTATCCAACATCTTTGCAGGTTGAAATTGTTCCAGTGGTTCGCTGTAACCCTGGTGAAGTGATTCGTGTTCCTCCAGGTGATGTGGTTCCAGCTGACGGAGTTTTGATTGAGTCTGAGAGCTCTTTAGATGAGTCACTGCTTACTGGTGAGTCCAAGCCGATTGATAAGAAGATTGGTGATCGAGTATATGCAGGTACGCACAATATTCTTAATCCCGTATTGATCAGAATCGACGCTGTAGGCCAATCTACTCGTATTGCAGGTATTGCTTCATTACTTGATCAGGCACTGCAAGCGAAGCCTGTCATGGTCAGTCTCGCAGAAAAGTGGGCTGGGTATTTTGTAGGTCTTCTGTTGATGGTTGCTTTTTTATCTTCAGCAATTTGGTACTACGTCGACCCGAGTAGGGCTTGGACTGTTTTGGTCTCTGTGCTGGTTGCTAGTTGCCCTTGCGCCCTATCTCTAGCCTTACCGACGGCGATGGCTGCAGCCCAGGGCGCCGTAACAAAACTCGGTGTGTTGATTGTGCGCGGTCATGTACTCGAAGGTTTGGTCAAAGCGACGGATTTAGTGCTGGACAAAACTGGCACTCTCACTATGGGTCAACCAGAATTACAAGAAGTCCTAGTTGCCCGCTCAGATTTTTCTCGAGTAGATGCATTGAAAATTGCTGCGTCCATGGAGGCAGGTCAAAAACATCCTCTTGCGCTATCACTATTGCGTGCTGCAGAAGCTGACAATCTTTCGCTCAGCACCTTGCCTGAGGCAGTGATTAATCAATTAGGCAAAGGCCTGAGCTCGGGTGTTTATCGACTGGGAAGTGCTGCGTGGGTGGGTGCTCAGCAGATTGCGCAAGACGGTCAATATGGGCAAGTACATCTAGCAGATGACCAGGGGTTGATTGCAAGCTTTCTATTCTTAGATACTCCAAGAGCGGGATTAGAAAAGTTATTAACTGCAGCGAGGTCTCGCAAGATTGCGGTCCATTTAGTTTCAGGGGATGATGAAGTGACGGTGGCATGGTGGGCGCACCATGTTGGTATCGATCGGTTTAAAGGTGCGTGCTCTCCAGAAGATAAATATCGCTATATTGTGAGCCTGCAAAAAAAGGATCGGGTTGTTTGGGCAATTGGTGATGGTATTAACGATGCCCCTTTATTGGCGCGAGCGGATGTTTCTATTGCGGTCGGAGCGGGTGCACCCCTCGCTACAGCGGGTGCGGATGCGATCTTGACTGCAAACTCCTTAGCTCCTTTAGCCCAATCGCTACTGCTGGCTGATAAAACGCAGCGAGTGATTAAAGAAAACTTGATTTGGGCGCTGGCCTATAACTTGCTGGCCATTCCAGTGGCGATGATGGGGTGGGTCAACCCTTGGGTTGCTGGTATTGGTATGTCTCTATCCTCCTTGGCCGTCACATTAAACGCCTGGCGCCTCAGAAAGGCCTAGACTAGAGGTATGGAAAGCCTTTTTCTATTAATTCCTATTTCCTTGCTGTTGATCGGCCTCTTGGCTTGGATTTTCTTTTGGTCTGTGAAGGCAGGTCAATTTGATGATCTTGAGGGCCCAGGGGAAGCAATTTTGATGGATGACGATACGCCTAAATCCAAGAATATAAGTGATCACTATAAAAAATAACTCTATTTTTTAAGTACTTAGGTAGTACAAGCACCTCATTCGAGTTGCAGGATGCCTAAATGCAGGCATCCTTTTTGACATAGATCAAAACGCCCCATGAGGCTTACTTTGATAATGACTTCAGTCTATTTGAATTATGTCGCTGCTGGGTCACAAAAAAGGAGAAACCATGGGACTTACCGTGGGGAGCAATCAAGATACCTTCAATTACAAGGTTGTCAGCCAATTTGCCATCGTTACGGTGCTTTGGGGAATTGTGGGTATGCTCGTGGGAGTTGTCCTTGCTGCTCAGCTAATTTGGCCAGATATCACTTTTAATATTCCTTGGTTAAGCTATGGCCGCTTACGACCATTACATACCAATGCAGTCATTTTTGCATTCGGTGGGTCGGCCTTATTTGCGACGTCTTATTACATCGTGCAGCGCACATGCCAGGCTAGACTCTTTTGCGACAAACTAGCGGCTTTTACCTTTTGGGGTTGGCAGGCTGTGATTGTGATGGCAGCAGTAACCTTGCCGTTGGGTATTTCAACTTCTAAAGAGTACGCAGAGCTAGAGTGGCCAATTGATATCCTGATCACCTTGGTTTGGGTTGCCTATGCTGTGGTGTTTTTTGGCACCATCATGAAGCGCAAAACCAAACATATTTATGTTTCTAATTGGTTCTTTGGCGCGTATATCCTGACGATAGCCATTTTGCATATTTTTAACAATTTAGAAATGCCAGCAAGTATGTGGAAATCCTATTCCGCATATGCTGGTGTGCAGGATGCTATGGTGCAGTGGTGGTATGGCCACAATGCAGTTGGCTTTTTCTTAACCACTAGTTTCTTGGGCATGATGTATTACTTCATTCCTAAGCAAGCAGAGCGCCCAATCTATTCGTATCGCTTATCCATCGTCCACTTCTGGGCTTTGAACTTTACCTATATGTGGGCAGGTCCCCATCATTTACAGCACACGTCCTTGCCTGACTGGACACAGTCCCTTGGAACAGTGTTCTCAATTATTCTACTGGCTCCATCATGGGGCGGCATGATCAACGGCATCATGACTTTGTCTGGCGCTTGGTTTAAATTGCGCACCGATCCGATTTTGAAATTCTTGGTAGTGGCATTGTCTTTCTACGGTATGTCTACGTTTGAGGGTTCAATGATGTCTATCAAGACTGTCAATAGCTTGTCGCATTACACCGACTGGACTATTGGCCACGTTCACTCAGGTGCCCTCGGGTGGGTTGCCATGATTACAATTGGTTCCCTGTACTACCTGATTCCCCGTTTAGTTGGACAGAAAGACATGTATAGCACCCGCTTAATTGAGGTGCACTTCTGGATCGCTACGATCGGTGTGGTTCTTTATATCGCTGCCATGTGGATTGCTGGAGTAATGCAAGGTTTGATGTGGAGAGCATTTGAACCAGATGGCACATTAACTTACAGCTTTGTTGAGTCCGTAAAAGCAACCTATCCTTTCTATGTGATTCGTTTGTTGGGCGGCCTCTGTTACTTAAGCGGTATGTTCTTAATGGCATATAACGTTTATAGGACAGTGGTTGGTAAAGCATTCGTCAATGCCCCTATTCCGCAAACTTCTGTAACTGCTCACTAAGGGGAAGAAAAATGTCTAGTGAAAATAAATTATTTTCCCACGGAACGCTTGAAAAAAATGTTGGTTGGTTAATTATTGCCACCATCGTTGTGGTGTCGATTGCTGGTTTAGTGCAAATTGTTCCGCTATTTTTTCAGCACACAACAACTGAACCAAGCCCTGGTGTAGCACCATACACAGCATTACGTTTGGCTGGCCGCGATATCTACCAGCGTGAAGGTTGTGTTGGCTGTCACTCGCAGCAGATCCGTACATTACGCTCAGAGGTTGAGCGTTATGGCCCTTACTCTTTGGCTGGCGAATCAGTATTTGACCATCCTTTCTTATGGGGTAGTAAACGTACAGGTCCTGACTTGGCTCGGGTTGGTGCTCGTTACTCCGATGATTGGCATCGCATCCACTTACGTAACCCGCGTGATGTAGTTCCCGAGTCCAATATGCCTGGATATCCTTGGTTACAGAAGAGTGCTGCCGACGCTTCCTCGATTCAGGCTCATATGGTGGCAATGCGCCGTTTGGGTGTTCCTTACACTGATGACATGATTGCAGAAGCCCCTAAGGAATTAGAAGGCAAGACTGAAGAGGATGCTTTGATTGCCTACCTTCAAGGTTTAGGTATCAATCGTCGCTACATCATGGTTGATGAAGTTGTTGCGAAATAAATCAAATGGAACAGATTGCCGCTTACCTCTCCGCTTTTTCTACCCTCATTGGACTCGCGTTTTTTGTAGGGATTGTTTGGTGGGCTTGGTCTCCAGGTAGAAAGTCTGCCAATGAAGAATCAGCCGAACTGCCATTTGATCTCCCAGATGAATTTAGTAAGGACAAATCATGAGTGACTTTTTTAATAGCGGTTGGAGTAATTACATTGCGCTAGTTTCATTAGTCGGTATTGTTTGGTGTATTTGGCTTCTAGCTTCACAACGTAAAGCCAAGGTAATCCATACAGCAGACGGTGCAGTAGCCGATACGGGTCATGTTTGGGATGGCGATTTGCGCGAACTCAATAATCCATTGCCACGCTGGTGGGCGTGGATGTTCTTACTTTCTTGCATCTTTGCTTTGGTCTACCTCGTTTTGTTCCCGGGTTTGGGTTCATTCCCAGGAGTAGTTGGCTACACCACTGACGGCGCTTTAATGAGTTCAATGACAGAGGCAAATGATGAGTTAAAGCCTGTATACGCTAAATACGTGAAGATGGATATTGAGGAAGTTGCTGCAGATCCCAAGGCACGTCAAATGGGTCAGCGTTTATTTTTAAACTCCTGTGCTCAGTGCCATGGTTCAGATGCAGGCGGTGCCAAGGGCTTCCCGAATTTGACCGATGGAGATTGGCTCTATGGCGGTTCCCCAGAAAATATTAAGACGACTCTCATTAATGGACGTAATGGAGTGATGCCTGCATATGGACATCTCGAGGCTGCGCAGATTGTAGATTTAGCCAACTATGTTCGAAGCTTATCTGGTCTACCTGCTGACGATACAAAAGTCGCTCGTAGCGCAGAATTATTTAAATCGAATTGCGTGGCTTGTCATGGTGTGGAGGGTAAAGGCAATATTGCCATGGGAGCACCTAACCTAACTGATAAGACATGGCTATATGGTGGATCAGAGGCAACCATAGTGGAGACTCTCACTAAAGGCCGCATGGCTATGATGCCGTCTCAAGATAAAGTGTTGAGCCCTGAAAAAATTCATCTTTTGACGGCTTATGTTTGGGGTTTGTCCAATAACAAGACGGCTGCAGCTAAGTAATCAGTGTCAGATCATTCGCCGGTAGGCAAGCCTATTCCGATAGATGTGATTGAGCAATCTCTTTACGAGATCCGGCGAAAGATTTACCCACGATCTGTTAGTGGCTTATTTGCTCGCTGGCGTCTCATCTTAGTATTTGCAACGCAATTATTGTTTTATGGTCTGCCTTGGATTAGCTGGAATGATCGTCAAGCAGTACTCTTTGATTTAATTCAGCGTAAGTTTTATATCTTCGGTCTCGTGCTGTGGCCACAGGATGTCATTTATCTCACGCTCCTGTTAATTCTCTCTGCCTTAGCTCTCTTTTTATTCACGGCGATTGCGGGTCGATTATTTTGTGGCTACGCTTGTCCCCAAACGGTCTATACCGAAATTTTTATGTGGATCGAGCGTAAGGTTGAAGGCGATCGTTTTGCGCGGATTCGCTTAGACGGTGAAGAATGGCCTTGGGGTATTCGTAAGTGGCGCCTCAAAATTACTAAGCATTTCCTGTGGTTCTTGATTGCTTTTTGGACTGGTTTTACTTTTATTGGCTATTTCACTCCAATTGAAACCCTCAGCACCTCCATCTTGCATCTTTCTTTGGGACCATGGCAAACCTTTTGGTTGTGTTTTTATAGCTTTGCAACCTGGGGTAATGCGGGCTTCATGCGCGAGCAAGTGTGTAAATATATGTGTCCATATGCACGCTTCCAAAGTGTGATGGTAGACAAAGATACTTTCTTGGTCACCTACGATAAGGTTCGGGGTGAGCCACGGGGTAGCCGTAACAAGTCAGCAGATCATACAACTCTGGGTCTAGGTGATTGCGTAGATTGCAGTATTTGTGTGCAAGTCTGCCCAACCGGCATTGACATCCGAGATGGCCTGCAATACATGTGTATTGGATGTGGCGCCTGTATTGATGCTTGTGATCAAGTAATGGAAAAAGTGGATTATCCAAAAGGCTTGATTCGGTATACAACCGAGCGAGCCATTGAAGAAAAAGAAACCAATCAAAATGCACTACGTCATATCTTACGACCACGTGTTTTGATCTACATCGCTTTTATTGCTGTACTTACCAGTGCCTTCTTGATCTCATTGCTGACCCGAAATCCCTTAAGGGTTGATGTCATGCGTGATCGTGGAGCATTGGCTCGCGAAGTGGATGGTGTCCGTATTGAAAATATTTACCGTATTCAGATCATGAATGCATCAGAAAATAAGATGAATGTACAGCTCAAGGCAAGTGGCCTATCGGATTTAAGAATACTTAATTCTCAGGGAGAGTTGCTTACGGAGGTTGCGGTAGGGCCAGCCAGTAATCTTTTGATTCCGATTAAAGTAAGTACTACTGTAGGTGCGCATGAGTCTGGTAATTACCCAATTTACTTTGATGTCATTGGTCAAGAGCTATCTGGTAGCGAGTTGATTATCAGGACGCGCGATGAAAAATCTAGTTTTATTATTCCCCGCTAAGCTATATAGCGATAGATAGAGAGAGGCAAAGTATGTCAGAACATGAAGCGAATAAGCCTTGGTTTAAACAGCTTTGGCCTTGGCTGCTGATTAGTGGTCCAGCAGTTGCTGCCATTGGATGTGTGATTACTATTTATTTGGCGGTCAATCTCTACTCAGATAAGCCAGTACGAGATGGTGTGGTGAAGCGTGGACTCAAAGTGGAGCAGCTTAAAGTGGAGCAGGACCGCAAATGAAGTACCGCCTATTCATCTGGATTATGTGGCCTTCATTCTTGGTTTCTATCTTGGCCGAAGGCCTCCTCTTTAGCATTGTGCATCCTGCTGAGATATTATTTTTTGGTCATCACCCCAATATCTCTGATGAAGGTATTTACACTATCGGATTTTTTGTTATTTGGATCTTTTGCTCATTTTCGAGTGCCCTGACAGCCTATATTCTTCCGGGAATTCATGCTGATGCTAAGGGCTCGGATAAAAGTTTGATATAGGCTTTAACTAGATACAAGGTTTGATCTGAACTGTGCGTTCAGGGTTTGGGGTGCCTGCCAGTTCATGCAGTCCGTCCATGTCAATGAGTTTGATATGACGTTGTTTAATTTGAATAAGTCCTGATTCTGCAAAGCGTGAGAGCATTCGGCTGACCGTTTCAATCTGAATCCCAAGATAGCTGCCAATTTCTACGCGACTCATGCGCAAATCAAATTCATTATTGAGATAGCCTCGTGCAGCCAGACGTTGAGAAAGATTGAGCAGAAAGCTTGCTAAACGCTCCTCAGCACGCAAACTACCGAGTGAGAGTAGGTGACGTTGATCTTGTGTGAGTTCACGGCTCAAAATACGGTGAAATTGCTTTTGCAGTGCCGGAATTTGCAGTGCCAAATCCTCAAATGCCTCATAGCGAATAATGCAAACCTCGCTCTCTTCTAGGGCAATCGCTTCAGATTGATAGCTACCTTCACCGATACCATCAAGCCCTAAGATCTCACCGGGTAGATGAAAGCCAATCACTTGTTGACGACCATCCTCTAAACCATACTCGGTCTTGAGGGTGCCAAAACGAATGCTGTAGACCGCAGATAGTGGGTCACCGTGACGGTAAAGGCTTTCACCTTTTTGTAGGTGAACCCGCTCTTTGACGAGGGTATCAATCTTGGCAATATCAGATTGGCTAATTCCCACGGGCAAGCAAAACTGCCCCAGTACACAGACCGAGCATTTGCCGCTGGGGACATCTGAGTTGGTGTAATTCATATTAGATCATTTACCAGATCGGTTTATTCTACTCGGATAATGTGCAATTTTAATATTTCTCGCGAATGCTGACTGCCAGTCTTCTGTTGGCGGTCTTCTTGGGCGCTCTAGTTAGTGGGTGGCACTGCGCTTTGATGTGTGGCGGTATTGCTGCCGCAGTTGAGCGTCAAGGTAGCTCCAATGGAGAAAACTACATTCCATTGCAAAGCAAGTCCGAGCTGTTTTATCTTCAGATCATCATGCATGCGGGTCGTTTAATGACCTATGTTTTACTCGGCGCCTTGGCTGCTTGGTCTGGCGCAGTTCTTTGGCAGCAAAATTTTGTACCCATTCAGCGCCCTTTGTTTGCCATTACATCACTTATTTTATTGCTAATGGGTTTACGTCTACTGCGTCCAAGACCAAATGGCTCTCCATTGTTTGGCAAGTGGCTTGGTGCACGAATGGCCGCTTATTGGGCTCAATATTTAGGGGGCTTCACGGGTCGTTCATCTCGCTGGTTTAGTGGGATGATATGGGGTCTGGTTCCCTGTGGTTTGGTCTATAGTGTTTTGCCGCTCGCTTTTTTATCGGGAGATGTCTTAACGGGTGCAGCGCTAATGCTGGCATTTGGTTTAGGCACCTTGCCAAATCTATTGTTGATTTCAAAATTTTCAGCAGCCCTGACACAACTTAGTCAATATGCTGTGGTGAGATACATCGCTGCAGGTCTTTTGTTGTCAGCCGCTCTATTTGGACTTTATCGTGCCTGGTATTTGCCGGACGCTTTACTGAAAGGCGGTTTCTGTATCAGTTAATGGGATTGACTGATTGCTCTAGCAGTGCCCTGCTGTAGGTCTGGATAGATGCAATCCACAGGCAGACGCTCTAAGAGGCCTGCTCGAGTGGCCATCTCGTAGGGTTGATGTGCTAGACCACAAATGATGAGTTTGATATTCCGATTTTTACAAACTGTTTCAAGTTCAAGTACAGCGTCCATACCAGAAACATCGATGTAGATCACGTTCTTAAGGTCAAGAATCAATACTTGTGAGGGCAATTCGTTTTCAATGTTCTCCAGAATTTTGACTGCGCCGAAAAAGATGGCGCCATAAATTCTGAATACAGCAATCCTTCCCTGATGCTGCTTTAGCTCTGG
Source organism: Polynucleobacter sp. Nonnen-W13 (assembly GCF_018881735.1). Lineage (NCBI taxonomy): Bacteria > Pseudomonadati > Pseudomonadota > Betaproteobacteria > Burkholderiales > Burkholderiaceae > Polynucleobacter > Polynucleobacter sp. Nonnen-W13. The sequence goes on along the minus strand of NZ_JACVPU010000002.1, from coordinate 586,668 downwards.
AAAATCGGCGAGATTGACCGGTTCATAGCGTGACAAACTGGAGATGCGATAAATGAAAGTGACGAAAGCAAGCAGCAAGCCTACTTGTATTGCGATAGTGAGATCTAGCACGATGGTCAGAACAAATACACTCAACATCGTTAAGCGATAAGGCAGGCGAAATTGCTTGAGGTCTGCAAACTTTCTCCACTCGCCCATATTCCAGGCAACAAACATGAGGATGGCAGCGAGGCTTGCTAGAGGAATATTTTTTGCTAGTGGTGCTCCAAATAAAATAATCACCAGCAAGGTTGCCGAGTGAACAACCCCGGCAATTGGGGTGCTTCCTCCGCTTTGTATATTGGTCACCGTTCTAGCAATAGTTCCTGTGGCTGGCATGCCACCAAAGAATGGAGTGACTACATTGGCAACGCCTTGAGCCATTAGCTCTTGATTGGAGTCGTGACGATCATGAATCAGCCCATCAGCAATCCGGGCGCATAACAGTGATTCAATCGCCCCAAGTAGGGCAAGAGTAATGGCAGGTGCAATGACAAATTGAGCGGTACCCCAGCTAATGGGGATCCATTCAAAGCTAGGTAGACCAGAGGGAATGCCGCCAAAACGACTGCCAATGGTGTCTACTGGAAGATTGAGTACGCTTGTTACTATGGTAGCCGTAGCCATAGCCATGACAGTTCCTGGGAGGTGCTTAAGATAGCCCAACTGTTTTTGAAACACTCGCCAAACAATCAGAAAGGTGAGGGTTCCGATCGACAACATCAAAGCGATAGGATTAATAGTGTCTGCAGCAGCATACAGAGTTTGGACTGCTTGAAAAAACTCAGCAGGCATCTTAGTAATTTGAAGACCAAAAAATTCTTTTACTTGAGATAGTCCAATCAGTACAGCGATGCCGTTGGTAAAACCAATAATGACTGCTACTGGAATAAAGCGAATTAATGTCCCTAGCCGAAAGAGCCCCATGAGAAATAAAAATATCCCAGACATGACGGTTGCTAGGAGTAAGTTGGCAAGGCCGTAGTGCTCAATAATGCCGTAAACAATGACAATGAATGCGCCAGCTGGCCCGCCAATTTGCACACGACTGCCGCCTAAGATGGAAATGAATCCGCCGGCAATGATTGCAGTAAAGATACCTGCTTCTGGTTTGAGTCCGCTGGCAATCGCAAATGCCATTGCTAAAGGTAGTGCAACTACCCCAACCGTGATGCCTGCCAATATATCTTTACTTAACAGGGCGCCGTTATAGCCCTTCAGGGAGTCGAGTAGTTTGGGGTGAAAAAAACGCATATGCGATAGGCTCTTAAGCTATCCGATTGCCTACCCAGTAGGCGATAGTCGCCGATAGTGCGGTAACAGCAGATCCCCAGGCAATGTCTACAAATGCTAAGCGCATGGGAAAGTCACGAATCACTGCAAGATTGGTGAGATCGTAAGTCATATAACAAAAGAAGCCAAATAAGACCCCATACTGCGCTGCGTATACCCAAGACTGTTTTGAAATCGCTGGAAAGATCACGAAAATCGATGCCCCAAGTGCGTATAAGAGATAAAAAGCCAGTCCTGCCCACAATTTTGGCTCGCTGGCCATGAGGGATCCCATCTCGTCACGATAGAGGTTCCTGGCGATGCCAAGAAGCCAAATTAAATCGATGATGATCAGTGTCACTAGAAACGAAAAATACACTGCAAAGTACTTGAGCAATTTAGTTTCCTTTTTATGCTTTTACAGTTGAGCAATAAAGATTATGATGGAATGAAAGGTATTAGGGTTAATTTAACAGGAGTCAATATGTTCAAGCATTTATTAGTACCAGTGGATGGTTCAGATGTGAGTAAAAAGTCCTTAAAAAAGGTAGCTGAGCTTGCAAAGGCCGATAAAGCTGCCGTGACATTGGTTTATGTTTCTGATCCAATGCCGCCGATGGTGTATTCCGATAGCTCGATGGGTTACGGAATTTCTCAAAAAGACCATAAGAAGGTCTGCGAGGCTTACGCCAAAGATGTCTTTAAAAAGGCCTCTCTTTTATTGGGCGCCAGTGTAAAAGCAGGTACTCTTCATATCCCTAATAGCAATTTATCAGAGGGTATTTTGGATGCTGCTAAGAAATCCAAGGCTGATGTGATTGTGATGGCCTCACACAAGCGTACTGGTATTAAGAGCGTCTTATTGGGAAGCGAAACGCACGAGGTGATTGTGCATTCCAAGATACCAGTATTGGTGCTTGGTTAATACCTCAGCATAAAAAAATAAAGGGGCCTTATGGGCCCCTTTCAATTACTGATTTGCATCTCCTAATTCATGGGTGGCGAACCCAGCAATAGAATTTCTCGAGTGAGCAATCCACTATCGCTATCGCGCATATTCCACAAATCCAGCTGGGTTTTGACTGCATAGGGATCAACATAGACCCCATCCTTTCTCAATTCAAAATGGAGATGGGGGCCTGTGGAGCGTCCAGTCGATCCGACATAGCCAATCTCAAGACCACGCCGTACTTCATTGCCCACCTCTAGCTCAGCGTTGTAGCCGCTCAAGTGGGCATAGTAGGTGCGGTAGTTACCGGGATGCTCAAGAATGATGAGGTTGCCAAACGCGCCGCTATAGCCCAAATGCACTACTTTGCCTGTAGCCACACTAAAGATTGGCGTTCCAATTGGCGCCGAATAATCAATGCCCATATGGGTGCGATATCTTTGTTTAGGAGCAGTAGCACTGCCGTTCTTGGGAGGCGCAACTTTTTTACTGGATGCTCTAACACTGCCAACCCCGCGGGAGATACGTCGATAGCTCAGGGGGTTGGTCCAGAAAGTACGCTCAATCGATTCACCGCTGGAAGTATAAAAGCCTCCTGGGATGTCACTTCTTTCGACCCAAAAAGCGCTGGCAAATACTTCACTAGAGGACGGTTCAATAATTTCCACTGCCCAAATTTGAGCCCAGCGTTCCTTATCACCAAAGTCCACAATCAGACGAACAATGCTATTGGTATTTTCAAGCGCATTATTTTCTTCGGGGTAAATTTGTTTGATGATAGAGTTCAGCTCCCAAACCAGTTCAACGGGTAATTTATCGCCCACTTTTTTGGGGTCATATAAAACAGCGCTCAAGGGCAATTGGATTTCCGTAAAGCGCTTGGACTCATCTCTAAGGTAGTCTTGCTGAACTAAAAAGTTGCCCGCTGCTGATGGCGTAAAAGTCCAAATCTCAGTCTTCACATCCTGTATCGGGCCATTCATTATGCTTAAGGATTCGAAGCGGTTACGGTTACCCAAAGCCAATGCATAAGGAATGCAATTGCCCCGCATTCGATTAAAAAAACCTTTAGTTTGAGATTTGAAGAACTCATTGAATTCTCGATTGTCCACGCCCAGACTAGCTGGAAGATTCTCCTCGTTAAAGCTACGACGTAGGCAACCGCGCTGTACGCGATAGTCCAGATTCGCGCCGCTTTCATTGTTGTATGTGCTCTCAATCCGTTTAAATAATTCAGGATTTAAGTTCATACTTTTGCTAGAGCGATTAAGCGAATTGTCTTTGAGCTGAATGCCGGCCTGCTTAGCACTAGTGCTGGCAGCTTTTTGTTTTATCTGAGGGGTTTTGCTAGCCGGACTTGTTTGACTGGCTGGTTGTGCTTGCGCGCTTGAACTAAGTACTATCAGAGAGAGTCCAACAACACTGATGACGTTTCTCAATAAGTAAGGTAATTGGCCAGCTATTTTTTTCACCGCTCAATTATCCAATATTGTTGCCAAGCTCCCCGTTTTTTATGTTGTAGTGCAGCAATTTTCTGTTGAAGTTGGTCAAGGAAAGTGGCAAAAGTTGTAGATACAATCAATTTTTCGTTAAAGGAATCTTCATGCCCATTATTGAATCTGTATTAGTTGCTGCAGTAGCCGTGCCTCTAGATAAGGTCACCTCCTTTTCCACTCGAACGGTTTCAGAGCGGCATTATTGCTTGGTTAAAGTACGGGGCAAGGATGGTAATGAGGGTATTGGATTTTGCTATGTCGGCAGTGCGGGTGGAGATATTGCCAAGATTGCCGTTGAGCAATTACTAGCCCCAAAACTGATTGGTCAAAATAGTCATCGCAGCGAAGGTCTGTGGATGGATATGTATAACGAGTCTATTTTGCAAGGGCGTGCCGGCGCAGTGATGCGTGGCATCTCCATCCTCGATACCGCCCTTTGGGACTTAAATGCGCGTGCTGCGAAATTGCCCCTTCATCAATACCTAGGATCAGTTGTCGATGATCGCGTCCCAGCCTATGCTAGCGGTGGCTACTACCTTGATGGTAAAACGCCCGCCATGTTGGGGAAAGAAATGGAGTCTTATGTAAAAAAAGGTTTTAAGGCTGTCAAAATGAAAGTAGGGCGCTTATCTCCAAGAGAAGAGGAGGCACGGGTTAAAGCTGCTCGTAAGGCCGTAGGTGAGGATGTTTTGCTGACTTTAGATGCTAACAATGCCTGGCGTGATCTACCGACTGCACTTGAATACGTTCGTCGCTTTGAGGCTTACAACCCCTATTGGATCGAAGAGCCATTTTCCCCAGATGCGATTGATCTGCATGCAGCTCTGGCCCGTCAGACTAAGATCAATGTTGCTACCGGTGAGATGGAGGCAGGACGCTGGCGTTTTAGGGAGCTAATTGAAGCTGGTGGCGTTGCTATTTTGCAGTCTGATGCGGCAGTCTGTGGCGGCATTACGGAGTGGCGTCGTATTTCTGCTTATGCGGATTTAAAGGGAGTGATTGTTTGCCCACATTGGATGCATGATCTGCACGCTCCTTTAGTGGCAGCAACGCCAAATGCGCGTTTTGTGGAATTCTTCTTGGATGATCAGGTCTTGAATTTCCGTAGATTGATCAATCAGCAGCTCACCTTCAAGAATGGCGATTTGATCTTACATAAGACACCAGGCTTAGGATTTGAGTTTGATGAAACTGCTGTTAAAAAATATGCTGGTAAGGCTGCTTGGACGAAGATTATTTAATGTATTGAAATACACGGTAATAAAAAATCCCGCTCAAGAGGCGGGATTTTTTATGATCTTGAACTACTTAAATGTGTTCAGGTGGATTTAGGATTGAGTTTGTAGTGGGTCATGAGTTGGGTGATGAGTACCAAAGCAAATCCAACAAAACCAATGAGATCAGCTTCCGTGGAGGGATAGGCTAAAGCCACCCCAGAGATCACCATGATCACGCGCTCAAATACTTTGGTTTTTTCAATAAACCAACCTTGTAAGCCGCCGGCTAAACAAATGATGCCAACTACCGCAGTAAATGAAATCCATGCAATCTGTGTCCAGTCGGCTTGCTCTAGAGCGCTGGTAGATCCCATCAGGAGCAAGCTCACACCTGATTTATCGAGGACAAACATAAACGGCACCAAAATTGCAGGAGCAACGTATTTCCAGGTTTGTAAAGTGGTTCTATAAGGATTGCCTTTACAAATTGCAGCTGCAGCAAATGGAGATAAAGCTGTTGGGGGCGAGACCTCAGAAAGTACGGCGTAATAGAAGATGAACATGTGCGCAGCAAATGCAGGCACACCTAAGTTAATGAGTGCCGGCGCAGCGATCACAGCACAAATAATATAAGAGGCGGTAACTGGTACCGCGAGGCCAACGATCCACACAATCAATGCTGTAAAAATGGCTGTTAGCAGCAATGAGCCTCCCGCATATTGAATCACGATAGAGCTAAATTTGAGACCTAAGCCAGTGAGGGTAACGGTACCAACGATGAGGCCTGCACCCGCACACGTTGCTGCAATCGCTAATACGCCTGTAGAGCCAGACGAGAGTGCCTTCGATAAACTGGAATTGTAAAGACCAGAGAGTATCGGTTCTTTACCTTTAAACCAAGCCCATGGAATGATTGCGGTATCTTCGCGCAACATACTAGATAGCGCAGAAACAACGGTAGCCCAAAAGACTGACATCACTGGCGAGAAGCCAAACATCATAAAAACTACAATAGAAATCAAAGAGAAAAAATGAAACCAGTATTTTTTAGTTAACTGCCAGGCACTTTCTGCAGATGGAAAGTGAATATTTTTCATGCCGTACTTACGTACGTCGATTTCAACCATGACAAACAAGCCAAGGTAGAACAGAATCGTGGGGATCGTTGCCATGAGCAACACATCCAAGTAGGAGATTTTGAGGAAGTCAGCAATCAGAAAGGCGGCCGCTCCTAATACCGGTGGTGAGATGATCGCACCAAGTCCGCCTGCAGCCAAAAGACCACCTGCGGCATTTTTTTCGTAACCTACTTTATCAAGCATAGGTGCAGCTACAGAGCCAACTGTAACGGTAGTTGCCACACCGGATCCTGATGGGCCACCCATGAGGAAGGAGGACAAGACAATCGTTCTTCCCACCCCAGATGATTTTCCGCCCATTGCGGCAAAAGAGAAGTCGATGAAGAATTTTCCCGCACCAGTAAATTGTAAAAAGGCGCCAAAGATAGTGAAAAGAATAATCAGGGTTGCAGAGACGTCGACTGCAGTGCCATAGATGCCCTCAAGACTCATGTACATATAACCCACGAGCCGATCTAAGTCATAGCCTTTGTGAGTCCATGGAGCCGGAAGGTAGTTACCAAAGAAGGCATAGAGCAAGAAAAGCACTGTAACGGTGACGAGCACCATGCCATTAGTTCTTCTCACACTCTCTAGAATGAGTAGGATGAGCGCAATACCAACCATGACGTCAGTAGAATTTGGGGCAGTATTTCTGTCCATGAGTCCATCGCCGCCGGCCAGAATGTAATAGCCTATGGCAACTGAGCCTATGGCAAATAAAACATCCCAAAACTTCAACTGATTTTTAAAACGAGCGGCAATAGGAAAGCTCAGGAACACTAAAAACAAGACTAGGGCAACGTGAATGACTCTGAGCTGATGCGTTGGAACAATCGAGTAGGCTGCATATAAATGAAATAAAGACATACCTATTGCTACTAGCGTGATGAATATGGCCAGTAGACCTTTGTAGTCATTAGAGTCACCCTCTTCTTGCTTAATGAAGGCATCTAATTTTTCTTGGGTTTCGTTATCAATTACATTTTGATTCATGTCTTAATCAATCTATTTTTATATTTAGGTATGGCTTTAAAGCAGAAGGGGTGAGATTAACTCACCCCGATATGGCTTAGTTTACTTTGACACCTTTTTCTTTAAAGTACTTTAAAGCGCCTGGATGATAAGCAATTGGTGAGGCATTCGCTTTTTGGTTCTCTAGCTTGATATTTCTGTACTCAGCATGTGAGCGGACAAGTTCAAGTTGATTATCAAAAATAGCTTTAACAATTTTGTATGCCTCTGCATCAGACATAGAAGCGTTTACAACCAAAAGATTGGCAACCGCTGCAACTTTATTGTCTTTCTCCATGCCGCTATAAGTTTGCTTGGTAATTACGGATGGGAAATAAAGATTGCCATATTTTTTATTCATGGCGGGAACTTCAGCGGTAGTGTCGATCATGACAATTTTCATACCAGGACTGTTTGCTAAATCGGTAACAGCAGCAGTTGGTAACCCACCTACCCAAAAGAAGGCGTCAATCTTGCGGTCTTTTACAGCATTGACAGATTCTGCAACGCTCAAGCGCTCACGCTTGACATCTTTGTCTTTATCCAAACCTGCAGCCTCTAACAAGCGAAAAGCCATTACTTCAGTAGCACTTCCTGGTGAGCCTGTGCTGATGCGCTTACCTTTGAGATCTTTCATGGTTTTAATACCAGTCGATTCGACGGTAGCAACGTGCATGAGGTTTGGATACAGTATGAGTAAGTTGCGTAAATCAACTGGCTTATCCTTGAATTTATCCTCACCATCTTTAGCATCTTTAGCGGCATCAGCCATTGAGAAACCAACGTAAGGTTTACCAGTGCCAACGAGTTTTAAGTTATCGACCGAGCCACCTGTAACCTCAGCAGTTGCTGACATTCCTGGTACATGCTTAGATAAAACTGAGGCTAAACCACCACCCATTGGGTAGTAAACGCCACCAGTACCACCGGTTGCGATGGAAATGTTTTGCGCTTGTGCAGCACCGAAAAACATCGTGATAGATATGGCAATTGTTTTTATAAGCTTCATTTTTGTCTCCTGTTTTGCATCTATGAAATTAAAGGCCCGGCATGCTGAAATTAATCTTTTGTAGCTCGCCCAATAACTTTGCTTGCTGGTCTGCGCTCAGTTGCATGAGTGGGGGGCGTACGCGCAACCACTCCGAATCCTTACTGTAATGCGCAACTGCAGTTTTCATGCCAGCAATCATTTGATATTGAGCAAAAATGGAGCGTACTTGATCTAGAGCAGTTTGGTGTTGATCTGCATCAGATTCTTGCCAATGGGCTGCTAATTGAGCGATTGCCCTAGGGTTTACGTTAGCCGTGGCGGAGATGCAGCCAACACCACCAGCGCGCAAGGTACGCATGAGAAAGACTTCGCTACCAGCATAAACGCGGAAACCGGAGGGAGCCAAGAGTTTAATAACGGATTCTGTATAGGCCCAATCACCAGAACTATCTTTCATACCAACAATTGTTTTTGGATAGGCTTTTGCAAGGCGCTCTAATAAAGAGAGACTTAAATTAATCTTAGTAACTGGTGGAATGTTGTAAATATAAATTTGTAAACCAGCGTCACCTACTTTTTGGATGACTTCTGAGTAAAAAGCGAACAGGCCATCATCGGTGACGTCTTTGTAATAGAACGGGGGCAACATCAACACGCCAGCACATTTGTGTTGAACTGCATGACGGGTCATCGTGACAGTTGCATCAATTGAGGTAGCACCAGTACCAGGCATCATATGGGCAGGGTTCAAGCCACCTTTGATGAGGGCTGTTAGCGTATCCATTTTTTGTGGAGCAGAAATAGAATTGGCTTCAGAATTTGTGCCAAAGATTGCTTGGCCAACACCATTGGCTTCGAGCCATTGGCACTGCTTGAGCAATTTTTGTGCATCAGGACTGCCGTCATCTTTAAACGGAGTCAATACAGGCGAGAGCACCGCAGGAAGTGTTGAGGGGTGTAGGGTAATTGTCATACTTGCTCCGTTTTAATTTTTTACTTCAGTCAGAAGTGGTTTTTTATTATAGAAAGCTTCTAAATTATCTATTGCTAAATTTGTCATTAATTGTCGCGTTTCGGAAGTGGCGCTTCCAATATGCGGAGTTAATAGAACATTATCAATATTTAAGAACTCTGGGTTTGGATTAGGTTCATTTTCAAATACGTCGAGTGCTGCTCCTGCAATCCATTTTTGCTGCAGTGCAACTAAAAGTGCAGCCTCATCCACTACGCTACCGCGTGCAATATTAATGAGATAACCCTGGGGACCCAAAGCTTTTAGAACCTCGGCATTGATCATTTTTTCTGTTTTGGGGGTGGCAGGGCAAGCAAGAAAAAGGATGTCAGATGCCCTTGCTAAAGATTGGAGATCGGGAAAATACTCGTAAGGCAGATCTTTGCGTGTCGGTCCGGTGTAGGCTAAATGAACCTTAAAGGGCTCCAAGCGCCTTGCCAGATCTTGTCCAATGCGACCCATCCCTGCAATCCCGACCTGTTTGCCGGCAAGAGTAGTGGTGACGGTAAATAAACCCTTGGACCAGGCAGAGCTTTTAACAAACTCATGCGCCTGAGGAATGCGACGTAATAGGCCGAAGAGCATACCAATGGCCAGCTCGCAAACGGCGTCATTCAAAACGCCCGGGGTATTGCTGGCCTTGATTCCATTGGCCTTGAGATAGTCTAAGGGTAAATTGTCATAGCCTACGCCACAAGTAGCCACCATCTTTACCGTAGGGAGCTTCTCAAGTAACTGGGCGGGTAGCTGAGTGTTTGAGCGAATCAAAATACTCTCAAAAGAGCCTGACGGTAGATTGGCATTCAGGTCGGGAAAGCGCACCGGGATAATGCGACGGTCAATTGCCGCTTGCATTACCTCAGGAAATTGTCCGACCTGCAGCACTGAATTGACTGGGATCATGTCTCACTTACTTTTTTATTGGAATAATGAAGGCATTGTAAGAGGATTTGTGATCCTTATCTTGCCCCTGAAGGAGAAATTGAGATGTTATTTACCCCATCTGAAACTAAAGTCGTCATCGTTGGTGGCGGCACTATGGGTGCTGATGTAGCCGCTGTTTGCGCGCGCGGGGGTTGTGCAGTTCAGGTGCTAGAGCCTACTACCGAGCGCCGTGCACTTTTACCGGATTACTTTGCCAATACGATGATTGAGCTTGGGTATGAGCACCGCTTACATTTACTCTCGACAGCCGGCTCCTTGGAAGAAATAGATTGGTCAGAAATCGACTTGGTGATCGAGTGCGTGCCTGAACGCTTGGATATCAAGCAAGAGTTATTTGCCAAGCTAGAGCAATATGCAAAGCCAGAAGCGGTCTTGGCGAGTAATAGCACCAGCTTTCCAATCAGCGATATTTCAGCAGGATTAAAAACAGCTGCACGGATGATTGGCTTGCATTTTTTCATGCCTGCACACCTAGTGCCTTGCGTAGAAGTAGTCTATGGTGCAAAGACTTCGCCAATGGTGGGTGAAAGTCTTTCTCGTTTGATGACGGCTTGCGGCATGGTTCCCGTTACCGTAAAAAAAGATTTGCCAGGCTTCTTGGCAAATCGCCTACAGCATGCCTTATCGCGCGAAGCCTTTGCCATGGTCGACGCTGGTATTGCTAGCTTAGAAGATATCGATAAGGCCGTACGTTTTGGCTTTGGCTTTCGTTATATCGCTGCAGGGCCTGCAATGCAGAGAGATCATGCGGGATTGGATGTGCATGGCGCTGGTGGTGCAACGATTTATCCGACTCTTAATAACTCCCCAGATATTGCCAAATGCTTAAGTGATCGCATCGCTAGTGGCAAACTGGGCATGAAAACCGGTGAAGGTTTTTATTCTTGGACTGCAGAGACGATGAAGGCGGAGCGAGAGCGCTACCAGGAGGCTTTACGCGAAGGTCTCAAGATTATTCAAAAAGATTTGCCCAAGATTCACTAAGATGAACTAAGTCAGTTTTAGGTTAGATCTTTGAGATTGAGTTTTCTGAGTTGGGGTGCAAGTTTGTAGGTCAGCAAGACAACTAGCAAGGTTGCACCTCCACCAAATATGATGGATGGAACAAGCCCCATAAGACTAGCTGCAATTCCAGACTCAAGCGCCCCCAATTCATTGGAGGAGCCAATAAATATCCCATTGATTGCACTGATCCTGCCTCGCATTTGATCAGGGGTTGTCAATTGCATAATGCTGCCACGGATGACTACTGAGATAGAGTCAAAGCAACCGGAAATAAATAAGAAAAGTGCGCAAAGCCAAAGATTGTTAGACAGTCCAAAGGCAATAATGGCAATCCCAAAGCCGCCGACTGATAACAATAAATGTCTTCCAGAATCTTCTAGCAAGGGTCGACGTGCCAAGTAAAGGCCTGTAATGACAGCTCCAGCTGCTGGCGCTGCCCTGAGAATTCCTAAGGTTTCGGGACCAGCGTTGAGAACCTCTTTAACAAATGCGGGGAGTATGGATACTGCGCCACCGAATAGCACGGCAAACATATCTAGCAGCATGATGCTAACAATCAGCTCGTGTTTTCGTACGTAATGAAAGCCTTCCAAAAAGCTGTTTAAGAAATCATGGCTCACGCCTTCTGACTTTTCATGTTTGATGCGAATGAAGCTCACTCCATATAGACCGATAGCGCCACTCAATGCAGCGAGGGCATAGGTCCACTCGAGCCCAGCAAGTCCAATCATGAGGCCGCCCAAACCCGGTCCAGCTACAACGCAAATCTGAAATGCAGAGGATGCATAAGCGGTATAGCGCGGCATTTGATCTCGGGGAATAATGTGTCCAAAGATGGCCTGATAAGAAGGGCGCAATAGTGCGCGAGCTAAGCCTAAAAAAGCTACTGCTGAATAAATCAAGGGAACGGGCGGCGCCAACCAGTCAAGGGCTATTGCAACTAGAAACAAGGCAACGGCAATATGAAAGATGCAGGCAATCGCAGCGATCCATTTTCGAGAATGGCGATCTACTGCATGGCCAGCATAGAGAGCTAATACAAAGTAGGGAATCAGCTCCGCAAGACCAATCAGTCCAAGGGAAATGACACTATTGGTGATTTCATAGATATGCCAACCTACTGCGACCATCATGATTTGATAGCTTAGGGTTGCGCCTATACGATAGAGCAGCAGAGTTTTAAAGGCTTGGCTAGTTTTCATGAATTTTTCTTATTCTAAAGGGGGTAGTGATTTATTCTTTAGATATGAAAAAAATCATCCGTGTTTGGGATTTGCCAATTCGCCTCTTTCACTGGCTCTTGCTTGCTGGCATTGTTTTGAGTTTTGTCACTGTCAAGATCGGTGGCAATGCCATGAGTTGGCATGCGCTATCTGGTTACTGCGTGCTTAGTTTGATTATCTTCAGAATCATATGGGGCTTTGTCGGCTCTTACCATGCTCGATTTATTCATTTTGTGCCGAGTCCAAAGGGTTTAATACATTTTCTAAGAGGTAAAGCTAAAGCGGGGCTTGGTCACAATCCCTTAGGCGCTTTGTCTGTTTTGGCCTTACTTTTTTCAGTTGGTCTTCAAGCGATAACTGGTCTTTTTGCAAATGACGATATTGCCTTTGAGGGACCTTTTGCAAAATATATTTCTAGTGGAGCAGTTGAGCTCCTTACTTCAATCCATCGTCAGAATGAAACAGTCTTAATGATTTTGATTGCGCTGCATTTATGTGCAATCTTCTATTACCAGAAATTCAAAGGTGAGAATTTGATTAAGCCCATGTTAGTGGGCGATAAAGAAATTGACCCAAGCGAAACAGAAATGAATCTCTCTGCAGACTTGGGTCATGCTTCCAAGGATGGAAGTTTGCAAAGAGGCTTTGCGCTATTGCTGCTCAGCCTTATTGCGCTAACTCTGGGTTACTTCATCTCTAGGTAATTACTTTTTCTTAAAGTCATCATGGCAACCTTTGCAGGTAGCGCCTGCTGCACCAAAAGCTTTTTTAATTGCTTCTTGATCACCTGACTGCGCAGCGGTATTGAGGCTAGCAACAGCTAACTGCATTTTTTCTCCAGCAGCTTTAAATTTAGCGTTATCTGACCATACCACTGGGAGTGCATTGCCACCCTCTGTACCTGGACCAAACGCTTGCCATGGCAAGGTCGATATCATGGCAACGACTGCTGCGTTCTTCGCCACTTCATCTTTATTGAATGGTGCTTCGCCTTTAACAACTGCACCAATTTTTCCAAAAGAATTGGCCATCACAGTAAAAGCACTTTGACGATACTTAATGGCGTCCTCTGGTTTTTTAAATTGCGCATAAGCAATGCCTGTTCCGGCGACTAGTGCAGGGGCAATGGCGGCAAAAATCAAATGTTTCAGTTTCATAGTTAAGCTCCAGTGAGGTCAGTGAGTTATTACTAATGCGTTCAAATTTTGAGAATACTTCAGAAAAGCATTTGCAGGGGAAGTGTGACAAAGTAAACAACACTCTTAAAAAAGGCCGTCAAGGGCTCCATCCAAAAGCTGCCAATGAGGCCTGTAAAGACGAGGGCCAAAACAATAAAGAATCCGTAGGGCTCTAGTTTTCCGAAGGCGATGGATTGTCTTGCTGGTAATAAGCTCGCCAGAATGCGACCACCATCTAGTGGAGGCAGGGGGAAGAGGTTAAATACCAGTAAAACTAGGTTCCAGGTGATCCCCGCTTGAGCCACGGCTAAGAGAAAGCGCTCATTCACGCCAAAACCATAGAGAGAAATCAAAAAGATGGCCCAAATGAGGGCTTGGATGAAATTGGATCCAGGTCCAGCTAAGGCTACCCAGATAGAGTCAATGCGGGGATTACGTAGACGCCCAAAATTGACTGGTACTGGCTTGGCATAGCCCACCAAAAAAGGAGAGCCACTCAGAATCAACAGTAGGGGAATAAGGATAGTGCCCACCGGATCTATGTGTTTAATGGGGTTAAGGCTCACTTTCCCGAGCATATAAGCGGTATTGTCGCCAAATTGACGGGCCGCATAGCCATGGGCAGCCTCATGAATGGTGATAGCGAAAATCAAAGGAATCGCATTAATGGCTACAGCTTGGATAGAATAGTCAGTAATCATGGCAATATGATATCTATAGGAGCAAAAAGTGACTGACGATAAAAAACCTGAATCAAAAACCCCCGCTAAGCCCGTAGCAGCTAAGCCAGTAGCCCGTCCACCAGCCCCAAAAGGCCCATCCGGGCCTGGCGGCAGGCCTCAGGCTGGCTTTGGGGGCGGAAAAGCCATGATGCGCAAGGCTGGCCGCGGCCGATAGTGGATAATTGCACTATCAAATAATGTGTTTAATAGGGATTTAGCATGAACGAATGGCATAAAGAGTCAAAAGAAGAAGTTAATAAGAAAATCATCACCTTGATCGTCATGTTGGCAGCTGCTACTAGCTTAGCCATTTTGTTTGCATTGGTTGCGGCTCACACTGGCTACGTATTCGGCTAATCTGCAGTAATGACTAGCCATCGCCAACCCGCAGTATTTGTTGGTCATGGCAGTCCGATGTACGCCCTTGAACCCAATCGCTATACAGCCGCTTGGGCTAATCTTGGTAAATCACTTAAACGGCCAGATGCCATCTTAGTCATCTCGGCACATTGGGTAACACGCGGAGTGTGGGTTACTGCAATGGCTAAACCTAAAACTATTCATGACTTTGGGGGATTTCCGCAAGCCCTCTTTGATATTCAATATCCAGCACCCGGTAGTCCTGCACTGGCAGATCGCGTAAAAGAATTGTTGGATATCCCCGTTGTACTTGAAGAGAACGAGTGGGGTATTGATCATGGCGCCTGGTCTGTTCTGACATATCTCTATCCACACGCAGATGTACCGGTAGTGCAATTGAGTCTAGATGGTTCCATGTCTGCGAGTAAGCATTACGAGCTTGCTAAAAAATTACGCCCTTTGCGTGACGAGAATATCTTGATTCTGGCTAGCGGTAATGTTGTGCATAACTTGCGCACTATTCATTGGGAGGAGGGCGCAACACCTTATCCATGGGCTAGAGAGTTCAATGATTTTTTTGTTTCGGAGATGCATGCAAACCATCACGACAATTTAATTCATTGGGAGCAGTGCGGTGATGCCGCGCATTTATCTATCCCAACGCCTGAGCACTATTGGCCAGCGTTGTATGTACTTGCTCTACAAGAGCAAGGTGAGACCCCTAAGATATTAATTGATGGAGTAGAAATGGGCTCCATTAGCATGCTCACTTTCTCAATCCAATAAATACCGAATATGTGGCTATCTATTTTTGCAATTTTTTGTGGTGCTGGTCTCGGTGCTTTACTAAGAGCGGGCTTTAATCTCGTAACAGTCAGCCTTGCCTCAACTCTGCCATTGGGAACTTTTATTTCCAATATGGTTGGCGGATATTTCGTCGGAATTGCCGTAGCCTTTTTTGGCAATAATCAAAGCCTCTCCCCCGAATGGAAGTTGTTCGTGATTACAGGTTTTCTGGGAGGTCTCACCACCTTCTCCAGCTTCTCTGCTGAAGTAGTCGGTTTTATGCAACGTGGTGAAGTCAGTTGGGCGCTAGGCACTGCGTTTTTACATTTAGTTGGTTCACTTGGTCTTACTTTTTTAGGTATCCTGACTTACCAAGCGCTGAAGTAAGTTTGCGCATCTAGCTTACTCGGGTTTAATATTTCCAGCCTTGACTACGGCACTCCATTTTGCAGCCTCTGATTTAATGAGGGCTGCAAAATCAGCAGGGCTACCACCACCAATTTCATTTCCTTGAGAGAGCATTAACTCTCTAAGCTGTGGATCTTTCAGCGCCTCATTAGCAGCTTTATTTAATGTGTCGATAATCGATTTAGGTGTGCCAGCAGGTGCAATAAATCCTTGCCAATTGAGCACTTCCACCTTAGGGTAAGCAAGCTCTGCAAAACTAGGCACGCTCGGAAAGAGTGGCGATCTCTTTTTGCTGGTGATGGCGATAGGACGCAGTTTATCTGCCCTGATGTTGGGGACTGCAGAGTACATTTGATCAAACATCATGTCGACGTTGCCTGCCATCAAATCAGTCAACGCAGCAGAACCACTCTTGTAAGGTACATGAATCATTTGAATGCCGGCATTTTGCATAAATAGCTCAGCGGAGAGTTGATGGCTACCGCCGATTCCTCCTGAAGAAAATGTCAGGGTTCCTGGTTTTGCCTTAGCTGCTGTAACAATATCTTGAATGGTTTTGTATGGCGAATTTGGATTTACTACCAGGATTAGCGGACCCTTTTCTATCAGGATGATAGGGGTAAGAGCGGTTTCTGGGTCGTAGCGTAAATTCCCGAAAAGCGTTTTGTTTACCGCCATTGGGGCAAAGTTTCCCATACCAATGGTGTAGCCATCTGGGGCGGATCTTGCGACAAACTCAGTGCCGATATTTCCACCAGCACCTGGCTTGTTATCAATCACAATGGCTTGCTTCAGAATGACACTCATTTTCTGAGCCAGTTGTCTGCTCCGAGAATCTGCGCTGCCGCCTGCACCATAAGGCACTACTAAATTAATAGATTTGTTTGGGTATGTGTTTTGAGCCTGCGCAGTCAGCGCTAACCATAGCACTAAGCCGGTAATTAAAGTATGAAGTAAGGTACGAAGAAGTGAAGAGAGTTTCATATCAATCCCATGATTCCGAGGGCTGCGCCCAGTGCGATCAAATATAAAGGATGCCAGCGGGTAAATACCGTCAATCCAATAGTGAGTAGAGTCAATCCATATGCAGCATAGCTATGATTGATTTGCAGTGCAATCTGCCACGCAGAAGAAAGCACTAAGCCAATTGCCAGTGCGGCAGCAGCATACTGAATTGCCTTCTTTCTTTGCTCATCATTCATACCCAGAATCAGCCGCTGTACAAAGTACACCAAAATAGATGATGGCCACGCAATAGCCAAGGTGGCTAGTAGTGCTCCCAGGACTCCTCCAACATGCCAGCCGATCAGGGTGACCGTCATGAAATTCGGGCCAGGAGCAGCTTGCGCAATCGCAAAGTAATCAGCAAAAGTTTGTAGGTCAATCCACCGCTCTTGATAAACCGATAGCTCCAAGAGGCTGGGAAGTAGCGCATTGATTCCGCCGAAGGCAATCAGAGAAAAAGCAGAAAGCTTTAAAAATAGACTGAGAAGTATGCCCATCACTTACGAGCCTTCTTGAAGGCTAATAGCAAAGCAAGCGGAGATATAAGGAGAACAACCCAGCCAAGGCCTAGATGGAAGTAACTTGCGGCAGTCACTGTCAGGGCTACGACCAAAAGCATGGCCGGGTATTTAAACTCATCACGCAACATTTTGATGCCCGTAGAGGCAATTAATCCCACGCCCACTGCAGAGATGCCTCTAAGTAGGCCTTGAACACTTTCTAAGTTGCTGTAATGCTGATACAAGACTGCTAGCAACATCACAATGCAGATAGGCCCAAGAGTCAGGCCAAGCGCTGCGGCAAAGGCGCCCTTAGCCCCACAAAGACGTGAGCCAATGCAGACGGCAAGATTCAGAATATTGGGCCCTGGAACAATTTGGCATATTCCAAGAATGGCGCTGAACTCTTCTGAGCTAAGCACCTTGTCTTGTTCTACCAGAGTGCGGCGAGCCCAAGGTAGGACCCCACCAAAACCAGACATACCGATCTTGCTAAAGGTAATAAATAATTCTGTTGGAGTGAGTGTTTTCAAAGGCGTTAAGGCTGATATGGATGGGGTACTGGTTTTTGATCCAACCATGCTTCCAGAGTTTCAGTAATCCCTTGCGAGAACATTTTAAATACAGGCTCCGCAATAAAGCCCAGGTGGGGCGTTGCTAATAAATTTGGGGTGCTGCGTAAGGGATCGTGAGATGGTAGTGGTTCAATATCAAATACGTCGATAGCAGCCTGGCCGGGGCAACCTTTTTTGAGAGCAGCGCATAAGTCGGGCATATTAATTAATGCAGAGCGCGAGGTATTGACCAGAAGGGAGTCCGGGCGCATTAAAGCAAGTTGATCAGCGCTGATGATTCCTTTGGTGCCTGGTCCCGCTACTAAGTGCATGGTAACTACTTTTGATGTGCGTAGTAATTCATCCAGACTAACTGAAGTTGCATTTTCAATTGCAGCGCGTTCTGGAGTCATGTTCGGACTCCAAGTAACAATCTCCATACCGAATGCCTTACCAACGCGAGCAACAGCGCTGCCGATAGCACCAAGACCAATAACGCCCAAACGCTCGCCGGAGAGCATGGGCAGAACGGAGAGTTCATCGCGCCAGCCACCAGTGCTCACTAGATTATTTTGGCGAACCAATTGTTTTGAAGCGCCCAAAATTAATGCCCAGGTTAACTCGGCAGTAGTCTCTTTCGAAGGACCTCCTGGCGTGCAGGCAATCGGAATATTACGAGAAAGAAGGGCGGCGCTATCTAGCGTGCCATTTCTCTTGCCTGTGAACATCAATAATTTGAGCTTTGGCAACCTTGCAATCATGGCTTCGTTAAAGGGGGATCGGTCGCGCACGATAGCAATCACATCAGCATCTTTGACTGCCTCATACAAGGCCTCATCTCGTAATGGCTCGTGATGGATTATGAGGTTTGAATTTTGCTCTATGCGATCCCATTGAGAGAAGCGACGCAGAGCGCGCTCGTAATCTCCTAAGATGACGATATTCGGTTGCTTGGCCATGTGACTGGTTTTTTCTTTCAGGTGGGTTAGTCGGGAGTACAAAGACTCAATATTTTCTTGAGATCAGGCGCACTTCCTAGATTCCATAATGCTGCAATGAGTTGACCAGTTTTTTCCTTGCCAATTACTGGCTCAGTCAAGCTAGAGAACTTTTGTTCTAAATTAAGGTCGCTCATTGGGTTCTCAACAGATCCAATTGCATTTTTAACGAAGATATGAACTTCCCTACCGTCCTTCAGAATCGCTTTGACGTCCACCGATGCCTCGCTGATAGAGGTATCAGTTGTGGCGTTTACTTTGGCGCGCAAGGCGACTACATCAGGGCGATTGACAATATCATCAGCGTACTCACCTTCACCTGCTTGACCGAAAATTAAGCCTACGGCACAGCCATGGTAGACGCTGAATTTACCTTCAAGACCATCTTGAGGTGTTTTCTTACCAGTTAATTCAAGAACGAGTGGATGGACGCGTAATTCAATGCGTTCAACTTCTTCTGCTTTAACGCCTTGTGCTTTGAGTTGCGCGCATGCGTCAATAGCCGGATGGATCACAATTCCACAGGCGAATGGTTTGTAAGTATTTAATGAAATCTCAAATGATTTTCCAAGCTCTCGATCAATCTCTGACCAGTCGCATTTAGTTGAAACGGTTTGCATATAACCGCGGCCCGCTTCTAGAGCTTTAGGGCTAGCAGTAAAGCCATGCTTGGCCAATAGGGCGGAAAGTTGTCCTGCACGTGCCGCACCTCCCGGATGAAAGGGTTTTGTCATGGTGCCAAACTGCTCGCGCATACCCACCGGCTGCGATGCTGCGATGCCTAATGCCATAGTTGTTTTTTGGGTGTCTAGTCCCATGAGGCGTGAGCAAGCTGCAGCAGAACCCAGCATGCCAGTAGAACCAGTGATATGCCAGCCACGATGGTAGTGGTCTGGGTACATGGCATTACCAATGCGGCAAGCAACATCAATTCCTAAAACGAGTGAATCAATTATTTGACGGCCTGTGACATTAGTATGTTCACCCAAAGCCAGAATGGCAGAAGCAACAGGCCCTGCCGGGTGAATCACTGTTTTCAGGTGTGTGTCATCAAAGTCAAAAGTATGTGAGCTAATGCCGTTGATGAGAGCTGCGCCACCCATGTCAACACGATCCTTTCGGCCAAGAATACTCGCCTGAGGTGCTGGTTGAAATTCACGGATAGCAGCTAATGAGGATTCAACGCTCTCATGATTAGCTGCGCCAATTGCGCATCCAAGCCAATTTAAAAAGGTGCGATGTGCCTCATGGTCCACCTCAGCACTCCAGCCTTGACTGGCGTGTGAAGTAACAAACTCAGCTAATATTTTAGTGACTGGTGGTGCATTCAGATCGGCTGCTGCTTGGATGGCGTGGGACATGTTATTTCCTGTTTTTTGTAAGTATTGAATTTGATAAGAATGGGTAGGAAATTTATTCCAACTCAATGCTGCGCTCTTTAGCAACCTTAACCCAGCGAGCAATATCTTCTTTAATGTAGTTTTCAAATTGTTGTGGAGACATTGGCATTAATGTCATTGCCTCACTGGTCATTTTTTCCGAGAAATCCGGCAGTGCCAATGCTTTATTGAGTTCTGAGTTGAGTTTCTTAACAATGGCGGGCGGAAGGTTGGCGGGGCCAACAATTCCATACCACTGCTGCCCATCAAAGCCGTTGTAGCCAAGTTCCTTAAAGGTGGGAATGTTGGGCGCAGCAGGATTACGCTTAGCGCCAGTGATAGCTAAGCCACGAACTCGATTGGTATTTAAATAGGGCATGGCGGCAAAGAGGGTTGGAAGCATTGCTTGAGTTTGACCTGCTAACAAATCCGTATAGGCTGGCCCTACACCACGATAAGGGACATGAACCATAGAAATTCCTGCGGCCAGTTTTAATTGCTCCATTCCTAAATGGGTCAAGGTTCCTGGGCCAGCTGAGCCGTAACTTATTTTGTCTGGATTCTTCTTAGCGTAATCAATAAATTCTTTAAAATTTTTGATCGGTAACTCGGGATTGATCACCAGAGCATTTGGTGTTGCTCCTATCATGCCAATCGCCGTGAAATCTTTTATGGCGTCGTAGGGTAGCTTGCGAACCGCTGGATTGGTTCCGTGCGAGCCAACATAGGCAACCATTAAGGTATAGCCATCTGGAGTTGCTTTTGCGACTGATTGCGAGGCAATGGTGCCTCCACCTCCGCCAATATTTTCCACAACAATGGTTTGACCAATCGACTTGGACATTTTTTCAGCAAGCGAGCGGGCAATATTGTCTAGACCACCTCCAGCTGCTACTGGGGCAATCAACTTAATTGGCTTAACGGGATAGTTTTGTATTGATTGCGCTGCAGCATTAAAACTAGCCACTGAGCTGATGCTAGAAAAAATCAGGGCAGATAAAAAAATCGGCATTTGCCGACGGAGGGTATTAGACATGTCTCGAGCCTAGATATTTTTTTGAATTAAGCTTCTTTTATAAATGAATTTTACTATTGATATAAAAATACTTTTTAAAAAGGGAGCATCATGATTTTAGAGCACTGCGATATAGAAATTGACCCAACTAAGGGTGCTGAGTTTGAGGAGGCCATTTTGCGAGGTGTCAATACCGTCATCGCCCAGGCTAAGGGATTTCGTGGATTCAAGGTTAATCACAGCATTGAAAGTCCTGCTCGTTATTTATTGTTGATTTACTGGGATACCCTGGATAACCATACGGTCGACTTTAGGGGTTCTGATGCCTTCGCTGATTGGCGAGCTATTGTTGGACCATTCTTCGTAAAGCCACCTTTTGTTGAGCACATGACTTTGGTGGGTAAATCAAACTAATCATTTCGGTCTTTAAGCGATTTGTTTTTTTCGGATTGAGCGCTCAAGTGGGATGGTGTCTAGATTAGGTTCTAGCGCTTCCCGCTCATCAAATACGAAGCAGCTGCCGGTATAGTGTGCAGAGCCAACCTCTTCAAAGTACTTGAGGATGCCACCCTCTAGCTGATAGCTGTGTTGCATGCCAATTTCGCGCATGTAGAGCCCAGACTTTTCACAACGAATTCCACCGGTACAAAAGCTCACCAAAGTTTTATCAGCTAGCTCGTCCTTATGAGCTGAAATGGCATCAGGAAATTCTGTAAATTTCTCGATATTGAAATGCAGTGCATTTTCAAAAGTCCCGTATTCGACCTCAAAAGCATTGCGTGTATCCACCATGACAACGGGGCGACCCAAGTCATCTGTCCCGCGATCAAGCCACTCTTGTAATTTTTTTGGTGTGATGAAGTTTGCGCGCCCCTCTTCCGGGCGAATCGCCGGATGATTCATCCGAATAATTTCATTCTTAATTTTGACCAGCATCTTCTTAAAGGGCTGCGTTTCGGACCAACTATCTTTAGTTTGCAGGGGTGCGAAGCGTGGATCCTGGCGCAAGTCATTTATAAAGCCACGCAATTTAGGTTCGCTACCAGCTAAAAACATATTGATGCCTTCGCCAGTTAAGAGAATGGTGCCCTTTAACTCGCTAGAATTGCACTCATCTAAGATCTTGGCGCGTAGCTCAGTTAAATTATCTAGACTGACAAATAAGTAGGCAGCTATGTTCAAAATTGGTTTCATCGTTAATCTCATCTTGCTCCGGTATCCATTATCAAACAAGCGGCCAGGATGGGTGGTAATCTTGCAGTCTTAATCGAGGGAGATGATGTATGCCGATTTTCTTGAAAATAACTAAAAAAGCCCTTTTATTGGGCTTATTGATGATGTTTGCGGGTTCTTTTGCTAGCGCTCAAACTGCCGGTGTGGGCGCATGGCCAACCCAAAAGCCGATTCGCCTGATTGCTGTTTTCCCGCCAGGTGGTTCTGTGGATCAAGTGGCACGTACCTTGGCCCCAGCTTTACAAGCAGAATTAAAGCAAAACGTCATTGTTGAAAATATTGGCGGGGCATCCGGTGTCATTGGAACTGCTGCCATGACAAGGTCAGATCCTGATGGTTATACCTTTGCGGTGGTATTTGACACGCACGGTGTAAATCCGATCCTCAAAGATAAGCTGCCCTACGACACGATTAAAGATATAGCGCCTGTAAACTTAATTGGTACATCACCGATGGTATTAGTCGCCAGTAAGAATTCTGGGATCACCAGTTTTAAGCAGTTGGTAGACCAGTCCAAGACTGGCAAACAATTTAGCTATGGATCTATTGGAATTGGTAGCTTGGGTCATTTGGCCATGGCGCGTTTGGCTAAACAAGCAGGCTTTGATTGGAATCACGTACCTTATCGTGGTGGAGGCCCCTTGATGCAGGATGTACTTGGTGGTCAAGTTCCACTGGCTGTTGGCTCAGAATTCTTAGTCAAACCCCATGTCGATAGTGGCGGCGTCATTCCCTTGGTAATTACTACCGCTAAAAGATCTCCTGAGTTACCGAATGTGCCAACGATTGCTGAAAGTGGTTTCCCTGGATTTAATGCACCAGCATGGTGGGCAGTTTTGGCTCCAGGCAAAACTCCACCTGCCATCGTCAATGCCATGAACCAGGCTGTCACGAAAGCGCTCAAGACGCCTGCAGTCGCATCTAAATTAAAGTCACAAGGTATTGAAATTGTCGCTGGTAACCCAGAAACTCTCCGCGACTTTATCGGCAAGCAAATTGCGGTGTGGGGTAAGTTTGTGATTGAAAATAATATTAAAGAAACACAATAAGGAATTGATATGAGTGAGCGTTTAATTCCCTATCAGCCGATGGACTTGGCTGAGCCTGCTGAGTTGGTGGCAGCTATTCGTAAAAGACGCGGTGGTCAGTTCATTAATTTGGATCGCATGCTTTTACACAGCACCCCTATTGCTGAGGGCTGGAATCATTTTGTCGGCGAGATCCGTAATAACCTCTCCTTAGATCCAAAGCTGCGCGAGCTTGCGATGTGTGGAGTAGCTGTTCTGAATGGCGCCGAATATGAGTTTTTTCACCACGCCCCACCATTCATCAAAGCAGGCGGCACTGAAGAGCAAGTGCAAGCACTGCGTTTAATTGGTCAGCCAAGTTTTCCTAGCGCCTTATTCTCTACTATTGAAAATGATGCCGTAGAGCTTACGTTTCAGATGACGCGCAATATTCAGGTTGATGGCGCTCTGATGAAGCGCTTGCAGGCGGCTCTGGGAAATACTGATACCGTTGAGCTTGTCACTGTAGTGGCAGCTTACAACATGGTCTCTCGGTTTTTGATCGCCTTGGATGTTAATCCAGAGGAACATCCTCCTGAGTAATTCATGAGCCAGGGTAGTTCGATTCACTGGGAAGAGGGTCACCAGACCTGTTCAGCTGTTTGGCATTCTGAAAATGGCATAGCAGCACATAAAAAAGTGGTGATTGCTGACGATACATTAACGGCGGACGATGCCTATCGCTTGGCATGCGAAGGTACCGCTATCCTCTGGAAGGGGGATTTTCAAAATGCCCGACAGCTCTTGCAGGCTTTGGTTCGACGTATCGATAAACCATCAAAAAAATCGAAGCGTTCAGGCAAGAGGTTGGATAAGTCAGGTGAGCCTGTTATCCAGAAGTCAGCAAAAGATATTTTTAATCAACATCGCCTGATTCAATCTCAGCGAGCTCGTATATTGGGGATGTTGTTAATTCAATGTAATGCGGATCATACAATTTCATTGCGCCGAGCGCCCGATATTTCCCAGGCGTGTATTGAGGCATACGGTACCGTCACACAATCTTATGTAGTTTCTTTGCGTGAACTCTTGGGCGTAGTGAGCGCTCATGAGTGGCGCAAAAATGGTTTGCCTATTTTGGCCGATGAAAATGGCGAGCCAATTTACGTTCATCCACATTACGGCGTTTTCTCACCCGTTCGCGGCGAGTACATTGAGTTAGTTTGTAGCGCCCCTTTGCCCAAATCCCTTAATGGGGCATCCACAGCTTTTGATATTGGGGTTGGTACTGGAGTTCTGTCGATTATTTTGGCAATGCGGGATGTCCAAAAAATTGTTGCTACTGATCAAGATGATCGAGCGCTTCAGTGTGCCAAAGAAAATATTGCACTCTTAGGCTTGGCTTCTCAAGTAGAAATTATGAAAGCTAATTTATTTCCAATAGGAAAGGCTTCATTAATTGTCTGCAATCCACCATGGGTGCCTGCAAGACCTAGCTCTACTTTGGAACATGCGGTTTACGATCCAGAGAGTCAGATGCTCAAAGGGTTTTTAGCGGGATTGAAAGATCATTTGTTACCCCAAGGTGAGGGCTGGCTGATTCTGTCTGATTTAGCCGAACACCTTGAGCTCAGATCCCGACAAGAGCTGCTATCTTGGATTGAAGATGCCGGATTAGTTGTTCTTGACCGCATGGATACCAAACCAAAACATCCGAAGACATTCGATGACTCAGACTCTCTTTATTTTGCAAGAGCAGCCGAAATCACTTCACTTTGGCGCTTACAAATTCACCAGAAGTATTAATCTCATCTAGTTAGCTATCCCAATACCCTTGGAGCATGCAGGCCTTTCATCTAAAGGGTTGTTGGTGCGTAAAACATCCAATAAAATTAATGAGAATGATTATCATCTTTCATTTTTGAGTTGATGTAAGTAAGGGCTTTGTTTCTTGATTGGAAAAAAATTACAGATTAGTGCATCTAGACTTATTCCTTTTTGGGTGATTGGGATGCATATTTCCATCATTGTTGGAATGGGAGTATTTCAAGATAGGACTCCACAAACTTTTGCACCAGAGAGGCTAACTCTCAGCTTGAGGGACTCACTTGAGCATCGCGCCATAGCCAAAGTATCAAAACAAACTCAGGACATCAAGGTAGCTCATAGCCCCCCTGCATCAACGATTGCGAGGAACTCAAGTCATCATGAATCAGCCATGCCATCTCCGCCAGTAAAAACCTTTCGTGATAGAGACATATTTTTCAATCCAAAACCCATTTACCCCCTATTAAGTAGGCGTATGCGTGAGCAAGGCGCTGTTCAACTCAAGTTATGTATTGATGATCGAGGGCGCGTGGAAAATGTTCAGTTGGTCAAAAGTTCTGGCTATGAAAAACTAGATAGATCCGCCATGGAAGGCGTCAGAGAGTGGAAATTTTCTGCTCTAGAATCTCAGGATCAGGCCTTATCGCACTGCTACCATCTTCCAGTCCACTTCAGGTTAGAGACTTAAATTGAAATCAGAGTTCAATAACTCAAGAGATGATTTCGTGAGTTCTCAACTGAGTTTAAATAAGGTGATTGCCAGTACGAATTTATTTGGTAAAGAGAAAACTGTTGTCATCATCCATGATGGCGAAAGATATATTTTAAGAATTACTAAATTAAAGAAGCTCATTTTGACTAAATAGTGATGGGCTAATTAGCCTAATTTATTAGCCAGCAAAAGTATTTTGATATGCGATTAGCCAGCGATTGGATGTTTTTATCTCTGGAGATTGCATATGAAGCAGAAAAAATTGGCTTGGGCTTTACGCTTGGCCTTAGTTTGCGGGTGTTTCTTAAGCTCAGGTATTCAGGCTAAGGAAATAGATTTACCAAGAATAGATATTGTCGGCAGCGAGGAAAATGCGCGTTCGAAAATTCCGGGTACGGTCGATGTGATTAATCAAAAGCAGTTGGATTTACTTCAGCCCCTGTCTATTCAAGATGCTCTTAAGACTATTCCGGGTATTAACATCCGAGGTGATGAAGGTGGCTTAGGCTCCATTCCGAATATTGGTATTCGAGGACTCAATCCCAGTCGTAGTCAGAAAGTGCTATTACTAGAGGATGGGGCACCTATTCATCCCAGCCTATTTATTTCTAGCGCCTCTTATTACAGTCCACCTGTGGATCGTATGAGCGGCATTGAAGTATTAAAGGGGGCATCAGGCTTGCAATATGGCCCGTCCAATATTGGTGGGGTTATTAATTACCTAACTAAGACTCCAGAGGAAGGCTTTAAGCTTTCCGGTAAAGCAGGTAATTATGGTTATCAATTTGCTCAAATTGAAGCTGGCGGAAAGTCGGAAAGCAATGGAGCTATCGCAGGTATCAACATCATTAAGTCTGAGAGTGATGGATACCAAGGCAATGGCTTTAAGATGTACGACATTCTGTTTAAGGGCGGTGTAGCGATTGATCAAAATCAATGGCTTAGCCTTAAATATACCCACTATGACAACAATATTAATACCTCCTATGTCGGCTTGAGACCAAATCAATATGACGCCCGAATTTCAGGAAATCCTGCTCCCAATGATTATTTTGTTACACAGAGAAATGCCGTTGACCTGAATCACTCTTGGGAGCTCGGCACTGGGACAAAACTGAACACATTGCTGTACTGGAGTCGCTTAGATCGAGATTACTGGCGTCAAGTCGTCAGTGGTCGTACTTCGGATAAAACGAGTTTTACTCCCTGCAATGGTGATAATGATTGTATGTTTGGGCGAAATCGTGAATTTCAAATGCTCGGAGTAGATTCGCGAATGACTCATGCCTATGAGGCAATGGGTATAAGTAATGAGTTTGAATTCGGACTACGCTTACATACTGAGACGCAATCAAATCAGTTGGTGGCATCGCGAAGCTTGGCGAAGTCCGGAAGAGTGTCCGGGCATGAGGAAAATAAAGCCAATTCAGTAGCTCTCTTTGCGCAAAATAGATTTTTGCTATCAAAAGACTTTGCAGTTACCCCTGGGGTGCGTGTTGAAAGCTATAACCAGTCTCGAAATAATGTGCTAACTGAAAAATCAGGGAGCGCCAAGAATTTAGAAACTGTTCCACAAATTGGAGCAAGCTGGCAACTGATTCCAGAATTACAGCTTTATTCGAGCGTATATAAAGGATTTGCGCCCGCTCAATTAGCAACTGCCATTAGTGAAAAGGGTGTGGATCAGCAATTGGACCCTGAGAGATCAACCAATTTTGAGTTTGGTCTACGGGGTGTCAATCATGGCTTTAGCTATGATGCGGCGATATTTAGCATGAACTTTAGCAATCAAATTGTTAATCAAAGTCTTGCTGCGGGGATTAGCAAAGCTAACGGCGGTAAGAGCTTGCATCAGGGTATGGAATTATCTTTAGGGTATGGATTTGAATCTGGATGGGGTCTGAGTGGAAATCTGACTTATATTCCAGTTGCTAAATTCGTTGGCAACTCATCTATGGGGAGGGATGGAAACCGTATCCCATACACATCAGAATTGGTATCGAATTTGGGTGTCAGCTATCAGAAAAATGGCCTCAACACCTTAGTCAGTCTAAATTACTTATCACCTCAATTTGCTGATTCAGCAAATACTGCTTTGCCAAACTCCATTGGTACTCTAGGAGAAATCCCTGCCATTACAACTATGAATTGGAGTGCAAATTATGCGATCAATAAAAGTTTGAAAGTATTTGGTGTGGTGAACAACTTGTTGAACAGGCGTTATATTTCCAGCAGAAGTCCTGACGGGATTTTTGCTGGCGCACCCATCAATTTTCAGGCGGGAATGAGTTACCAGTTCTTCTGATGTAGTAGATAACTTGTACTCAGTTTTTCTATCTCAGCCAATTATTTAGCAAATAGCTGGCTGGGATCCTCAAATGCCTTGAACTCCAAGGCATTACCGGCAGGATCGAGAAAGAACATGGTTGCCTGCTCCCCCACTTTTCCTTTAAAGCGAATCTGTGGCTCGATGATGAACTTCATGCCACTGCTGCTTAATCTATTCGCCAATGCATGCCAATCTGGCATTGTCAGCACCACCCCAAAGTGTTTTACAGGAACTTGATGTCCGTCAACCTCATTTGAGGCTGCATGACTGCATTCTTCAGGTGCAAGGTGGGCAACTAATTGGTGTCCAAAGAAGTCAAAATCAATCCATTCATCAGAGCTGCGACCTTCCGCGCAACCTAAGGTGCTGCCGTAAAAAGTGCGAGCTGCTTCCAGGTTATCTACGGGAAAAGCCAGGTGAAAAGGTTGAATATTTGACATAGCGGTCCTTGGCAAGATGTGGAATTGAACTCAGTAAGCTTAAATGGATGTGATGACAAAGTTTAGTATATTGAGCATAAATATAAAACTGTGGCACGGAGATAAAAATGATCACTTTTCAATTAGGTAAGCTTTGCCGTTCTATTGCCCAGGCAACGCTCATCCTGAGTTTTTCTGGTTTGGTGCATGCCGCTTATCCGGACAGGCCAATCAAACTCATCGTGCCCTATCCTCCTGGTGGAGCTACTGATGTGATTGGACGAATTCTAGCTAAGAATTTAGGCGAATCTTTGGGTCAGCAAGTATTGGTTGAGAATCGCGGTGGAGCTGGTGGCAATATCGGTGCAGAAGCGGTAGCTAAGGCTAATCCAGATGGTTATACCTTGCTAATGGGCGCAGTCACCTCACATTCCACTATGGCTACGCTTGAAAAGGGCAAGCTTCGTTACGATCTTCTGAAGGATTTCACTCCAGTCATGATTGTGGGTTCAGTACCTTTGGTGGTGGTAGTTAACCCCAATGTTCCTGTAAGAACCTTAAAGGGCTTGGTAGATTACGCAAAAGCCAATCCAGATAAATTAAATTACGCCTCCTCTGGTGCAGGCGCACCGCAGCGAATGGGTGCAGAAATTTTCCAAAAAGAAGCGGGTCTCAAAATCACGCATGTCCCCTACAAGGGTAGTGGTCCAGCTATGACCGATTTAGTTGCAGGACAAGTCAACATGATGGTAGAAACTGTTCCAGCTGCATTACCGTTTATCAATGCTGGGCAATTGCGTCCCTTAGCGGTGACAACGGCAAAACGCATTTCAATGCTGCCTGATGTTCCTACGACCGCTGAATCTGGTATGCCTGCACTGGAAGTGAGTTCTACCTTTGGTGTTTTGGCGCCAGTCGGTACACCCATGCCTATCGTTGATCAGTTGAATAGCGCTATCGCTAAACTATTACTCAATCCTGAGGTGAAGGAAGCGTTCCTAAAGCAGGGTGTTTATGCTGCAGCACCATCTAAGCCTAAGAAATCAGCCGAGTTGCTAGCTGCTGAAGTCAAGCGTTGGGAAAAAGTTATTAGAGAAGCTGATATCAAAGCTGAGTAAGCACCATTTATTTTTAAGTTAAAGAATGATTTATGACAAGTAATGCTAATCAAGAAAAAAAGCAGCCTACAGAAAGTGGCTTGCGTAAGGGCTTAACCAGTTATGGCGATAAAGGCTTCTCCTTGTTTTTGCGTAAGGCATTTATTAAGGGCGCTGGCTACACCAATAGCGCCTTAGATCGCCCCGTTATTGGCATTATTAATACTGGCAGTGCTTATAACCCCTGTCACGGGAATATGCCGCAACTGATTGAGGCTGTAAAACGTGGCGTGATGTTGGCTGGTGGCTTACCGATGGATTTCCCCATCATCTCGATTCATGAAAGCTTTGCCGCTCCTACTAGTATGTATTTGCGCAACCTGATGTCAATGGATACGGAAGAGATGTTGCGGGCTCAGCCAATGGATGCGGTGGTGATGATTGGTGGTTGCGATAAAACTGTACCGGCGCAAATGATGGGCGCTGCTTCTGCGGGTCTCCCGGCAATTCAGTTGATCACGGGTTCGATGTTGACGGGCTCCCATCGTAGTGAGCGTGTGGGTGCATGCACTGACTGTCGTCGTTATTGGGGAAAATTCCGCGCTGGCGAAATTGATGAAGCTGAAAAAGATGAAGTGAATGACCAATTGGTAGCTAGTGTAGGGACCTGCTCAGTGATGGGCACTGCTAGTACGATGGCCTGCATCTCTGAAGCCCTCGGCATGACTGTGCCTGGTGGAGCAACACCACCTGCCGTCACTGCGGATCGCATACGGATTGCAGAAGAGACTGGTACTCGTGCTGTTCAAATGGCAAAAGATGGCTTAACGATTGATAAGGTATTAACAGCAGATGCTTTTGAAAACGCGATGCGTGTTTTATTAGCGATTGGCGGCTCGACTAATGGCATCGTACATTTAGCTGCTATCGCTGGTCGCATGGGCCTAGAGATTGACTTGGATGCGCTCGATAAGATGGGTGATGAGACGCCAGTACTGGTGGATTTGAAGCCCTCTGGTGATCACTACATGGAGAACTTCCATGATGCTGGTGGTATGACCACGCTGCTACGTGAGCTTAAGCCTTTATTAAAATTAGATGCCATGACGGTAACGGGTCGCACTTTAGGTGAAGAGATTGATGCAGCCCCGCCAAGCTTTAAGCAAGAGGTAGTGCGCAAGTTCGATAATCCGATTTATCCACGTGGCAGTATTGCGGTCTTGCATGGCAACTTAGCGCCCGGCGGTGCCATCATTAAACAATCAGCAGCTAATGAAAAACTCATGGAGCATGAGGGTCGCGCTGTTGTTTTTGAAAATAGTGAAGACCTTGCCAATCGTATTGATAGTCCAGACTTAGATGTGACGGCAGATGATATTTTGGTACTGAAGAATATTGGCCCGAAAGGCGCGCCTGGTATGCCTGAAGCTGGGTATATTCCGATTCCAATGAAGCTTGCTCGTGCTGGCGTAAAAGATATTGTGCGAATTTCCGATGGACGCATGAGTGGTACAGCGTTCGGAACCATTGTGTTGCACGTGACTCCAGAGGCCGCAGTAGGTGGGCCATTGGCATTTGTAAATAATGGAGACCGCATCCGCTTGAGCGTGAAGAATCGTGAAATTAGTTTATTGGTCTCTGATGACGAGTTGGCTAAGCGCGCAAAAGAGAACCCAGTAATAGAGCCCACTGCAGAGCGTGGCTACCTAAAGCTATTCTTAGACACTGTTACGCAAGCAGACAAGGGCGTTGACTTTGATTTCTTGAGGGCAGTGAAGATAGTGGGTAAGACCCCAAAGCGTTGAGCTAATTAAACGAAGAAAAATTGCAGTAAAGAAAAACGCCATCCTAGTGGGTGGCGTTGAACTGGTACATGCCACCATAAAGGTGCGAATTTCAAAGAGTGTCCCCAAAAAATAATCAGACTACTAACTGAATACAGGTTCAAGATCTTGCCAACCTGAAAAACTGGTTGCTGATCCAGAAAATCTTGCTTGGGATGCGATTGGGTATGGGGTAATACAGGCGAGGAGTGTCTCTAACTCAAATTGAAACGAGCAGGCGGGATTGCCTTAAGCTTATTTTAAGATGCCAGCCTTGATAATGCCCTCAATTTGCTCATTTGTAAGCCCAATTTTCTGAAGTATTTCGGCGGTATGCTCCCCTAGCTTTGGGGCTTTAATTTCCTGCTTTTGAGTATGCTCTTCAAGAATAAAACCAAGACCAGATGTTTTAATAAGTTTGTTGTTATTTTTGATTTCATGAAGAGGAATATTTATATTTACTCCTGACGATGCTTCCTCAAGAAATTCTCCAAGCGTCCTCACTTTTGCTGCAGGCACTCCAACGCTATTGAGTTCAATTTCCATCTGAAAAGCAGATTTAGTCAATAGGACACTTTGGATTTTTTCTTTAACCAAAGAGGGGTCTTTTGCTACAACAAATCCCTCATTCACTGCATTAAAAGCATCAAGATCTAAAGCGTTTGGGTCACTACAAATTGATTCAAGACCAAGCACATTCATCATTTTCTTGAACTGAGTTGGCGTATTTGCAGCAGTAGAGATCCATCCATCCTTACATCGAAATGCATCAGATGCAGGACTACCGCTATAGCCCTTATTCCCCAAGCGTTTATGTGTTTTTTTATCGGTAAGGTAGTCCGTAGTGTACGGATACATCAACATCAATGAAGCT
Organism: Polynucleobacter sp. Nonnen-W13; assembly: GCF_018881735.1. Lineage (NCBI taxonomy): Bacteria > Pseudomonadati > Pseudomonadota > Betaproteobacteria > Burkholderiales > Burkholderiaceae > Polynucleobacter > Polynucleobacter sp. Nonnen-W13. The sequence continues at coordinate 554,161 of NZ_JACVPU010000002.1, read as the reverse complement.
TGAACAAGCGAGGTTTCAATGTGCTGCCCAACACCGTCTTTTTCTTGGCGATAAAGTGCAGATGCAATTGAAAGGGCTCCAAGCATACCAACAGCAACATCAATCACTGGAAATCCAACCTTTGTGGGATCGCTATCATTTTCAGGACCTGACATCATCATCATGCCAGTAAGGGCTTGTATTACTTGATCATACCCACCTCGGCTCGACCATAAACCTTTTTGACCATATCCCGAGATAGAGCAATAAATTATTTTTGGATTAATTTTTTTAATGGATTCATAGTCAAGACCATACTTCTTGACAACACCAGGGCGAAAGTTCTCTATAAATACATCACACTCTTTTGCAAGCGAGCGAATGATGTTTGCTCCCTCTTCGGTTCGAATATCTATAGATAAAGACTTTTTTCCTGCATTTAAGGCGCAAAAGCCAGTCGGGGTATCAGTTGGAATTAATTCTTTATTAGCCCTCATCACATCGCCAATTTCAGGCTTTTCAATTTTATAAACTTCCGCACCTAGTTGGGCGAGGTAGAGCGAAGTAAGAGGCCCAGCTATGACATGTGACATGTCTATAACTCGAACCCCTTCAAATAGTTGAGCCATCTTCATTCGCTATTCTGCAGTGATGCCCGTTAGCCTGATAATTTCAGCCCATTTTTTATTCTCGCTAACCATATAGGCTGCAAAAGCCTGAGGGCTTTGACTGCGGGTAATAATATTGCCGGCAGCTTCATAACTTGTTGCGAGTGATGGGTTGGATAATGCAGTTGATATTCCGGAGAACAGAGTGTTGATAATTTCCGTCGGAGTCTTTGCTGGCGCCCACATGCCAAACCAGGATTCTTGAATGGTAAGTTCATTTTTCATAATTTCATTTAAAGTGGGAATATTGGGGAGCTGAGTAAGGCGTGATTTACTCGTTACAGCAAGAGCTCTCACCTTACCACCCTTAACTAAGGGGACCCCAGTACCTGCTATTGGAAATGCAAATTGAGTATCTCCTCTAACAAGGGATGCAAGAATTTCAACAGAGCCTTTTAATGGGATGTGAGTTGTTTTAAGATTGTTTAAGGCTACAAACGTAGCGCCGGCAATATGAGCAGATGTGCCAATTCCGCCTGAGCCATAGTTCATTGCCCCCGGATTCGATTTTGCTGCTGCAATAACATCTTCAACTGTTTTATAAGGAGAGTCAGCGCTTACGATCATGATCGTGGGCGAGGAGTACATGTTGCTGATTGGAACAAAGTCAGTCATTGGGCTAATTGAAAGCTCTGGTTTCAGTATTTTCTGAATCAGCTGAATATTTGAGCCTAGCAATAAGGTGTATCCATCTGGATTGGCTTGTGCAACAAACTGCGTAGCCAAGACCCCTCCGGCACCCACTTTGTTCTCAACAACAATAGTTTGCTTAAGGGCCTCACCAATAAAGGGCGCTGCCTGCCGTAATTGAACATCTGGACCGCCGCCTGCGGCGTAGGCAGATACTGCCTTGATTGACTTGTTTGGAAAGCTCGATTGACTCCAAGCGGCAAAAGGATGAAGTCCAATTATCGAAGTTGCTTTGATGAAGTCTCTACGTTTCATAACTGGTTTCCTATGCTTTTGATTGTGATGTATCGCATCACAAAATTACTTACAAAATAGTAGCTGATCTTTTCACTGATTTATTTTTAATTTAGCGGGTCGGTTGGGGATATATTCAGATGGACTTTGAATGATATTTGCTAAAAGTCGACCAATCTACTTAACACTACTGAGTAGTTTCCCCTACCTTGAAATTTCCTGACTTCAGATCTGGAGCATTGATGTGGACTTTAAAATAATCCTCAACTGGAGTGCCCCTAACTCTAACGCAGACTTGTAGCCAGCGATCATTAGCAATTTTTTTCGCAATGATCTCCAATTCCTCTGTAATCACAGATCCCATTGCTCTGATCATTTCAGGGGTGCGGGGATTCATGGTTTCCAATGTGGCAAACAAAAATAGTGCATCTTCATTTTTATCGGCAACTTGCCAATAATCAAGATTGATAACGCGGCTCTTGAAGTCATCTAAGCGGCCATAACCTGCACTTGATAATCTAATGTGTACTTTTTGAAAAAACTCTTTCCAATTAACTTGTTTCGTGAGAACTGACGGGGATTCAATGGTGATGTGAGGCATTTTTAGTCGATAGTAGCATTTGATTTACGTGTAGCATCGCCCCAAACTTTTGCTTCATTGGTCAAAAATTGCTTTGCTTCTACCAATGACATGGGCGTTGCAGTTAATCCCATTTCTTGCATGCGAGTAATTACGTCAGGACGACGAAGAACAGTATTGATTTCTTTATTAAGTTTTTCAGCGATTGCTGGAGGCATATTGCCTGGACCCATGATTCCGTACCATGGGGCTGCGACTAAACCAGCAACCCCTACTTCACGCATAGTAGGTACATCCGATAAGGCTGCAGAGCGACGATCGCCGGTTTGGGCTAAAACGCGTAATTTGCCAGTACGGATGTGCTGCATCAGTGGTCCCGGATTGTCAAACATCAAGGGAACTTGATTTCCGAGTAGATCGGTAGTTGCTGGTGCCGATCCTTTATAGGGGACATGCATTAACTGTACATTAGCTGATTGCTTGAACATCTCTCCAATAATGTGTTGGGGTGTTCCATTGCCTGCTGAACCATAGGCTATCGTATTGGGTTTTGCTTTGGCAGCAGTAATTAAGTCCGCTATATTTTTATATGGCTGGTCTGGGTGGACTACAACTACAAATGGTACCCGTGTGATGATGGCAAGCGCCGTTAAGTCTTTTGCGGGGTCGTAGCGAAGCTGTGGGTACAGTGCTTTACCCACTGAAACAGGACCAGTTGCTCCCAGTAGTAAGGTGTATCCATCAGGTGAAGAGAGCGCCACTTGTTCGCTGCCAATTGTTCCGCCAGCACCTACTTTATTTTCAACTATGACACTGACGCCAAAACTTTCACTCAGACCCATTGCAATGATGCGACCCAGTGCATCAGTTACTGCGCCAGCAGAATAGGGGACAACAATCTTAATTGGCCCTTTGGGGTAGCTATCTACAGTTTGGGAGAATGAAAAGCTTACAGTGCACAAAGAGATGATTAAGAGTGACAGCTTTATAAAGCTTTTGAGTTGAATCTGTGGCATTTTTGTCCCTGTATGACTTTTATAAAAGGCTATTGTTTAAATCTTGAATCTTAGGATACTAGCTTCTATCTTTTGGGTAAAGTGCGTAAGTTTTTCCTTCGCAGAGCATATTTATTCTGGAGTCGCAGCTGAATAGTTAGTGCGTAAGTCGCCTTCCAAGTTTTTAATTAGAGTTATTTCGTTAGCCTTTGAATTTACCCTGAAAACTTCTACGGCTGGTCGTACAGCCCCTGATCTACAAAGAAAAACGCCACCCTAGTCGGTGGCGTTAGTCTGTTACGTACTACAAAATGGTGGAGTCGGCGGGAATCGAACCCGCGTCCGCAAATCCTCTACAACAAGTTCTACATACTTAGTCATATCATTTAATTTAGCTAGCTAGTCACAGACTGACATGTTCCACGCTGGCGATTCACTAAGTTTTCGAATCATTCCCCGTGACATGAAATGATCTTATCTCTTGTAAATGACCCTGATCTAGCTTTCGCTAGCTGACCCAAGAGAGAATCAGTTCAGGGGCAACCGCAATTAAGCGGCTAGTGCGAAACGTTCGTCGTTTGCAGTTATTACATTCCCATTGATTTACGAGATAACGGGTCCTCGGTATGCCCTTGATGCTTTGTAATCCACGTCGAAACCATGTCGACCCCGGAGTTCTTGCATAGGAAACTCTATTTTAAGGTGCTTACCCCTAAATTGCTTGTTATCTTTTTATCTCCCTACTGCGGGAAGATGATTTCCAGGAGTTCTTTTGGGTGGTGCACGAGATAATCCGCACCCCAGGCCTCTGGAGGCTCCTCACAGCCACAATATCCATAAGCTGCTGCAATCGTCTTCATACCCGCTGCCTTGCCTGCCACGATGTCTCTGATGTCATCGCCGACATATACCGATTTGGTCGGGTCTACATTGGCGAGTCTAGCTGCGTGCAAGATGGGCTCAGGATGGGGTTTTGAGTGAGGAGTGGTATCGCCAGAAACTGTTGATACTGCTCTTTGTCTCAAGCCCATTAACTCAGTTAAGGGATTGGTAAAGCGCTCGCTTTTATTGGTAACAATGCCCCAAGGTAGTTTTGCGCCATCCAATTGATTAAGCAAGTGATCGACACCATCAAAAATGACACTATTGACCATGAGCGCTTTTTCATAGTTTGAGAAAAACTCATCTCGAAGTGGAATGAAATCGGGGTGATCGGTCTCAATCCCAAATGCTCCTCTAATCAGTCCACGAGCCCCTGCAGAAGCACGGGGACGCAATACCTCATATTGCATGGGTGGAAGATTGCGTGCGATGAGGAGCTGGTTTGCGGCTGCAACAAGGTCTGGAGCTGTGTCAGCAAGGGTGCCATCTAGATCAAAAAAGATGCCCTTGTAAGGACTTACTAACCTGCTACTCATTTACGCACGGCAATCATATAGTTCACATCAACATCATCACCAAGGCTATAGACCTGAGTGATGGGGTTGTATGTCATTCCCTTCATGCCGAGCATGTCTAATCCGGCGTGACGAGTAAATGCAACTAATTCAGAGGGTTTGATGAATTTGGCGTATTCGTGAGTGCCCTTGGGGAGTAATCGCAGGATGTATTCAGCACCAATAATGGCAAATAAGTAAGACTTAGGGTTGCGGTTCAGGGTGCTAAAAAAGAGGGTGCCGCCCGGCTTACAGAGATTTGCACAAGCTCGAACCACAGAGGCTGGGTCTGGAACATGCTCTAGCATCTCCATACAGGTCACAACGTCGTACTGTTCTGGCTCTTCCTCGGCTAGTGCTTCAGCTGAAATAGAGCGGTATTTGAGGGTGGCGCCCACTTCCAGTGCATGTAACTCAGCGACTTTGAGGGCTTTTTCGGATAGGTCGATGCCACAGGTATCAGCCCCTGACTGCGCAATCGACTCCGCCAGAATTCCGCCACCACAACCGACATCTAGAACCTTCTTGCCTTGAAGGTCAACAAACGACTTGATCCAATTAAGGCGTAAGGGGTTAATGGCATGCAGAGGCTTGAATTCGCTGTGGGGATCCCACCAGCGATGGGCTAGGGCGCTAAATTTAGCGATTTCAGATTGATCGACGTTCATAGGAATAAAAGCGCAGGAAGCGCGTTGAGATAAGTGAATTACGAATATAGCGGAAATAAAAAAGCCCGGCAGAACCGGGCTTTTTTACAAGTAAAAAGAATTACTTAACTGCAGCTGTACCAACAACTTCGATGTCGGTGCGGCGGTTCTTAGCGCGGCCTTCAGCAGTTGCATTGCTTGCAACTGGATTGCTCTTGCCTTTTGATTCTGTGTAAATACGGCTACCGTCAACACCTTTGCTTACTAAGTAAGCTTTAACTGACTGAGCACGACGCTGGCCGAGAGCCATGTTGTAAGCATCAGTACCAACGCTATCAGTGTTACCAACAGCAATAATTACTTCTAATTTGATTTTGCTTAAATCTTTAGCGATTTTGTCTAAAGTTGCTTGACCTTCTGCCTTCAATGTTGCTTTGTCGAAGTCATAGAGTGTGTCAGCTTGCAAAGTGATCTTGCTTTGGCTAACGCCAGATGTAGCAGCAGCTCTTGGTGCTAGAAAGCCGTCACAACCGGCAGCTGCAGTAGCAGGAGTCCAGCTGCTATCGCGCCAGCACAATGCGCCGTCGCCGTTTTTCCAGGCTAAGCCATTTGAGTTGACCCAGTTGTCAACGTTTTGAGCGGAAGTAGCAGTAGCAGCAACAGTGATTACGCCAGCAAGTACCAGTTTTAGGGTTTTGTTCATTTTTAGTCCTCAAAAATCTCTTTTTTAATTAAAGTCAAACTTAAATGTAATTCGCCCTACTTTGAAGCAAAAAACCGCAAAGCGACACATCTCAATTTCGTACAAACTGACAGAATCTTAGCATAGGGGCTATCAGTCATCAAAATGATATTATTTCTAAATGGAACAAGCCGCTAAAGAAACACTACCAATATCCCTAGAAGACGAAATGCGGCGGTCCTATTTGGACTACGCAATGAGCGTCATTGTCGGCAGAGCCCTGCCAGACGTACGTGACGGCCTCAAACCGGTTCATCGCCGGGTCTTATTCGCGATGTATGAATTAAACAACGATTGGAACCGCGCTTACAAAAAATCTGCCCGTATAGTTGGCGATGTGATCGGTAAATACCATCCACATGGCGATTCTGCGGTGTATGACACCATTGTTCGCATGGCCCAGGACTTCTCTCTGCGCTATATGCTGGTTGACGGACAGGGCAACTTTGGCTCCGTAGACGGTGATAACGCTGCTGCAATGCGTTATACCGAGATCCGTCTTCGTAAGATTGCCCATGAGTTATTGGCCGATTTGGACAAGGAAACCGTGGATTTCGGGCCAAATTACGACGGTAGTGAGAAAGAACCCCTGATCCTTCCTGCAAAAGTGCCTAATTTGCTGATTAACGGCAGTTCTGGCATTGCCGTGGGGATGGCGACCAATATCCCTCCTCATAACCTAGATGAGGTAGTTACAGCCTGTTTACACGTATTGCACAACCCAGAATGCTCGATTGATGAGTTGATTGAGATCATTCCTGCCCCGGATTTCCCAACTGCCGGAATTATTTATGGTGTTCAAGGGGTTCGTGAGGGCTATCGCACTGGCCGTGGCCGTGTGGTGATGCGCGCAAAGACCCACTTTGAAGATCTCGACAAGGGCGCTCGTCAGGCCATCATCGTGGATGAGTTGCCATACCAAGTCAATAAAAAGAACTTGCTCGAGCGTATTGCTGAGTTGGTGAATGAGAAAAAAGTAGAGGGCATCTCTGATCTCCGAGATGAGTCTGACAAGTCAGGTATGCGCGTAGTCATTGAGCTCAAGCGCGGCGAAGTGCCTGAAGTGGTTCTCAATAATTTATATAAGAGCACTCAACTGCAAGATAACTTCGGTATGAATATGGTGGCCCTGGTGGATAACCAGCCACGCCTATTGAATCTGAAGCAAATGCTGGAGTACTTCTTGCAACACCGTCGCGAAGTAGTGACGCGTCGTACGATTTTTGAATTGCGCAAGGCGCGTGAGCGTGGCCACGTCTTAGAAGGTTTGGCAGTTGCATTGGCAAATATTGATGAATTTATTGCCATCATTAAAGCTGCTGCAAACCCAGTGGTTGCTAAGCAAGAGTTGATGAGTAAGGCTTGGGACTCCTCCATGGTGCGCGAGATGTTGGCGCGTGCGGAGACGGATACCCCGGGCGGCCGCAATGCCTACCGCCCTGAAGGTTTGTTACCGGAGTACGGTATGCAAACTACTGGCCTGTATCGTTTGTCTGATAGCCAAGCACAAGAAATTTTACAGATGCGTTTGCAACGTTTGACTGGCCTTGAGCAAGACAAGATTGTGAATGAGTACAAAGATGTGATGGCGGAGATTTCGGATTTGCTCGACTTACTCGCCAGGCCAGAACGTGTCACTCAAGTCATTGAATCCGAGTTGAAAGAAGTTCAAGCGGAATTTGGTATTGCTGGTGGTGACTCTGGTCGTCGTTCATTTATTGAAATGAATGCAACCGAGTTGTTCACAGAAGACCTGATCACTCCGCAAGATATGGTGGTCACACTTTCTAACACTGGTTACATGAAGAGCCAGCCTCTGAGTGAATACCGTGCGCAAAAACGAGGTGGTCGTGGCAAACAAGCTGCAGCTACCAAGAACGAAGATTGGATTGAGACGCTCTTCGTTGCGAATACACATGACATCATTTTGTGCTTCTCCGATCGTGGCCGTATGTATTGGCTCAAAGTATGGGAAGTTCCACAAGGAAGCCGTAATTCACGCGGCAAGCCAATCGTTAATATGTTCCCCTTGATTGAAGGCGAAAAGATTACGGTGATTCTCCCGATTAAGGGGTATCAAGATGATCATTACGTATTCATGGCAACAAGCTTGGGTACAGTGAAGAAGACGCGTTTGTCTGACTTCTCTAATCCACGTAAGGCCGGAATTATTGCTGTCGATTTAAATGAAAACGACTTCTTAGTTGGCGCAGCGATCACTGACGGTCAGCATGATGTGATGTTGTTCTCCGATGCTGGTAAAGCAGTGCGCTTTGATGAGAATGATGTGCGTCCAATGGGTCGTACGGCGCGCGGTGTGCGCGGTATGAACTTGGGTGAAGGTCATCAAGTAATTGCTATGTTGGTTGCTCCAGCTGAAGCTGCTGAAGGTGCCGAAGTGGCTGTTGTTGATGCGAATGGTCTCGCAATTCCGAGTAGCGTACTCACTGCAACAGAAAATGGTTTTGGTAAGCGCACTCCGATTGGTGAATACACCCGTCATGGTCGCGGTACCAAAGGCATGATTGCGATTCAGACAACTGAGCGAAACGGAAAAGTCGTTGCCGCTGCTTTGGTATCTCCTGAAGATCAAATTATGCTGATTACTACTGGCGGCATTTTGGTGCGCACTCGTGTTTCAGAGATTCGTGAAATGGGGCGCGCAACACAAGGCGTCACTTTGATCAACGTTGATGAAGGTACGCGTTTGTCTGGCTTGCAGCGTATTGCTGAAAGCGATTCTGATGATGAGAATGATTTGGATGATGTTGAAGACGGTGAAAGTGGAGATATTTCCGCCGATCCAGCGCTTGATTCCAATTCTGATCAAGCTGGCGATGCCTAATTGGCATCCATTCAAGGTTAATTAACCCATCATGACGTTTGACCGCCGCATTTTCAATTTCGCTGCGGGACCTGCTACCTTGCCTGAAGAGGTATTGAAGCAGGCTGCTGCAGAGATGTTGAATTGGCAGGGCTTGGGTGCAAGCGTCATGGAAGTGAGCCATCGGGGCAAAGAGTTCATGGCCCTGTATGAGGAGGTATTGCAAGACTTACGCACCCTCATGGGCATTCCGGATTCCTATGAAATATTGATGCTTCAAGGTGGCGGATTGGGTCAGAATGCTGCCATCCCCATGAACCTGATGCCCTTAGCCAAGAATGGCCCAAAGGCAGATTTTTTAGTAACTGGCATTTGGTCGGAAAAGTCTTATAAAGAAGCGGATAAGTATGGTGTTGCTCATTTAGCAGCCTCTTCTGCAGCTGAAAAATTCAATACGATTCCTGCAAGATGTACTTGGCAACTATCAGAGGATGCTGCTTACGTTCATTACTGTGCGAATGAGACTATTGGTGGCGTAGAGTTTCCAGATGTGCCTGATGTCAACGGCAAGCTCTTGGTTGCTGATATTTCTAGCAATATCCTATCTAGAGAAATCGATGTCACAAAATGTGGCGTCTGGTTTGGTGGCGCACAAAAAAATATTGGCCCATCGGGTGTAACGATTGTGATCGTACGCAAAGACTTGATGGGTCACAGTATGAAAATTACGCCATCGATTTGGGATTGGTCTAAACAAGCGGCAACTGACTCCATGTTAAACACGCCGCCTACTTTCTCGATTTATATGGCTGGACTAGGCTTTAAGTGGTTACTGAAGCAGGGTGGTGTAAAAGCGATTGAGAGCCGCAATCAAGAAAAAGCGGATTTGCTATACAACTTCTTGGATCAAAGCAGTCTTTACGAAAATCGCATTCCTAAAGAATATCGCTCTCGTATGAATGTCACCTTCTTCCTAAAGGATGAAAATTTAAACGCCCAGTTTCTCGAGCAATCTAATGTGGCAGGCTTAGTTGCCTTGCGCGGCCACAAGGCGGCAGGCGGTATGCGCGCCAGTATTTACAACGCAATGCCACTAGAGGGCGTCAAGGCCTTGGTGGAATTTATGCGTGACTTTGAAAGGCGTGCCTAATGAGCTCCAAAGACCCAAGTACAGAAGAACAGCGACTAGCGCCAATTCGCGACAAAATCGATGCACTGGATGCGCAGATTTTAGATTTGTTATCACAGCGCGCAAAAGCTGCTCAAGAGGTTGGCCACATAAAAGGTGGGTTTTCGTCACCAGTATTTAGGCCTGAGCGTGAGCGTCAGGTTGTTGCGCGCCTACAAGAGCTCAGCAAGGGCCCCTTGTTACCTGATGGTATTGTGGCAATTTGGCGTGAGGTGATGTCGGCTTGCCGTGCCTTAGAGGCTCGTCAGACGATTGCCTATCTCGGACCAGTAGGAACATTTTCAGAGCAAGCGGCTCAAACCTATTTTGGCCACTCGATTGCGGGTCTTCCTTGCAATAGTTTGGATGAAGTATTTAAAGCGGTGGAGAAGGGTGCAGCGCAGTTTGGAGTTGTGCCTGTAGAAAATTCTAGTGAGGGTGCGATTTCAAGAACCTTGGACTTGCTTCTAGATTCACCCATGCGGATTAGCGGTGAAGTGGTGCTACCTATTCGTCACCATCTGCTAACTAATAGCGGTAACTTAGATGGCGTGACCACGGTTTGCGCTCACGCCCAAGCTTTAGCGCAATGTCAGCAATGGTTGAGTGTGCATGCGCCTCAATTGAAGCGCCAGGCAGTCAGTAGCAACGCTGAGGCAGCGCGTATGGCCTCTCTGGACCCCAGCTTGGCAGCAATTGCTGGAGACCCTGCGCAAGAAGCTTATGGATTGCAGGCTGTGGCTGCGCAGATTCAGGATGATCCACACAACCGTACCCGTTTTGTAGTGGTCGGAACTTATGAGTGTCAGCCTACCGGCAAAGATCAAACATCTCTGGTGCTATCAGTGGATAACCAACCAGGTGCAGTACATCGTTTATTAGAGCCTTTAGCTAAGCATGGCGTTTCCATGAACCGCTTTGAGTCTCGCCCTGCTCGCAAGGGAACTTGGGAGTACCACTTCTATATTGATGTAGCAGGACATGCTGAAGATACGAAAGTAGCCAAAGCCTTGGAAGACTTAAAAACGACAGCTGCTTTTTATAAAAACCTCGGCTCATATCCTCATTCAGCATGACATCAAAATTTAATATCGGTTTAAAGCATATCCATGCGATAGCGCCCTATGTTGGCGGAAGACCTATCAGTGAGGTCGCGCGTGAGTACGGCCTTGATGAAAACAAGATTGTGAAATTGGCTTCCAATGAAAATCCATTAGGCATGCCAAAGTCGGCGCAAGACGCGATGCTCAAGGCTGCGAGTGACTTAGGTCGCTATCCAGACTCTAATGGTTTTGAATTAAAGAATGTTTTGTCATTACGTTTAGGCGTTCCAGCGGATTGGATTACCTTAGGCAATGGCAGTAATGATATTTTGGAGTTAGCTGCACGTGCAGTAGCTCAAGCTGGCGATGAGGTAGTTTTCTCCAAACATGCCTTTGCGGTATATCCATTGGCAACACAAGCAGTTGGTGCTAAGGCGATTGAAGTGGCTGCAACTGCAATGTATGGTCATGACCTGCCTGCTATCTTGCAAGCAGTTAAAGCCTCAGGTGATAAAGCTAAGTTGGTGTTTGTGGCCAACCCAAATAATCCGACTGGTAGCTACTTAAGCGCTAAAGAGATCGAGGATTTCTTAATGGCTGTTCCTGCTCATGTGGTGGTCGTATTGGATGAAGCTTATAACGAGTACCTTGCCCCAGAACAGCGCTATGACGCAATTGCTTGGGTGAAGCGTTTTCCCAATATGATTTTGTCGCGAAGCTTTTCTAAGGCATATGGTTTGGCAGGTTTACGAATCGGATATGGTGTGGCTCAGCCTGCCTTAACGGATTTACTCAATCGCATCCGTCAGCCATTTAACGTTAATAGTCTTGCACAAGCCGCAGCGATCGCAGCGTTCCAAGATTCTGCTTTCTTACAGCAAGGCTTTGAATTGAATCGCACTGGTTTAGTTCAACTTACTCAAGCATTTGATGCGCTTGGCTTAACTTATCTTCCATCAGCAGGTAACTTTGTATTGGTGAAGGTTGGCGAGGATGATAGTGCTGGTGCTCGCATTAATTTAGAGTTGCTTAAGCGTGGCATTATTGTTCGTCCAGTTGGCAATTACGGTTTGCCACAATGGTTACGTATTTCCATTGGCTTGCCTGAAGAGAATGCAGCTTTTATTGATGCCCTTAAAGATATTTTGGCGCAACGTTAATTCAACGCCAATTAGACAAATTTCATAAGCCAATGGCCATCATTAACCCATCCAGTAATTACGGTACCGTCGCGATTGTTGGCGTTGGTCTCATTGGTGCTTCCTTAGGCCTTGCATTAAAAAAAGCGGGCGTGGTCAATCAGGTCTTAGGTGTCGGCCGTAGCGCCCCTAATCTAGATCAAGCCCTCAAAATGGGCGCTATAGATGCTGTAGTTGATCTGGCTGAGGCGGCTAAGCAATCTGACGTGATTGTGTTGTGTATGCCAGTAGCGCAAATGCGCGCAGCCTTTGAAACCATTGAACCTCATCTCGAGCCTAGAACAATGATTACAGATGCGGGCAGCACTAAGGGCGATGTGATTTTGGCTGCTAAAGAAGTGTTGGGTAAAAAAGCTTGTCAGTTTGTGCCGGCGCACCCGATTGCTGGTGGTGCACAACATGGTGCTAGTGCTGCGAAAGCAGATTTATTTGCAGGTAAGCAAACTATTCTTTGTCCCTTACAGGAAAACTCTCCACAAGATACAGATTTAATCGAAGGCTTTTGGCAGTCAGTTGGCTCCGTTGTTAAAAGGATTTCTTGTGTTCAGCATGATGCGATTTATGCAGCAGTCTCTCATTTACCGCATCTATTGTCTTATGCATTAATGGCTAGTGTTGTGAACTCAGAAGATGCCGATCAAAAACTCAGTCATGTGGGCGCAGGCTTTAAAGATTTCACGCGTATTGCAGCTTCGAGCCCAGAGATGTGGCGTGATATTTGCCTGGGTAATCGCACTGCAGTTCTTAAGGAGCTTGATCAATATTTGCTCATCGTGAGTCACATGCGTAAATTGATTGCTGAGAATGATGGTGCAGGCTTGGAGAAGTTATTCAACAAGGCCAGCAAAGCGCGCCAAGATTTGGATGGGCTTTGATGAGTAGATTGCCGGATATCAAAATTGGACCATTCAAGCGAGCGCAGGGTTCGATTGTCTTACCTGGATCAAAAAGCATTTCCAATCGCGCCCTGTTGTTGGCCGCCCTATCGTCAGGCACTACAACACTTAAAAATCTACTAGATGCTGACGATACTCAGGTGATGCGTAATGCACTTCGCCAGCTGGGTTTATCGGTAAGTGATCAAGGTGACAAAGTTTGTGTGCTTGAAGGTTGCAGCGGGAAGTTCCCGGTGCAAAATGCTGATCTCTTTATGGGTAATGCAGGTACAGCAATTCGTCCATTAACAGCGGCTCTTGCTATGCAAGGCGGTCACTACCGTTTATCTGGTGTGCCTCGTATGCATGAAAGACCCATTCGAGATTTAGTGGATGGTCTGCGCCAAGTGGGCGCAAAGATTGACTATGAATTACAAGAAGGCTATCCACCCATTAAGATCATTGCCGCTGATATTGAAATGAAAGACGTGGTGAAGGTGCGGGGCGATGTCTCAAGCCAATTCCTGACTGCTTTGTTGATGGCCTTGCCTTTAGTTGCAAAAGAGCCCGTCAAGATTGAAGTGATCGGTGAATTGATTTCTCGTCCTTATATTGACATCACGCTCAAGCTGATGGCGCGCTTTGGCGTCAAAGTAGCTTGCCCTGATGCCCAGTCGTTTGTGATTCCTGCCAAAACTTCTGAGGCGGTATATCAAAGTCCTGGAGTGCTGTCTGTTGAAGGTGACGCATCGTCTGCTTCTTACTTCTTAGCACTTGGTGCGATTGGTGGTGGACCAGTGCGCGTCTTAGGCGTTGGTAGTCAAAGTATTCAGGGTGATGTTGCTTTTGCTGATGCCTTAGCCTTAATGGGCGCGAAGATTTCGTCGGGCGAGGATTGGATTGAAGTTGCTGGCGTTCAAAATGCCAACGGCAAGCTCAATGGTATTACGATCGATTGCACAGAGATTCCGGATGCGGCGATGACCTTGGCTGTTGCCGCACTGTTTGCTGAAGGCCCTACGCGCTTGAATAATATTGCGAGCTGGCGTGTGAAGGAAACTGATCGTATTGCGGCAATGGCTAAAGAATTAAAAAAGGTGGGCGCTATTGTTCAAGAGGGTGCTGATTACATCGTAGTTCAAGCGCCGCCGTCTATTTCTGATTGGAAGTCTCCGGATGAAGGTATTGATACTTATGATGACCATCGTATGGCCATGTGCTTCTCGCTAGCTGCTTTTGGTCCCAATGCGCTCAAGATCAACGATCCCAATTGCGTTGCTAAAACCTTCCCAACTTACTTTGCAGAGTTTGCAAAGATCGTCTCCTAGAAGTCGCTTTTAATGAATTTACCGCCAGTCATCGCCATTGATGGACCTACCGCTTCTGGTAAAGGTACGGTTGCCTCCCTTGTGGCCGAGAGGCTGGGCTTTCATTATTTGGACAGTGGTGCACTCTACCGACTCGTCGCTTTGGGGAGTCAAAAAGCATGTGTTGATCCTCAAAATGGCCCGGAACTGGGTATTTTGGCCAAAAAACTGGTGATTTCATTCAAAAATGGTCAAATTTTGCTCAATTCCGAAGATGTGACCGATGCCATTCGGACAGAAAGCATTGGTTTGCGTGCTTCTGCAATAGCGGTGCACCCAGAAGTCAGGCAGGCTTTAGTAGGTGTTCAGCATGGTTTTAGGCAGGCTCCGGGCTTGGTTGCTGATGGTCGCGATATGGCAAGTGTGATATTTCCCGATGCTGTTTTGAAGATTTTCCTAACAGCGACAGCCCAAGCTAGGGCTGAACGACGGTATAAGCAATTGATAGCTAAGGGAATTTCTGCTAAACTAGAGGACTTGCTGCATGATTTGCAAGAGCGCGATGCCAGAGATAGTAGTCGAGGTGCCGCTCCTTTGTTAGTCGCAGACGGCGCCAAAGTGCTAGAAACATCGGAATTATCGATAGATCAAGCAGTTAAGACGGTTTTAGATTGGTATCAATCAACAACAGCTTAGTTTTGGGTGGGCAGTAAACAGTAGTAGAAGTTGTTTTGGCGTCTTAAGAAACTCTACAACGCGATTATCTAATTGAGCGTGTTTCTTGGGGCTTTTTTAACCTAACCCGTCAGGCCTTCTGGCGGCACAAAGTGAATATATAAATGTCTGAATCATTTGCAGAACTATTTGAAGAATCATTAACCCGATCGAATATGAAGACCGGCCAAGTTATTTCGGCTGAAGTACTTCGCATCGACCATAACTTCGTCGTTGTTAACGCTGGATTGAAATCCGAAGCGTTTATTCCTGTTGAAGAATTCCATAACGACGCTGGCGAGATTGAAGTAGCTCCTGGCGATTTCGTTTCTGTTGCTATTGACGCTCTAGAGAACGGCTATGGCGACACAATCCTTTCCCGTGACAAAGCGAAACGCTTGGCATCATGGATGAACTTGGAAAAAGCGCTTGAGCAAGCTGAGATCGTTACTGGTACTGTTACCGGTAAGGTTAAAGGCGGCTTGACAGTCATGGTTAACGGTATCCGCGCATTCTTGCCTGGATCACTCGTTGACACACGCCCAATCAAAGACACCAGCCCTTACGAAGGTAAGACGATGGAGTTTAAGGTTATCAAGCTTGACCGCAAGCGTAACAACGTAGTGTTGTCACGTCGTGCAGTTGTTGAAGCTAGCCAAGGTGAAGAGCGCGCGAAGTTGATGTCTAACCTCAAAGAAGGTAGCGTTGTTCAAGGTATCGTTAAAAATATTACTGACTACGGTGCGTTCGTGGACCTCGGTGGTATTGACGGTCTCTTGCACATTACCGATTTGGCGTGGCGTCGTGTACGTCACCCAAGCGAGATGTTGACCGTTGGTCAAGAAGTTACCGCGAAGATTTTGAAGTTCGATCAAGAGAAGAACCGTGTTTCACTCGGCGTGAAACAGCTTGGTGATGATCCATGGGTTGGTATCGCTCGTCGCTACCCACCAAATACCCGTTTATTCGGTAAGGTAACTAACCTGACTGACTACGGCGCATTCGTAGAAATCGAATCTGGTATCGAAGGTTTGGTACACGTTTCTGAGATGGACTGGACTAATAAGAACGTTGCTCCAAGTAAAGCTACTGCATTAGGAACCGAAGTTGAAGTGATGGTTCTGGATATTGATGAAGACAAGCGTCGTATCAGCTTGGGCATCAAGCAGTGCAAAGCAAACCCATGGGAAGAGTTTTCACGTGGCCAACAAAAAGGCGACAAGTTGACTGGTGCAATCAAGTCTATTACTGACTTTGGTGTGTTCATTGGTTTGCCTGGCGGTATCGATGGTTTGGTTCACCTCTCAGACATTTCTTGGAATGAGCCTGGCGAAGAAGCTGTTAAGAAATACAAAAAAGGCGACGAAGTGGAAGCTACTGTATTGGCTATTGATGTTGAGAAAGAGCGTATCTCTCTTGGTATCAAACAGTTGTCTGGTGACCCATTCAATAACTACACATCCGTAAGCGACAAGGGTAGCCTTGTAACTGGTACTGTGAAGGCTGTTGATGCTAAGGGTGCAACCATTCACTTAGCTGATGAAGTTGAAGCTTACTTACGTGCCTCTGAGATTTCAACAGATCGTGTTGAAGATGCACGTAATGTATTGAAAGAAGGCGATAGCGTAACTGCAATGATCATCAACATTGATCGCAAGTCACGTGCCATCAATCTTTCAATCAAAGCTAAAGACAGCTCTGACCAACAAGATGCTATGAGCAAGCTCCAAGGTGATGCGCAGTCTGGCACAACCAACTTGGGCGCCTTGTTAAAAGCAAAGATGGACAATCAAGGCTAAATCAATATCGCCGTCTTCCACTAGGAGGGCGGCGGTTTTTTTATTGATAGATATGTCAGATCAAGAGCAACAAGCAATTACTCGTTCCGAGCTCGTGGAGAGTTTGGCGGAGCAGTTTCCCCAGCTACTTCCAAGAGATGTGGAGTTAGCTGTAAAAACTTTGCTAGACACGATGACTCACGCATTAGCCGAAGGCAAGCGGATTGAGTTGCGTGGTGTTGGTAGTTTTGTTTTGCATCATCGTCCTGCGCGTACTGGTCGAAACCCAAAATCTGGTGAGAAAGTATTGATCCCAGAAAAGCGTGTTCCCCATTTCAAGCCAGGTAAAGAATTACGTGAGCGTGTTGATTACAAGCCTCTGAAGCAGGTGAGCCCTAAAGAGGGTTCCGGTGCCTAGTCACATAGCGCATATCCAGTGGTCCATTCGGACCATTTTTTTATTTAAGTTCTGCACGAAATGATTCAGATTGCTACCTCCTGGCTGCTGTTAATACCAGTTATGTTTGGCATTGGTTGGTTAGCTAGTCGTTGGGATTTACGCCTTGAAAATCGCATGGATGAGCGAGAGCGGATGCGTCAGCAGCGTTCAACCTTTAAAGGATTAAGTCTCTTATTAAATGAGCAGCCTGATCAGGCAATTGAAACCTTGGTCAAGATCGCTCAGCTTGATCCCGAAACAATCGATCTTCACTTTGCTTTAGGTAATTTATTCCGTCGCCGTGGCGAAACTGAGCGTGCAATTCGAGTTCACCAGCATCTGGCCAATCGCGACGACTTAAAGCCGCGTGATCGAGATCATGCTGCCTATGAATTAGGGCGCGATTTTCTACGTGCCGGTCTATTAGATCGCGCTGAAGCATCATTAAATCGCGTAGGTGAAGGTAAGTTTGCTGCCCCAGCAAAAGAGAGTTTGCTCGAGATGTATCAAATTGAGCGGGACTGGAAAAAAGCCATCATTGCGGCTAGCGAACTCGAGGCTTTACAAGGAAAATCACATCACACCGAGATCGCACAGTTTCATTGTGAGCTTGGTCAAGAAGCATTGCGTCGGAAAGATTTACCGGCAGTTGAGCAATCCATTCAATTGGCATTACAAGCAGTTCCGCATCACGCACGCGCACTCATTCTGCAGGGTGATTATTTGATAGCTATGGATCGACCAGCCCAGGCAATCGAGGTATGGGCGGTGATCGCTAAAACGCATCCCGCCTATATGCATCTTCTCGCAGATCGGTGGATGGCAGCACATACTGTGCTAAATAAAGCGGAAGAAGGTTTAAGTGCGCTTTGCGAGTTATTAAAAACCCAAGCATCTGGTGAGTTGCTCGACATTGTGCAAAAGCATATAACCCACATTCGTGGAGCTCAAGCAGCTGAAGTGATGCTGGTTGAGGTGATGCAGCACTCACCAAGCTTAAGCGCTCTCTCGAAATTAGCGGAAACACGTTTGGCATTGGCTGAGAGCAATGGTACGCCAGAGCGCGTATCTGATTTACAGGCAACACTTAATTTATTAAAGCAACGTACCACCAGTTTGGCTCGCTACACTTGTGGTAACTGTGGTTTCCGTGCGCGTCGTTTTTACTGGCAGTGCCCGGGCTGTAATCACTGGGAGGCTTACTCCCCAAGACGCAGTGAGGGATCCGTTCCTAGCGGCCCTTCAATGTAGTCTGATTTGTAATGAATGAACTAATACTGAATTACTTGGAGATATTTTGAAAGTCACCATCATCGGCAGCGGTTACGTTGGTCTTGTTACTGGCGCATGCTTAGCAGAGCAGGGCAATAATGTCTTTTGTGTGGATGTAGATTCTAAAAAGATTGAGATCCTTAATTCTGGCGGCGTGCCTATTTATGAGCCAGGTTTAAAAGAGATGATTGAGCGTAATCGCGCTGCTGGTCGCCTGCAGTTTTCTACTGATATTGCCGCTTCCGTAGCACATGGTGATATTCAATTTATTGCTGTTGGAACACCTCCTGATGAGGATGGCTCTGCAGATTTGCAATACGTTGTAGCGGCTGCTCGCAATATTGGTCGCCATATGACCAGTGCTAAGGTGATCGTTGATAAATCCACTGTTCCAGTGGGCACCGCTGACAAAGTATCTGCTGCCATCAGCGAGGAGTTGACCAAAAGAAGCCTCTCACCAGAACTGTGTTCCGTAGTCTCTAATCCAGAATTCCTTAAAGAGGGCGCAGCGGTAGAAGACTTTATGCGTCCAGATCGCATTGTGATCGGTACACAAAATACCCCAGCAGGCCTGCGTGCTAAAGAGCAAATGCGCAAACTCTATGCTCCATTTAATCGCCACCATGAGCGTACCTATTACATGGATGTGAAGAGTGCTGAACTTACTAAATACGCAGCCAATGCGATGTTGGCGACTCGTATCTCCTTCATGAATGAGCTAGCCAATCTTGCTGATTTAGTCGGCGCTGATATTGAAGCAGTGCGTCAAGGTATTGGCTCAGACTCGCGTATTGGTTATGGATTTCTGTACTCCGGTACAGGTTATGGCGGTTCTTGCTTTCCGAAAGACGTCTCAGCCCTATCAAAGACTGCGATTGAGTATGGTCGCGATCTGAAGATTCTAGATGCTGTCGAAGCGGTAAACGAAGCTCAAAAATATATCTTGGTAGAAAAAATTGAAAAACGCTTTGGTTCTGACCTGAATGGCAAGAAGTTCGCTATGTGGGGCTTAGCATTTAAACCGAATACCGACGATATGCGCGAAGCACCAAGCCGAGTCATCATCCAGGAGCTAGTTAAACGTGGCGCTCAAGTTGTCGCTCATGACCCAGTAGCGATGCCAGAAACTAAGCATTGCCTCGAGATAGACTTCAAAGCTAACCCAGAAGGTCTCAAGCAAGTCACTTTGGTAGATGATCCAATGGCGGCTATCCAAGATGCTGACGCTCTTGTCATCGTGACCGAGTGGAAGGCCTTCCGAAGCCCAGATTTTGATCTGCTTAAAGCTAAACTGAAAAATCCCATTATCTTTGATGGCCGTAATCTGTATGAGCCACAAGCTATGCAAGAATTAGGTATTGAGTACCAAGGCATTGGTCGTCATAATTAATACCAGTAAAAAAGAATCCATTAAAAAGATTAGAGGGATTAGTTACATCGTGGAAAAAGCTAACCGAGAACAGTTTTCTAAAGCCCGCCTATTGGTGGTGGGTGATGTCATGCTTGATCGCTATTGGTTTGGTGATACGAATCGGATTTCTCCTGAGGCACCAGTGCCAGTTGTTCAAGTAGGCAAGATTGATGAGCGTTTAGGTGGTGCTGCCAACGTGGCACGTAACGTTGCGGCTCTTGGTGCGAAGACAACGATTTTGGGTGTGATTGGTGATGATGAGCCAGGACGACGCGTTACTGATCTCCTGAAATCCAGTGGTGTTAACAGTCAATTAGAGATTGATGGCAAAGTGCCGACTACTGTGAAGTTGCGCGTCATTGCAAGACAGCAGCAACTCATTCGCTTGGATTTCGAGGAGGCCCCTAGTGAGGCAGCTTTAGCTCACAAGTTGGAGCGTTACGAGAAGTTGCTTGGTGATGCTGACGTGGTCATTTTGTCTGACTATGGTAAAGGCGCCTTAGGTCAAGTAGCTTTGATGATTGAGCAGGCACGTGCTCAAAAGAAAATGATCCTAGTCGATCCTAAGGGTGATGATTATGCTAAGTATCGCGGTGCCACTGTACTGACGCCTAACCGAAGCGAGCTGCGTCAAGTAGTTGGTAAGTGGGCCAATGAAGATGATCTAACTAAGAAAGCACAAGATCTCAGAAAGTCATTAAACCTCGAGGCGCTTCTCCTCACCCGTTCCGAGGAGGGCATGAGCTTATTTACCGATGCGGGCGTGAGTCATGTGAAGGCACAGGCGCGCGAAGTGTTTGATGTATCAGGTGCGGGTGATACTGTTATTGGAACGTTAGCAGTGGCATTGGCAGCTGGCTGGCCACTGGAAAGAGCGATGGCTTTAGCTAATCGGGCTGGTGGTATTGTGGTTGGTAAGTTAGGTACAGCCACCGTTACTTCTGAGGAATTGCAATGACGATTATCGTGACCGGCGCAGCTGGGTTTATTGGCGCCAATATTGTTCAAGCGCTCAATGCCCGTGGCGAGAAAAATATTATTGCAGTCGATGATTTGCGCCCAGCCGATAAGTATCGCAATCTTGCGGATTTAGACATTATTGATTACCTAGATAAAGACGAGTTCCTAGAGGCATTTAGAGGTGGTCGCTTTGGTAAGGTAAGAGCAGTCTTTCATGAAGGGGCCTGCTCCGATACGATGGAGACTGATGGCATCTTCATGATGGCGAATAATTTCCGATACACCATGGATTTACTCGATATCTGCACAGAACAAAAAGTGCAACTACTCTACGCCTCTTCAGCGGCGACCTATGGTGGTTCTGATGTATTCATAGAGAGTCGTGAGCATGAAAAGCCACTGAACATTTATGGCTACTCCAAGTTCTTATTTGATCAAGTGATGCGCAAGCGCTTTTCTGAAAAAGCCAATACTGCCCAGGTCGTTGGTTTCCGTTACTTCAATGTTTATGGTCCACGTGAATCACACAAGGGTCGTATGGCTTCAGTGGCATTTCACCAGTATCACCAATACAAATTGAATGGCAAAGTTAAGCTGTTTGGTGAGTATGGTGGCTATGGTGCTGGTGAGCAAAGTCGTGATTTTGTATCAGTTGGAGACGTAGTGAAGGTGAACCTATATTTCTTGGATCATCCAGAAATCAGCGGTATCTTTAATCTCGGCAGTGGCCGCGCACAACCATTTAATGATGTTGCTCATGCAGTTGCCAATGCTATGCGAAAAATCGATAAAGCTAACCCTGCCAGCCTAGAAGAGTTGGTCAAAGAAAAGGCGATTGAGTACATTCCATTCCCGGATGCGCTCAAAGGAAAGTACCAGTGTTTTACACAAGCAGATTTAACTAAGCTGCGTGCCGCTGGATACTCAGAACCCTTCCTCAATGTGGAGCAGGGTGTCGGTCGTTATATTGCCTGGTTATCAGCTAATGCGGATTTCTTGGCAAGTCCACTCTAGCAAGCTAAAAGCAGTCAACCGACTAAATCTTGATTCGTTGTAACTAATCCACTTGCACTTTGTGTAGGTGGATTTTTTATTAACTAATGGAGATTAAATGAGTCAATTATTAAAGTCTTTAGTATTTTCAGTATTTGTAGCTGTCTCAGGTTTAGCTGCCGCCTCGCCAATTAATGTCAATACCGCTACTCAGTCTGAGCTTGAGAGTATTAAGGGGATTGGACCCTCTAAAGCCAAGACAATTATTGCTGAGCGCTTAGACGGTGGACACTTTCAGGATGCCAATGACCTGCAAAAGCGTGTTCGTGGAATTGGTATGAAATCTGTGGAAAAGATGGTGGATAACGGCTTAACTATCGAGGCGCCAAGTTCTTTTCGTGAGCCACATGGTCGCACCAATAAAGAGGGCTCCAAGGCTAGCAGACGTGGCTCACGCGGTCAAAGTGGTTCTCGCCATCATACGGATCGTACGGAACCAAGTCGCCGAAATTAAGCCCTTTTACGTCTAGCCTAGCTTATGGCTAAAATGGTTTCATGAATACACCTTCTTACTTAACTATTTCTCAGACCGTGGGTAATACACCCCTGGTTCGTTTGCAACGTATTCCTGGTGCTGAAAACGATTCCAAAAATAATCTGATCTTAGGAAAGTTGGAGGGTAACAATCCAGCGGGGTCGGTTAAAGACCGACCTGCGCTGTCGATGATCCTACGCGCACAAGAGCGCGGCGAAATTAAACCTGGTGATACGCTGATTGAGGCTACTAGCGGCAACACTGGTATCGCTTTAGCGATGACTGCTGCGATGTTAGGCTACAAGATGGTTTTAGTGATGCCTGAGAACCAGAGTATTGAGCGTCGACAAAGTATGGCTGCCTATGGAGCGGAGCTCATTCTGACAGCAGCCTCTGGTGGCATGGAGTTTGCGCGTGACTATGCATTGCAATTACAGAAGGAGGGTCGCGGTAGATTGTTAGATCAATTTGCGAATCCTGATAACCCACGTGCTCACATTGAGACAACTGGCCCAGAAATCTGGCGTGATACCGACGGCCAGGTGACGCACTTTGTCTCATCGATGGGTACCACTGGAACCATTACCGGAGTCTCTACTTACTTAAAAACGATGAACCCCAATATTCAGATTATTGGTGCTCAACCTGAAGAGGGTTCGCAAATTCCAGGTATTCGTAAATGGGCTCCAGAGTATCTGCCTAAGATTTACCAAGGTGATAAGGTTGATCGTATTGAGTATGTCAGCCAAGCAGATGCTGAAGAGATGGCTCGTCGCCTTGCGGCTGAAGAGGGTATCTTTTGTGGCATTTCTGCGGGCGGTGCTTTAGTGGTTGCCTTGCGAATCGCTCGTCAGGTTGAAAATGCCACGATTGTCTTTATCGTCTGTGACCGCGGTGATCGCTATCTATCTACTGGGGTTTTTCCAGCTTAAGATATTTAAACCACAGCATTAAGTCTGCTTCGATTTTTTCTTATTAGCAGTTTTCTTGGATTTAGATTTAGCTGGTTCGCTTGCCTTTGTTTCAGACTTTGCTTTAGGTGTGCTGACCGCCAACACGCTTTGATTCTTGTAACCCAGGGCTTCCGCAAACTCTGCAACACTTTGTGCATAAAAGTAACTACGGTTGTATTGCACAATCGTCAAGAAATTATTTAAGCCCACTACGTAGCGAACTTGATCGTTATCATCTTTGTCTGGATAGGGGAGATCAACAATGAGCGCTTTGCTTTGGGGCTCAACGCCACCTGCCTGAAGGTCGCCTTGCTCTTGAGTGAGGATACCTTTAGTGATGAGTTCTTGAACAGAGTATTTGAGTTGTGGCTCACCATCAGCCAGGACTCTTGCTTCGCTAATTGCCCCCTCTTGCACAGGGAAGTAAATTGGCATGCCAGCTTGCCAGCCATGCTTTTTCATAAAATTGGCAACGCTAGCAATGGCGTCTTTGGGACTTTGCTTAAGGTCAATCCGACCATCTCCATCGCCATCCACTGCAAAGTTACGGATGCTGCCAGGCATAAATTGCGGTAAACCAATGGCACCTGCATAGGAGCTGTTTTGATTAAGGCAGGCATTAAAGCGTACCGAGTTCATCCCTTGACTACCGTTCCTTGCGGGGAGGCTAGCACCGCTCTCAGTCCAGCACATGAGGATGAGTTCTTGAAGCTGATCTTTAAAGAGTTGCTCTCTGCTCGCTTTATTGGGGGTATCGGGATAGCTGAAGGCTAGCGTAGAAAGCACATCCTTTACTCGAAAATTTCCGGTTTGACGGCCATAGATGGTTTCAATTCCAATAATGGACACAATGACTTCAGCCGGAACGCCAGATTCTTGCTCAACCTTACTAAGGAATACTTGGTTTTGTTCCCAAAAAGCCTTGCCGGCCTTCAGGCGAAAAGGCTCAATAAAGCGCTTGCGATAGGCTACCCAATTCTTTTTAAAGCTGCCCGATGGGGGTAACACCAATTTTCGAATAGAGGGAATCGTTTTAGCATCTGAGAAGCCTGATTCAAGGCTTGCCTGAGGGATTCCCTGGGTTTGAGCAATTTGAGCGATTAATTGGTTGAGGTTTTGGCTAAAACGGGCTTCTGTCACATCATCCTCAGACTGGTTTACGATAGTCTCTGTAGGGCTAACTTGCTGAACACGTGTGCTGGAGCAGGCGCTAAGTAATAGTGCTACTAATAGTGTTGAAGCAAGATAGGAGAAGCAAAAATTCATGGATATGAGGATGGGTTTTTGAAGAGTTGGCAAATTAAATTAGATTATAAAAACTACAGTATTGCTATTGAGGATTTCTAGTAATGACAACAGGATACATAACTCATCCAGATTTTCTAAAACATGAGATGGGCAGCCATCATCCTGAGTGCCCGGAGCGGATTCAGGCAATCAATGATCAGTTAATTCGTAGTGGTATCGATCGCTTTCTGCATCACCTAGATGCCCCCTTGGCAACTGAAGAACAACTAGAGTTAGTGCATAGCCCAGATCACATTGCTTTTGTAAAAGAGCGTTCACCAGCGAGCGGTTACTTTATGCTCGATGGTGACACCATTATGAACCCCCATACTTGGAGTGCTGCATTACGTGCAGCCGGTGCTGCCATTGCGGGCGTTGATGCGGTAATGAAGGGTGAAGTTGAAAATGTGTTTTGTGCGGTTCGCCCTCCGGGGCACCATGCAGAGCCAACCCGCTCAATGGGATTTTGTGTCTTTGATAATGTTGCTGTTGCTGCGCGTTACGCTATGGAAGAGTACGGTATTGCACGGGTAGCCATTATTGATTTTGATGTGCATCACGGTAATGGGACTGAAGCAGCATTTTTTAATGACCCCAATGTGCTCATGTGTAGTTTCTTTCAACATCCGTTTTATCCCTATAGCGGATTAGACGGGGCAAACAATATGGTGAATGTTCCCTTGCCAGCGTCTACTCGAGGAGATGTGGTCCGCTCAATCGTCGAAGAGCAATGGTTGCCACGTCTAAGGGATTTTGAGCCAGAACTCATCATTATCTCTGCAGGCTTTGATGCTCACCGTGAGGATGATTTAGGGCAAATGGGTTTAGTGGAAGACGACTATGCGTGGATTACTAAGCAGCTTAAAAGGATTGCAAATCAATACGCTCAAGGCCGTATCGTTAGCTGTCTCGAGGGTGGCTATAACCTTTCCGCCCTAGGTCGTAGCGTGGTGGCGCATGTCAAAGCGCTTGCTGATATTTAAGCGAAGTCTGCAATCTAGAATCAAAAAAGATCAATATTCAAGGAATACATGGCTAATATTTTTGAGCAGGGTTTGGAGCGTAACCCAGCAAACTTCACCCCGATCACACCGCTATTGTTTCTTGAGCGAACTGCCGAAGTATATCCAGATCGCTTGGCAATCATTCATGGCAAATTACGTCAGACCTGGAGTCAGACGTATGAGCGTTGTCGTCGCTTAGCAAGCGCCTTGCAAAAGCAGGGCATTGGCTTGGGTGATACTGTAGCTGTCATGTTGCCCAATACGCCACCAATGGTTGAGGCGCATTTTGGGATTCCGATGTCTGGGGCAGTATTAAATGCCTTAAATACTCGCCTTGATCCCGAGTCCATAGCTTTTATGCTCAATCATGGTGAAGCAAAAGTCGTGATCGTAGATCCCGAGTTTTCGGGGGTGATGAAAAAAGCGCTTGAGATAGCCAAGAAAGCAAGTGGTCGCGAGTTTCTAGTGATTGATGTCGAGGAAAAAGAGTTTGATGTTCCTGGTGAAAAGCTCGGCAAACTCACGTATGAAAAGTTCTTGTCTGAAGGCGATCCTCAATTCGCTTGGCAAGTCCCTGCAGATGAATGGCAAGCTATTTGCTTGAACTACACCTCCGGTACTACTGGTAATCCAAAGGGGGTGGTGTATCACCATCGTGGCGCAGCGATCAATGCTATCTCGAATATTTTGGACTGGGATATTAGTAAGCACCCCACCTATCTCTGGACGCTACCGATGTTCCATTGCAATGGCTGGTGCTTTCCGTGGACGGTAGCGGCACGCGCCGGCATTAATGTTTGCCTACGTCGCGTGGATGCGCAACATATATTTGCCGCTATTAAAGATCACGGTGTAACCCATTACTGCGCCGCTCCAATTGTGCATAACCTGTTAGTTAATGCTCCTGACGAATTAAAAGCAGGAGTTCCGGCAGGCGTCAAAGGCTTAATTGCAGGCGCTGCACCTCCTGCATCCATCATTGAGGGAATGGAGCAACTGGGCTTTGATCTAACGCATGTCTATGGATTAACGGAGACCTACGGACCAGCAGCGGTATGTGTCAAGCAAGATGAATGGAATGACCTTGATATTGGTGAGAGGGCTCGCCTCAATGCGCGACAAGGTGTTCGGTATCACCTGCAGCAGGCGATTGCCGTTCTTGATCCCGAAACTCTCGAGCCTGTTCCTGCTGATGGCGAAACGATGGGTGAGATTATGTTTAAGGGCAATATTGCCATGAAGGGCTACCTTAAAAATGAGAAGGCAAGTAAAGAGGCTTTTGAGGGTGGTTGGTTTCATTCGGGTGATTTGGCAGTGATGAACCCCGACGGCTATGTGAAGATGAAGGATCGTAGCAAAGACATCATCATCTCTGGTGGCGAAAATATTTCCTCCGTGGAGGTTGAAGATGTTCTGTATCGCCACCCAGCTGTTATGGCTGCTGCAGTGGTTGCGAAGCCAGACCCTAAGTGGGGAGAAACGCCTTGCGCCTTCTTGGAAATTAAGCCTGGAATGGAGGTTACACCTGCTGACATCATTGCCCATTGCAAGCAGCATCTAGCTGGCTTTAAGGTGCCCAAAGCCATTGTGTTTTGTGAGTTACCCAAGACCTCTACTGGCAAGATTCAGAAGTTCGAACTTCGCAAGCAGGCGGGCTCGGCTTCAGCAATCGATGTCTAGCTCTAATTGGGGCTAGGCGGATAAAATAGAAAAGTTACTCAAAAATAGAGATCCAGCATGAAAATCTTAGTGGCAGTAAAACGGGTTGTTGATTACAACGTCAAAATTCGGGTGAAATCAGATCACTCCGGTGTCGATCTGGCAAACGTCAAAATGAGTATGAATCCATTTGATGAGATTGCAGTAGAAGAGGCGGTTCGGTTAAAAGAAGCTGGTGTTGCTACTGAGATAGTGGTGGTTTCTGCTGGCCCCACTCAATGTCAAGAAACGCTGCGTACTGCCTTAGCGATTGGTGCGGATCGTGCCATCTTAGTAGAAACCGATACTGAATTACAGCCCTTAGCTGTTGCAAAAATTCTCAAAGCGCTTTCTGAGAAAGAGCAAGCGCAGATCGTCATCTTGGGTAAGCAGGCGATTGATGACGATAGTAATCAGACGGGACAGATGCTAGCTAGCTTGATGGATATTCCCCAAGCAACTTTTGCCTCCAAAGTAATAGTTGCCGATGGTAAAGCGCTTGTGACTCGCGAGGTGGATGGCGGCTTAGAAACAATTGCAATTACTTTGCCCGCAGTCATCACAACTGACTTGCGTTTGAATGAGCCACGTTATGTGACTTTGCCAAACATCATGAAAGCTAAAAAGAAAACTTTGGAAATCCTGAAGCCTGAAGAGCTTGGTGTTGACATTACCCCGCGTCTCAAAACTCTCAAAGTAGAGGAGCCACCAAAGCGCTCTGCTGGTGTGATGGTGGCTGATGTAGCAGCTTTAGTAGATAAACTTAAAAATGAAGCGAAGGTGATTTAAATGGCCGCACTTGTTATTGCTGAACACGACAATCAATCCTTAAAAGCAGCAACGCTCAATGCGGTAGCTGCTGCTTTGCAGTGCTCCCCTGAGGTGGATGTGTTGGTAGCCGGTAGTGGTACCGATGCCGCTGCTACTGCTGCGGCACAAATTGCTGGAGTACGTAAGGTCATTCAGGTAGATGCAGCATCGTTAGCTGATCAGCTCGCCGAACCCTTAGCCGCTCAAATTTTATCTATTGCTAATAGCTATAGTCATATTTTGGCGCCAGCAACTGCCAATGGTAAGAATGTCTTGCCACGTGTTGCCGCTAAGTTAGATATGGCTCAGTTATCTGACATTACTAAAGTGATCTCTGCAGATACTTTCGAGCGTCCAATTTATGCAGGCAATGCGATTGCTACCGTGCAATCTTCTGACTCAATTAAAGTAATTACGGTTCGCACAACCGGTTTTGATCCTGTTGCCGCAAGTGGTGGATCCGCTGCAGTAGAAAAGCAAGCGGCTACTGAGGTTTCTGGTAAATCATCTTTCGTTGGTCGTGAACTCACTAAGTCAGATCGTCCTGAACTTACTGCCGCCAAAATCATTGTGTCTGGTGGTCGTGGTTTAGGTTCTGGTGAGAAGTATCAAGAAATTATTGCGCCCTTGGCTGACAAGCTTGGCGCCGCTCTGGGTGCCTCACGTGCTGCAGTTGATGCAGGTTATGTTCCAAACGATTATCAAGTGGGTCAGACCGGTAAGATCGTTGCACCGCAGTTGTATATTGCCGTTGGCATCTCTGGTGCGATTCAGCATTTAGCTGGCATGAAGGACTCTAAGGTGATCGTAGCGATTAATAAAGATCCTGAGGCGCCAATCTTTAGTGTTGCTGATTATGGTTTAGTTGCAGACCTTAATACCGCCGTCCCTGAATTAACTAACTTACTTACTTAAGGCATTTAAGAGCTCGCTTTAACTGCCTTCACACCCGATCTATAGGAGTACGTATGCCGTATGTAGCCCCAGTAAAAGACATGCTATTTGTGATGAACGAATTAGCGGGGCTAGCTGAGATTGTTGCCTACCCCTCCTATACTGAGGCGGGCGCTGATGTAGATTTAGCCCCGGCGATTCTAGAAGAGTCTGCCAAATTTAATCAAGATGTTGTAGCGCCTCTCAACTGGCCTAGCGATCAAAACCCTAGCTCACTCAAGAATGGCGTAGTCACTACTACCCTTGGCTTTAAAGAGGCTTTTGAGCAATTTGCTGCAGCAGGTTGGCAGGGTGTTGTGCACCCCATAGAGTTTGGTGGTCAAGGTTTGCCAAAACTGATTGCTACGGCATGCTTTGAGATGGTTCACTCGGCTAGCTTGTCTTTTGCTTTATGCCCCATGCTGACTGATGGTGCGATTGAGGCTTTATTGACTGCAGCAAGCCCTGAGTTGCAAGAGCGCTATGTGCCCAAGATGATTTCTGGGGAATGGACTGGTTCCATGTGCCTCACAGAGCCTCAGGCAGGTTCCGACCTATCGATGGTGCGTTCTCGCGCTGTACCTGAAGCCGATGGCATATATAAAATTTTTGGGACCAAGATCTACATCACCTATGGTGAGCACGATATGGCAAAAAATATTGTCCATCTCGTACTAGCTAGAACACCAGATGCACCAGAGGGCGTGAAGGGTATTTCCTTGTTTGTAGTTCCGAAGTGTTTGGTAAACGCAGATGGTACGCTTGGTGAGCGTAATGATGTGCACTGCGTTTCGATTGAGCACAAGCTGGGCATTAAGGCCAGCCCAACTGCAGTCTTACAGTTTGGCGATCACGGTGGTGCAACCGGCTACTTGGTGGGCGAAGAAAATCGTGGCCTGGAATACATGTTCGTCATGATGAATGCTGCCCGCTTTGCGGTCGGTATGCAGGGTATTGCAGTTGCAGAGCGAGCATATCAAAAAGCAGTGCAATACGCTAAAGACCGAGTTCAGAGTCGTGATCTAGCTGGCTCCCCAGGCCCTGTAGCAATTATTCATCAGCCTGACGTGAAGCGGATGTTGATGACTATGCGCGGCTATATTGAGGCATCTAGAGCCTTAGCGTATTACGCGGCAGCTGCTTATGATGCGCAACATGCATCCCCTGATGAAATAGCTCGCAAGCAGAATCAAGCGGTATATGAATTCTTGGTGCCAATTGTGAAAGGCTTTTCGACTGAGATGTCGATTGATGTTGCGAGTTTGGGCGTTCAAGTGCACGGTGGTATGGGCTTTATTGAGGAGACTGGTGCAGCACAACATTATCGTGATGCTCGTATCCTGACCATCTATGAAGGCACTACAGCTATTCAAGCAAATGATTTGATTGGTAGAAAGACGGTGCGGGATAGTGGCGCAACTGCGAAGCTGTTCTCAGGCAGAATCCAGCAAACTGAAAAAGATTTAGCAATTAGCGGCAGCGCAGATGCAAAGGCGGTATTGAAGCAGTTAACTCCAGCGCGAGAAGCGTTTGATGCTTCGGTAGATTACATTGTGGCGAATGCTAAAACAGACATCAAGGCAGTATATGCAGGTAGTTTTGCGTACTTGCGATTGTGTGGCTTGGTATTAGGGGCATGGCAAATGGCACGTGCTTTACTGGCTGCACAAGAGTTGCGTGCAGGAGACCCGAATTTCTATGATGCCAAGATTGCTACCGCACGATTCTTTGCAGAAAATCTATTGCCACAATCTCAAGCTCTCGCCACCTCCATCTTAGAGAGTGGACAATCTACTAATGCACTGACAGCGGAGCAGTTTTAAGCTTTCAATAACTATTGTTGCCCATCAAAAAGCTATCCGTATTACTGGGATAGCTTTCTTGCTTCTTGAAGTTGGGAGATGAAAAATTGTTCAAACGCAATGGCCAAGAAGGTCATCATCACACCGGCACCAAAGACTAAAGAAAAGATGACAGTTAGTACGACTGGCCAACCAGACTGAGTTGCCCTGCTGGGCTCTAAACCTGGATTAAATTGGGCATCCCACTTTTCATCAGCACGTAATCCATAAGTGATGGTGGTCAACCAACTGGCTTCAAGGGTGATGAAGCCGAAGGTGATGAGCACCCAACCTGGTGCAGAGTGGAAGTGTGTATCTTTGAGAATTAACCAACCAGCGATACCGCCGATAAAAGAGAATAGTTGTGCCCAGCCCCAGAAGGATTTCAATCCTTGTAAATAAAAACAGTTCAAGCCGGTTCCAGGAAAAAATAATCCAAGTGAGCAGAATAGGAGTTTGTATTTTTTCATTCAGACTTTCAGTAATAAGCTATTGCAATGGTGAACTATTTTTTATTTCGATGAATTACTTTTTTGGATAAAACTTAAAACCTCGCGATCCGCCCCAATCATCAGTAGTTGGTCGCCGTTGCGCACAATCGAGCGGTAATCATTTAATTCATAAAGGAAATCATTTTCTAATTCCATGCGCTGAGGGGTACAAGCCATCTTTGTACTAGCGATTTGATCGAGCGTAAAGCCTCTGGCATCTTCGGTAATGCGTGCAGTAAAGCGATTGCAGCCAGTTGATCCGCTCACGCGCTCACCATTGGCATCAAAAGTGATTTGGATGGGGTTGCTATTGTCGCCTTGGGGGATTTGCCGAGCGCGCACTTCACCTTTGCTGTTGGGTGCGAGATTCCAACGAACGAGCTCCCATTTCGTGTTGCGAAACTCGCTACTTGGAGGGCTGGTTTTAGCAGTGCAGGGCGGGATGACATTGGCGCAAGCCGTCAAAAAGCCTAAACCGAGGAATGAAAGAATGAGAAAAAAGCGCTTTATAGGGCCTTTAGAGGGTCTAAAAGTGGCTATTCTCATAGTAATATTTCTGTAAGTTATTGTTTTTAATGATTATTTTATAAATTGCTGGGTTCTATTCTACTGTCGAAGCTAAGGAGGCGTTCGCTTAAATAGGTGGATCAAGTAGGGGTTTTCGTCTAGAATATGAGGTTTTCCGCTATACCGTGCATTTGTTTTGTTAATTTGCTCAGTTAGTTGGAGCCCAAGATTTTTGTAGTAATTTCATTGGGTTGTAATCAACCTGTTTTCATTTTAGATTTTAAGGAATAAGTATGGTCGTCATTCGACTGGCACGCGGCGGTTCAAAGAAGCGCCCTTTTTATAGCATCGTGGCTACAGACAAGCGCAATCGTCGCGACTCGAACTTTATCGAGCGTATTGGTTACTTCAATCCACAGGCGGCAGCGACAGAGCAAGCAATGCGTATTGCTCAAGATCGTTTGACCTATTGGACTGGTGTTGGCGCGCAGATCTCTCCAACTGTAGTTCGCTTGATCAAAAATAATCCTGCGGTTTAAACCTTCAAAATCCAAAGACTTTCTCTTGTTGATGAAGTCTTTGGTAGCAGAATTTACTAGTAGTGTTATTTGGGGAATTGAGGTGACTTCGATATGAATACACCCTCCCTAAATGATTTGATTGAGCTCGGTGCAGTCCAAGACGCTCAAGGCTTACAGGGTCAGATTAAGGTTCGCCCTCATTCCTCCGATCCCGTAGCGCTCTTATCTAGCAAAGAACTTTGGTTGTCCCTCATTCCTCGTCGGAGTGCCGGTGTTGCTGCATCGCATGAGCAAGCTTCATTAACTTTGTATCAGGTGAAGCAAGCCAAGATGCATAGCGGCACTGTAGTCATTTCCTTGGATGGTATTTCCGACCGCGATCAGGCCGAAGCCTTAAAAGGTGCTCGAATCTTAGTGGCGCGTGAGGTATTTCCCAAGACGGATAGCGATAGTTACTACTGGGTTGACCTAATCGGTTGTAAGGCTATCAATCTTCAGGGCGAAAGTCTGGGTGAAGTACTTGAGGTCAACGATAATGGTGCTCATGGAATCATTGCGCTTGGCGATGCGCAAACCAAAACAGTAAAACAGTTAGTGCCTTTCGTAAAAGAAGCGGTGCAAAATGTTGACTTGCCAAATAGACTGATTACCTTAGACTGGCAACCCGACTGGTAATTAGAAAAGTCATTGATCTCCCATATGCGTTTTGATGTAGTCACCTTATTCCCTGAAATGTTCTCTGCTTTAACGCAGTGGGGTATTACTGGGCGCGCTTGTGAACAAGATCTTGCCAGTGTGAACCTCTGGAATCCTCGGGATTACTGCGCTGACCCTCGCAAGACGGTGGATGATCGGGCGTATGGTGGCGGCCCTGGCATGGTCATGATGGCAAAACCCTTGGAAGATACGATATCGGTTGTTAAAGCGGCTCACCAGTCCCAAAACGTCGTTTCTGGCCCAATCTGCCTCCTTGCTCCACAAGGAGAGGTCTTTTCTCAGAAGATGGCGACAGATATTCTGAACCATGGCAATGCAACCTTGATTTGCGGTCGCTATGAGGCCGTTGACCAGCGTTTCATTGATCGAAACGTCGATTTACAGCTTTCAATTGGGGATTTTGTGGTTTCTGGCGGGGAATTGCCTGCTATGACCATGATGGATGCGGTCATTCGCCTTATTCCAGGGGCATTGGGGGATGGTGAATCTGCTGTCCAAGACAGCTTTATTAATGGCCTTTTGGACTATCCGCACTACACCCGCCCTGAAATATATGAAAATTTATCTGTTCCGGACGTGCTTTTAGGCGGACATCACGCTAAAATAGCGGATTGGCGTCGGCAGAAGTCTTTAGAGCTGACGTTAAGGCTTCGGCCTGATTTAATTAAATCAGCAAGAGCTAATGGGTTGCTAAGTAAGGAAGATGAGCAATTTCTTCAAACGCTGTAAGTAATTATGGTTTTGAACGAAGTGTTTGTGTTTTGATTTAGTGAAATGGTTTTAACTGCATCCTCTGTCTGGTCCGTTGATGAAAGTCTCGGGATAAACGCTGACAAGATGTTTAAGGATTAATAATGAATTTGATCGAAAAAATTGAGCAAGAAGAAATTGCTCGCTTAAGTGCTAACAAAGTGCTTCCCACTTTTGCTCCTGGCGACACAGTCGTTGTTGGTGTAAACGTAGTTGAAGGTACACGTAAGCGTACTCAGGCCTTTGAAGGTGTTGTGATTGCGAAGCGCAATCGCGGACTGAATTCCAGCTTTATCGTTCGCAAGATTTCATCTGGCGAAGGCGTAGAGCGTACATTCCAAACTTACTCACCATTGATCGCTAGTATTGAAGTGAAGCGTCGCGGTGATGTACGTCGTGCGAAGCTGTACTATTTGCGCGATCGTTCAGGTAAGTCTGCGCGTATTAAAGAAAAGCTTCCTGCTCGCAAAGTCAAGGCAGTTGCTGAGACAGCAGCGGAATAAGGTTTGCTTTAATCCAAAAAGAAGGCGGCCTAGGCTGCCTTTTTTATTGCCCTAAAATAAAAACAGATGCCAAAGAATTTCAAACCCCAAGAGACAGAATTGAGTATCACTACGCCATTGAATTTTGATGCGCAGGCGATTCCAATTCATGAGGTTTGTACGGATCAGCCCAAAGTGCTTGCACGTCATTTGGATCCATCCATCCTAAAGCATCGCTTTCAGAATCCCCCCGTTTGGCAGCCGGAGATTACCGATGAGAATCGACATGTTATCGCTGCAGATATTATCTCTAAGCGTCAGGCCGCTGGAAAAGTGACCCGGGCAGCGGTGTTAATTCCCTTGCTTATGAAGAAGGATGGGCTATCTGTGCTGCTTACCCAAAGAACAGATCATTTACATGACCATGCCGGTCAAATTAGCTTCCCAGGCGGGCGGATGGATCCGAGTGATTTCGATCCTAATCACACCGCTTTACGGGAAAGTGAAGAGGAAATCGGTTTGAATCCGCAGGGGGTTGAGGTCATTGGGCATTTACCTCAATATTTAACGGTTTCGGGCTATAGTGTGACGCCGGTTGTGGGCTTGGTAAAACCTCAGGCAGAATATGCTTTAGATGCATTTGAAGTGGCGGATGTTTTTGAGGTGCCTTTACATTTTTTGATGGATCCTGCAAATCATCAAGTGCGGGTCTGGGAGAGTGATCAGGGTAGTCGTCGGTTTTATTCAATGCCCTATGAGAATCGTTTTATCTGGGGTGCTACTGCTGGAATGTTGCGTAACCTTTATCATTTATTAAAAGTATGACTTTCTTTTCTATTCTCTTCGCACTCATTGCTGAGCAATATCGCCCAGTAACCTCGAATCATTGGATCGCACGCATCAGTGCTCGCTGGCTTGATTGGGTTGCCGGTGAATTCGGTAGCAAGACTGAAGAAGGTGCAAGTCCTGTAGGTGCCCGCATGGCCTGCTTGGTGGCGTTTATTCTGCCAACATTCCTGGTCTTCTTGCTGTATGTTGTCTTCATGGTGACTTTCCCTATTCTGGGATTCCTATGGAACGTATTAATTGCTTATTTATTCTTTGGCTTTCGCCAATTTAGTCATTCCTTCACGCTAGTGCATGAGGCTATTGCAAATCATGATTTGCCAGCAGCTCGCTTAGCGCTGGCGCAGTGGTATGGCCCTGAATTAGATGCTTCTGAGCTCACTGAGACTGAAGTGATTTCACTTGCACTAGAGCGCGCCATCATTGGTTCGCACCATCATGTATTCGGTGTCTTGTTCTGGTTCTTGATGCCCATGGGTCCTGCAGGTGTAGTGTTGTATCGTCTAGCTGATACTGCCGCTCAGCGCTGGTCAGAAAAAGGCGACTTTAATTTGAGTGAGGCAGCGCGCCATTTCTTTTATGTATTAGATTGGGTACCTGCACGCATCACTGCAATGGGCTTTGCGATTGTGGGGAACTTCGAAGGTGCTGTCTATGCATGGCGTCACCTGACTGGCAAATGGTCTGACTCTCTGTCAGCAGTGATCTTGGCATCTGGAAGCGGTGCCTTGGGTGTTCGCTTGGGCGAACCCATGAGCGAACCTGATAGCGACGAAGCTTTGCGTATGGCCGAAGCTGGTGAGCCTGTTTTTTACGAAGTAGGTCTAGAGCCAAATGAGCGCACTATGCGTTCCGCTGTTGGCTTGGTATGGCGTTTAGTTATCGCTTGGATGGCTTTATTGCTAATGCTGACCATCGCTCTTTGGCTTGGCTAATGCCTTGAATCTGCGTATCAGCAGTTTTTGAGTCAGAACGCAATTGCCTAAATAGCGCCAGTCTTTCTGGTGCTATTTCATTTTTGTCGACAGCTTCTCGTATTGCGCAATCTGGCTCTGATTGATGCGCACAGTTATGAAAGCGACACTTGCCTAGCAGGTCATGGAACTCCCTAAAGGCATGCTCTAGCTCACTAACCGACATATGTGCCAAACCAAACTCCTGAAAGCCAGGCGAATCAATTAAAGCGCCTAATTTGCCGCTAGCATCACGCCCCCAAGCTTCCGGGAGCTCAAAGTATCGGCAAGCAGTTGTGGTGTGTTTGCCGGTATCTAGTCGAACTGAATACTCTTGAGTAATAGCAGCCGCATTAGGAACCCAGGCATTCAGGAGGCTGGATTTGCCCATACCAGATTGACCTACGAATACGGAAACTTTGCCGCTAATGGCAGGGCGCAATGCCTCTATGGAGGCCTCATCAAATTTGGCGGAAACCTCAGTAACGGGGTAGCTCATACGAGCATAAGGCGCCACGATTTTGCGTGCGTGTTCTAACTTATCTTTTAGGTCGCACTTATTTAGCAAGATATGCAAACCAATTTGATTGGTCTCTGCAGCAACAACTGCTCTTCCCAAAAGATCGGGAGAGAAAGCTGGTTGCGTAGCTAGCACGACTAAAATTTGATCGACATTGGAGGCAATGAGTTTACTTTTAAAAGCGTCGGATCGATAGAGTAAATTTTCTCGAGGCTCAATGCGGATAATGCGTGCTTGATCAACTGAGGTCATCTCCAACAACATGCGATCACCTACGGCGCCAACGTGCTGCTTTGCTGGGGTACTGACTTGAAGCAATTCACCGACAGGGGATTCATTTCCATGCCCGTCTTTAACTAAGCGCTGCGCTAAATAATGCCTTCCATAGGAGGCAGTCAGTAGCGCATGAAATTGTTCCATTAATTAAACAATTCCAGATTGCTTAGTTAAATCGCTTGAGATTGGCAATACGCAATGGAGCAGGTGGATGCGAGCTATAAAAAGCGGTATAGATCGGATCTGGCGTTAGGGTTGATGCATTGTCTTGATAGAGCTTGACTAAGGCAGAAATCAAATCGCTTGCAGAAGATTTGTCTGCAGCAAAACCGTCTGCCTCATATTCGTGTTTGCGTGATGCTAGGCTAGATAGCGGCGTCAGGAAGAAGCTAAATACTGGTGCAACGAGCATGAAGAGTGCCAAAGCCAAACCACCGTTATAGCCATTTAGATTGGGCATTACACCCAGATCGCTGTAGAACCATGGCTGAGTGCTAATCCACCCCAAGAGAGCAAATGTTAGAAAGCTCATGGCAAAGGAGACTAGTAAACGCTTACGGATATGGTTGCACTTGTAGTGACCCAGTTCATGGGCTAGGACCGCCTCTACTTCGCCAGGATTGAGCTTCTCAATCAAGGTATCAAAAAAGACAATACGCTTGGCTTTGCCCATGCCTGCAAAAAATGCATTACCGTGCGCACTGCGCTTGCTACCATCCATCACAAATAAACCTTGGCTGGCAAAATCACAGCGGCTTAACAAGGCTTCGATTTGGGTCTTCAGTGGCCCTTCTTCCAGCGCTTGAAACTTATTAAAGATCGGTGCAATAAAGGTCGGAAATATCCACTGCATTAATAGGCTAAATGCCGTGAGTACGCCCCAAGCCCACAGCCACCAAAAGTCACCTGCTTGAGCCATCAGGCTAAGGATGACCCAGAGGAGGGGAACGCCAATTGCGCCACCAACACCTAAACCCTTAAACATATCGCTAAAAAAGAGTTTGGCATTCATGCGATTAAAACCGAAGCGCTCTTCTAGGTAAAACTGTTTGTACCAAGAGAAAGGCAAATCAAGAATTCCGGAGATCAAGACAATAGATATCAGTAGGGCCATCTGCTGAGCAATGCCCTCGCCCAAGAGCTGCAGAAGCGATAGATTTAAAATCTGTAAACCACCCAAGAGCGTGAAGCCGATGAGGATAATTGCACTGACGCCATTTTCTAAGATACCTAGGCGCAACTTGGCGATCGTGTAGTCTGCAGCCTTTTGATGTTCTGCCAAAGAAATCTGAGATGAAAACTCAGCGGGTACCACATCGCGGTTGATAGCGACGTGCCGAATTTGGCGTTGGGATAACCAGTGGCGTAGACCAAAGCTGGCGATGAAGGCGATTAGAAAAACAATTGTGAATGTCATGAGATGATTATAGATATGAGTGAAAAAACAAGTACTCCAGCACCAAAGGCGCCGCCAGCCAATGAGCACCTGATTTGGGTAGATATGGAGATGTCAGGCCTAGATCCTGAAAAAGAGCGTATTTTGGAAATCGCCGTGATCGTGACTGATGCGCACCTCAATACCATCGCTACGGCTCCTGTTTGGGTGATCCGCCAAGAGGACGCTTTATTGGATGCGATGGATGCCTGGAATAAGGGTACTCATGGCCGCTCTGGCCTCATTGACAAGGTCAAAGCCTCAACCACGGATGAAGCCACCGCCGAAGCAGAATGCATTGCCTTTTTGAAAAAATATATTAAGCCCGGTATTGCGCCAATGTGTGGCAATACGATTGGTCAGGATCGACGCTTTATGGCGAAGTACATGCCAAAACTAGAGGCGTTCTTTCATTATCGAAATATTGATGTTTCAACACTCAAGGAGCTATGTAAGCGTTGGCATCCTGAGTTAGTTAAGGGTTTCACCAAAAAGCAAGCACACACCGCCTTGGCTGATATTGAGGAGTCTATTGAAGAGCTCAAGTACTACCGAGAAAAGTTCATCGTGCCTTTGCCAGAGTAATTCTGCAATCAATTAATAAGTGATGAAAAAAGGGTCTAGTAACAGACCCTTTTGCTTTCCTTAAAATGATTGGCAGCTTATTTCTTGATTGCGCTCTTAGGCCTAAAGGCTTTCACGATGGTTTCATTGGTCTCGATGTAAGGGCCGCCAATCAGGTCGATGCAATAGGGTACGGCAGCAAAGATGCCTGGAATGATAGATTTACCCTCGGCATCTTTCAATCCTTCAAGGGTTTCTCTGATGGATTTGGGTTGACCTGGCAAATTGATGATGAGGGCGGTATGCCCCTCGATTTCTCGTAAAACTGCGGTCTGGCGTGACAAAATTGCCGTTGGTACAAAGCGCAGGCTAATTTGGCGCATTTGCTCGCCAAATCCGGGCATTTCCCGGGTTCCAGCATCAATTGTGGCCTCAGGGGTGACATCTCTTCGGGAGGGGCCTGTCCCACCCGTGGTGAGGACTAAATCGCAACCGAGATCATCGGTCAGCTCTACGATCGTTTCGGTAATAACCTCCCGCTCATCCGCGATCAGGCGTTCATGAAAGACGCAGGGGGTGCTAACGGCGGTCTGTAGCCACAATTGCAGGGCAGGAATACCCTCATCGGTATAAACGCCCTTACTAGCTCTATCGGAGATCGATATTAAGCCAATTTTGATTTCGTTGGGAGAGGATCTTTTTCGAGCTTCGGTATGCTTCATGTTTCTATTCTAGCTATTATTAAGGCATGTTTACACACTCATCAAACCAGTTTCAAGAAATCATCGATTTCATGCTCACAGAAGCCAAAAGACGGGGCGCCTCAGATGCCGTGGCTGAAGTTTCTGAAGGCCAAGGTCTCTCGGTTACTGTTCGCAAGGGCGAGGTCGAGACAATTGAGCAAAGCTTGGATAAGCAGGTGGGCGTAACGGTATATTTAGGTCATCGTCGAGGTAATGCCAGTACTAGCGATTTTTCCAAGGATTCTTTAAGAGCAACCGTTGAGGCTGCGTATCATATCGCTCAGCATACGGCGGAAGACTTATGTGCCGGCCCTGCTGAAAAAGAGCTGCTCGAAAAACATCCGCTAGATCTCGAGTTATTTCATCCGTGGGATTTGGACTCGGCAACAGCAATCGAGATTGCGCGCGCTGCTGAAGGCGCTGCCTTTGCTGTCAGCAAGCAAATTCAAAATAGTGATGGCGCTTCGGTATCGGCACATCATGCGCATTTTATGATGGGAACTAGTCACGGATTTATGGGTGGCTACCCATTCTCACGCCACTATATTTCTTGCGCACCCATTGCAAATGAGGGTGGCAAAAAGTCGCTTATGCAAAGAGATGATTGGTATTCCAGTTCACGGATTCCTGGAGAGTTGGCTAATCCAGCTGCCATTGGTAAATACGCTGCAGAGCGTGCACTTTCACGCCTTAAGGCAAGATCGCTCACAACTCGCCGTTGCCCAGTCATTTTCGAAGCCCCCTTAGCTGCTGGCCTATTGGGCGGATTAGTACAAGCGGTGTCTGGCGGTGCTCTATACCGCCGCTCTAGTTTTTTATTGGATAGTTTAGGTAAACAAGTATTACCAAAGCATGTCAGCCTTTTTGAAAACCCTCACCTCAAGGCAATGACGGGAAGTGTACCTTTTGACGAAGAAGGTGTGAAGACATCGGCGAGAACTGTGGTTGAAAAAGGAATTTTGCAAGGTTACTTCTTATCTACTTATTCCGCCAGAAAACTCGGAATGAAGACGACTGGTAATGCGGGCGGCTCTCATCATCTGACATTACAAAGTCGTAAGACGCCGAAGGGTGGATTACCTGCACTCCTTCAAGAGATGGGCACGGGTTTACTGGTTACAGAACTCATGGGGCAGGGTGTGAACTACGTCACTGGGGATTACTCTCGCGGTGCCTTTGGTTACTGGGTAGAGAACGGAGAGATTCAATATCCGGTTGAGGGTATTACGATTGCCAGTAACTTGCGAGATATGTTGATGGATATTCAGATGATTGGTAGCGATACACTGATTCGGGGTACCAAGGAAACAGGTTCCATTCTGATTGGGTCAATGACTGTTGGTGGAAAATAAAACAACAACATCATAAAAATACAGAGAACATAAATAAGAAAAACTATTTTGGAGGAGAAGACGATGCAAAGACGTTCCTTTTTAAAGAAAGCCACTATCGGTGCAGGTGCAGCAGCGCTAGCTGCTCCATCGATTGCTCAGAGTCTACCCACGCTGAATTGGCGTTTGGTCTCTAGCTTTCCTAAATCTTTAGATACTTTATTTGGTACCCCAGAAGTTTTTGCTAGCGCCTTACGCAAAGCCACTGATGGTAAGTTCAATGTCAAAGTATTTGCCGCTGGTGAAGTAGTTCCAGCATTGCAGGTATTGGATGCGGTACAAAACGGCACAGTAGAGTGCGGCCATACCGCAAGCTATTACTACCTGGGTAAGAACAGTGCATTTATTTTTGATACGGCAGCACCTTTTGGCATGACAGCTCGCCAGCAAACTGCCTGGATGTTGCACGGCAATGGGATGAAGCTGATGCGTGAGCTCTATGCCAGCTACAACATTGTTAATTTCTTAGGCGGACAAACTGGTACTCAAATGGGTGGTTGGTTTCGTAAAGAAATTAAATCTCCAGAAGATCTCAAGGGACTTAAATTCCGTATCGCTGGTTTTGCAGGGCAAGTGCTTGCAAAGTTAGGTGTGGTGCCCCAACAGTTAGCTGCTGGTGAAATTTACTCAGCACTAGAAAAAGGTACGATTGATGCCGCTGAATTTGTTGGGCCCTATGATGATGAGAAGTTGGGTTTAGCCAAGGTAGCAAAAAATTATTACTACCCTGCATTTTGGGAGGGTGCGGCTGGACTCTCATTCTTGGTGAATAAGAGGCAGTGGGATGCACTGCCACCTTCATACCAAGCTGCATGGGAAGCGGCATGCTTTGAAGCGCATGTTGATATGTGTGCCAAGTACGATGCCTTAAATCCACCAGCGCTACAACGCTTAGTCCAAGGTGGTGC
This sequence comes from Polynucleobacter sp. Nonnen-W13, assembly GCF_018881735.1. NCBI lineage: Bacteria > Pseudomonadati > Pseudomonadota > Betaproteobacteria > Burkholderiales > Burkholderiaceae > Polynucleobacter > Polynucleobacter sp. Nonnen-W13. Next base: position 512,042 of record NZ_JACVPU010000002.1, on the reverse strand, counting down.
GGTATTGCGTAAGTTCAATAACTCTGTAATGGATGCCTGCTTTAAGGCAAGCCAAGAAACGTATGCCGAAGAGTCTGCCAAGAACCCCCAATTCAAGAAAATCTTCGAAGACTATCGGGTGTTCAGAAACATGGAAGCTCAGTGGTTCAATGTCGCCGAGCAAGCGTTCTCACAATATAGTTTTGCTAAGAAGCTTTAAAACCGAGACTCTGGGAATAGCATTCCCTCTGCAGATAAAGAAAGCCACCCTTGGGTGGCTTTCTTTGTTTGAGGTGATATAAAAATATTTACTGTCTCTTAAATACCTGTTTTCCATTAACCCAGGTTTCATTCACTTCAATATCTCGAATTTTGTAGGCATCTGTTTTCATCGGATTCTGATTAACGATGGCGAAGTCCGCATATTTTCCCTCTTGAATCGATCCAATCTTGTCATCCATCTTCAACTGATAAGCAGCATCAATCGTGACGGCTTTTAGAGCATGATTGATGGAAATCTTCTGGCTCGGATTAAGCACCTTTTGGGGTGAGACTTGCCATAAGCGAGCAGCACCTTCGGAGGCGTACTTGAGTGGATGAATCGGTGATACGGGGGAGTCGCTATGGTATGCAAAACGCATACCTCTTTTAATCAAGCTGGCACTGGGATCAATTCGATCTGCTCTTTCGGCTCCTAGGAGATGGTTATGAAATGCCTCACCCCAATAGTCGGTGTGCCCAATGGTAAAACCGGCAACAACCCCAAGCTTTGCTGCTCTATCAATCTGTGCTTCAGTTGGAACAGTGAAGTGCTCAATTCTTAATCTGGTTTTAGTATCAGCTGGTTTTGTGACCAACTTCGCAAAAACATTCAAAGTCTGCTCAATCGACTTATCACCATTTGAGTGAACAGAAAGTTGCCAGCCCTCATCAAATCTGGGTTTTGCAAGATCATAAAGTTCTTGCTCAGTGAAGTTGAGGGTGCCGGTATTACTTGTGCCGGCTGGGTAGTCGTATGGCTTACTCATCGCACCAGTCAAGCCTTGATTGGAGCCATCAGCCACAATTTTGACGCCAATTAATTTAAAGGTGTCATCACCTTGCCCTGGTTTATAGCTCTTATTCGTAGTTGGGTATGCATTTGAATACATATAACCCCTCACTCGAACTGGCAGCTTGCCACTATGGGTCATTGCATTAAACAGGGCATATTCTTTATCAACACCAAGGTACCCGCCAACAGTGATTTCTGCTGAAGTAGTAACGCCCTTGCTGACTAGTCGTTGACCAACTTTAGCAACAGCTTGTTCTACCACCTCTTGAGTGGGCGGCGGCATCTTATCCAGGAACAGATAAAAAGCTGGCGCTTCATAAACTACACCAGTTAAGCGCCCCTTGCTATCTTTAAGTAACTTACCACCTTTGGGATCTGGGCTGGAATCAGTTAACCCTGCCATTTCTAGTGCCTTATGATTCACGTATGCAATATGCATACTTTGATTCATAACAAAGATGGGCTTGGTGGTGGATACCTTGTCTAATATGTCTGCAGTTAATTCAGACATAAATGGTTCTGTTCTAGATGGGTCAACACCAAAGGCATTAATCCATTCACCGTCTTTAAAGTTTTTACTGTATGCAGTTAGCTTCGCCACCAAACTATCTAAGGTGTCATGGGGCATCGTGAAGTTGGAGAGATTGAGAAAGATCTCCTCTGAAAATGCCGTTCCCATAATATGTACATGTGGCTCAACTAAACCAGGCATTAAAGTCTGACCATTCAAGTTAATCAGCTTCGTACCTTGCCCTTGTAAAGTCTTGAGCTTAGACAGAGGGCCAACCTGAATAATTTTCCCATTCTGAATTGCTACAGCCTCAGCGGTAGGTTGGGATTTATTCATAGTGACTATGTCACCACCATAAAAAATAGCATCTGCATCGCCTTTCGCAAAAACAAAAGCACATTGGGCCATCAGTAGAGCAGAAAGTAATTTTGACGAAAATTTCATGGGCACTTCCTTTTTAAAAACCGGTTAAAGACAAAGAGTGGGTGGAGCGGTATCTTTATGTGCGCTCAAGCGTAATAAAATTAAATCTAATTTCACCCTCAGAGGCTGGAGTGCGTTCTACTTCTTTCCATGCGGATTGATTGGGAACTTCAAAGAAGGTATCACCACCATCTACGTCAATATCAATTTCGGTGATGAAAAGGCGATCTGCTTTGGGAAAGGCCTGAGTAAAAAGCTGCTCTCCACCAATCACAAATACCCGAGGAAATTCCTTCAGTGTAGAGAGAGCTGCATCAAGAGAGTGAACTACTTCCGCACCAGTTAACTTGAGTTCAGTATTGCGACTCACCACAATATTGCGACGTCCCGGAAGAGGGCGGCCAATAGACTCCCAAGTCTTGCGGCCCATGATGACAGGGTGTCCCATCGTTACCTTTTTGAAGAATTGCAGATCAGCAGAAATCTTCCAAGGCATTTGGTTGTCTTTGCCAATCACGTGATTGCGTGAGCGGGCAACAATCATGGAGATGGCAGGGTTTTTAGCTACGGTCATGAGGATCTAATTTCTTAAACAGCTACAGGAGCTTTAATAGCGGGGTGGGATTCATAGCCGGCGATTTCAAAATCTTCGAACTCGTAATCAAAGATTGAGTCTGGCTTGCGCAAAATATTGAGCTTAGGTAGCGGGAAGAAGTCTCTTGAGAGCTGAAGATCGACTTGTTCTAAATGATTGCTGTAAAGATGACAGTCACCACCAGTCCACACAAAGTCACCAACTTCTAAATTACACTGCTGCGCCAGCATGTGGGTTAGTAGGGCATAGCTAGCAATATTGAAGGGTACACCCAAGAAGATATCCGCACTACGTTGATAGAGTTGGCAAGATAGCTTGCCATCAGCAACGTAAAACTGAAAGAAAGCGTGGCAAGGTGCCAAAGCCATACGAGGAATATCGGCTACGTTCCAAGCAGAAACAATCATGCGACGAGAGTCTGGATTCTTTTTTAGGGTTTCTACAACTTCAGCGATCTGGTCAATATGCCCACCATTCGGTGCCGGCCATGAGCGCCACTGATAGCCGTAAATCGGGCCAAGGTCACCATCTGGGGCTGCCCATTCATTCCAAATGGAAACACCTCGCTCTTTAAGCCAGTTGTTGTCAGTACTGCCTTTCAGAAACCAGAGCAGTTCCAAAATAATGGACTTCAGATGCAACTTCTTCGTCGTCACCATCGGAAAGCCTTCGGCCAAATTAAAGCGCATCTGATGGCCAAAGATGGAGATAGTTCCAGTTCCGGTTCTATCGGATTTTTGGACGCCCTTTTCAAGGACTTCCTTCATGAGATTGTGATATTGACGCATAGGTTTATTCAGTCAAATAATTCAGTGATGTTAGGAGCTTACTCGAATGTCGATGGGCTTACCCCAAGCGCCTTATGAAGCTTTGGGGATGTGGTGGTGTATTGGAGTTGAATCTGCTTTTCTGGGGCTAGATAGGCGGCTGCTGCAAAGGCCGCCAAGGCTGCTTCATGAAAGCCTGACAAAATCAGTTTTTTCTTGCCCGGGTAGATATTGATATCCCCCACGGCGTATATGCCGGGAGTGCTAGTCTGAAAGCAGGCAGTATCCACGGCAATTTGCTTACGGTCGATATCTAAGCCCCAGTCGGTGATAGGGCCTAATTTAGGGGAAAGACCATAAAAGAGTAAGAGTGCATCTAATGCAATTATCTGAACTACGCCATCAATATTGGTGACGGCAATTTCAGTCAGTTTGTCATTAGTGGATTCAATGCCCGTAATTTGTCCAATGAGAAGTTGCATCTTGCCGGCAGCGCAAAGAGCTCGGATCTTAGCAACTGACTGAGGGGCTGCTTTGAATTCATCTCGGCGATGTATGAGTGTTACATTGATAGCTTGATCGGCAAAATGCAATGCCCAATCCAGTGCGGAATCTCCGCCACCACAAATCACCATGCGCTTGCCTATAAATTGCTCAGGATTTCTGACACGATAGAAAACTTGTTTATCGACAAAAGCTTCAATGCCATCTAGGTTAAGCGTGCGCGGTTGAAATGCACCAACGCCAGCAGCAACAAAAATTACCTTGCTCAAAAAATGCTGATCTTGGGATGTGCGAATCAGAAAACGACCATCAGCTTGTTTCTCAAGGGTGGAGACCTCTTGATTTAAGTGAAACTGTGGTTTGAATGGCTCAATTTGTTTTAGTAGATTGCTGACTAGCTCACGACCAGTGCAAACCGGAATTGCTGGGATGTCATAGATGGGTTTATCTGGGTAGAGCTCGATACATTGACCTCCCACTTCAGGTAGGGAGTCAATGACATGCGCTTTAATTTCTAAAAGACCAAGCTCAAATACTTGGAAGAGCCCCACCGGACCAGCGCCAATAATGACTGCATCGGTTTCAATGGGGGGGTGCAATTTACTTTACCAGTTGATCAATTTTATTTTTAACGTCTTTCCACTCATCCGCATCTAGAAGGGCGGCTTTGGATTTGGTGATAGATGTCCATCCTGGAGAAAGATCCGCATTTAATTTGATGAAAGACTGTTGATCTCCCGGCACATCATCTTCCGCATAAATGGCATTGACTGGGCACTCTGGTACGCAGACTGCGCAATCGATACATTCATCTGGATCGATTACTAAAAAGTTAGGACCTTCGCGAAAACAGTCGACTGGGCAGACATCAACGCAATCAGTGTATTTACAGCGGATACAAGCTTCGGTAACAACGTAAGTCATGATGGTTTTTTAGGTAAGGGTCCGGGTGAATGGACTGCCAAGTTATAAAAGCCCATTTTAGCCGAATCAGCTTATTTTTCAGGCAAAAGCCTCAATTTACTTGAGGTAAAGTCATGTTATGAACACTCCAGCAAACACCTCCAAAAGTATCTCAAAACCCAAAATTTTGGTCGCAAGGGCCATTTTTCCTGAGGCGCTAGCCAAATTAGAGGAATCCTATGAGGTTCGTTCCAACCAGTCTGACAAAATATTAAGCTCGGAAGAGTTGCAAAAAGCGCTTTCAGAAGTGCAGGGTGCCCTAGTGGTAGGAAGCGAGCGAATTGACGCTTCCGCCTTAGCTCAAGCCAAAGATTTAAAGGTGGTGGCCAATATCTCTGTTGGCTACAACAACTTTGACATTCCAGCGATGACTGCTGCTGGCGTCATGGCAACAAATACCCCTGATGTTCTTACGGATACAACGGCGGATTTTGGCTTTGCCTTGTTAATGGCAACTGCTAGGCGTATTACAGAATCCGAGCATTGGGTGCGAGCGGGCAAGTGGGATCAATGGTCGATTGTGAATAACCCATTGGGTATGGATCTACACCACAGTACCGTAGGCATTATTGGCATGGGTCGCATTGGTCAGGGCATTGCAAAACGTGCTTTAGGTTTTGGTATGAAAGTGATTTATCACAACCGCAGCCACCTCTCGGATGCCGATGAAAAATCTTGCGGTGCTACTTACGTTTCCAAAGAGGAATTACTGCGAACTGCCGACCATGTGGTGTTGGTGCTGCCTTACACCGCGCAAAATCACCACACGATTGGCGCCGCCGAAATCGCCATGATGAAACCGACTGCAACCCTGATCAATATTGCTCGTGGCGGTATTGTGGATGATGCGGCCTTAGCAAAAGCCTTGCAAAGTGGCAAGATCTTTGCGGCAGGATTGGATGTTTTTGAAGGCGAGCCACAGGTACATTCAGAGTTGCTCAAGTGCAGCAATATTGTGTTGGCTCCGCACATTGCCAGTGCTACAGAAAAAACACGTAGAGCAATGGTGGATCTTGCGGTGGAAAATTTGCGAGCCGCGCTGGATGGTAAGAAACCACCAAGCCTGATTAATGCAGAAGTATTTAAAGCTTAGCTAAAAACTTAATCTGCTTCAATTTCTTCTGGGAGCTCGCGAAGCGCAAGTTCGATTCCACCGAATTTACCTGCGACCCAGTTGTAGACCTTACAAGCAATCCACAGTAAAGCAAAGCCAAGTAGTGCATTCAGAATTAATGCAGAGAGTACGGTAAATCCAGGAATGGCGCCGTCACGAATAAAAGCTACAAATAAGGCTAGCAAAACGATTGGAACGGAGAAGCAGAGATAAACCAAAACCAGAGTTTTGGCGGTATGCATTGGGTCTACGAAGGCAATTTCTTTTTTGGTGAGTTTCATGAGGTGCAATCTTAAAGCAGTCCGTCGAAAAGCGCCACATCTACCCAGTCACCAGCCGCCACATTTCCTTGGTCATGTGAGAGGATTACAAAGCAGTTTGCCTCACTCATCGATCGCAAAATTCCAGCGCCTTGGCTGCCGGTCAGCTTGACCATAGGCTTCCCATCGGGACCACGCCCCATAACGGCACGCTGAAATTCTGTCCGACCTGGTTTTTTCCGAATCGGTGCTTCGGCAATCGCTTGGGTCATTAACTGCTCAGTCTGGCTTGCACCATTCAGTTGTAACAAAGCGGAGCGAACAAATTGGTAGAAAGTCACCATAACGGCTACAGGGTTGCCGGGCAGGCCAAAGAAAAGGGTTTTGCGGCTTGACCCATTAACTGGCTTAAGCATTCCAAAGGCCATAGGGCGACCTGGACGCATGGCAATCTTCCAAAAGCCTACATCGCCCAGTTCTTGCATGATTTGCTTGGTAAAGTCTGCCTCACCTATCGAGACTCCGCCAGAAGAGATCAGAACATCTGCTTTAGAGGCTGCATCTAGGAAGGCGGCTTTCAGTGAGGCAGGATCATCACGGACAATCCCGCAATCCACGATCTCTATATTCAGTCGATTGAGTAGACCTGTCAGGCTATAGCGATTACTGTCATAAATACTACCCGCATCAAGAGCTTGCCCAATAGGGCGCAATTCATCTCCAGAAGAGAGGATGGCAACCTTGAGTTTGCGATGCACCTTGAGTCTGTCAATGCCTAGTGATGCGGCTAGACCAAGATCTGACGGTCGCAACAAGCGACCAGCAGCAATAGCCGCTTTACCGCTTTGTAAATCTTCGCCACGTAAGCGGCGATTCTCTCCACGCTTTACTTGGTTTTGTTTAAAACCTACGGTTGACTCACTTGCGGATTCTGTAAATTCCTGAGGAATGACGGTATCGCAGCCATTGGGCATGAGGGCGCCAGTCATGATCTTGAGGCATTCACCTGGGCCAACAAGCCCTTCATAAGGCTTGCCAGCATAAGCGGTGCCAATAATCTTCAAGGTGGCTATGGCTTCGCTATTTCCCAGGCAATCGCCATTAAAGGCGAAGCCATCCATGGCGGAGTTATCGGCAGCAGGGACATCAATCGGGGAAAGTAAATCTTGTGCCAGAATGCGGTTGATTGCTTGATCTAGAGAGACTAACTCAATATCGCTTGCATTATTCAGTTTGCGTGACTCTTGAAGTAATTCATTGACTAGGTCTGAGATCGCCTTGCGTGCTTCATCCACATGGAGTGAGGCAGTCAAGAGAATGGGGTTATTTGGAGAGTGCTTGATTGAGTCTGTCATGACGATACTTTTTCTAAGGCAGCCAGCTCTTCCGGAGTATTCACATTGGCAAATGCTTGGGAGTGTTCAAACACCACGGTGCCAGATCGTAATTCTTTAAACCAGCGATCAATCTTCAAGTCCCCTTTGCTTAAAAAGGCATGCAAAGAATCTTGCAAATTACTTTTCATTAAACAGAAGACGGGTTGCGACCAAATCTTGCCGTCATCTTCTTTTGAAGAAGCAAAGACGAGCTCTAAATGATTACCCTCCAGTTCGATTGCCATTTTTTCAGCAAGGTCAGTTGGGAACAAAGGAGAGTCGCAAGGCGATGTCAGCAAGTAGGGCGTTTTGCAATGCTTCAGTCCAACTGCGAAGCCAGCCAATGGTCCGGAGAAGTCAGGAGTTTCATCCATGAGAACTGGATAGCCATAGTGTGAATACTTCGTAATGCTACGGTTAGCATTAATTAGGATAGTGCTGACTTGGGGCTTGAGTCGGCTGATGGCAGATTCAATGAGAGGCTTGCCATGAAAAGCAATGAACCCCTTATCAATACCGCCCATTCTTTGGGCGCGTCCCCCTGCCAAAATGAGTCCAGTAATGTGTTCTGAGGTAATCATTAGCCGCCGATGTAAGACATTTCTACTTTGCGAGCACAATTCGATTCAACAGTGTTAGATCCTCGAATCTCTGAGTAGTGATCATTACGTCCTGACCATGTCGACATAATGGCGTTGGCAATTTCTAAATCACTTCTACCAGAACGCAATAGCGTTTTGAAATCAAAACCTTCGTTTGCAAAAAGGCAAAGATACAGCTGACCGTCTGTGGAGATACGCGCACGCGTGCATTCATGACAAAAAGTTTGTGTGACGCTAGAAATAAAGCCAATTTCACCCGAGCCATCAACATAACGCCAACGCTGAGCCACTTCACCAGGATAGTTAGCCTCAATAGCTTCTATCGGAAAGACAGCATGAATGCGATTGGCAACTTCCTGAGAGGGAAGTACCTGAGACATATCCCAGCCGTTAGAGCTGCCGACATCCATAAATTCAATAAAGCGCAGTGTCACGCCAGTGCCTTTGAAGTGCTTAGCCATACCAATAATCTCTTGGTCGTTTGTGCCTTTCTTAACAACCATATTTACTTTGAGATTAGTAAAGCCAGCCTCTTGAGCTGCTGCAATACCATCAAGTACATCCGTGACTGGAAAGTCGACATCATTCATTTTTTTGAAGATGTCATCATTCAGGCCATCAAGGCTAATGGTTAGGCGATGCAAGCCTGCCGCTTTTAATGCAGCTGCCTTCTTACGCAAAATACTGCCATTAGTAGTCAGGGTGAGATCAAGGGCTTGATCTGCCGTGGTGCGAATCTTAGCTAGCATCTCAATTAGCACTTCGAGATTTTTGCGAAGCAAAGGCTCACCACCAGTGAGACGAATTTTTTCTACTCCCAGTGAAGCGAAAATAGTTGTTAAACGGGTGATCTCTTCAAAGCTGAGTAATTCATGATGCGAGAGATAGGGATAGTCTTTGTCGAAGATTTCCTTGGGCATGCAATAGGTACAGCGGAAATTACAGCGATCAGTAACGGAGATGCGTAAATCTCGTAGTGGGCGTCCGCGGGTATCTTTGGTTGATGTTCTCGCAGCCAAGAGCTGTCCCGGTATAGACGGCGTAAGGCCTTTACCTTCATCTAAACGTATGGGGATGACTTTTTCAACCATGCGTAATTATGGCTGTGAAACCGTGTTTCTGCCAAACTGCCAAATATCCTTATGGGATAAATAGCAGTCTGGAGAAATTGGATTAAACCGTTTTTTCTTGGCCGCCGGTTTCAACTAAAACCATTGGACCATTTTGCAAGCTAACAGGTGCTTTAGGAGTTCTGCCTGTTGGCAAAATTTCTGGCTCTGCTTTGATTTGTGATTGTGCTTCTTGATGCTTACTGGAGTCCGTTGCAACCCAGACCATACCGGCAGACTGAACTACGCTGTGCAATGGAGTCTCTTCAAGTGCCTGGAAGGCTACCTTAGGTAGCTCAGGCATCGGTTTAGCAATCACTTCCATTGCTGGTGCTGGTGCAGTTACTGGAGTAGCTACAGGAGCAGCCTGATCAGTACGATTACTTTGACGTGGTGCACGTTGCTCCCTTGGTTCTCTAGGTGCACGTGGTGCCCGCTCTTTCACTTCGTTAGAAGCTACAGGCGCAGTCGTATGTCCAAAGCTTTGGGCAAGGTTCTGAATCGGCATTGAAGCAGACGCTCCCGCCATACCTACTGGAGGACCTGAGAATGAAGTTGCTACTGCAACAACTGAAGCAATTGCTGCATCGCCATTGGACTCAGTGCGCTCGCCACGTTGACCGCGACCACGACCACGACGGTTGCGGCCACGACCACGACGCTCCTCGCCATCTGCGCTAGGAGTGATGTCAGTTCCAGGAGCAGCTTCCGTAGCTGGAGTTACCGCAGCTTGATTTTCTGGTTTTAGATTGTTTTGGTTGCGGTTATTGCTATTGCCATTACGGTTACGACCATCTTGACGGCCCCTACCTGAACCTGCCTCGCGTGGTGCATTTGTACCTTCGGCACTTGCCGCACCTTCAGTTGGACGCTCAGCACGATCGTTGCGCTCGCCACGACGACCGCGATTGCGGTTATTGCCGTTGCGATTGTTTGGATTGCGACCACGTGGTGCGCTAGGAGCAGGCTGTGCTTCTGGTTTAGGTGCTGAAGAAAATAGGTTCTTAATGAATCCGAAGAATCCACCAGTGCTAGCAGTTTCTGTAGTTGCCTTTTCAGTACGTGCGGGACGTGGCTGACTTACAGGCGCTGGTGCATTGGGCGTAATGCCTTTGACAGCAGCTTCAGGGCGAACTTTAACGTCAGCATCTTTACGGCTAACAGCAGTATCTGTTTCGAGTTCACGCGCAGCTTCTTCGGCCATCACGTAGCTGGCTTTTTGATCGTCAAGACGTGGATCATCATGACGTAAACGCTCAAGCTTGTAATGGGGTGTTTCTAAATGCTTATTCGGAACCATCAAGACATTTACTTTGAAGCGTGACTCAATCTTGATTACTTCAGCGCGTTTCTCATTGAGTAAGAATGCGGCCACTTCAACTGGAACTTGCGTATGAATAGCAGCAGTATTTTCTTTCATTGCCTCTTCTTGGATGATGCGCAAGACTTGCAAAGCAGAAGATTCGGTATCGCGAATATGACCAGTACCATTACAACGTGGACAGGTGACGTGACTACCTTCAGAGAGAGCGGGACGTAAACGCTGACGGGACATTTCCATCAAACCAAACTTGGAGATCTTGCCCATCTGAACGCGAGCACGGTCATGACGCAGAGCATCGCGTAAGCGATTCTCCACATCCTTCTGCGCCTTACTTGATTCCATATCAATGAAGTCGATCACGATCAAACCGCCCAAGTCACGTAAACGCGCTTGACGGGCGATTTCATCGGCAGCTTCTAAGTTGGTGCGAGTGGCGGTCTCTTCAATATCAGAGCCACGGGTTGCACGTGCGGAGTTGACGTCGACTGAAACCAAAGCTTCGGTATGGTCAATCACAATCGCGCCGCCTGAAGGTAGTGGCACGGTACGTGAGTATGCAGTTTCAATCTGATGCTCAATTTGGAAACGGGAGAACAATGGAACATCATCCTGGTAACGCTTCACTCTTGGCAAGTTATCCGGCATCACTACCGACATAAATGCGGCAGCTTGTTCATAGATGTCATCGGTATCGATGAGAATCTCGCCAATATCTGGCTGGAAGTAATCACGAATCGCCCGAATCACTAAGCTAGATTCGAGATAGATTAATAGTGGTGCTGAATTGCCTTTAGCGGCTTCATCAATTGCTGTCCACAACTGCATGAGATAACTTAAATCCCATTGCAATTCAGTAGCGTCGCGGCCGATACCGGCGGTACGAGCAATGATGCTCATGCCATCTGGCACCTCTAATTGAGACATCGCCTCACGGAGTTCTTGACGGTCCTCACCTTCAATACGACGAGAAACACCGCCTCCACGAGGGTTGTTTGGCATTAATACTAAATAGCGACCTGCTAATGAGACGAAAGAGGTAAGGGCAGCGCCTTTTTGGCCGCGCTCTTCTTTTTCTACCTGAACAATGATTTCTTGGCCTTCGCGTAGGGCATCTTTAATAGAGGCATTACGTACGTCAATACCCTCTTTAAAGTAGGTGCGCGCAACTTCTTTAAATGGCAGGAAGCCATGGCGTTCTTCGCCGTAATTTACAAAGCACGCTTCGAGCGAAGGCTCAATGCGGGTAATAACACCTTTGTAAATATTGCCTTTGCGTTGTTCACGACCGGCAGCTTCGATATCAATATCAATGAGTTTTTGACCATCGACGATGGCAACTCGCAACTCTTCTTGTTGAGTTGCATTAAATAACATGCGTTTCATAACACTCTCCTATTGGGAATGTGTCGTTGCGCGCTGCGTTAGGGACAAGTTAGATACCGCTTGGAGCATAGCCCATTGGCGGCTTTGGAGTGTGGATCAAGCAAATCTAGGCATTTACTGCCTAGTACACCAGGTTCAAGGTTGTCAAACCGGTGCCACACTTGACGATCGCCGCAGAGACCTCCTTTAGGTCATCAATGCAGGCGCGCGCCTGAAAACTGTCTTCTAATCGCGGGTCGCGGCATACGGCACACCAACCCTGCGCCTCATTACAACGGGGGAGGGGCAACCCCGGGAGTCTATTAAGGGCGACTCCAAGCTCCACGATCCAAACCTGAATCAGGTCAGTCTCGGGCCAATAAATTGGCTAGAGCGTTGATTATACGGCACAAGTTGAAGGACAATGGGGTATTGTTAAGTCCCTTGTCGACCCCCGTCGGGGTGGCAAGAGAGATAAATCATGAAATCCGAACCCATTTTCAAGCCTTCGCAGGTCAAAACCAGTCCTCCAGTCGCAGTTCACCTCCAGACTATTGGTCCAGAAGAGGCTGGCCAAAGACTCGATAACTATCTACTACGTTGGGCAAAAGGGGTCCCTAAAAGTCACGTTTATCGGATTATTCGCTCTGGCGAGGTTCGGGTAAATAAGAAAAGAGCTGAGCCGACCACGCGCCTCGTTGAGGGGGATGTGGTTAGGGTCCCGCCGGTGCGTATTGCTGAGCCAGCCCAAATGGCAGCAGTCAATACCGCCCAAACCAAGTCTCGCGCGCAGGGGTATTCCGACAAAATGCCCATTTTGTTTGAGGATGAAGCGCTATTAATAGTGAATAAGCCAGCAGGTTTAGCAGTTCATGGGGGTTCTGGAATTGCGCTTGGTGTGATTGAAACTCTGCGCATTACCCGCCCCGAGCTCAAATTCTTGGAATTGGTTCACCGTTTGGATCGCGACACATCAGGCGTGTTGCTATTAGCTAAAAAGCGCAGTGCTTTGGTGGAACTGCATCGTCAAATTCGCGAAGGGCAAACAGATAAGCGCTATTACTTACTGGCGCACGGGGAAATTGCTCAGGGCGCAGGCACGATGCAACTCAAGTTTGCATTACATAAATACCTATTAGCCAATGGCGAGCGACGTGTTCGTGTTGACCCTGATGGTCTGCCAAGCCATACCGCTTTGCGTGTCTCTAAAGTAATGAAACGTGGAGAAGTAGCAATTACTCTAGCCGAGGCTCAACTTAAAACGGGACGAACTCACCAAATTCGAGTCCACTTACAAAAACTGGGCCACTCGATTCTAGGTGATGATAAATATGGCTTTGAAGATCAGGACAAGCTTGTGAAATCCAAACGCCTATATTTACATGCCCACTTAGCAGGCTTTACTCATCCGCGTACTGGCGAGAAAATGCGTATCGAGTCCCCGCTACCTGTTGAATTTACCGCGATGATAAAAACTTTTGAAGCGTCCAACAATGCCTGAAGAACAAAAACCCGATAGACGCTACGACTTGATCGTATGGGACTGGGATGGAACCATCATGGATTCCACGCCGACAATCGTTGACTGTATTCAGCAAGCTTGCCGGGATTTGGGTTTCAAGGAGCCTGACGACACTTTGGCTAGTTCGGTCATTGGTTTGGGTATTCAGGATTCACTGAGAAGAGCGGTGCCGTGGATTGAACCAGCGCATTTTCCTAAGTTAACGGAGCGCTTTCGATTCCACTATCTGGCTAAAGATCATGAGCTCGATTTATTTCCAGGTATTCGTGAATTACTACACAGCTTGCGTGAGGACGGCTATTTGCTAGGTGTGGCGACAGGTAAATCTCGCGTTGGATTGGATCGATCTTTAAAGCACCATCAGTTGGAGCAGATGTTCCATGAAACTCGTACTGCGGATGAATCTTTTTCTAAGCCCCATCCCGGCATGCTCTTAGAGCTCTCAGATGTGATGCAAGTGCCGATGCGTCGCATGCTGATGATTGGGGACACTACTCATGATTTAGATATGGCTGCCAATGCAGGTGTGGATGCAGTAGCGGTAACGTATGGCGCGCATCCTCCGAGCACTTTAAAAGAAGCGCCATCGCTGATTCATGTGGATGATGTATCACAGTTAGCCACTTGGCTAAATCAAAATCTCACTGTTAAAAACTAGTTAGTAACCAAGGATTAAAAGATGGATCACAATCAATCTGAGAACGCAAATCAAAATTGGGAGCGTCAAGCGCTCGAGCATTTGTTGTTAGAAAATCTCAAGGAGACCCGCAAGGCCCGTCGTTGGAAAGCAGTCTTTCGCATTCTCACTCTTCTTGTCTTTGTCGGCGTAATACTGGCGGTATTTGATTTCCACATACCTGGGCGTGGCATGGGGATGGAGAAACACACTGCTTTAGTGACGCTAGAGGGGGAGATTTCTTCAAGTTCGATGGCCAATGCTTTGGATATCAATTCTTCCCTTACGGCTGCTTTTGAAAATGAAAACAGTGCAGGGGTAGTCCTGCGTATCAATAGTCCTGGCGGTTCTCCAGTTCAGGCTGGCATGATGAATGATGAGATTCATCGCTTACGCAAACTCTATCCAAACAAACCGTTTTATGTCGTAGTGGAGGATATCTGTGCCTCAGGTGGTTACTATGTTGCAGTTGCGGGCGATCAAATTTTGGTTGATAAGGCCAGCTTGGTGGGGTCTATTGGGGTGATCATGGAGGGCTTTGGTTTTACTGGTCTGATGGATAAGTTGGGCGTGACTCGTCGCATGGTTACCGCGGGCTCAAATAAGGGCATGATGGATCCGTTCTCCAAAGAAAATCCACAACAAGTAGCAATGATTAAAACTATGATCGATGAGATTCATCAGCAATTTATTGCGGTAGTGAAAGCAGGTCGCGGTGATCGTCTAAAAGAAACTCCAGAGATGTTCTCGGGCCGCGTTTGGAATGGCGAGCAGGCAATCAAAATTGGTTTGGTAGATGGCTATGGAACAGTAGAGACTGTAGCGCGCGATGTCTTTAAGGCGCCGGATATTCTGGACTACACCATGAAAGAGAATTTTGCTGAGCGTGTTGCTAAGCGTTTCGGCGCTGAAGTTGGCGCTGCAGCAGGTAAGGCTTTAATTAAAACACCCGATCTAAAGTAAAAACGATAGATCAACAAAGTCACAAAAAACACTTAGGCCAGCAATAGAAATACTGCTGGCCTATTTTGCAATGAAGCACAAGCAGCTTCATTTGGGAAACGCTTACGCCAGTCAGCAATGGAGAGTGTGGTGATGGTTTCGCTTGGCAGGCTGAGGTCCATGCCCATACAAAGCATAGATTGCGGCGACAATGCATTTAGACAAGCCATCAGCATTGCAATATTGCGATACGGTGTTTCAATCCAAATTTGCGTTTGCTGTAGTTTTCTAGATTCGATTTCCAACTGTTTCAGTCGTGCGATGCGGTCTTGAGCATCATGGGGAATGTAGCCCTGAAAGGCAAAGCGCTGACCATTCAAACCGCTAGCCATGAGGCCTAGCAAAATGGAGCTTGGACCTACTAAAGGTTTTACTTTAGCGCCCAACTTATGTGCTGCCAGTACAAGTTCTGCGCCAGGATCTGCAACACCGGGAACACCTGCCTCTGACATGAGCCCCATGTCTTTACCGGCGATGAGCGGCTTGAGTAAATCCATTGGTTTAACGGCATCACCAAACTTGGCATTGCGAGCAACGCCACGCCACTCACTCATCTGCATTTCTTGAATAGTGCAGGCTAAGGGCGAAACGCTATCGACCGCTTTTAAAAAAGCACGAGCTGTTTTTGCATCCTCCACAATCCAATGGATGAGCTTGGCAGTTTGGACAATGGTTTCGCTTGGTAAAACCCAAGGCAATTGCTCTACACGAGCATCATTACCCAAAGTATTGGGAATTAAAAAGAGGGTGCCTAGTGTTGAGCCCATTATTTTTTACCTGGCATAACAAAGCCAGCTTCACGCAAAAGACCGCTCAGCGCAATTAATGGCAAGCCAATTAATGCGGTGGGGTCATCGCTCTTGATGGATTCCAAGAGTGAGATTCCCAGGCCTTCAGACTTGGCGCTACCAGCACAGTCGTAGGGCTCTTCGGCATGGAGGTATGCCTCTAGAGCATCATCCGATAGTTTTCGAAAGGTCACTTCCGTAGGAATATTGATGGTTGTTTCGACATCGCCATGCATCAGACAGAGCGCCGTTTGAAAAGTCACGGTAGCACCGCGCATGAGTTGTAGTTGTGCCATGGCGCGCTCAAAGTTTCCTGGCTTACCAATAGCGGCACCACACAGATCGGCCACTTGATCTGAGCCAATAACCCATGCCTCGGGGTGATCTTTCGCAACTGCGGCAGCTTTCGCTTTGGCTAAGCGCAAAGCTAAAGCTAGAGTGCTTTCACCAGGTAGGGGGGTTTCATCCACCTGAGGGGAGATGACTTTAAAAGGGATGCGTAAGCGATCTAAGAGTTCCCGGCGGTAGACCGAGGTGGATGCCAGGATTAGTTTTTTTGCAGAATTACTCATCACTACTTGTACTTTCGCTGAAGCCTTCATTTAGACTGATGTCATGAATCGTAATCAAGTTTTACCTCAAGTTGAGCTATCTAGTGATCCAAAGGTCCTGAGCCGGATCGATTTTTGCGCCCCTCAATCCTATCAAGGGGCGGGATTTTTGGAGATTTCAGCCTTGCCAAGGGTGGCTGAGGAGGCTTCTTGCATCGAGTCGGGGGATGGATTTCAGTGGGAGGTTAAGACCCATTTTGCGAATTCTCCAGGTTCTGAACCCCAGCAAATTCTGGAATTAGCCGTAAAAGGCCGTATTCACCTGGTTTGCCAGAGTTGTTTGCAGGATTGCGGCCTGGATTTAGCTCAACAGAGTCGATTTGTCATCGTGGCCACTGAGGAGGAGGCTGACACTTTTCCTATGGAGGATGACCAACAAGAGCCCTTGGTAGCAAGTCAGCACTTTGACCTTCTAGGGCTCATTGAGGATGAAATCCTCCTTTCTATACCCTTAATTCCAAAGCATCCAGAGGGCGCTTGCCAGCCGCATATCTCTTCATTTGGTGGAGTAGGTGAAGCTTCCGATGCCTCTGAAAAACCTCAAAATCCCTTTAACATATTGAAAAATATGAAGAAAAATTGATTTGACCACAAGGATTTGGAGCGCCATTTCAAACCCGTTTTATCAATTGATCGGGCATTTATCTCAATTTACATGCTAGAATGTCGCCTTGCTTAGGAGTTCAATATGGCCGTCCAACAGAATAAAAAATCCCCATCCAAACGTGGCATGCACCGTGCGCACGACTTTTTGACCGCACCTGCTACGGCTGTTGAAGCCACAACTGGTGAGGCTCATTTGCGCCACCACATTTCACCAAACGGCTACTACCGTGGTCGTAAAGTTGTCAAAACAAAAAACGACTAATCTCTTAGTCTAAAAGATCGAAGCGGCTCCAATAAAAGCCGCTTTTTTCTTTGAAAAAAATCACTTGCAGCAATACTTGATTTTATGAGCGTCACACTTGCTATCGATGCCATGGGCGGAGATCATGGGGTCGTTGTTACCGTCCCCGCATGTTGCGATTTTCTCGAAAAACACGCTGATGTGAAGATTACCTTGGTTGGTAATCTGGAAGTGCTCAAGCAAGCCTTGAGTCAAATTCCAAAAGCGCCAATGGAGCGTATTCAAATTATTTCCGCTAGCGAAGTCGTCTTGATGGATGACCCCATTGAGGTGGCATTGCGTCGTAAAAAAGATTCTTCTATGCGCGTTGCCATCGAGCAGGTTAAGGACGGTTTGGCTGACGCGATTATTTCTTCTGGCAATACGGGTGCCTTGATGGCGATCTCCCGCTACATTCTCAAAACGCTGGATGGTGTTGACCGTCCCGCAATTGCCACTGCGATTCCCAATGAAAAAGGGCGTGGCACCACTATGTTGGATCTTGGTGCTAACGCAGATTGCGAGCCCATGCATTTGGTGCAATTTGCACAAATGGCTAACGTGATGGTTCAAGTGGTCGATGGCACACAAAATCCTTCCATCGGCCTCCTAAACATTGGTGAAGAAGTGATTAAAGGTAATGAGGTAGTGAAGCAGACCAGCGAGCTGCTGCGTCAAACAAGCCTGAACTTTTATGGCAACGTAGAAGGCAATGATATTTTTAAGGGCACTACGGATATCGTGGTGTGCGACGGTTTTGTTGGCAACGTTGTCCTTAAGGCAAGCGAAGGCTTGGCAAAGATGATGAGCGGCTTAATTAAACAAGAATTTAATCATTCATGGCTGACTAAACTGATGGCGATCTGCGCCATGGTACCTTTATTGCGTGTTCGCAAGCGGGTAGATCATCGTCGCTATAACGGGGCAGTATTATTAGGCTTACGCGGTTGCGTGATTAAGAGTCACGGTTCAGCGGATCGCTTTGCGTTTGGTTTTGCGCTCGAGCGCGCATATGAAGCAGCAAAAAATCGCATGGTGGAGCGTATCGCTCAAGCTTTTGCGGCGGAGACAAAATAATCATGAGCATCTATTCGCGGATAGCCGGAACCGGAAGTTACCTTCCAGAGCAGCGCTTAAGCAACCAGGACCTGGTCGAGCGTTTAGCCAAGATTGGTCTGGAAACTAGCGATGAATGGATTGTGACTCGTAGTGGAATTTCTGCTCGTCACTTTGCTGCAGAAAATCAACTCACGAGTGACTTGGCAGTCAAAGCTGCTCAAGCAGCATTAGAAGCGGCTGGCTGTACCTCAGAGGATCTTGATTTAATTATTTTGGCAACATCCACACCAGATCATCTGGGCGGTTTTCCAAGCACAGCTTGCGTAGTGCAAGACAAGCTAGGCGCTCATACCAATTGCGCAGCCTTTGATGTCCAGGCGGTCTGTGCCGGATTTACTTATGCTCTCGCTATTGCAGATGCATTTATTCGTACGGGCACCTATAAAAAAGTATTGGTACTCGGGGCAGAAACTTTCTCCCGCATTTTGGATTTCCAAGATCGCACTACTTCCGTTTTGTTTGGTGATGGCGCTGGAGCAGTTGTGCTGGAAGCTTCTACCGAGCCAGGTATTTTGGCTACGGCCTTGCATGCAGATGGTAGTCAACGCGATATTCTGTGTGTACCAGGGCGCGCTAAGCAGGGTAGCGTTGAGGGAACTGCCTACTTAACCATGGATGGCCCTGCAGTATTTAAGTTGGCCGTTAAAGTGCTTGAGCAAGTCGCTCATGAGGCTTTAGAAAAAGCCAATCTCAAACCAGAGCAAATTGATTGGTTGGTGCCACACCAAGCCAATATCCGCATTATGGAGAGCACGGCTCGCAAGATGGGCATGTCAATGGATAAAGTCATTGTGACTGTCCATGAGCACGGTAATACCTCTGCTGCATCTATTCCGCTTGCGCTCGATGTCGGCGTTCGCTCTGGTCAAATTCAACGTGGCCAGCATCTCTTGCTAGAGGGTGTGGGCGGTGGCTTTGCTTGGGGTGCAGCAGTCATTAAGTACTAAAGCAAAAATACATTAATAACCATTTTTCAGCGATTATTCCTATGACATTTGCATTTGTATTCCCTGGCCAAGGTTCCCAATCTGTTGGGATGCTCAACTCTATTGCTGATCGCCCTGAAGTCCGCGCAACTTTGCAGGAAGCTTCAGAAGCTTTAGGTGAAGATGTTGCAAAACTGATTGCTGAAGGCCCTGCTGAAGCATTGTCCTTAACAACGAATACGCAACCTGTGATGTTGACTGCGGCGATCGCGTTCTATCGTGCTTGGTTGGCCTCTGGTGGCGCCGTTCCGCAGATGATGGCTGGCCATAGTTTGGGTGAGTACTCTGCTTTGGTTGCTGCAGGCGTAATCTCTTTTAAAGATGCAGTACCTTTAGTGCGCTTTCGTGCACAAGCCATGCAAACTGCTGTGCCAGTAGGTACTGGCGGTATGGCCGCAATCTTGGGTTTGGATGATGCGATTGTGAAGACGGTTTGTGCTCAAGCTGCTACAGCCTCTGGTGGTGTAGTAGAGGCCGTGAACTTCAATGCTCCAGGCCAAGTGGTTATTGCTGGCGGCAGTGACGCAGTGAGTAAGGCCTGTGAATTGCTAAAAGCAGCTGGCGCAAAACGCGCTCTGCCATTGCCAGTATCTGCGCCATTTCATTCATCATTGTTGCAGCCTGCTTCTGAAAAACTCCAAGCTTACTTGGCGAATATTGAATTTAAGGTTCCGACCATCTCTGTAGTTAATAACGTTGATGTCAATGTATTGAATGATCCAGCAGCCATAAAAGACGCTCTAGTGCGTCAAGCCGCAAAGCCCGTGCGTTGGCAAGAGACTATTAATGCGATGGCTAAGCAGGGCATTACTCAAGTAGTGGAATGCGGTCCCGGCAAGGTATTGGCTGGGCTGACTAAGCGAATCAATGAAAATGTTGTTGGGCTACCCATCTTCGATGAGCTCAGCCTCAATGAAGCTTTGGCTGCCGTAAAGTAACAATACGAATCAGCAATAGAAGAAACACGAAATAAACGACGGAAGATAAATATGAATCTCGATTTAAGCGGACAAATTGCATTAGTGACCGGCGCATCGCGCGGTATTGGCCAGGCAATTGCGGATGAGTTAGTGAAATGTGGTGCTAAGGTAATTGGCACTGCAACTTCTGAAGATGGCGCTAAAGCAATCAATACCCGTTTACATGCGAGCGGTGGCCGTGGCGAACTATTAAACGTGACTGATCCAAAGGCTTGCGAAGACATCATTGATTTGATTGTCAAAGATTTTGGAGGCATCAGTATTTTGGTGAACAACGCAGGCATCACTCGCGACAACCTAGCAATGCGCATGAAAACCGATGAGTGGACTGATGTCATCGACACCAATCTAAGCGCGGTGTTCCGTTTATCGCAGGCGGTAATGCGCCCCATGATGAAAGCGCGTACTGGCCGCATTATTAATATCACTTCGATTGTTGGCCATATGGGCAACCCTGGGCAGGCTAATTACGCTGCTGCTAAGTCCGGTGTTTCAGGGATGACCCGCGCTTTGGCTCGAGAAATCGGTAGCCGCAATATCACTGTGAATTGCGTTGCCCCCGGCTTTATCGACACAGATATGACTCGTGCTTTGAGTGAAGAGCAGCAAAATGCCCTAAAAGCGAACATTCCTTTGGCGCGTCTAGGCAGTCCAGAAGATGTAGCCCAGGCGGTGGCGTTTTTAGCCTCTCCAGCAGCCGGATACATCACTGGAAATACCTTGCATGTCAATGGCGGGCTCTATTTAGCCTAATCAGAAAGCAGGAATTGATCATTTTTTGGCGGATTTACTAATTTAGCCTGCCAAGCTGATAAAATCCTTTTCATCGTTTTTTTACAACCCTTGGGGGAATTAATGGATAACATCGAACAACGCGTTAAGAAGATCGTCGCTGAGCAATTGGGCGTCGCAGAAGCAGAGATCAAGAATGAATCTTCTTTTGTGAATGACTTAGGCGCAGACTCTCTTGACACTGTTGAATTGGTAATGGCCTTGGAAGATGAGTTCGGGATTGAAATTCCGGATGAAGAAGCTGAAAAAATTACTACTGTTCAGCTCGCTATCGATTTTGCTCAGTCAAAAGCTCAGGGTTAATTCCCTAGCTTAGTTAAAAGCTATCACTGTGTCAGTATCAAATGGCCGCCGCCGGGTTGTTGTTACCGGCTTGGGCCTGATTTCACCAGTTGGTAACTCGGTTGATGTAGCTTGGTCTAATCTGCTCGCGGGCAAATCAGGCATCGCTACCATTACGAAGTTTGACCACACTCCGCTGAGCGTGCATTTTGCTGGCGAGGTGAAAGACTTTAATGTCGAAGAATATGTTTCTGCCAAAGAGGCGCGCCATATGGATACCTTTATCCATTTCGGTATCGCTGCTGGTACGCAAGCAATTCGCGATAGCGGTTTACAGGTAACTGAAGAGAACGCCGAGCGCATTGGCGTCATGGTTGGTTCAGGCATTGGTGGTTTGCCAATGATCGAAGAGACTGGCGCTGAGTTGTTAGCTCGGGGCCCTCGTCGCATCTCCCCATTCTTTGTACCAGGCTCCATCATCAATATGATTTCTGGTCATCTCAGTATCTTGTTTGGTCTGAAGGGTCCAAACGTCGCTGCGGTGACTGCCTGCACTACCGGTTTACACAGCATTGGATTAGCCGCACGTTTGATTCAGTATGGCGATGCCGATGTGATGCTTGCTGGTGGTGCTGAATCTACGATTTCTGCATTGGGTGTTGGTGGCTTTGCTTCAGCTCGTGCGCTATCCACTCGCAACGATGATCCTGCAACAGCTTCACGCCCATGGGACAAGGACCGCGATGGTTTCGTTCTAGGTGAGGGCGCAGGTGTTGTGGTGTTAGAAGAGTACGAGCACGCTAAAGCACGTGGTGCAAAAATCTACTGTGAGCTCTTGGGTTTTGGTATGAGTGGTGATGCGTATCACATGACCGCCCCAAATATGGATGGACCACGTCGCTGTATGGTCAACGCCATGCGCGATGCCGGTTTAAATCCAGATCAAATTCAATACATCAATGCACACGGTACCTCTACACCCTTAGGTGACAAGAACGAAACCGGCGCCATCAAGGCTGCCCTTGGCGATCACGCTAAGAAGACCTTGATTAACTCCACCAAATCCATGACTGGCCACCTCTTAGGCGGTGCTGGTGGATTGGAATCCGTCTTTACTATTTTGGCGCTACACAACCAGAAATCTCCACCAACAATCAACATCTTCAATCAGGATCCAGAGTGCGATTTGGACTACTGCGCCAATACTGCTCGGGATGTGAAGATTGACCATGCCGTGAAAAACAACTTTGGCTTTGGGGGTACTAACGGTACCTTGATTTTTGGCAAATTGACCTAATATCCTTATTAGGCAGTTTCCTTTCCTTTTTTCTTCATTTATTGGTTTTTACCAAGCAGGTCTATAGCATTATGAAAAAGTATCTTATTGCGCTCTTGGCTATCTTTAGCTTGGGGCAAATCGCGCTTATCCCCCAGGCCTGCGCCCAGAGCCCACGTGTCTCTATTCCTGACTTTGCCGACTTAGTTGAGCGAGCTAGTCCTGCGGTGGTGAATATTCGAACTACTGAAAAGGTAATGCAGCAGCAAGCTCAGGGCGGTATTCCTGGGATGCCCGAGGATCAGGCCGAATTCTTCCGTCGTTTCTTTGGTGTGCCTATTCCAGGATTGCCTGGCGGACCTAAGCAAGCACAACCAAATTCTGGCAAACCTCAAGAGGCTGATCGCGGCGTAGGCTCTGGCTTCATTATTGAATCGAATGGCTTAATTTTGACTAATGCTCACGTAGTCGAGGGCGCGAATACCATTTATGTCACCTTGACAGACAAGCGTGAGTACAAAGCTAAGTTATTGGGTATGGATAAGCGAACCGACATGGCGGTTGTCAAAATTGATGCGCGTGATTTGCCTAAGTTGCCGCTCGGTGACTCTTCTCGAGTGAGGGTGGGCGAGTGGGTATTGGCAATTGGCTCCCCATTTGGCTTAGAAAACACCGTGACTGCTGGCATCGTATCTGCCAAGAGTCGTGACACTGGGGATTACTTGCCTTTCATTCAAACTGACGTAGCTGTTAATCCTGGTAACTCCGGCGGCCCTTTATTGAATACCGCTGGACAAGTGATTGGTATTAATTCGCAAATCTTTAGTCGCTCTGGCGGATATATGGGCATCTCTTTTGCCATTCCAATAGATGAGGCGATGCGTGTTGCAGAGCAACTGCGCACCAATGGAAAAATGACTCGTGGTCGCATCGGTGTTGCTCTGGGGGAGATGACCAAGGAGATTGCAGAAAGTTTGGGACTGGGTAAACCGCGTGGAGCCTATGTTCGCAATGTGGAGCCAGGTGGCCCAGCAGCAGCGGGTGGCATTGAGTCTGGTGATGTGATTTTGAGCTTTAATGGTCGTGATATTGGTAAGTCTACTGATCTGCCAAGAGCCGTTGGGGAAACAAAGCCAGGAACTAGCGCCAACGTACAGGTTTGGCGTAAAGGCTCCACTAAGGATTTGATGGTTTCTGTAGTGGATACCGAAGCAGGTCAAGCTGCCGTGAAAAAGTCTGAAAACTCAGGTTCATCTAGCAGTAATGCCAATTCTCTTGGGGTGGCAGTTTCTGAGCCCTCCGATAGCAAGAAAAAGGAACTCAATATCCGCGGGGGTGTCGAGGTTACTGGTTTAGGGGATGGGCCCTTAGCGCGCTCAGGAGTGCGTCCCGGGGATGTCCTCATTCGAATTGCCGATACCGATATCACTGGGGTAAAGCAGTTTGAGGGTCTTGTGAAGGGTTTGGATCCCAATAAGTCGGTTCCCGTTTTTGTTCGTCGGGCTGATAGCACCTTGATTATTCCAGTAAGGCCAAAATAAGCCAAAACCTTGTTTTTGGATGAAATAAGGGGGTTTGGCGCTAATTTGGCGCCACCCATTACAATCACTTTAAGACGACTTTTTGCAGCGCATCATCGTGGTGCGTTCTGACAAGGCGTTTTTTGAAGACTACAAAGACGCTATGGATTTAATCCGCAATTTTTCTATCATCGCCCATATCGATCACGGCAAATCGACGCTTGCTGATCGCATCATTCAGCTTTGTGGTGGCCTCTCTGATCGTGAAATGGAAGCCCAGGTTCTGGATTCGATGGATATCGAGCGTGAGCGTGGGATTACTATTAAAGCGCAGACAGCCGCACTGACTTATAAGTCCAAAGACGGCAAAACCTACAACATCAATTTGATTGATACCCCAGGGCACGTCGACTTCTCCTATGAGGTTAGCCGCTCCTTGTCAGCATGCGAAGGTGCATTACTAGTGGTTGATGCCAGTCAAGGCGTTGAAGCCCAAACAGTTGCTAACTGCTATATGGCGCTGGAGTTGGGCGTAGAAGTTGTGCCCGTCCTCAATAAGATTGATTTGCCACAGGCTGATCCTGAGCGCGCTAAACAAGAGATTGAAGATGTGATTGGCATTGATGCATCGGAAGCGGTGACTTGTTCAGCTAAAACTGGATTAGGTGTGCAGGATGTCATTGAAGAAATGATCGCTCGTGTGCCTCCACCAAAAGGCAATGCCGCAGATCCCTTACAAGCTTTGATCATTGATTCTTGGTTTGATAACTATGTTGGTGTGGTGATGTTAGTGCGTGTTGTGAATGGCACTCTCAAGCCAAAAGAAAAAATTACCTTAATGTCCAATGGTTCAAGTCATTTAGTTGAGCATGTTGGTGTATTTAGTCCGAAGTCTGTGGATCGTCCAGAGCTGTCTGCTGGTCAGGTGGGCTTTGTAATTGCTGGCATCAAGGAGTTAAAAGCTGCTAAGGTGGGTGATACAGTCACACATACCCCAGGACAGCAAGGCCGCACTCCTGCAACAGCACCACTTCCGGGTTTTAAAGAAGTTAAGCCTCAGGTCTTTGCTGGACTATACCCAGTAGAGTCAAGTGAATACGATCAACTGCGTGAGTCCTTAGAGAAGTTGCAGTTAAATGACGCCTCACTCTTGTATGAGCCCGAGGTGTCACAAGCGCTTGGTTTTGGCTTCCGTTGCGGCTTCTTGGGTTTACTTCACATGGAGATCGTGCAAGAGCGCTTAGAGCGCCAGTACGGCATGAATCTCATCACAACCGCACCAACGGTGGTGTATCAGGTAGAGCAATCTGATGGAAGCATCTTATCTGTCGATAACCCATCAAAGATGCCTGAGGCTAGCAAGATCAATACGATTCTTGAGCCGATCGTCACAGTCAATCTGTATATGCCGCAAGAGTACGTGGGCGCGATTATTACCCTGTGCGTTGGTAAGCGCGGTATTCAGATGGATATGAATTACCTTGGTCGCCAAGTAAAACTTACATATGAGTTACCCATGGCCGAGATTGTTTTGGATTTCTTCGACAAAATGAAATCGATCTCACGTGGCTATGCATCTATGGATTACGAGTTTAAAGAATATCGTCCGGCTGATGTGGTTAAGGTTGACATCCTCATTAATAGTGAGCGAGTGGATGCCCTATCGGTGATTGTTCACCGTAGCAACAGTCAACATCGTGGTCGTGAAGTGGTTGCCAAGATGCGCGGCATTATTCCGCGTCAAATGTTTGACGTGGCTATTCAGGCGGCAATTGGTAGCAACATCGTTGCCCGTGAAAACGTCAAGGCGCTACGCAAGAACGTATTGGCTAAGTGTTACGGCGGTGATATCTCTCGTAAGCGTAAATTATTAGAGAAACAAAAAGAAGGTAAGAAGCGCATGAAGCAGGTGGGTAATGTGGAGATTCCACAGGAAGCCTTCTTAGCCATTTTGCAGGTAGACGATTAATGAACTTTGCCCTCATCCTTTTTATCTTGGTAGTAGTCTCTGGCATTGCTTGGATTGCTGACCGCTATTACTTCGCCCCGCAAAGACGTAAAGCAGGCATCGATCGCATGCCATTGTGGTTGGAATACACGGCTGGCTTCTTCCCAGTAATTTGTGCGGTCTTTGTATTGCGCTCATTTATTGTGGAACCCTTCAAAATTCCTTCGGGCTCGATGATTCCAACCCTCCAGATTGGTGACTTTATTCTCGTGAATAAATTTACTTACGGCATTCGTCTGCCGGTGATTAACCAGAAGGTCGTTGATCTAGGTTCTCCAAAACGAGGCGATGTCGTGGTATTCCGCTACCCCCGCGATGAATCAATTGATTACATCAAGCGTGTTGTGGCTTTGCCAGGCGACACCATTACTTATCAAGACAAACGTTTAACAGTAAATGGTCAGCCATTGCAATATAGTGGCGGCGAGGCTTATCTAGATCCAGAAAATATGCGTTACGCCAAGCGGTTTGCAGAATCTTTTCCTGCAGACTTAGGCGGTAATCGGCATGAGATTTTGAATGACCCTGATCGCCCTGCCGGCATGTTCCCTGCAGAGCGTTTTCCTGGGTTTGAAAACTGCCAGTACATTAATGCCGGCCTGACTTGTAAGGTGCCTACGGGGCATTATTTTGCTATGGGTGATAACCGCGATAACAGTGCTGATTCTCGTTACTGGGGATTTGTACCAGATCAGAATATTGTTGGTAGAGCATTCTTTGTTTGGTTGAACCTCGGAAATCTGGGCCGTATTGGCGGCTTCGAATAAGATCATGAACGCCCGCGCCGTCATCGAAACTGCACCGCTGCAAGCGCAACTAGGCTACACGTTTAAAAAACTAGAGCTGCTTAATCAAGCTCTAACGCACCGTAGTCACAGCAAGAAAAATAATGAGCGCCTTGAGTTCTTGGGTGACTCGATCCTCAATTGCGTTGTCGCTGAAATGCTCTATGAGCGTTATTCTGATCTAGATGAAGGCGATCTTTCTCGTGTACGTGCTAACTTGGTGAAGCAACAAGCGCTCTATGAGATTGCTCAAACATTATCGCTATCAGACTACCTGCGCTTGGGTGAAGGGGAATTAAAGAGCGGCGGTTTTCGTCGCCCATCTATTCTGGCTGATACGCTTGAGGCAGTCACAGGTGCAATATTTTTAGATGGCGGGTTTGATGCTGCTAAGGCCTGTTTGCGTAAACTCTACTCAATCATCCTAGTCAACGTTGATCCTAAAACTCTCGGTAAAGACGATAAAACTTTATTGCAGGAGTGTTTGCAAAGCTATCAGTTACCACTGCCTACCTATAACGTCACTGGTACTAGTGGCGCAGCCCACAATCAGCAGTTTGAAGTGGAATGTTTAATACCAAACCTCAAGGTTGCCGTGAAGGGTGAGGGCGCCTCTCGACGTGCGGCAGAGCAAGCGGCAGCAAAGCTAGCGCTCATCTCAGCGCTGAAGGCCTTGCCGCAGGCGCTGGGTAAGCCCAAAAAGACTCGGTCGGCCAAAAAGAAAGCAGCAAAAAAAGTGGCAACTGAAGAGCAGTTAAATCTTAAGCTGAAGGGCTAATCGTGTTTAGATGCGGCACCATTGCCATTGTTGGCCGCCCCAATATGGGCAAATCGACCCTCTTAAATGCCTTAGTTGGGCAGAAGATCAGTATTACCTCGCGTAAGGCGCAAACCACGCGTCATCGTATTTTAGGTATTCAGAATCGTGAAGAAGCGCAATTCATTTTTATTGATACACCAGGATTTCAGACGCGTTTGATGAATACCCTCAATAAGGCATTGAATCGTACGGTCACTACCGCCTTACAAGATGTGAATGTGGCTTGCTTTGTAGTAGAGGCCGGTTATTTTGGTGAGGATGACAAGAAGGTTTTGAAATTGCTGCCAGATGACTTACCCGTTGTCTTGGTTTTAAATAAATTAGATCTCTTTAATAGTCGCTTTCAGACTCCGTCTGAGCGTGATCAGGCCTTACTTCATTTCATGAAAGAAATGAGCCAGCCTTGGTGTGAATTGGGTAGCCATGAAGATCAGAAGTGCGAGTTCGCTGAAATCGTACCGATGAGCGCCAAGAGCCCTGGCGATATTGAAAGATTATTAGATGTGCTTGAGGGTTATTTACCTGAAGCGCCGGCAGTCTACGATGGCGATACCATTACTGATCGCAGTGAGCGCTTCTTGGCCGCTGAGATTTTGCGCGAGAAGGTTTTCCGCTTCACTGGTGAGGAGTTGCCTTACACCAGCACAGTCGTCATTGATCAATTCAAGATGGATGGCAAGATGCGCCGAATTGCAGCAACGATTTTGGTTGATCGCGATAGCCATAAAGCGATGATTATTGGCGCTAAGGGTGAACGACTGAAGAAAATCTCAACCGATGCACGCATTGACATGGAAAAACTTTTTGATGGCAAAGTCTTTTTGGAGACTTGGGTTAAGGTCAAGCGCGGCTGGGCAGATGATCGTGCTGAATTACGAGCGCAGGGACTAGAGTAATTATTCATGGCCTCCATTCGTGTTGCTGACGAACCCGCTTTTGTATTGCACAGCATTCCTTATAAGGAAACCAGCTTAATTCTGGATGTGTTTACACGGCAATATGGCCGCATGGCGCTGATTGCTAAAGGCGCTAAGCGTCCACATTCGGTATTACGTCCAGTCTTACAACGTTTTCAACCGCTATTGGTTTCTTGGAGCGGCAAGTCTGAGCTCCGTACTTTAACGAAATCAGAGTGGGTTGGTGGAACACCCTCTTTAGTGGGCGATGCATTGCTCTGCGGCTTCTATCTCAATGAGTTGTTAGTCAAGTTTTTGGCGCGTGAAGACGACTATGAAAAACTTTACGACCATTACACCGATACCATCTCGGCCCTATCTAATCTCGAATTAGAATCTAAGGGCTTAGAGGAGATTCTGCGTCCATTTGAATTAACACTCTTGCAAGAAACGGGTTATGCGGCAGCACTCGATCGCTGTGTTGAAACCAATAGTGCCCCCATCTCAAATGAGCAGTACGTCTATCAGCCAGAACGTGGAGTCAGGCCTGCTCAAGGAGACGACCCAGGTCACTGGCCTGTCTTGAGCGGTAAATCCCTGCTAGCTATCGCAGCGGGAGACTTTTCTGATTCAGAAACGCTTTCTGAGAGTAAGCAGTTAATGCGCTTTTTATTGGGCTTACATCTCCAAGATCAAGTACTGACCACTCGTCAGATTTTGATTGATCTAAAGAAAATCTAGTAACCTACCAGTATGAGTAATCCTAATACCCTTGAGTTAGGCATTAATATCGATCACGTCGCTACTCTACGTAATGCACGTGGCACGATCTACCCCGACCCATTAAAAGCTGCTCGCTTGGCTGAAGAGGCTGGCGCTGATTTAATTACCTTGCATTTACGCGAAGATCGTCGCCATATTAAAGATACAGATTTAATGGCACTTCGTCCTTTGATTCAGACGCGTATGAACCTAGAGTGCGCCGTTACTCCCGAGATGATTAATATCGCCTGTCAGATTCAGCCACAGGATGTTTGTCTTGTTCCTGAAAAGCGTGAGGAGGTCACCACTGAAGGCGGTTTAGATGTCATAGGTCACTTTGAGGTGGTGAAGGCGGCAACTACACAATTAAAAGCTGCCGGCATACGGGTTTCACTTTTCATTGATCCTGAAGAGCGGCAAATCCAGGCGGCTAAAGATGTAGGTGCAACAGTAGTCGAATTGCATACTGGTCGTTACGCAGATCTGGCTGGTGATCAACAGAAGCAAGAGCTCGAGCGCATCAGAAAAGCAGCCCAGTTTGGAAAAAGCATTGGTATGCGAGTCAATGCAGGCCATGGTTTGCACGAGGGCAATGTAATTCCAGTTGCTGCTATTGCCGAGCTCTCTGAGCTCAATATTGGACACGCCATTGTTGCTGAAGCGCTCTTTAAGGGTTGGCAAAAAGCAATTACGGACATGAAAGCTCTGATGGCTCAGGGCAGGGCTAAGGCTTAAAAGATTCAATATCAAATGATCATTGGCATCGGCACAGACATCTTGCAAATCGAGCGGCTTCAAGCTGCTTACGATCGCACCAATGGCCGTCTGGCTGAAAAGATCCTAGGGCCAGATGAGATGCTGATTTTTAAACATCGCTTAGCCAGAAATCACAAACGGGGCATTGCTTTCTTGGCAACGCGCTTTGCTGCAAAAGAGGCATTTTCCAAAGCAATCGGCTTAGGCATGAGAATGCCAATGACTTGGAGATCGCTCCAAACGCTAAATGAGCCTAGCGGGAAACCAGTGACATCGTATTTGGGTGCACTTGCGCAATTTATGCAGGATAAAAACTGGGAAGCTCAGGTCACTGTTAGTGATGAGCAAGATATGGCAATAGCCCACGTCATCGTAGTTCAAAAATAAAACAACTCTCAAGAGCATATCAAACTAAAAAATTTCGAGGAATACATGAGCAAGTCGACTATGAAACCAGGCCCTGTTACTTTAGATGTTGCTGGTCTCGAGTTAAACGCGGAGGATTGTCGTCGCATCTTGCACCCACTTACTGGTGGTGTGATTTTATTTGGTAGAAATTTTGTAAATCGCAAGCAAATCACAAAGCTGACTTCGGAAATTAAAAAAATCCGTTCCGATGTGTTGATCTCGATTGATCATGAGGGTGGACGAGTGCAGCGCTGCAGAACGGATGGCTTCACCCATTTGCCTACTATGCGCAAGCTTGGCGAGCTATGGGGTGCTAAAAATAAATCGATCCATAGCGCTCAATCTGCTGCCATCGCTATGGCAGCTGCAACTGCCTGTGGATATATCTTAGCTGCCGAATTAAGGGCTTGTGGCGTGGATTTTAGCTTTACTCCTGTCCTAGATTTAGACTTTGGTCGTAGCGGTGTAATTGGTGATCGTGCATTTAGTCGTGATCCACAAATCACCTTTGCATTGGCTAAGAGTTTGAACGAAGGCTTACGACTGGCGGGTATGGCGAATTGTGGCAAGCATTTTCCGGGTCATGGCTGGGCAGAGGCAGATTCGCATGTGGCCATTCCAGTTGATGAGCGTTCACTACAAAAGATTTTAGATGACGATGCTAAGCCTTACGAGTGGTTAGATTTGAGTTTGACTGCAGTAATGCCAGCTCACGTGATTTATCCACAAGTAGATAAAAATCCAGCGGGATTTTCTAAGATTTGGCTGCACTCCATCTTGCGTCAAGAGTTGGGATTTGAAGGTGTGATCTTTAGCGATGACCTTTCAATGGAAGGCGCCAGTGTGGCTGGTTCTGTAGTTAAAGGCGCTGATATGGCACTTGAGGCAGGATGCGATGCAGTATTAATTTGCAATCGCCCTGATCTCGCAGATCAATTGCTGAGTCAGCTAAAAGTTTCCAAAACAAAACAGGCTGAATCTGCAACTCGATTAAATCGCTTGATGCCAAGCGCTGAAGCTCCTACTTGGGATGAATTACAAGGCGAAGCGCAATACCAGCATGCGAAAGGCTTGCTCAAGCAATTGAAGCTTATTGCCTAGGCAATAAAAAAGCCCGGCGTACCGGGCTATTGCATATCGAGTGATCTAATTAGTTAGCGCGGCTACGATATTCACCTGTGCGAGTATCGATCTCGATTTTGTCGCCGGTGTTGCAAAACAATGGCACTTGCAATTCATAGCCGGTAGCTAATTTTGCAGTCTTCAAGACTTTGCCTGAGCTGGTATCGCCTTTAACTGCTGGCTCTGTGTAAATGATTTCACGAACCAACGAGTTTGGCATTGCTACAGAGAGTGCTTTACCTTCGTAGAACACGACTTCGCAAGGCATACTTTCTTCTAGGTAATGCAATGCATCGCCCATGAATTCAGCTTCCACTTCATATTGGTTGTACTCGGTATCCATAAATACATACATTGGATCTGCGAAGTAAGAATAGGTGCAATCTTTTTTATCCAAGATCACCACATCAAACTTGTCATCTGCTTTAAATACGCCTTCATTAGGCGCGCCAGTTAACAAGTTCTTGAATTTCATTTTCACAACAGAGGAGTTACGGCCAGAGCGGCTGTATTCTGCTTTTAAAACGACCATGGCATCAGTGCCGATCATGACTACGTTACCAACGCGGAGTTCTTGTGCTGTTTTCATCTTGCTATTCCTGGGTGCAGAGCTGTTTTTCTGCGGTTTTTATCAAAAACAAGATTGTAACCGCCCGCAGGCATATTTAGCCCAAGATCAGGCTACAAAGCTCATTAGACGGGCGGCTAGGCCACCATCGGCTTGTTTTTCTAATAAATCTGCTCGCCAAGCCTTGGAATGCGTATTCCAGTCATCCATGGATTGGTGCCACTTGCTAGGCATTGCCCAAGTCATTGCGGCAATGACGGCATGTTTAAGTTCTTGAGATGCATCTTCAAGATAGAGATCTAAAAATGCAGCCAACTTGGTTTCGTGCGCGTGATCTTCTTGTGGGTAAATATGCCAGATGAAGGGTTTCCCAGCCAACTGCGCTCGGACAAAAGAATCCTCGCCCCGAACAATATTGAAGTCGCATTGAGAGAGAGCCCAATCATATTCATCTTGAGAGACAAAAGGAATTGAGATGAGTTGAATCAAGTTGGGCAGGACAAGTGCCTTAGTTGGATGACCAGAGCTGAACTGCAATTGCTCAATCTGACCATGCGTCAGGACGATGTCAAAGTTCTCATCTAATGTTGCTAGATCCTCCAACCATTTCAGGAGCGGTACTCCTGGGTAGCAAAAGACGCTGATACGTTTTGCATTAGCTCGCAAGAGTCTCCAGCTTACACTGAGGCTCTTGGGAACCCATTGTTCTGTCAGTGATGACTCTTGAGGAATTGGATCCATCAAAATTCCACCTGCATTAGCCTGGAATCCAGGAAAGAAAAAATATTTCGGAATACCGTGTGCCTGCGGGGATGCTTTCTGATGAAAGTCCACAATCCAGGGCTCGGCAGTTAAATACTCCAGATTAATGATGATAGGTTTTTTGGGTGCAATCAGTAGGCCCGCAAGGTAACGCTCTGGTAGATCGCACCCAAATGCCTCAATCACCACATCGGGTGCCTCAACTGGATGACGGCTATTGTTATGACTTGCTTCCCAGGGCTGGATATCGATGCGACGCTTGATTTCTGGGTCAACCCCAGAAGCGAGTAAATTAAGGGTTGGGAGATCGTCACAGAAAATGCGCACGTCTTGGCCATGAAGACTTGTTAAGCTTCTTGCTAGGCGCCAGCAAACACCGGCATCACCATAGTTGTCTACGATTTGACAGAAAATATCCCAACGCATGAGTAATTCGCTTTTTGAAACCCTTCAGCAGGATGTTAAACGGCTACCCGGATTGCCGGGGGTGTATCGCTTCTTTGATGAGGCGGGACATATTTTGTATGTCGGCAAAGCGCGCAACCTCAAAAAGCGGGTATCTAGTTACTTCCAGCGAACTCAGCTTTCACCACGGATAGAGCTGATGGTGGGAAAAATCGCCCGCTACGAAACTACAGTAACACGCTCGGAAACCGAAGCCTTAATTCTAGAGAACAATTTGATTAAGGAGTTAGCTCCTCCATTCAATATTCTCTTCCGAGATGATAAGTCCTATCCCTATGTGATGTTGACGGGGCACCAGTTTCCACGTCTGGCCTCCTATCGAGGAAAAACAGATAAGCGTAATCACTACTTTGGACCGTTTCCTAATTCATGGGCAGTACGCAATAGCGTGCAGATTTTGCAGAAAGTCTTTCGCCTGAGAACTTGCGAAGATTCGGTATTCAAAAATCGTAGTCGTCCTTGTTTATTGCATCAAATTCATCGCTGTAGCGCACCTTGTGTTGGTCGTCTGAACGCAGATCAATATGGGCAGGACGTAGCACAGGCAACACGTTTTTTAGAGGGCGATCATAGTCGCGTGCTCTCTGAGCTTGAAAAAAAGATGCATGCCTATAGCGATGCTATGGAATTTGAAATGGCTGCGGTACTAAGAGATCGAATTGCAGACCTCTCTAGTGTCTTGCAGCAGCAGTCCATGGATACCGTTGCTGATGGTGAAGGTGATGTCGACGTCATCGCTGTCGCTCAAATGGAGGGTGTGGTTTGCGTCAATTTGGCAATGATTCGGGGTGGACGCCATTTAGGTGATCGAGCATATTTCCCTAAGGGTTTGCGTTCAAGCTCTGGAGAGTTGCCACCCCCCGCAGAAATTTTAGAAGCCTTTATTGCGCAACATTACCTAGAGGAGAAGTCGGGTGATGGTGAGGCGACTACCAATTTAATTCCACCCGTATTGATTCTGAATCACCCTTTAAGAAGGTTGGTTGATGATATTGCGGCGCCAGAAGAAACTGCTGAAGATAGTCCTGAGCAATCAGCCCCTGAGGGTTTGCATGACTTGCTCAATGCGCAAGCTGGTAAGCGCGTTACTTTCCTGCATCAGCCACAAGGGCAGAGACGGCATTGGTTGGCGATGGCTGAGGGCAATGCCAAGATTGCAATTGCAAAGCGTTTGGTCGAGACTGGTGGACAGCTAGCAAGAGCGCGAGCGCTGGCTGATGTTTTAGCTTTGGAGTTGGAAAGTCTTGAGCAGTTGCGTATTGAGTGTTTTGACATTAGCCATACTTCTGGTGAGGCCACGCAAGCTTCTTGCGTGGTGTATTCAAAAAATGCGATGCAGCCTAGTGAATATCGACGATTTAATATTAATGACATCACACCAGGCGATGACTATGCTGCCATGCGTCAGGTCTTAGAGCGTCGTTATGCAAATTTCCAAGAGCTTCCTGTTGAGAAGATGCCACAAGTGATTTTGATTGACGGTGGCAAAGGCCAGGTTGAGATGGCAAGACAAGTTCTCTCTGAATTTGGCATGGATATCAGTTTGATTGTTGGTGTTGCTAAAGGGGAGGGGCGTAAGGTAGGTCTTGAGACGCTTATTTTTGCGGACGGACGGAAATCCCTCGAACTAGGCATTGACAGCGCAGCTTTGTTATTGGTGGCACAAATCCGGGATGAGGCACATCGCTTTGCCATCACTGGCATGCGTGCAAAGCGGGCAAAAGCCAGAACAGTTTCTCAGTTAGAAGAGATTGAGGGTATCGGAGCGAAACGTCGTCAAAAATTACTCGCCCGTTTTGGGGGTTTACGTGGCGTTTCTAATGCCACTATCGAAGAACTCTCCAGCGTGGAAGGGATATCAACTGCATTGGCAGAGCAAATCTATAGGCAACTCCATTGATTGCCCAGCTCACTCGCATTAGTTTATGCTTGAGCCATGCCTTTTAATTTACCCATTGCCTTGACCTGGTTGCGCGTTGCTGCAATTCCGCTTGTCGTCGCAGTGTTCTATTTGCCTGATAGCTGGCTTACTCCCTTTGATAAGAATCTCACAGCTACAGTCATTTTTATTTTTGCTGCAGTGACTGATTGGTTGGATGGGTTCTTAGCTCGCAAAATGAAGCAAGAGTCGGCATTTGGTCAATTCTTAGATCCTGTAGCAGACAAGTTAATTGTTGCTGCTGCATTATTGGTTCTCCTCAATATGGACCGTGTGCAGGTTTGGGTTGCCCTCATCATCATTGGACGTGAAATTACCATCTCCGCCCTGAGGGAGTGGATGGCGCTCTTAGGTGCTGGGAAAAGTGTTGCTGTGCATATGGTCGGCAAGCTGAAGACCACGGCCCAACTTGTAGCAATTCCGTTTTTATTGTTGAACGACACCATTTTTGGTTGGCTCAATTGCGCACAAGTTGGTACTTGGTTAATCTGGATTGCATCTTTTTTGACACTTTGGTCAATGTTTTATTACATGAAAAAGGCTTTGCCTCAGCTAGTTGAAAAAGCCGACTAATGTCCACAAACCCATGGCTTATAAGGGCTTGGTATAAACATCAGATCGGCTGATGGGCAGTCTTCTTCACGAATAATGCGCGCTCTCAAATTGTTTGCTAAACTGTTGCCCTGTTATGCGGGAATAGCTCAGCTGGTAGAGCGATACCTTGCCAAGGTATAGGTCGGGAGTTCGAACCTCCTTTCCCGCTCCAAGTTCGATGGGAAGCCCTAAAAAAGCTTCCCATTTTTGATTCAAGCATATGGCGCGTTGGCCGAGTGGTTAGGCAGGAGCCTGCAAAGCTTCGTACGGGGGTTCGATTCCCTCACGCGCCTCCAGTAATGTAGATTGATTACCAGGGCAAGAACATGATTCAACTTAAACGATTCCATCAATTTTCAATAGCCTTAGCGCTATCCATCTTGCTAGCAGCATGTGCATCTTCTGGCGACTCTCCAACAGGTACGCCAAGTGAAGTCCAAGAAATTCAATCGCAACTTTTAGGTGATATGCCATTGCCTGCGGCATCAAAAATTATTGGCTCTGATTCACTGATTATTGGCCGCGGTGATAACTGGGTAGGGCGCGTTGTTTTATCTGGTGTGCAAACGCCAACGGATATTTATGCATTCTTCCAAGCTGAATATCCAAGGGCTGGTTGGACCACTGTGAGTGCCGTGAAATCAAAAACCAGTATTTTGGTTTTCACGAAAGGTGATCGTACCTCAACAGTAGAATTAAATGAGGGTCCATTCACTGGTCCAAAGACAATCATTACTATTACTGCATCCCCGAAGAATGCAAATATAGTTGCGCCTAGTAAAAAATAAATCATAGAAAAAAGATAGAGCGGCAAGAATGCTTTAGCCCCACTCTGCAATTGAAAAAGGCCTCGTATAGAGGCCTTTTGTTTCAGCAGTCTTGGGCTAGAGTCCGCCAGCTCTGATCAAGCCAACGGCTTGACCTTCAACAGCAAAGTTTGGTTGACGTCTGTCTACCAAGATATTTTTGAAGTCTGGATTCTCGGCTTGTAATTCAATCACCATACCATCCGCAGTTTTCTTTTGGTTCCAACGTTTTACTGTGACTTCATCATCCAATCGCGCAACCACGATATCGCCGTTACGAACTTCGGAAGTTTTTCGTACTGCAAGATAGTCACCATCCAAAATGCCAGCATCGCGCATACTCATGCCAACCACCTTCAGTAAGTAATCGGCACCTTTGCTGAACAAACTTGGATCAATTGGCACTTGTTTTTCAATGTGTTCAACAGCCATGATCGGTGAGCCTGCAGCAACACGACCAATGAGTGGCAGTGTGAGTTGCTGAAGCGCGCCAGAAGGTAATGACATCTGACGATATTTATTGGGATTGTGTGTCTGATTAAATCGTTGTGGAATACGAATGCCGCGGGACGTTCCCGGTGTCAGTTCGATATACCCTTTTTTTGCTAATGCGCGTAAGTGCTCTTCAGCAGCGTTGGCAGAAGCAAAGCCCAGTTGCGTTGCAATTTCAGCGCGAGTAGGGGGAGAGCCGCTTTCATCGATGGCCTTGGTAATCAATTCCAAAATCTCACTTTGACGTGAGGTGAGTTTAGGGAGGGCAGTCAGCTCCTCTGGAAAATCGACTGTATTTATGTCCATACTGGGATTGTATACAGCACTTTTTGAATATTCAAGTAATTTGGAGGCGGATAATGAAGGGATGAGCTCAAAATCCAGTATTTCTGAAAATACACCCCATCTTCTAGTTTTAGGTATGGGTGGCACCATTGCAGGTCTCGCCCCCAATCCAAAAGAAAGCCCCCTTCAATACGAAGCTGGCCAAGTCGGGGTTGACGCTTTAGTCGCGCAGGTCCAGTCAGTAGTGCCTGAGGGGGTTAAGCTGGTTTCTCGTCAGATGGCGAATGTCAATAGTCGCAATCTGACTGATGCGCACCTTACTAGCCTTGGGCTTGCTGTAAGAGAGGCCTTGCTAGACGCTGCTGTAAAGGGGGTTGTGATTACCCACGGCACCGATACGATTGAGGAAACGGGCTTATTTTTGCAGGCAAGCTGTGGAAAGTTAGCGCAGACTCAGTCTAAGAGGGTTATTTTGACTGGGGCCATGCTGCCGAGTAATGCACCTGGAGCTGATGGACCCTCTAATCTATTGGATGCCATGCGCTGGGCTTCCACGCCCATTGATAACTGTCCTGGTGGCATTTATGCGGTGATGGACGGGCGCGGATGTATGGCAATGGATCTAGCTAAGCGCCACGCTACGGCTTTGAATGCGCCATTACAAAACGCCCCATCCAGTTCGGTAGGCTTAATTAACCCCTCGTGGTTATCTGGCGTGAAGGCCGTGCAGGCAGCTTGGAGTGAAGATTTACCTATTCCCGGGGAGGGTGAGTGGCCTTGGGTCGAGATTCTGACTAGTCATGCGGGTGCTCGCCCTGAAACCATCGCAAATTGGCTTAGTAGCGCTGTCCAGGGTTTTGTTATTGCAGGTTCGGGGCATGGTGGTTTCCATGATGACTGGGTCAAACCTTTAGATCAGGCGATGGTTCAGGGCATTGCTTTGGTGAGAACTACTAGAACTGGTGCTGGCGCTACTTTGCCAAATATTCCTGAGTTAGACCCCCTTGGATGCCGAGCTTCAGGCACCTTAACCGCCCCTAGGGCCAGAATTGCACTTCAATTAGCTCTAAATGCGGCAAAACAGGCAAATAAAGCCGGTAAGCCCCTGACTTGGCAGGATTTTTTTGCTAGAATAGCGGACTTACCTGAAATTCGGTGAGGACTTAAAAGCTGTAAATATGTGTAGTTAGTTTTACCTACAATTTGTTACTACCTTGTCACACTGGCGCTAACTTTAAAACCATCGGAAGTTAGCAAGACGCCCAGGTGACTTTATCCTTAAGGAGTGTTAGATGCGTCATTATGAAATCGTCTTTATCGTCCACCCGGACCAAAGCGAGCAAGTGCCTGCGATGATCGATCGCTACAAAGCGACATTAGCTGCTGCTGGCGGCAAAATTCACCGCATGGAAGATTGGGGTCGTCGTCAGATGGCTTACATGATCGACAAGCTTGCTAAAGCCCATTACGTTTGCATGAACATTGAGTGCGACCAGAAAACTCTGGACGAGCTCGAGCACGCATTCAAATTTAACGATGCTGTTTTGCGTCACCTCATCATCAAGACGAAGAAAGCTGAAACAGAGCCTTCCATCATGATGAAAGAAGTGCAACGTGAAGAAGCGCGCAAATCAGCTCAATCCGACGCTCCTGTAGTAGCGGCTTAAGTCAGAAATTTGAAGAGGAATACACAGACTAGAAAACGTATCAGAGTGACGGAGTGGCGTTGAATCATTTCACCCTAACTGCATTCTTGGTATCTAAAGACGCGATTCGATTTACACCAGCAGGAATACCGGTGATGCATTGCCAGCTAGAGCATAGCGGCGAAGTAAACGAGGTAGGAGTAGCCAGGAAAATTCAGATGAGTGTTGAAGCCATAGCAATTGGTCCGATACAAAAGGGCTTAGAGCAAATGGATTTAGGGGCCGAGGCAGTGTTTGAAGGATTCTTAGCACCTAAGACTCTACGTAATCAAAGACTTGTTTTCCACATTACCCATATTCAATTGAAAAATTAAAGAGGAAATCATCATGGCGTTTGGAAAGAAACCCGATTTCAAAAAGAAACCAGCTCAGAACCCATTGTTCAAGCGTAAGCGTTATTGCCGTTTCACTGTTGCTGGCGTAGAACAGATTGATTACAAAGACGTAGATACATTGAAGGACTTTATTGGCGAAAACGCTAAGATCACTCCTGCACGTTTGACAGGCACAAAAGCTAAATATCAGCGTCAGTTAGACACTGCTATCAAGCGTGCTCGTTACTTGGCTTTGTTGCCATTCTCCGATCAACACAAGAAATAATTGGGAGCCCTCAATGCAAATCATTCTTTTAGAAAAAGTAATTAACCTGGGCAATCTCGGTGACATCGTTCGTGTTAAAGACGGTTACGCTCGTAATTTCCTAATCCCACAACGCAAAGCTCGTCGTGCAACTGAAACAGCCATCGCTGACTTTGCAGTACGTCGCGCTGAGTTGGAAAAGTTGGCTGCTGAGAAATTGGCTGCTGCCGAAGCGGTTGGCACAAAGCTCAAGGACTTGGTTCTCGAAATCGGTCAAAAAGCTGGTGTCGATGGTCGTTTGTTTGGTTCTGTAACAAACCATGACATCGCTGATGCTTTGAAAGCCAAAGGCTTTGCAATCGAAAAAGCTTCTGTACGCATGCCTACTGGCCCGTTGAAGATGGTTGGTGATCACCCTGTAGCGGTAGCAGTTCATACCGATGTAGTGGCTGACATCACTATCCGTGTAGTTGGCGAGCAAGCGTAAGTTTTAGATCTGTAATCTAGCCTCATGGCTGAATCCCGCTCACGCTCTCTTATGCCAAGTCCTGGCATGATGGGTTCTGGGGATGCAGCCTTGCAGGCTTTAAAAGTACCACCGCATTCTGTAGAAGCCGAGCAATCTTTGCTCGGCGGTCTATTGATCGACAACACAGCCTGGGATCGCCTAGGTGGTGTATTAACTGATAAAGATTTCTATCGCCCTGAACATGCTCTGATCTATAAGGTCATTCAGCGTTTAGTTGGCGACAATCATCCCGCTGACGTCATTACTGTTCATGAGGCTGTTAAGTCCGAGCAGGGTGGTGACTTAGTTGGTATTGATTACCTCAATTCATTAGCGCAAAGCACTCCAAGTGCAGCCAACATCAAAGGCTATGCCGATATTGTTCGTGATCGTAGCATTCTGCGTCGCCTCATCGAAGTATCTGACAACATTGTGAACTCTGCATTTGTTCCAGAGGGCCGTTCAGTCAGAACGCTCTTGGATGAAGCGGAGTCACGTATTCTACAAATTGGTGAAGAGGGTAGTCGCAAAGCTGACTACCTCGAGATCGAACCATTACTTAAAACCGTTGTTGCCCGGATTGACGAGTTATATAACCGTCAAGGTGGCAGTGACATCACTGGTATTGCAACTGGATTCATTGATCTAGATAAACAAACTAGCGGTCTGCAAAAAGGTGACTTGGTGATTGTTGCTGGTAGACCTTCAATGGGTAAAGCGCAACCGCTGGATGCCAAAGTAAAAACAGTTGATGGCTGGAAGTTGATGGGTGACTTGCGGTTTGGCGATCGCCTTGCCTCTGTAGATGGCCAGCATTCCATGGTGACCGGCATCTATCCGCAAGGCATGAAGCAGATTTATAAAGTCACCTTCTCTGATGGTCGTGAGGCTGAGTGTTGCGATGAACATCTCTGGCGGGTGATGTACCGCGACTGGGATGCTCCCAAAGTTATTAATACTGCGCGTTTAATTGAAATGCTTTCTTGTGTTCGATACCAGAATCGTCTGTGGATAGAGACTGTTTCAGGGGATTTTGGTCATTCAAATACATTACCAATAAATCCTTGGGTGCTAGGTGCATTACTTGGTGACGGAACTTTAGCTCTCTCTCATAAAAGTGTTTCATTCTCCACCAAATCTCCTGAGCTAATTGAGCGCATGAATGCTCTA
The DNA here is from genome assembly GCF_018881735.1 of Polynucleobacter sp. Nonnen-W13. Classification (NCBI taxonomy): domain Bacteria; kingdom Pseudomonadati; phylum Pseudomonadota; class Betaproteobacteria; order Burkholderiales; family Burkholderiaceae; genus Polynucleobacter; species Polynucleobacter sp. Nonnen-W13. The sequence goes on along the minus strand of NZ_JACVPU010000002.1, from coordinate 470,228 downwards.
GCTGGATATGAGATGGAGTTAGTTCATGCCAACGCATATGACTGGAGATTGGTCTCCAAAACCAGAATTGCGGCTAATGGCCAACGTCAATCTGTGCCAACGAATTATTTCCGCTCTGCCTTGCAGGATTTGGGTGTTCTAGGCTGCAGAAGTTTTGATAAATATATCCCCGCTACTTACCTTGAGGCCAATAAGAATTCTCGTCTCGCACTGTTTCAGGGTTTGATGGACACTGATGGCTGGATTGAGAAGTGGGGCTCTATTCGTTTTTGTACTGCAAGTAAACAGTTATCAGAAGATGTTGCCACTTTGGCTAGATCATTAGGCGGCTTTTGCTCAATCGCACAAAAACAGTCAAGCTACACTTACAAAGGCGAGAAGAAGCAGGGTCGTTTGGCCTACGTCTTAAATATGAGTTTTGGCCCAGGCTTTCAAGCATTTACTTTGCCTGAAAAGAAAGAAAGACTCAGAGCGAGCTGGGATCGCCAACGCAGACTGTCATTTAAGAGTATCGAGCCATCCAGAGTGACTGAGGCGCAATGTATCTCCGTTAGTCACCCAGATAGAACCTATATAACTAATGATTACGTAGTAACCCACAACACTGCATTTGCGCTTAATATCGCCGAGAACGTCGCATTAGCTGAAGGTTTGCCGGTCGTTGTTTTCTCAATGGAGATGTCGGGTGAGCAATTGGCGGCCCGTTTATTAGGTTCAGTAGGGCGCGTTGATCAAGGTCGTATGCGTACCGGCAAGCTACAGGATGACGAGTGGCCACGTGTCACGGATGCGATTGCTCGTCTAAGTAATACCCAAATTTTGATTGATGAGACTGGCGCTCTTTCCAGTTTGGAGTTGCGTGCACGTGCACGTCGTATTGCTCGTAACTTTGGCGGAACGCTTGGTCTCGTTGTGATTGATTACCTGCAGTTGATGAGTGGCTCTGGTTCTGAGAACCGTGCAACAGAGATCTCTGAGATCTCGCGCTCACTCAAGTCACTCGCAAAAGAATTACAGTGTCCAGTAGTTGCTTTGTCGCAGTTAAACCGTGGACTAGAACAGCGCCCTAATAAGCGCCCCATCATGTCTGATTTGCGGGAGTCGGGCGCGATCGAGCAAGATGCTGACTTAATTATGTTCATCTATCGTGATGAGGTGTATCACCCAGATACAACCCAAGATAAGGGCATGGCGGAGATCATCATTGGCAAGCAACGTAATGGACCAATTGGTACTGTGCGCTTGAGCTGGCAAGGTCCATATACCAAGTTCGACAACTTGGCGATGGGATCAGTAGGTTACTCCTCTGGTGGATACGAGCCGTTCTAATTCAAAAGAAAATAATAAGCAGCAATTAAGAGTAAAAAAAGCCTCGCATTGCGAGGCTTTTTAAATTGATGGGAAAGGTATTTAGTTGCCGCCTTCACATTTCTTAATGGATGCGGCTTTGGCGGCACCATAAAGCGGCTTGCCATCCTTGCTTACTGCCTTAGCTTCGCAATCATTGGGCTTGGCATCACCCATACACTTCTTGATTGAGGCATCTTTAGCTGCACCATAAAGCGGTTTACCTTCTTTGCTAACTGCCTTAGCTTCACAAGCTACTTGATCTGCAAAAGCAACAGACGGAATTGCAAGGCTAAATACAATACTAAAAGCGATAATGATTTTCTTCATACGAGCCACCCCCAATGAGTAATCTAAAGAACCAATTGTTCTACTTACAAATGTAAACAATATTGAGTGTTTTGGGAATACGGTGTTAATGCTATCCACCTGAAGGCTAATAGTTAAGGCGTCAATCTTCTAGCCTCAGTAAATCTGGCCGCCCAGTAAGGTGAAGAAATATACTCTAGACGCACAGTCCCGCCTGCGCTTGGGGCATGCACAAATCTACCCTGACCTACATAGATGCCTGCGTGTGAATACTTTGCGCCAGTCGTATTAAAGAAGACAAGATCACCAGGTGCAGGCGGACCACTGTCTACGCTTTGGCCACGATTACTCATCTCTTGAATAGTCCTTGGTAACTTGATGTTCGCAGACTTGTTGTAGACATAAGCAATTAATCCACTGCAATCAAACCCCCCATTGGGATTATTGCCGCCATAGCGATAGGGCACGCCGACCAAACCCACTGCAGCAATCGAGATATCTTCAGTACCTACGGTAGTATCTTGTTGGAATTGGGTAAGCTTAGCTGCACTATTTTTTGAGCCAAAACTGCTACACCCCGTAAGCAAGAGAAGGGCGCAAATAAAAATGCCGCACCCCATCAGAGTGCGGCATGAGACAGTTTGCTTAGAGTGCGTCAGCAGCATGATCCGCAAGACGTGAGCGCTCACCGCGAGCCAGAGTCACATGCCCACCATGACGCCAGCCTTTGAAGCGATCCACCACATAAGTTAGACCTGAAGAACCTTCGGTTAAGTAAGGTGTATCAATCTGAGCAATATTACCTAAACAAATAATCTTGGTTCCTGGGCCTGCACGAGTAACCAAGGTTTTCATTTGCTTTGGAGTTAAATTTTGCGCTTCATCAATAATCACAAATTTACTGACAAAAGTTCTGCCGCGCATGAAGTTCATGCTCTTCACTTTAATGCGTGAACGAATCAATTCCTGGGTTGCGGCGCGACCCCATTCACCAGCGCTACCGTCTTCGTTGCGTTGAAGCACCTCAAGGTTGTCATCAAATGCACCCATCCAAGGCTGCATCTTCTCTTCTTCGGTGCCTGGTAAAAAGCCAATATCCTCACCTACAGGAACTGTAGCTCGGGTAATAATGATTTCGTTGTAGCGCTTACTATCCAACACTTGCTCCAACCCAGCAGCTAAGGCCAGCAGAGTTTTACCAGTGCCCGCTTGCCCCAGTAATGTGATGAAATCTACATCCGGGTTCATGAGTAGATTCATGGCAAAGTTCTGCTCGCGATTACGTGCTGTCACACTCCATACATTATTTTTCTGATGAGAGAAGTCCCTCAGGGTTTGAAGTAGGGCAGTCTTGCCATTGATCTCTTTAACTTGAGCATAGAACGGTGTTGATCCATCTGGATTTTCTTGATAGACAAATTCATTTACTAACATGCTGGGGACTGAGGGGCCAGTGACACGATAAAACATCGTTCCTGATTTGCCGTCCGCCCAGCTCTCCATATCTTTGCCGTGCTTTGGCCAAAAGTCTGCAGGTAATGCCATGACTCCGGAATACATTAAGTCACGATCTTCTAAGACCTGGTCATTGAAATAGTCTTCAGCAGGCAGACCTAAGGCACGAGCCTTGATGCGCATATTGATATCTTTCGATACCAGAACAACTTCTTGGCCTTTACGCGTCTTTTGTAGCTCACTGACCACTGCCAAGATGAGGTTGTCGCCCTTACCTTCAGGTAAGCCCTCTGGTAGCGCTTGGGTAGTCAGTTTTGTCTGGAAAAAGAGTCGACCAGACACATCTTGATTGCCAAGCTTATTTAGGGGGATGCCTTCATCTAATGTGCCGCTAGTACCTGCTACTAATTGATCTAAGGAGCGACTGACTGTGCGGGCGTTACGAGCAACCTCCGTCATACCTTTCTTATGATTGTCCAATTCCTCAAGAGTAGTCATTGGTAAGAAGAGATCATGTTCAGAGAAGCGAAACAGAGAGCTTGGATCATGCATCAATACATTGGTATCTAAGACAAATAGACTCGGAGGACCAGTACGAATAATCCGCTTTGGTTTTTCTGGAACATTCGCTATTTTGTTATCACTGCGCACACTACGCACAACTACTGGGTTGTGATCACTTTTAATTTTCTCAAGCGCTATTTCAGCAGCAGATAGATCTTCCTCTACATCTGTTGCCCAATCTGGAGTATGGCGGTCCATCACAACAGTTTTTGCTGGTGCAGGACGTTTCTTTAAATTCGGGGTGTCCTTGCCACTAATTTTTACTTGGTCAGCAATTTGAGTTGGGATTGGGGGCAATGGCATGCAGACTCTCCTAAAAGAAAAAACCGTCAAGCGGATTGCATTGACGGTTTATAACGAAACTGAGTGTAAAACGATCTATAAAACGGCGGGGGTTGTTTACCGAGCCTGCTCTTAAGTGTTCAGGCTGTTGAGTCAAACGGATTGTGAGACTTTCCCGTCGTTTACGGTGCATAAGAACTACTTTACCCCAAATTTTGGGCTTTGCAAGTGCCCCAGATTAAATTAATTAAAAAATTATTTAGTTGCTTGGGCTGCTTGTAATACCTCTGTCACATGTCCGGGAACCTTAAGGCCACGCCACTCTTTTACTAGCTTGCCTGAAGAGTCAAAGAGGAAGGTGCTGCGTTCTACGCCGCGAACTTGTTTGCCATACATATTCTTCATTTTCATGACGCCAAATAGCTGGCATAAGGTCTCTTCGGTATCGGCAACGAGTTCGAATGGTAATTCCAGTTTGCTTCGGAAGTTGTCGTGAGACTTGATGCTATCCCGAGATACGCCAACGATCAAGGTATTGGCTTTGGTGAAGGCATCAATGTTATCCCGAAATTCACCAGACTCCGCAGTGCAACCTGGAGTCATATCTTTTGGGTAAAAGTAGACAACCAGTTTTTTGCCTTTGGCTGAGTCTGGGGTAAAGGTCAATCCTGATGTTGCTGGGATTGCACATTGGGGCATTGGTTTACCAATTTCTACTGTCATGATAGGACTCTCTTATTTAACTTGATGTATTACGTATTCTGAGCTTACTTATACCGTTTGCAAAATGAGCTCGCCACTTCTATTGGGTATTTCCCCCCAGGTCACTGGCTGTACCGCTATTTTATCTAGTTGCTTAGTAGCTGCCCAAGATTGATGAAGTTCACCCATGGTAACGAGATCGTGCCCTTGATTTAACCAGCCTGCTAGTAGTTGCTCAAAGGCGGGTAGAAGCTTCTGACCTTCAAGCTCTGCATGCAGAGTGAACACTTGATCATTCGGATTGCTTTGGGTGATTTTTAGGAGCTTCTTTACAGCACCAAATTCATCAGCATCATCTATTCCAATCAACTCATCAAAAGTCGGTAAGGTAGTTGGATATTGAACATGTTTTGCTTTGCCAGAAGGTAGGTCAAAACGATATGGCATTAAGTTAGGCTCAGCCCTGCCATCGGAAGAATATTGAATGCCCCATTGGTCGAGTTGCTCAAAAGCAGCCTCATTCATTTGCCAGCCAGCCGCACCATAAGTGACTGGTGGGTGGCCAAATATTTCTACAAAACGATCCCAACTTTTTTGCATCTGCGCTTTGGTCCAATGAGCGTCGCGATTGCGCACAGCATCTTGCCAAGCAACGTGATCCCAAGTATGGATGCCAGTCTCATGACCAGCTGTATCTATGGCGCGCATTTCAGTAGCAGCTTGTTTGCCAATATCGGGACCAGGAAGCAGGACGCCGTATAGCAAAGTCTTAATGCCGTAGTGTTCAACAACGGAAGTGCGACTCACTTTCTTTAGAAAGCCTGGCTTGAAGACTCGCTTGAGCGCCCAGCCAGTGTGGTCGGGGCCGAGGCTAAATAGGAAGGTGGCTTTCAGGCCAAAGCGTTCAAGCGTCCGCCCTAGGTTGGGGACACCTTCTTTGGTCCCGCGCAGAGTATCAACATCTACTTTGAGTGCAATCTTAGCCATGAAGCCTTAAACGTAATTTCGCTTATTCTTTATCAACTAAATGACGTGCGTTTTCAACGTCATGTCGATAGGCTTCAAAAATATTCTTCAGCGCATCGCTCATATTGATAGTTGGCTTCCAGCCCAGTTCAGTCATCGTGTTGTCAATTGCAGGGACACGGTTCTGGACATCCTGATAGCCTTCACCGTAGTAAGCACCGGAAGTGGTTTCTACTATCTTCACTTCATTTGCTGTCTTTGCGTATTCAGGAATACTGCGAGCGATATCGAGCATCTGATTGGCGAGTTCACGAATAGAGTGGTTGTTCTTTGGATTACCGATGTTGTAGATCTTGCCGTTTGCAATGCCATCTTTGTTATCGATGATGCGCATTAAGGCGTCGATACCATCATCAACATAAGTAAAGGCACGTTTTTGCGCGCCACCATCAACTACATTGATGGGCTCACCGCGAACGATATGACCCAAGAACTGAGTAACAACACGGGAAGAGCCTTCTTTTGGTGTGTAGATGCTATCTAGTCCTGGGCCAATCCAGTTAAATGGGCGAAAGAGGGTGAAGCGCAAACCTTCCATGCCGTAACCCCAGATCACGCGATCCATCAATTGTTTAGAGCAAGCATAGATCCAGCGTGGTTTGTTGATTGGGCCATAAACCATATTCGACTTCGCGGGATCAAACTCACCATCTTCACACATGCCATAGACTTCAGATGTAGATGGAAACACCAAATGCTTTTTGTATTTAACTGCCGAGCGCACGATTGGTAAATTGGCTTCGAAGTCGAGCTCAAATACTTTTAATGGTTGCTGAACATAAGTTGCTGGTGTTGCAATGGCTACTAAGGGCAAGATGACATCGCATTTACGGATGTGATATTCAACCCATTCTTTATTGATGGTGATGTCACCCTCAAAAAAGTGCATGCGAGGATGGTTTACTAAATCACCAAGGCGATCGTTCTGCATATCCATGCCATAGACATGCCAATCGGTTGTCTCCAGGATGCGCTTTGAAAGGTGATGGCCAATAAAGCCGTTTACGCCAAGAATGAGTACTTTTTTCATCTTTACTGCCTCGTTTTTTAATCTAAAGAGTGCTACTGGTAATTAGTTAGCTATTTGCTGGGAACCAGTCCAGTATCGCTACCGCTTTTTGGTCCCCACAAACGCCGAATACCTGATTATCAACCACTTGGATGCCGGGAGCCTGAAGATCTAGCTGGCTCGGAAATGGGCCCTCTAGGCTGGTCCGAGCCACAATTCTGCGCTGACCTTGCCAGTCTGTAAAAGCGCCTGGATAAGGGGGTGCTACGGCTCTGACGAGGTTATGAACCTGCTGAGCAGTCTGATGCCACAGAATTTGCCCATCGGCAGGCTTGCGGCCCCCAAAATAGCTTCCCTGAGCCAGATTATTGGGTTTTCTAGGGATGCGGCCTTGAATAAGCTCGGGTAGAGCCTGGTTGATTACCGTGATGGCTGCCCGACTGACTTTGCCAAAGACATCGGTGGCAGTTTCGTTGGGCCCAATCGAAACGGCTGACTGTCCCACAATGTCACCCGCATCCGGCTTAACTTCCATCATGTGCAATGTTGCGCCTGTTTCTGTTGCGCCGTGCAAGATAGCCCAATTAACAGGCGCCCGCCCACGGAACTTTGGCAGCAATGAGCCGTGCATATTCAAGGCACCAATCTTGGCGCAGGCCAAGAGTTCTGCCGGAATCATGTGGCGGTAGTAAAAAGAAAAAAGGTAATCAGGTGTTAGTTTTTGAAGTTGCGGTATGAGCTCCATCAGCTGATTCGCATTTGGAGTGATGTAAGGAATCTTTTGATCATCACACAGTTTCGCAACGCTTCCAAACCAGACATTCTCATGAGGATCATCTTGATGGGTAATCACTAGATCAACCTGAATGCCTGCACCTAGCAATGCCTTAAGGCAGTTAACGCCAACATCATGATAAGCAAAGACGACTGCGTGCAATTATTTTTTCTCTAAAACAGTTTGCACAACATAGCGTGGACGCTCGCGAACTTGTTGGTAGATACGGCCGATGTACTCACCGAGCAGACCAAGACCAAATAGCATCACGCCAATCAGGAAGAAGGTGAGAGCGAAGAGGGTGAATACCCCTTCAACCTCAGCGCCGAGCACAAAGCGGCGAACCAGAAGGTAGATAAACAGACTGCCCGCAGCCATTGCCAGCAACATGCCCAGGATCGAGAAAATCTGCAAAGGCATGACGGAAAAGCCGGTCACTAAGTCAAAGTTCAAACGAATGAGTTGATAGAGGCTGTATTTTGACTCACCAGCAAAACGCTCTTCATGTTTGACGGTAATTTCAGTTGGGTTGGATGCGAATGTATAAGCCAGTGCCGGAATAAAGGTGTTGCTTTCATCGCACTGACGTACGAGATCAACAATACGTCGGCTATAGCCACGCAGCATACATCCTTGATCAGTCATCGTAATGCGAGTAATTTTCTGGCGCAAATGATTCATCGCACGTGAAGCAAATTTTCTGAAGAAGCTATCGCGACGATCGGCACGAATAGTGCCAACGTAGTCATGACCTTTCAGTAACTCATTTACCAATGCATCGATTTCTTCCGGGGGATTCTGCAAGTCAGCATCGAGGGTGATGATGTATTCGCCGCGGGAGTATTCAAAGCCAGCCATGATCGCCATGTGCTGACCAAAGTTGCTATGAAATAACACCGCACGTGTGACATCTGGGCGCAGCTCAACTTGCTTAGCCAGGATACCGGCGGAGCGATCTTTACTGCCATCATTCACAAACACCACTTCATAAGCAATGTTGCGCTTATTAGCCATGACATCTAGCGCAGGATATAAGCGATCAAAGAGGGCTTGTAGGCCATCTTCCTCGTTGTAAACGGGAATGACAATGCTGAGTGTCGGATTGCAGGCTTGGGTAGCTAAATTTGCAGTCATGCTGCAATTTTGCCTGATTCCGCTCTCGGTATTAGTTTTTACGATGTTTCTTCAGAATTCCAGTCAAACCCTTGGCTATACGGCCAATATCTTCATCTGCCATCCCTGGAAAAAGGGGGAGGGTCAAAATGGAGCGACCAATACGCTTTGCTATGGGAGTGGCTTCAGCTTGGTACCCCAGCTTTTGGTAAAGCGTGAACCCTGTAATCAACGGGTAATGGACGCCGGTACCAATACCCAGCTCTTTAAGTTCAAGCATCAACTGCGCACGATCTACGTTCAATTGCTCAAGCGGCAGTACAACTTGGAACATATGCCAGTTGCTATCAGTGAAGTTTTCTACTGGTAATTCTAAATTGAGATTACCTAGGTCCGCTGATTTCATTTCATGGCGAATGGCATCGAAATACTGTTTAGCCAAAGCACTTCTACGCGCTTGAAATGCTGGCAATTGTTTAAGTTGATGCAGGCCGATAACTGCATTCACGTCAGTCAAATTATCTTTGCCACCTAGTACATCAACATCCATACCATCCATACCTTGGCGTGTGAGACCTTGAAGACGAAACTTCTCTGCAAGCCTTGCTTCGTCAGCATTGTTAAGAACAAGACAGCCGCCCTCAACAGTTGATAAATTTTTATTGGCCTGAAAGCTAAAGCTCACGAGATCACCCATGCTGCCAATTTTTTGACCCTTCCACTGCGACCCAAAAGCTTGCGCTGCATCTTCAATCACGCGTAATTGATATTGCTTAGCCAGGCCATAGAGTTGATCCATATTGATAGGCAACCCAGCCAAATAAACGGGCATGATGGCCTGCGTCTTTGGTGTAATTGCTGCAGCCACTTTATTTAAGTCAATATTGCGTGTAACGGGATCGATATCGACAAATACGGGTGTTGCACCCACGCTCAGAATCACATTCGAGGTGGCTACCCAAGAAATAGGAGTGGTAATGACTTCATCCCCAGTTCCAATACCGGCTACCTGCAAAGCAATTTTCATAGTGGCGGTGCCGTTGGCAAAGCAACGCACAGGTCGACCGCCGAAATAGTCACTTAAGGTCGCTTCAAACTCCGCTAGCTTCGGACCTGAGGTAACCCAACCTGAACGCAAAACCTCGGCAACTGCATCAATCGTTTCTTGATTAAAGTGTGGGCGCGTAAATGGGATGAAGGGAAGGGTATTTTCAGTAGTGGACATGATGAACCTTAAAAACTTATTGTGCGGAGCTGCTTTGTAAATCCGGATGTTTAACAATGACGCGCCGAGAATCTCTACCCACTTCTTGCATTGGTACATTGAGTTTCTGCAGCTCGATATATTGCTCTGGAACCATCAATGCATAAGCCGTCTGATCTTTTTTCCAGCGTTCGATAAAAGCAGCAAAGGTGGGGATCCACAACTCAGGCTCTTGCTTAACGCCAAATTCCAATTCATCCGGAGACTCCACCATGATCATCGTTCTGCCGAGATAGAAGGGTACTGTGTGGTCTAGGATTCTGATGGAGTAAAAATTCACTTTTTCAGGAATGCCGGCTTTCACTTTTTCCACCAAGTCGATGCCGGATACTGCACGACCTAAAGTTTCGTGGCCCGTACCCGCAATGATTGCGCAGAGAAAAAATCCTACTGCAAAACTAGTGATGCTACTTAGGCCATTACGTTTACTTTGTATGAATGACAGGAGGCTAAATGTAATTAATGCAATCAGCGCTGCAACTATCCAATAAGTATATTGAGCATAAGATTCAATTTCATCCGGTCTTGCTTGCTTACTCACTTCGCCTAAGAAGAAAAATCCAAGGCCACCTAAGATGGCAAAGAAGAGGGCTTGTAATTTCCAGGGTAGGCCCAGTTCATTACCAAGGCTCAGATTGCGATCTACGGAATGGCCAACAAGCATTGCCAGCGCCGGAAAGACTGGGATGATGTAGCCAGGCAATTTTGATTGAGAGATACTAAAAAATCCCATGATCACGGCAAACCAGCAGGTGAGTAACCATCCGCTAGAAAACTCACGATTACGCTCTTGCCAAGCTTGAGTAAGAGCTCCGGGAATTTGTGCAATCCATGGCAAAAAGCCAATTATTAACAGTGGTATGAAGTAATAAACTGGACCAGTGCGGCTGTGGGCTGTTTGTGTAAAACGTTGCAAGTGTTCATGAATAAAGAAGAACTCCAAAAATTCTGGATTGCGTTGCGCCACCAGAATAAACCAAGGCGCAGTAATGACTAAAAATAAAATCGCGCCACTAATGATGTGTAGTCGCTTCCAGATCTTCCAGTCCCACGCAGTAATCGAATAAATAGCAAATACCATTCCGGGGATGGCGACTCCAATCACACCTTTGGATAGCGTTGCTAAGGCCATAAAGGCCCAGCAGGCCCACATCCACCTCCTGGTATCGCTCGAGTTTTGGGAGCTTTGGGCCAATAAAAGACTGCAGAGTGCAGCGACTAAAAATGCTGATAATCCCATATCGAGTGAGTTGATATGTCCACCAATTACCCACATTGGGCTCGAAGCTAAAGCGATTGAAGCTAACCAGCCTGCTCGTGGACTGTAGATACGTGCGCCAGTAAATCCGATAAACACAATCGTTAGAAATCCAGTAAGCGCAGTCCACAAGCGCGCTTGCCAATCACCAATGCCAAATATATTGAAGGCGGTAGCGGTGGCCCAAATTTGTAAAGGGGGTTTTTCGAAATACTTATACCCGTTGTAGCGAGGTGTGACCCAATCTCCAGTGACGAGCATCTCACGAGCAATCTCGGCATAACGTCCTTCATCTGACGGAATGAGGTGACGATAATTTAAGGTGCCAAACCAGATCAAGGCATAGATCAAAACCAAAATCAGAATACTTACTGGTTTGAGGGTGCTTGACTGCCGAATTTGGTCAAACTGCATCAGGCGGCCTCCACAATCAGAGCAAGAAGGACTTGGCGACCTTCGCCAACAAGGATGTTGTAAGTGCGACAAGCGGCCTGAGAATCCATCACCTCAAAACCAAGCTTGGCTTCAATCAAGGTTTTTAAAAGTTCAGGCCTTGGGAAGCGCTGCCGTTTACCAGTGCCAATAATGATTAATTCAGGCTTAAGGGAGGCCATTTGAGTGAAATCTGCTGAACTCAGCTCCTCAAAGGACTTGATTGCCCATTCCAGGATTTCACCATCAGAACTCAGCAAAACCGCGTGACTATAGGGGATCTTATTGATCTCGATGTAGCCATCGCCGTAACCGGTGATCGTATTGGCTCCGGAATGGGGGTCAGATTGAAGCTTCACATGGACTCTCTGTCATAATTGTGGTGATTATAGCTAGCTGTTTTTTCCTAGATTTCAAGAACTTATCCTTTAATTCATTGTGAAACCGATCCTAAAGTCCGAAAAACTCAATCACGTCTGTTATGACATTCGTGGACCCGTGCTGGAGCTTGCTCAGCGCATGGAAGAAGAGGGTCACAAAATCATCAAACTCAACATCGGCAACGTGGGTGTTTTTGGGTTTGATCCTCCAGAAGAGATTCAGTTGGACATGATCCGTAATTTGGGTAATGCCTCAGCGTACTCTGATTCCAAGGGAATTTTTGCGGCTCGTAAGGCCATCATGCAATATTGCCAGGAAAAAGGCATTCAGGGTGTTACTTTGGATGACATCTATACCGGTAATGGGGTTTCTGAATTAATCGTTCTTGCAATGAATGCATTGCTCAATAACGGTGATGAAGTCTTGGTGCCGGCACCTGACTACCCATTATGGACAGCTGCTGTCAGCTTGTCTGGTGGTACCCCAGTACATTACTTATGTGATGAGTCGAAAGAGTGGGCCCCGGATCTAGCGGATTTACGTAAAAAAATTACGCCCCGCACTAAAGCGATTGTGGTGATTAATCCCAACAATCCAACAGGTGCCATCTATTCCAAAGAAGTACTGACAGAGTTAACCTCTATCGCCCGTGAACATGGCTTGATTCTGTTTGCCGACGAGATTTACGACAAGATGTTGTACGACAAAGAGAAGCATGTCTCATTGGCGTCCTTATCTACTGATGTAGTGACAATTACCTTTAATGGTTTATCCAAAAACTATCGCTCTTGCGGCTACCGTGCTGGCTGGATGGTCGTGTCTGGAGATAAAGAGATGATTCGTGATTACATCGAAGGCCTCAATATGTTGTCCTCTATGCGCCTGTGTGCCAACGTGCCAGGTCAGTATGCTATTCAGACAGCTTTGGGTGGCTATCAAAGCATCAATGATTTGGTCAACGAAGGCGGGCGTTTAGCCAAGCAGCGCGATCTCGCCTGGAAACTCATTACCGAAATTCCGGGTGTGACTTGCGTGAAACCAAAGTCCGCTTTGTATTTATTCCCAAAACTCGATTCTGAAATGTACCCAATTGAAGATGATCAGCAATTTGTAGCTGATCTTCTGAAAGAAGAAAAAGTATTGCTGGTGCAAGGCACTGGTTTTAATTGGGTCAAGTCAGATCACTTCCGTGTAGTGTTCTTACCTCATGAGGATGTGCTGAAGGAGGCCATTGGTCGTCTGGCACGCTTCTTGGAGCGTTATCGTCAAAAACATAGTCGCAAGGTAACTAATTCGACTAATTCAACAGCAACAAAGGCATCATGAAACCGATTCAAGTAGGTCTATTAGGTATTGGCACTGTAGGTGGTGGTGTATTTACTGTTCTCGAACGTAACCAAGATGAGATTACCCGTCGTGCTGGTCGTGGCATTCGTATTAACACTGTTGCCGACCTTAATGTAGAGCGTGCTAAGGAGTTAGTCAAAGATCGCGCTCAAGTTGTGAGTGATGCTCGTGCCGTTATTAACAATCCTGAAATTGATATCGTTGTTGAGTTGATTGGTGGTTATGGTATTGCTAAGGACTTAGTGCTTGAGGCAATCGCAGCTGGCAAGCATGTGGTTACAGCCAATAAGGCTTTGATCGCGGTGCATGGCAATGAGATTTTTAAAGCTGCCCACGAAAAGGGCGTGATGGTTGCATTTGAAGCTGCTGTTGCTGGCGGTATTCCAATTATCAAAGCACTTCGTGAAGGTTTGACTGCGAACCGCATTGAGTGGATTGCTGGCATCATCAACGGCACAACCAATTTCATTCTTTCTGAGATGCGTGACAAAGGCTTAGACTTTGCGACGGTCTTGAAAGAAGCGCAGCGTTTGGGCTACGCAGAGGCAGATCCGACGTTTGATATTGAAGGTGTAGATGCTGCCCACAAGGCCACCATCATGAGTGCAATTGCATTTGGTATTCCCATGCAATTTGAGAAAGCGCACGTTGAGGGTATTACCAAGTTAGATGCCATCGATATTCAATATGCTGAGCAGTTAGGCTATCGCATTAAGTTACTTGGGATTGCGAAAAAGACAACTACTGGCGTTGAGTTGCGCGTGCACCCAACCTTAATTCCAACGAAGCGTCTCATTGCAAACGTTGAAGGCGCCATGAATGCTGTTCAGGTATTCGGGGACGCTGTTGGTACTACGCTTTACTACGGTAAGGGTGCAGGCTCAGAGCCAACCGCTTCTGCTGTGATTGCAGACTTAGTGGATATCACGCGTTTATTGGGTGCAAGCCCAGAGAGTCGCGTCCCTTATTTGGCGTTTCAGCCGGATGCAGTTCGCGATATTGCCGTATTGCCAATGGGTGAAATTACCACGAGCTATTACTTGCGTTTGCGCGTAGCAGATCAAGCCGGTGTATTGGCTGACATTACCAAGATCTTGGCGGCTCATAGCATCTCTATTGATGCCCTCTTGCAAAAAGAAGCCGATGAAGGTGAAAGCCAAACTGATTTGGTTGCACTGACTCACGAGACTAAAGAAAAGCACATGCTGGCAGCGATACAGGAAATTCAGAATCTGAAAACTGTTGCCGGTGAAGTGGTGAAGATCCGTTTAGAAAACCTGTCCTAATACAAATCATGCGTTACCAATCCACCCGGGGTAATAGCCCACAGCAATCCTTTTTAGAAATTCTGCTTGGCGGATTAGCGCCAGATGGTGGCCTGTATCTTCCGACAGAGTACCCGCAAGTTACTAAAGCGCAGTTAGATGCTTGGCGTGGTATGCCCTATGCCGATCTCGCTTATGAGGTCTTAAGCCTTTATTGTGACGACATTCCTGAGGCAGATCTACGTGCTCTATTGCGTAAGACCTATACAGAGCAGGTCTACTGTAATGGGCGCGTTGAAGACAATGCCAAAGACATCACTCCACTGCATTGGTTGGGTGAGGAACAGGGCGCACGTATTGGTTTACTTAGTCTATCCAATGGGCCCACATTGGCGTTTAAAGATATGGCGATGCAGTTGCTCGGCAACCTCTTTGAATACGCCTTAAAAAAGAATGGTCAAAAACTCAATATTTTGGGCGCGACATCTGGAGATACTGGAAGTGCTGCTGAATACGCAATGCGCGGCAAAGAGGGTGTAAAAGTATTTATGCTTTCACCACGTGGCAAGATGAGCTCATTCCAGTCTGCCCAAATGTACTCTCTGCAAGATCCTAATATCTTTAATTTAGCAGTTGCTGGTGTATTTGACGATTGCCAAGATATTGTTAAAGCAGTGAGTAATGATCATAGCTTTAAAGCGAACCACCAAATTGGTACGGTTAACTCCATTAACTGGGGTCGTGTAGTTGCTCAGGTGGTTTATTACTTCCAAGGCTATTTACTGGCCACAAAATCGAGCGATGAAAAAGTGTCATTCACTGTGCCATCAGGTAACTTTGGCAATATCTGTGCTGGTCATATTGCCCGCATGATGGGTTTGCCAATCGCCCATCTGATTGCGGCTACCAATGAGAATGATGTTCTCGATGAGTTCTTCCGCACCGGTGTCTATCGGGCACGTAAGTCTGCTGAAACTTTGCACACCTCTAGCCCGTCTATGGATATCTCTAAGGCGAGCAACTTTGAGCGCTTTGTATTTGATTTTATGGGTAAGGATGGCAAGGCCACTGCGGCTATGTTCAAACAAGTCGATCAAGCTGGTGGCTTTGATATTTCTAAAGATGCCGTCTTTAAAGACATTGCACATTATGGATTTCAATCTGGCCGCAGCACCCATGAAAATCGTCTAGAAACGATTCGCAATATTGATGCGCAGTATGGTGTGATGATTGATACGCATACGGCGGATGGTGTGAAGGTTGCGCGCGAACATTTGCAGGCAGGCATTCCGATGATTGTTTTGGAAACTGCTTTACCTATTAAGTTTGAAGAAACGATTGAGGTTGCATTAGGGCGTCCAGCAGAATGTCCAGCAGCATTCAAGGACATCAAATCAAAGCCACAGCGCGTTGAAAATATCGACGCAGACGTCAATCAAGTTAAAAACTTTATTACTGCTCACACCAACTAACTCAGAAATAAATTGCTATGACTAAGCCTCCGATGTTGACTGCTCAGCAGGCTTTGGACCACCTGCTTTCTCACGCAAAGCCCGTGCACGAAACTGAAACACTTGCGATGCAGACTGCTTTAGGCCGTGTACTTGCAGAAAGTGTAAGCAGCCTTGTAGATGTACCTCCACTCGATAACACCTCAATGGATGGTTATGCGGTGCGAACAAGGGATACCAATACTCCGGGCCAAATACTCGCGATTACACAACGTATTCCGGCGGGATCCATGGGAACTGAGCTCAAGCCAGGCACTGCTGCCAGAATCTTCACGGGTGCGCCAGTCCCCCCAGGTGCTGATGCCGTTGTAATGCAAGAAGACTGCTCGACCCCAGAGGGGGCAAGCGATCAAGTGCAGGTTAATATCGCACCAACATCAGGTCAATGGATTCGTCGTAGAGGTGAGGATCTGACTGCGGGTAAAACAGCTCTTACAGCGGGTACTTTTCTGCGGCCGCAAGAGCTTGGAGTTGCTGCCTCTGCTGGCTTAACGCATTTGACTGTAAGACGTAAAGTGAGGGTTGCTGCATTTTTTACTGGTGACGAACTTTCTCTGCCGGGTGAAGCACTCAAACCAGGCGGTATCTACAATTCGAATCGCGACACCTTATTGGCATGTATCAAATCCTTGGGCTGCGATGCCACTGACTTTGGAATTGTTCCTGATAGTCTGGCTGCTACTAGAGAAACTCTTCGTAAGGCTAGCAAAGACCATGACTTAATCATTACATCCGGCGGCGTCTCCGTTGGCGAGGAAGATCACATTAAGCCTGCAGTAACTGCTGAAGGTAGATTGGATCTTTGGCAGATCGCCATGAAGCCTGGCAAGCCTTTGGCTTTTGGCGCTGTACGCAAATCAGATAACCTCAATAGCAATACAAGCGAAGCTGAAACTTGGTTTATCGGTTTGCCTGGTAACCCGGTATCGAGTTTTGTGACTTTCCTATTATTTGTACGGCCATTCATTCTCAAGTTACAAGGTCGGGACGCAGGTTTACCGCAGTCTTACCCTATGCGCGCTGACTTTGATTGGCTTAAAGCCGATCGTCGTAACGAGTTTCTGAGGGTCAAGATCAATGCGCAGGGTGGTTTGGATCTTTTTCCCAATCAAAGCTCGGGGGTACTTACTAGCGCCTCTTGGGGAGATGGTTTAGTAGATTGTCCGCCTGGCAAAGCATTGAAGTCTGGCGATATGGTGAATTACATTCCATTTAATGCACTTCTTTCCTAGTCGTATTACGATTCTGTTATGAAACTCGAATTACGATTCTTTGCTTCCTTAAGAGAGGGCCTCGGGCTTTCTGGTGAGAGTATTGCTGTCCCACCAGAATTAAAAACGATTGCTGACTTAAGGAGTTACCTGGTTCAGCGAGGCAATCCTTGGGCTGAAGTATTAGCAAGCGGCAAAGTGATTCGTTGCGCATTAAATCAAGAGATGGTGAGTGATTCCACTCCTCTGGTCGAAGGGGCCGAAGTTGCATTCTTTCCACCGGTTACTGGCGGCTAAGATGCAGAATGATTTCATCCGCATTCAAGAAGCTGACTTTGATCTAACAACCGAGGTAAAGGTGCTGCGCAAGGATGATCCTCGTGTGGGTGCAGTAGTCACTTTTGTGGGCACCGTCAGGGATTTGAACGACGGCAGTCAAGTTCAGGGCATGACTTTAGAGCACTATCCTGGGATGACAGAAAAATCTCTGGAAGAAATCATCGTGCAAGCTAGAACCCGCTGGGATCTTTATAAGACGCTAGTCATCCATCGGGTAGGACCACTTCTACCTGAGGATCAAATTGTTCTAGTGGCGGTTACTAGTGCCCATAGAGGCGAAGCATTTGCTGCTTGTGAGTTCATCATGGACTACTTAAAAACTGCAGCACCATTTTGGAAAAAAGAAGAAACACCAGAAGGTAGCAAGTGGGTGGACGCCCGCGTGACTGATGATGCTGCAATGGCGCGCTGGAGTTAATTTAGTTTTATATCTTTTTAAGTGCTAGAGCTAGATTAAAACCACTGAGCCAAGCGCCTTCAACTCGGCCACCATTGAGCCAGTCTCCGCAAAGCCCTAATCCGATGTCTTTTAGCGCAAGAAAGCCAATTGAATTTTCTAAACCCCCGCTGGCATAGCGCCAGCGGTGCATGCTGATATTCCCGCCCTCACAATTAAAGCCCAGTGATGTGAGGCACTGCACCATCTGCTCTTGAGCATCTTCTTTGCTTAATTCAACATGATCTTGGCTCCAGTTTGGGCTTCCGTGGATGGTCCACGTACTTCCCTGACGCATGGGTTTTGATCCGTTTTGACAAATCCAGCTAATGATTTCTTGGTTGATAAATGCTGCATCAAAATCTACATTGAGTTGATTCGGAAAGTTTGCCATCATGGTCCAGCAGGCCTTCATCTGCGCCGAGTCGGCGATATCAGTGGCTCTACTGTCAAAACTTTTAAGTAGGGCACTTGCCTGAGGAGCGGGTGTAGCTAATACGACAAAATCATACGGTGTCGTAATTTCATTGGCTTCACTGCACTGCAAATGCCACTTACCACCCCTACGTTCCAATTGGGAAATGGTGCTCTCATATTGAATGGTGAGCCCTTCGGCAAGATGCTTGCCTGGTGAGTTCATATGAGGGGTGCCAACATAGCGAATATCTTGTGAGTGACTTTCACGCCATGTCTTGGCTTCATAAACTTTGAGTGTGGGCTCCCAGATGGCAGCAGTTCCTGCCTGAAGCCAACTTTGCACTTCCTCAATAAAACGAGGATCTCTGGCAGTAAAGTATTGGGCGCCATGATCGGCAGACCAGTCTTGTGCGCGACGTGTACTCATACGTCCACTAGGACCACGACTCTTTTCAAAGACATCTACTGATACACCGTGTGATTCAAGCTCCCTTGCACATACAAGGCCTGCAATTCCTGCGCCAATGATTGCTACCCGATTAATTGCTTTGCTGCTATTCATGTTCTGGGAATTATGTTGCGAAAAGTGAGATTGATGCGTGGACTCATCACAGTCTTGGTTTTCAGAAGGCTATGATGCCAGTGATCTTGAATAGGGGCATGCATGATGAGAAGGCTACCGTGCTCAAGAAATACTGACACAGTCGTTTTATCCTGCTTGTGACGAAATGCAAATTTACGTCGAGCACCCAAGCTGATTGATGCGATCGGGGTTGAGCTATCCAACTCTTTTTCATTGTCACTATGCCAACCCATACCTTCATCGCCGTTGTGATACAGATTGAGTAAGCAAGAGTTATAGCTATAGCCGGTCATTTCTTCAAGTTGACACTTAATTTGCAGCAACTCTTCCGTCCAGTCTTGAGGAATTTTTTCAACGCCAGAATAGGTATAGCTACATTGGGGATCTCCCACCCAGGCAACTTTTCTTGCCGTGGTTACCAACTTACCAAACATATTGATTTGGTCTGCTTTCCAAGTGAGTGAGTTGAGTAAGCTTTCAAAAAAATGATCAGATTCATCCGCTTTGCAAAAATGACTGAAGTAATCAGCTCGACCATCTTTCTCCAATAAGTGGATTGGATCGGAAGATTCTGGGAAGTCAAATAAGGGACTTTGCATTTTTTACTAATAAAGCGAGGGTTGTACGTTATTTCAATAAAAAAACTAGAATAGACTGCATTATGAATTGTTCAGGACTAAGAGGTTGATTATGAAAGCACCCGATAAACGTTGCTGCGGCTCAGGGGTTTGCATTATTAATGAGGCAGGAGAATGCTGGTGTGGCCAAGTATGGGATGGCGAAAAAATGAGTGCGCCACCTCTGATGGCAGTAAAAAGTCAGTCTACTGACTCTGAACTTGAAAATCCTAAACCTGAATCTTAAGCTTACTTAAATCACGCTTGACTAGCAGACTGCTCTGCCACCTTCTTATTTAGTTGCTCCATAAACTCTTCGGAGCGAGTGAGCAGCTACGCCATCTTTCAGCGCCTCTCTCACAGGAATTGCCATCAGTCGAATAGTGGATTGCATGGCTAATCGCTCCAGCCGGCTTGGTTGGGGTCGTTGAATAATCGGATATGCCCAATCAGGTAAATTCAGAAAGCCTGCCCGACTGATCATTCTTACAAAAGGTTTGGCAGTGAGATTGCTGGGAAAATGATCGAGCATCCCAATAATACTTTTAGCTCTCTCGCCGTAGTGAAGCTGGGGGATGTATTGCCTGATGGCTTGCTCCGTGTCGGCATAGGTGTCTGGGAGATCAATTGCCCCCAATCTCTCCCCCAGCATTTTCATTTCTGCAAAATACTGATCTTTTTGCTTCGTGCTCAAAGTTTCACTTCGGTATGACTCATAAGAGCACATAAAACTCCGAGCTTCTGTTAAGTGAACCCATGCGAGTAGTTCGGGATCATCTGCCCTGTAGGGTTGATTGAATTCATCAAACCCAGTAACCTTTTGATGAATTTGATTAACGCGATTGATAGCGCTATTGGCCATGTCATGAGAGCCATAGGTAGTTGCGGCAATAAAGAATGCTGTTCTCCCTAATCTGCCCTTAAGGTCTTGCCTGAAGCTGGAGTGATCCCATACGCCAGCGAGCGCTTTTGGGTGAAGCGCTTGAAGTACTAGCGAGCTAATGCCGCCGATCATCATAGAAATAAAATCCGCATGTACCTTCCATGCGATAGACTCCGGGCCAAACAAGCCTCTGTCACCAGCGGGCTCCAGAAATGCTACGGGAGGACCGCCGCCTCCCACCATTTCTCGAATTGACCGACGAATGAGTTCATCAATCATCTTGCTAATGAATTACGATATTGCGTAAGCCATCATCCTCAATGATTTCTGAAATTAAATCGAGCCGGATTCTGGGATTGCTTTGAGCAAGTAAGTGGTTCTTCTGAGCCGGGGGGAGTGGTAAGAGCTCAGCCAATCGGTTGGATACCCAACCACAATCATCTGGGTTCATCGGCATTTTGAACGCATCTTCACCCAGCAAATCTTCGCTTTTGATAACAGAAATAATTTCATTCAAAAGCGCGGCTACTTTTTCATGTTCCTTTGCTAATGGTATCTCTGGATCAGCATCCATGAGTTCAACTTGGCCCATCCATAAGCCATCAGACTCTTGTTTGATGTGCAGTACTTTAAAGCGTTGCGTTCCATAAGACTTAGTCATATAAAGCGCAGGTTGAATTGGATCAAACTCTTCTAATTTTGCTAAGGTGCCAATATTTGAAAAGTTAGCAACTGCATCGGCATTTGACTCAATTGGCTTGTTATCGAGAATGCTGATAACCCCAAAAGGAGTATCTTCGCGAAGGCAACGCTTCATCATGTCTAAATAACGCGCCTCAAAGATTTTGAGGGCAATTACGCCACCTGGAAAGAGGGTGGTTCCCAGGGGAAAAAGCGGAATCCAGGGGGCTGTCAAAAAGGAAGTTGTCATGCGTTTAATTTAAAGGATTTGCGTTTAGTTTGCTGAGTAGTCGAAATAGCGCTGTGTTCAGCAGTAATCCTGAATTTCGGCCAAAA
This sequence comes from Polynucleobacter sp. Nonnen-W13, assembly GCF_018881735.1. Taxonomy (NCBI): domain Bacteria; kingdom Pseudomonadati; phylum Pseudomonadota; class Betaproteobacteria; order Burkholderiales; family Burkholderiaceae; genus Polynucleobacter; species Polynucleobacter sp. Nonnen-W13. The sequence continues at coordinate 448,685 of NZ_JACVPU010000002.1, read as the reverse complement.
TATACCCGTTCACAGGAGAATTAACATGATGCAAAAGTTACGGGTTAAGCTCGCACGCTGGATTTTGGGTAGACATTGCCCTTGCTATCAAATGGGCTATCACTCTATGGTTGATTTTCAGCAGCGTAGTGCGGATCAGCTGGAAAAGGCTAAGCAAGCTCAATCTGCCAAGCACTAGGCTGTCGGCTTGACTGAGACCCACGCCCGATAATGAAAATCTGGAAGATGAGGCGAAATTGTGCATTGACTCCAAGTCAGTTGCTCAAGTTCTATATCGCCTTGGTTTGCCTTTCATTAACCGTAGCAACGGGTTTTTTATTGGTCGGCGTAAAAATGATCCTGATCTTTACCGCAATAGAGTTGACCGCAGTCACCGCTGGCTTTTTGATCTACTGCCGACATGCCCTGGATTATGAGGAGATAGAAATCAGTGGTACCCGCTTGTTAGTTCGGAAATTTATTGCCTACAAAGAGTCGGTCACTGAATTTAATACTCGCTGGGTCAAACTGTCGCATCTAGAAGAGCATCAAAAGGTATTTTTTGTTGAGCAGACTGGTCAGAGAGTTGAAGTGGGCCAGTTTCTCAGGCGTGAGCAATTTAAGAGTCTTATCGCTGAGTTGAAACCTTACCTAGGTTAATTTCAACCATAGGTTTAAAAGGGTTAAAGCTTGGCACTCTGCAGAAATATGGATTCAAGCCGATACTTTACTTAATTCAATATATTCGCTAAATCTATCATGAACGTCAATACAGCAGTAAAAGCCGCCCTCAACACGCTGGTTGATATTGCATCTCATTCCAACGGTGCTCAGCCAGTTACTGGCTTAGAGCTAGCACAGCGCCAAAAATTATCGTTGAGCAGAATAGAGTTACTTCTGAGTGCATTACGTGCAGCTGGAATCGTGAAGGGTACAAAAGGTCGCAATGGGGGTTACATCCTCTTGCAGGATCCCCGCATGGTCACCATCAAAGATGTAGTGCTAGCAATGAATTACATTAAAAAGCGCAAAGTTGAGGCTTGCGATGTTGCTAGTGAGCTTTACCAATCCTTGGAGACGTATATGCTCAACTGCATGGCTAATTTGAACCTCTCCGATGCGATCAAAGATTATGTGCCGCGATTTAGCGAAGCTAAAACTGCTCCTGAGCGCCAGGCTTTTGTTTACTCCGACTTCAGGGTTGAAAAGCCATCCAAAGGGGAAGTGCAAAGAGTAATCAAGGCGCCATTTAAGAAGGTGGAGGATGTACCTTTAGGCCCAAACTCCATTTTTAGTTTTGGTGACTACCTACATAAAGCAAGATAACAATAAGGATATTCATGATGCAGGCAATGAAATGGAATTTCGCTAGCAAACTATTGGCATCTATTTTGCTGGCAACAGCACCGTGGGTAGTTTCCGTGGCTGCTGATAGCGCCCCAACTAAATCTGACCCAGCTTGGTTAACGGATGCCCGCGCCAGTATCAAATCCAATAATTATGAGCAGGCATTAAAGCAATTACAGTCTGCAAATGAAGTGAACTCCGCGGAGTGGAACAACCTGATGGGATACAGTTTGCGTAAAAAGCAGCCGCCAGATTTGGTTTCATCTGAAAAGTATTACCAGGCAGCATTGAAAATTGATCCAAGTCATAGATCAGCTTTGGAGTATTACGGCGAGTTACTTTTGATGAAGAAAGACTTGTCTGGAGCAGAGGCGATGTTAGCAAGACTTGATAAGGCCTGCCTCTTTGGTTGTGAAGAGTACAGTGACCTGAAGGCGAGTATTGCTAAGTATCAAGGTAAAAAGTAATTCTTCAGCTCTCATGTCATCAAGTGGTCATGAATATCCCCCATTAGCATTTGTTGACATCGAGACTACGGGCTCTCACTTCGAGCGCGATCGCATTACAGAAGTTGGCATCAAATCGCTGATTCATGATCAGGTAAAGACTTGGGAAAGCCTCATTAATCCCCAGACATTTATTCCGCAGAACATTCAAAATTTGACGGGCATTAGGCCTCAGATGGTGAGTCAGCAGCCTGCCTTTGAGGGCTTGGCAACAGAAATCGCTCGCGAGCTTGAGGGAAAGATTTTTGTAGCCCACAATGCCCGTTTTGATTATGGATTTTTGAAGGCATCCTTTAAGCGGGTGGGCATCGACTTCAAGCCCAAAGTACTCTGTACCGTAAAGCTCTCTCGTTTGCTATTTCCAGATCAGCTTAGACACAATCTTGACACCATCATTAGCGCCCACCGTCTCAAAATTAGCGCACGACACCGTGCATTGGGTGACGCTGATTTATTACTTCAGTTCTGGCGGGTTTGTGAAGAAAAGTTGGGGCGTGAGGCGCTTCTCAAAGCGGTAAATCAACTCATTGGTAATCCGAGCTTACCGCCCAATATTGATAAAGCACTCGTGGATTCGATTCCAGAAAAGCCGGGTTGCTACATTTTTTATGGCGAGAATCAAATCCCGCTGTATATCGGTAAAAGTATTTCTCTACGTAGTAGGGTAATGGGTCATTTTCAAGGGGCACTTACTCAGCGTAAGGAAATGAAGCTCTCGATGCAAGTCAGAGACATCGATTGGATTGAGACTAGCGGAGAGTTGGGTGCATTGATTTTAGAATCGCGACTCATTAAAGAGCGCATGCCCAGCATGAACATTAAATTACGCCGCTCAAAGGATCTCTGCGCCTGGAAGCTGGAGCGTACTGAGGATGGTGTGCTCACTCCTTATTTGGTAGGTCATCGTGAACTAGACCCTGGCATTCAAGAAAATTTATTTGGCTTGTTCTATAGCAAGCGAGAGGCCAATGCTTACCTTAAAGCGATTGCAAAAAAATATCACCTCTGTGAAGCGCTACTCGGTCTGGAGAAGCGCATTGAAGGCAAAGCTTGTTTTGGTTATCAAGTAAAGCAATGCGGAGGTGCCTGTATTGGGAGTTCTCCCATCGACTTGCATAATCTTCAGCTTAAAACTGCTCTGCAATTATTTCAGGTGCAAGTCTGGCCATATCCTGGACCAGTGGCAATAAAAGAAGGTGGTCACATGCACGTGGTGGATCGTTGGCGTTATTTAGGTACGGCGATCAACGAGGAAGAGCTCTATGAGTTGACTGATTCAGGGGAGTCTGAATTTGATCTAGATATTTACAAGATCTTGAAAAAAGCACTTGCTGGAAGCTTTAAGAGTCAGGTGATTCCTTTGGTAGTCAAAGACACTGCGTAAAGCACTAAAAACCTAGGCTTTAAAAAACCCCAGCTTTTCTGATCTCGGTAGTTTCTTTAATCTAGCCTCGGCTTTAGACGCCTCAGATCGATCTGGGTGCTCTTGGCTTGCTAAAAGGGTGACTGGTCTGCGAGCCCTCGTATAACGAGCGCCTTCCCCTGAATTATGAGCTGCTAGACGATGTTCTAGGCGGTTTGTAATACCAGCGTAATAGCTGCCATCAGAGCATTCTAGGAGGTAAACAAGCCAGGTCAAAATAGGATTCAATTCGCTTAAAAAGAGGTCTAACAGACTTGAAATTATGCAAAATGCCCCTATATTCTATAGATATAAACGCATAAAAATAGATAGAGTAGATGGAAATTAAAAATGAGAATAGATAAATTAACTACGAAGTTTCAAGAAGCACTCAGTGAGGCACAAAGCCTTGCTTTGGCAAAAGATAATCAATATATCGAGCCAGCCCATTTGCTGCTAGCAATGCTGCGCGACTCAGATGGTGGCGCCAAGAGTTTATTAACACGCGCCGGCGTCAATGTCCCGGGCCTTGAGAAGGCAACCGAGAAGCTCGTTGCTAATCTCCCAGAAGTGCAGGGCACTGGTGGGGAAGTTCAGCTTGGGCGTGATTTAAGCAACTGGCTGAACTTATGTGAAAAAGAAGCCAATAAGCGTAATGATCAATTTATTGCTGGCGAGTTATTTTTGCTAGTAGTGGCGGATGATAAAGGTGAGCTCGGTAAGATGGCTCGTGAGAATGGTTTAAATCGTAAATCGTTAGAAGCGGCTATTGATTTAGTACGCGGAGGAGAGTCAGTGAATAGTGCGGATGCTGAAGGTCAACGTGAAGCCTTAAAGAAATACACCATTGATTTAACTGAACGGGCTCGTATGGGTAAGCTCGACCCTGTGATTGGTCGTGATGATGAGATTCGTCGCACCATTCAGATTTTGCAACGTCGTGGTAAAAATAATCCGGTCCTCATTGGTGAGCCAGGTGTTGGTAAAACTGCCATTGTTGAGGGTTTAGCCCAACGTATCGTCAACGGCGAAGTTCCTGAAACCCTCAAGAACAAGCGTGTCCTCGTATTGGATATGGCATTGTTACTAGCGGGTGCCAAGTACCGCGGTGAATTCGAAGAACGTCTTAAGGCTGTTCTGAGTGATGTTGCTAAGGACGAAGGTCAAACCATCATCTTTATTGATGAGATTCATACGATGGTAGGCGCAGGTAAGGGTGATGGCGCAATGGACGCTGGCAATATGCTCAAGCCTGCTCTAGCACGTGGTGAATTACATTGCATCGGCGCAACCACTCTAGATGAATACCGCAAGTATATTGAGAAGGATGCCGCACTAGAGCGCCGCTTCCAAAAAGTGATGGTGGAGGAGCCTAGTGTTGAAGCCACTATTGCTATCTTGCGAGGTTTACAAGAACGTTATGAGCTTCACCATGGTATTGAGATTACCGACCCTGCCATCGTGGCAGCTGCAGAGCTATCTCATCGCTATATTACCGATCGTTTTTTGCCAGATAAGGCAATCGATCTCATTGATGAGGCTGGTTCTCGTATTCGCATGGAAATTGATTCCAAGCCAGAGGTTATGGATAAGCTGGAGCGTCGTCTGATTCAACTCAAGATTGAGCGTGAAGCAGTTAAGAAGGAAAAAGATGAGGCATCACAAAAACGTCTTGGCTTGATTGAGGATGAGATCAAGCGCTTGGGTGCTGAGTATGCTGATTTAGAAGAAATCTGGAAAGCGGAAAAGGGTGCTGTATTAGGCGCCGCTCATCTCAAAGAGGAGATCGAAAAAGTCCGTGCTGATATTGCAAGATTACAACGCGATGGCAAGTTAGAGCAAGTTGCAGAATTGCAATATGGCAAATTACCTGAGCTTGAAGCCAAACTCAAATCCGCTGCCGCTGCTGAAGCAAAGGGTAATAAAGATGGCGTAGTGAAGAACAAGCTCTTACGTACCCAAGTCGGCGCAGAAGAAATCGCTGAAGTAGTTTCTCGTGCTACAGGCATTCCAGTATCGAAGATGATGCAGGGTGAACGCGATAAGTTACTCAAGATGGAGGAGCTGTTACATCAGCGCGTAGTTGGCCAAGAGGAGGCTATTCGTGCGGTATCTGATGCCATTCGTCGCTCCCGCGCAGGTCTTTCTGAAGAGAATCGCCCTTATGGCTCATTCTTATTCTTAGGGCCTACTGGTGTGGGTAAGACTGAGCTTTGTAAAGCCTTGGCTGGTTTCTTATTTGATAGTGAAGAGCACCTCAGTCGTATTGATATGAGTGAGTTTATGGAGAAGCATAGTGTTGCCCGTTTAATCGGCGCGCCTCCAGGCTATGTAGGCTATGAAGAGGGTGGTTATTTAACTGAACAAGTACGTCGCCATCCATACAGCGTCATCTTGTTTGATGAGATTGAAAAAGCGCATCCAGATGTTTTCAATGTGCTTTTGCAAGTATTGGACGATGGCCGCTTAACGGATGGTCAAGGTCGTACCGTAGACTTTAAGAATACCGTGATTGTGATGACCAGCAATATTGGCTCACATCTCATTCAGTCGATGGTTGGTAAGAAGCAGTTAGAAATTAAAGAGGCGGTATTTGAAGAGTTAAAAGGTCATTTCCGCCCTGAGTTCTTAAACCGGATTGATGAGATCGTAGTCTTCCATGGTTTGGATAAAGCCAATATTGCTAATATCGCAAAGATCTTATTGAAGAACTTGTCAGATCGTTTAGCTAAGATCGATATGCAGATGGATGTCAGTGATGCTGCTTTAGCTAAGATTGCGGAAGTTGGTTTTGACCCCGTATTTGGAGCGAGACCACTTAAGCGTGCAATTCAGCAATATATCGAGAACCCAGTGTCTAAGATGATCTTGGAGGGTAAGTTTGGCCCTAAGGACACTGTACCTGTAGGTGTTGATAAGAACGGCGATTTTAGCTTTAGTAAGTAATTCATCAAAAAATCAGCAGAAATAAGTCTGCGCCAGTAAACTCGGTACATGATTGACGCTCTAAAAAATAGGCGCGCCAGTGATGTCCGGGTTGTTGGTCTCATTAGCCTGGCTCACGGTAGCTCCCATTTCTTTCATTTAATTCTGCCGCCCATGTTCCCATGGTTGAAAGTAGAGTTCGGCTTTAACTATGCTGAACTTGGCTTGCTCATGACCATCTTCTTTGTGGTCTCCTGTATCGTTCAGGCGGCATCTGGATTTTTAGTAGATCGTATTGGCTCTCGCCCCGTCTTATTTGCTGGCGTGGCTTTGCTTGCATTGGCTGCACTTACTTACTCACAAAGTAACGGTTATGCCATGTTAGTACTAGGTGCAGTGATTGCCGGATGTGGCAATGGCGTTTTCCATCCGGTGGATTACACGCTGATTAATCACAAAATTTCACCGCCGAATTTGCCTTACGCCTACTCCATTCATGGGGTAACGGGCTATATCGGCTGGGCTGCTGCCCCAGCATTCATGGTGGCCATCACAACCATAGCGGATTGGCGTATTGCGTTTTTGTCGGCTGCGGTGCTGGAGGTTCTTATTTTGGCGACTCTTTGGGTGAGTCGAGCTCGTTTAGTAGATGATGTGCAGGCAAGGCGAGATGAATCAGAAGCTAGTCATATTGCGAACAATCCCGGTGGCGCACCCATGAGCACTTTTGGTTTTCTAAAGTTGCCTGTCGTTTGGCTCTGCTGGATTTTCTTTTTTTTTAGTATGGCAGCAACTACAGGCTTGCAATCATTTGCCCCAACTGCGCTTTTTAAAATCTACGACATTGCCGTGAGTTCTGGTAATTATTATTTAACCCTTATGTCTTTGGGTGGCGCTGGAGGAATGCTATTAGGTGGCTATTTGGCCACCAAATTAAAAGTGCCTGAACGCATCATTACGGTTTGCTTTACTGTGAACATCGTAATGGGTCTTTTAATGGCCACAGGTTTGGTACCAGTCGAATTAATTATCATAGCTTTCATTGTGATTGGACTCGGCTTGGGAATAGCGGCACCATCCCGTGACTTGATGATTCGCTCTGCAACACCCTCTGGCTCGTCGGGCAGGGTTTACGGTATTGTTTACTCAGGTATTGATTTGGGCGCTGCACTAAGTCCATTGATCTTTGGAATCTTCTTGGATGTAGGCTTGCCAAAGTTCTTATTTATTGGGGTCGCCTTGTTCCAGCTCCTGATTATTTTGACTGGATTTAAGGTTGCGAGCATCAGCACCCCCAAAGCTAGCTAAAACACCCAAGTCTTTTCACAATGTGAAAAGTCATTCCCATACGCAAAATGCAGTGCAACATTTCAAGCTCTGCATTATTTCACTCCTTGTAGATTAATTTCATATTATAAAAATTTGATTTTAAGTTATTGAATTAATTGGATTAATTATTTTTATCTCATCCTGAAATAAGTCTTGCATGCTTTTCTCAGGTACTTAAACTCTTATATAAGACATAAGACTTCATTGTCTGTACTGAGTGTCTCAATATTGGATGTACTTGCTTAACTTAGGGAGAAAAACATGGCAGATCGCAAAGCAGAAATTGCAGCACTACAAAAAGACTGGGATACCAATCCACGCTGGAAAGGTATTACTCGTGGTTATACGGCTGAAGATGTAGTTCGCCTTCGTGGCTCATTAAAGATTGAGCACACCTTGGCTAAGCATGGTGCAGAGCGTCTTTGGGAATTGGTAAATAACGAAGCTTACGTTAACTGTTTGGGTGCTTTGACTGGCGGTCAGGCAATGCAACAGGTTAAGGCTGGCGTTCAAGCTATCTACTTATCAGGTTGGCAAGTTGCTGCTGATGGTAACTCCTATGCAGCGATGTACCCAGACCAATCCTTATATCCAGTAGATTCAGTTCCGAAGATGGTTGAACGTATCAATAACTCATTCCAACGCGCTGATGAAATCCAAACTGCTAAAGGCATTAATAAAGGTGATGCGGGCTATATCGAGTATTTTGCGCCAATTGTTGCTGATGCTGAAGCAGGGTTTGGTGGTGTATTGAATGCATTTGAACTTAGTAAAGCATTGATCAAGCAGGGTGCAGCTGGAGTTCACTTCGAAGATCAATTATCTTCCGTTAAGAAGTGCGGTCACCTAGGTGGCAAAGTGTTATTGCCAACTGCAGAATCAGTACAAAAATTGATTTCTGCACGTTTAGCCGCTGACGTGATGGGTGTTTCAACCATCATCTTGGCCCGGACCGATGCTGAAGCTGCTGATTTGCTGACATCTGACTATGATGCAAATGACAAGCCATTCTTGACAGGTGAGCGTACTCCAGAGGGCTTTTACAAAACACGTAAGGGCTTGGATCAAGCGATCTCCCGTGGTTTGGCATATGCCGCATACGCTGATATGGTGTGGTGTGAAACTGGTACACCAGACTTAGATTTTGCTCGTAAGTTTGCCGAAGCAATTCGTGCGAAGTTCCCAGGCAAGATGTTGGCTTACAACTGCTCACCATCATTCAATTGGAAGAAGAACTTGGATGACGCAACAATTGCGAAGTTCCAGCGTGAATTAGGTGCAATGGGTTACAAGTATCAATTTATTACCCTCGCTGGTATTCATTCAATGTGGTACAACATGTTCGACTTGGCCCAAGACTACATGCAGCGCGGTATGACTGCTTACATTGAGAAAGTACAGGAGCCAGAATTCGCTGCTCGTGATCGTGGTTATACATTCGTATCGCATCAGCAGGAAGTGGGCACTGGTTACTTCGACGATGTCACTACAGTAATTCAAGGTGGCAAGTCTTCAGTCACTGCATTGACTGGCTCTACAGAAGAAGAGCAGTTTCACTAAGTAATCCCTCAGTAGTTCCCAATAGAACAGTAAAAGAATCCAGTCTTACTGTCACGGCATCTAAATTACCCCACAAGGGTGACTTAGATGCCTTTTTCGTTTACATTCTTCCCATGACTAATTGCGTACTCTGTAAAGAAGAGCTTAGACCTGAAGAGGGTCAATTGATCTGGCGTGGGGATGACTGCAGAGTCATCTTAGTAAATGATCCTGATCTGCCTGGCTTTTGTCGTGTGATCTGGAATCGCCATATTGCTGAGATGACCGATCTAACTTATGGTGAGCGAGAACACCTGATGTCCCTAGTCTTTGCAGTAGAGGAATCGATCAGGCATGTGATGTGTCCAGATAAGGTCAATATTGCAGCCTTAGGCAATATGGTTCCCCACATACATTGGCATGTAATTCCCAGATATAAGGATGATGCTTTCTTCCCAGGATCTGTGTGGTCAAAAAGAGTTCAAGAATTACCTCTCAGTAAACTAGCGGAACGCCGGCAGCTTGTCAGTCAATTGCCTGCAGCAATTAAAGCTGCCATCGCCACACTTTCTTAAAAATTGTTCAGCAGTATTTTTTCTCCCAAGGGTGATAGTGAATAAAGAGACTAAGGGAATGCTCATTGGCTTTATTGGCATTCTTGTTTTTAGCCTAACCTTGCCGGTAAGTAAAATTACCGTTCAAAGCTTCAATCCTTACTTCATTGCATTTGGCAGAGCTTCCTTAGCCGGTTTAGTTGCTTTAAGCTATCTTTTGTATAAGCAGGTACCGCTCCCTAGTAAAACTGACTTATTGAAGTTTGCTGTGATTGCGTTGGGTGTCGTTTTTGGATTTCCAATTTTTACTACCCTAGCTATGAAGGAGGGCTCATCCTCTCATGGTGCTGTTATTTTGGGGATGATGCCCTTAGCGACTACTGTGATCGGAGTTATCCGCTTTAAGGAGCGTCCCTCTATCGGTTTTTGGCTTGTATCCATTTTGGGCGCTGCACTGGTGATGATGTATGCCTTGCTTAAAAGTTCCGGAAGTTTTACCTATGTAGATATTCTGCTCGTGCTGGGTGGCATTTGCGCTTGCGTGGGGTATGTGGAGGGTGGAGAGTTATCCCGAAAGATGAATCCGCGTACGGTAATTTCTTGGGCGCTAGTGATTTCATTGCCTATTAATATCGTGGCAACTTACTTCACATTTTCTTCATCGTATTGGGGTGCTGATGTAGTTGCTTGGACAAGCTTTGTCTATCTGAGTATATTCCCGATGTATCTAGGCTTCTTTTTTTGGTACGAGGGTCTTGCTATCGGCGGAATTGCAAGGGTCAGCCAAGTTCAATTGATTCAGCCTTTTTGTACGCTACTGGCCTCGAGCTTTTTCTTGGATGATCGCATCACCTTAATGAATATGATCTTTGCTTTTTTAGTTGTCTCTACTGTAATTCTGAGCAAGCGAATGCTGGTAAAGCGTAGTCACTAGATCAATTTCTGTAGTGCCTCAAGATATTTCTCGGGACTGAGCGGCTGTCCATCACGTTGCGCCTCCCACATGACCTGTCCCAAGCATTCCATCATGGCGTGATGAGCTTCATGCGTAGAGCCCTGTTTCTTTGCTAACTTTTCAGAAACTTCTTTAATGCCTGGGGGTTGATCGATCGAGGTTTGTTCGCTAATCGATAAGTGCATGGAGAGGTGTAGGAAGGGATTGGTCTCGCCACGCTCTGGCGTGTAGTCTTGCGCAACTGCGACTTCTGGATCTGCTAGGAGACTATGATATTCCGGGTGCTCAACCATCCAGTCGCTTGCAAGTGTTTCCATTGGCGTCAGAATTTGATCCCTGGTTTTCTTCTTCCAGGTATCACAAAAAAAGCGCCTTACTTCTTCGCGGGTCGGATTAAATATTGCCACGAACTTTTCCTTTGCCAGTTTTCTGTTTAAAGCCGCAGAGAGGCTCAACGATACATTGCTCGCAATCCGGATTACGGGCTTTACAGGTATATCGGCCATGCAGGATAAGCCAATGATGCGCATCCATTAAAAACTCTTTCGGGATGCGTTTGAGCAACTGCTCTTCAACTTTCATAACATCTTTGCCCGGTGCCAAACCAGTTCGGTTTGAGACTCTAAAAATATGGGTATCGACAGCCATAGTGGGTTGACCAAAGGCGGTATTGAGAATCACATTCGCAGTCTTTCTGCCAACGCCTGGGAGCAACTCTAGCTCTTCGCGATTTTGAGGCACTTCACCGCCATGCTTTTCAAGCAGTAGTCGACAAGTCTCTTGAATATGCTTGCCCTTGGAGTTGAATAAGCCAATGTGCTGAATAAAAGGCTTTACACCTTGCTCTCCCAGATCCAGGAGAGCTTGTGGCGTGTTGGCAATCTTAAATAGCTGACGCGTACCTTTGTTTACTGAAATATCAGTTGCTTGTGCCGATAGCAATACGGCAATGAGTAGTTCAAACGGAGAGCTATATTCCAATTCGGTTTCTGGATGAGGATTGTTTTCTCTGAGTAGCTCAAAGAAAGCTTGGCGCTTTTCCAGATTCATCATTTCTGTTGCTGAGCTCGCGCAATAGCAGCTGCAATGATGGCCCGCTTTCTTTCCTGCTCTTTTCGAGCAGCTTCTGAATCGGGATTCTCTGCATTCACTACAGCTAGTTTAGCGGCAGCTTTCTTTGCAAGTCGCTCATCATTGTCGCGTTGCTCGCGATCTAATCGGATATTACGAGTTGCATATCTTGTACGCGCCAAATCCGCTAATTCCTGAGACCAGGCATCCCAACCAGTTTTTTTGTCAGTCACATCAAGCATAGTGATGCAGTCTACAGGGCAAGGAGGGATGCATAGATCACAACCTGTGCACCAATCACTTAAGACCACATGCATCTGCTTAGAGGCACCGACAATCGCATCTACAGGACAAGCTTGAATACAAAGCGTGCAACCAATACAAGTCGTAGGGTCGATGAATGCAACAGGTCTAGGGCGCTCTAAGCCACATTCAGAATTGATTGTAGGGTGTAGTTCAAACGCATCTTGAGGAAAGATGGGTGTCAGAATTGCGCTCAGTCGCTCGATACCTACAATTCCGCCAGGAGGGCAGCGATTGGGTAAGGCCTCACCTGTTGCCATCGCTTGCGCATAGGCTCGGCAATCTGGGTAGCTGCATTTAGTGCATTGGGTTTGAGGAAGAATATCCTCGAGACGATCTGCAAGTTCTTTCGTCTGCTTTATATTCATTGCAATTTGCACGCCCTAAAACTAGAAGCGCGACCCGAAAGTCGCGCCGCTGATTTATGCAGACTTTGAACCCTCTAGTTTTGGAGGTCTAGCACGCGTTTTCTTCTGAACACCTTGGTGCTCACGAATAAACGATTTAATCTTTGGATACACCTTCTCGCGCCAACGACGACCTGAGAAGATGCCATAGTGACCAGCGCCAGCAACTTCGTAGTGATCCTTATCGGCTTTTGGAATTCCTGCACACAATGCATGTGCTGCGCGAGTTTGTCCGCTACCGGATATGTCGTCTAACTCACCTTCTACAGTGAGAAGCGCAGTTTTTTTAATATCTTGTGGCTTCACTAGATCGCCAGATACTGCCCATGTACCATTCGGCAGGGAATAGTCTTGGAATACAGTTTTGATGGTGTCTAAGTAGAACTTCGCATCCATATCAAGCACGGCGTTGTACTCGTCATAAAAACGAATATGCGCTTCAGCGTCCTGCTCATCGCCGCGGACTAAGTTTTGGAAGTAGTCCCAATGTGACTGCATATGGTTCTGTGGATTCATGGCAATAAAGCCAGTGTGCTGTAAGAAACCTGGATAGACTTTGCGGCCTGCACCAGGATAGCTTGGAGGTACTCTGTAAATCACATGACTTTCAAACCAGTCATAAGACTTTTGATCCGCTAAGTTGTTAACAGCGGTTGGTGATTTGCGTGCATCAATTGGGCCGCCCATCATAATCATGGAAGCCGGTGTTTTTTCTCCGGCCGAGGCCATCAATGAGATTGCGCCTAAGGTAGGAACTGTTGGCTGACAGACAGAGATAACATGTAAGTCCTCCGCACCGATCGCGCGGATGAAATCTTGAATATAGTGAACGTAATCATCTAGGCCAAAATCCTCAGCATCCGCAGGAACAATGCGAGCATCAATCCAGTCAGTGATATAGACCTTGTGATCTTGTAAGAGTGTGCGGACTGTATCGCGCAATAAGGTGGAATGGTGTCCAGATAGGGGTGCAACCACCAACACCACTGGATCATCTTTCAGTTTCTTGATGACATCGAGATCGTCAGAGAAGCGCTTAAAGCGAATGAGGTTGCAGAATGGTTTAGCAACAATCGTTCTTTCATGAATCGCTACTTCGCGACCATGTGCCTGTACAGAGCGGATACCAAATTCTGGTTTTTTATAGTCTTTACCAAGACGATAGAGAAGTTCATAACTTGCAGCTAGACGTTCAGACCCCGGAACCTTTGATGCTGGATTGGAAGCGTTGATAAAAGCTTCAGACGCAGCGCGAGCCCATGAGCTCATTGGTTGAAGTAAGGCTTTTTGAAATTCGTGTAACTGATATAGCATGATGCCTCCTGATAATCCAGTGTAACCGCTTATGACGCCTTGTTATGCTAATACACGAGCGATTGCTTTAGCTACCTTATCAATATTTTTAGTATTGAGGGCGGCTACACAAATACGACCTGTGGAGAGGGCGTAAATACCATCTTCCTTTTGTAGTCGCTCAACTTGTTCAGCGCTTAAGCCAGAGTAAGAGAACATGCCACGCTGAGCCTCAATAAAAGCAAAGTCTTGCTTTACGCCAGCAGCAGCCAATTTTTCTACGAGACCATGACGCATTGCTTTAATGCGATCACGCATCTGCGCTAATTCATCTTCCCACAGCTTTCTGAGTTCTGGTGAATTCAAAACAGCGGCAGCAATTGCAGCGCCGTGAGTTGGAGGATTGGAATAATTTGTACGAATTATGCGCTTCAATTGAGAGAGGACACGAGTGGATTCATCTTTGCTTTGCGTCACGATAGACAAAGCGCCAACGCGCTCACCATACAGTGAGAACGATTTGGAGAAAGAGCTCGATACAAAGAACGACATACCAGACTGAGCAAACAAACGAACTGCAATACCATCTTGCTCAATGCCAGCGGCAAAGCCCTGGTAAGCCATGTCTAAAAATGGAATGAGTTCTTTTGCTTTACAGATATCGATCACTTGACGCCATTGCGCTTCGGTAATGTCAGCACCGGTTGGATTGTGGCAGCAAGCATGCAGCAATACGGTGGTGTATTTTGGGAAAGACTCTAAAGACTTCACCATGCCATCAAAATCTACGCCGCGGGTTTTGCCATCGAAGTAGGTGTACTCAACTACTTCAAAGCCAGCGGATTCAAAAATGCCGCGGTGGTTTTCCCAAGTTGGATTGCTAATTGCGCAAGGCGCATTTAAGTTAAGGCGATTGATAAAGTCAGCGCCAACGCGCAATGCACCAGTTCCACCAAGACACTCAGCAGTAACCACGCGACCATCTTTAATGAGGGATGAGTCGGTGCCGAACAATAAGTTCTGAACTGCACTGTTGTATGGATTTGGGCCTTCGATTGGAATGTAGCTACGTGGTGAGTGCTTTGCAACAATCGCCTCTTCAGCCTGAATCACCGCTTTCAAAAGAGGTACCTTGCCTTCGTCGGTGTAATAAACGCCAACACCTAGGTTGACCTTGTCTGCGCGTTGGTCGGCGACATAGGCTTCTGTGAGGCCAAAAATAGGGTCTTTAGGGGCTAGCTGGACTGAAGTAAAAAGGTTCATTTGATGGTCAAAAAAGGTGGATAAGGGGATATTTCAGTTAAATTTGCTTTAAGTGGCTGTTTTTGAGGCTAGATTCAACTATTTCCAAATAAAAACGGCAAAATCGATGTTTGTACAAAATTCGCTGTGAACTAAAACTTACAGTTGAAATGATAGCTGAGATGCCCCCCAAGTTGCCTAAAACTTCCTCGAATTCCCAAGTTGCCGAAAGCAAGAAAACCCCTGTAGCCGATCCTTTGGGCGAGGTAGGCCACGATTTAGACCCAGCTAAATTCGTTTCTTTCCCAGATTCCCCGTTTCAGCTCTATCAGCCATTTCCGCCCGCAGGCGATCAGCCGGCCGCAATTGATGCTTTGGTGGCTGGCATTGAGGATGGATTGACCTTTCAGACACTGTTGGGTGTTACCGGCTCGGGTAAGACCTTCACTATGGCTAATGTGATCGCTAGGACAGGTCGCCCCGCCATCATTTTTGCCCCAAACAAGACTCTAGCTGCCCAGCTCTATAGTGAGTTTCGAGAATTTTTCCCTAAAAATGCGGTGGAGTACTTTGTTAGTTACTACGATTACTACCAGCCGGAGGCCTACGTTCCGACACGCGATTTGTTTATTGAAAAGGATTCATCAATCAATGAACATATTGAACAAATGCGATTGTCTGCAACCAAGAGTTTGTTGGAGAGGCGCGATGTCATCATCGTAGCCACTGTGTCCGCAATTTACGGTATTGGTAATCCGGGTGACTATCACAGCATGGTGATGACTTTGCGCCCTGGCGACAAGATGAGTCAGCGCGATATTTTGATGCGCTTAATTGCGATGCAATACGACCGTAATGAAACCGATTTCAAGCGCGGTGTTTTTCGAGTCCGGGGCGACACGATTGATATTTTTCCGGCTGAGCATAATGAATTAGCGGTGCGCGTTGAACTGTTTGATGATGTTATTGAGAGCTTGCAATTCTTCGATCCACTTACTGGAAAGATTCGTCAGAAGATTCCACGCTTTACCGTCTATCCAAGCTCGCACTACGTCACGCCGCGTGACACCGTTCTCAAGGCGATTGAAACCATCAAAGCAGAGTTACGCATTCGCTTAGATGAATTTGTAAAAGATGGCAAGCTGGTTGAAGCGCAGCGTTTAGAGCAGCGTACCCGCTTTGATCTGGAGATGCTCAATGAGTTGGGCTTTTGCAAGGGCATTGAGAACTACTCTCGCCACCTCTCAGGCGCTATGCCTGGTGAGGCGCCGCCTACCTTGGTGGACTACTTGCCCAATGACGCACTCATGTTTTTAGATGAGAGTCATGTCCTCATAGGTCAGCTCAACGCGATGTATAACGGCGATAAGTCTCGCAAACATACCTTAGTAGAGTTTGGATTCCGTTTGCCTTCAGCAATGGATAACCGCCCACTCAAATTTACTGAGTTTGAAACCAAGATGCGTCAAACCGTGTTTGTCTCTGCAACGCCGGCTGATTACGAAAATACGCATACGGGACAAGTGGTAGAGCAAGTAGCAAGACCAACCGGATTAGTCGATCCAGAAATCGAAGTATTGCCAGCAAGTACTCAAGTTGATGATCTGCTGAATCAGATTCATGAGCGTGTCAAAGTCCATGAGCGTGTTTTAGTAACGGTATTAACAAAACGTATGGCTGAGCAACTCACGGATTACTTATCGGATAACGGAGTAAAAGTACGCTACGTACACTCCGATATTGATACAGTGGAGCGAGTAGAAATTCTGCGTGACTTACGTTTAGGTGTCTTTGACGTATTGGTAGGTATTAATTTATTACGCGAGGGCCTAGATATTCCAGAGGTCTCTTTAGTCGCCATTTTGGATGCAGATAAAGAGGGCTTTTTGCGTTCTGAGCGTAGCTTGATACAGACCATTGGTCGGGCGGCACGAAACGTCAAAGGTAAGGCGATTTTGTATGCTGACCGCATTACCGATTCCATGAAGCGGGCAATGGGCGAAACAGAGCGCCGCCGCACCAAACAAATTGCTTTCAATAAGGCTAATGGTATTGAGCCACGGGGCGTTAAAAAGCGTATTAAAGACATCATTGATGGGGTCTATGACGTTAAAGAGAAGCGCTCTGAGATGCAAGTTGAGCAGGAGCGGGCACGCTATGAGGATATGAGTGAGAAGGATTTAGCGAGTGAAATCAAGCGCTTAGAGAAGCAAATGAACTCTGAGGCTAAGAATTTGGAGTTTGAAAAGGCTGCATCTACCCGCGATAGATTGACTAAGGTGAAGGAAATGGCATTTGGGGCGCGTTCCCGGGACGCCATTTAAAGTTGAGGGGTTAATGCCTGAGCAATTTAGTGGGGTATATGGTAAAGTTGAGCGGAATGGTCGGGTATTACCCGCCCGACTGTTAGCTGTCCATAACAATCCATTACCAAGGTGACATATGAGACTTACAACTAAAGGCCGTTTTGCAGTAACCGCAATGATCGATTTAGCCCTGCGTGAGACGCACGGGCCTGTAACTTTGGCTGGAATTAGCCAAAGACAAAAGATCTCCCTCTCTTATTTAGAGCAACTATTCGGCAAGTTACGCCGTTTCAATATCGTTGAAAGTACTCGAGGTCCTGGCGGTGGTTACACCCTAGCCCGTAAATCTGAGGAAATTAGCGTAGCCGACATTATTGTGGCCGTAGACGAGCCTCTGGACGCAACGCAATGTGGCGGTAAGGGCAACTGTCATACCGATGAAGAAAATCAAGGTCATTGCATGACTCATGATCTTTGGTCAAACCTCAATGCCAAGATGGTGGAATACCTTAGTTCCGTGTCATTACGAGACTTGGTACACCAGCAATCTGGACGCGGAATCGTATTGCATGATTTACGCCCCAAGAAAATCAAGGCTGACAGTGTTAAGGCAGAAAAGCTAGCGCCAGCAGTCGCAGCAAAGAAAGAAGATGCCCCGAAGCGTCCTCTTGTGAATTCTGTTTTTAATCTAGCTCGGCAAAGTTAATCCAAGAGATCAATCTCTTTACCTGTTAATCGATAAGCAAAAAATGAACGCACCACAAGACATTCCCCAGCAGTCAATACCGATGTTTAGTCCTAAGCATTTTCCGGTTTATATGGACTATTCGGCTACTACTCCGATTGATCCGCGCGTGGTAGATAAGATGTTGCCTTACTTGCGCGAGCAATTTGGTAATGCTGCATCTCGTAGCCATGCCTACGGATGGGCTGCAGAGGAAGCAGTTGAGTGGGCGCGTTCAGAAGTCGCCCAGTTAGTGCATGCCGACCCAAGGGAGATCGTATTTACTAGTGGCGCAACTGAAAGTATTAATTTGGCGCTTAAGGGTGCAGCGCACTTTTACAAAGATCGTGGCAATCACATCATTACGGTGAAGACTGAACACAAGGCTACTTTAGATACTTGTCGCGAGCTTGAGCGCGAAGGTTTTGAAGTGACTTACTTAGATGTTCTGCCAAATGGTCTGATTGATTTCGCTCAGCTAGAAGCGGCAATGAAGCCAGACACTATTTTGTTGTCAGTGATGTATGTCAATAACGAGATTGGCGTGATCCAAGACATTCCACGTATTGGGGAGCTATGCCGCTCACGTGGTGTAATTTTTCATGTGGATGCAGCGCAAGCTACTGGCAAAGTTGAAATTGATTTAGAGAAAACTAAAGTGGATTTAATGAGCTTTTCTGCTCATAAGACCTATGGCCCTAAAGGTATCGGCGCCTTATTTGTGCGTCGTAAGCCCCGGATTCGTATTGAGGCGCAGATTCATGGTGGCGGTCATGAGCGCGGTATGCGTTCTGGCACATTAGCTGTCCATCAAATCGTTGGTTTGGGCGAAGCTTTCCGTATCGCACGCCTTGAGATGACCTCGGGCAATGCTCGCATCCGTGCTTTACGTGATCGCTTGCTAAATGGCTTGAAGGATATTGAAGAGGTTTATGTAAACGGAGACATGGATCATCGTGTTCCACATAACCTCAACATCAGCTTTAACTATGTTGAGGGCGAGTCGATGTTGATGGCCTTGAAAGACCTGGCCATTTCCTCTGGTTCTGCATGTACTTCAGCATCCTTAGAGCCTTCTTATGTATTGCGCGCTCTTGGTCGTAATGATGAATTAGCACACAGCTCAATTCGTTTTACTTTGGGACGCTTTACTACTGAAGAAGAAGTGGATTTCACGATCAAATTGGTTAAAGAGAAGATTGCAAAGTTACGTGAACTTTCACCTTTATGGGAAATGTTTAAGGATGGTATTGACCTCAGCACCATCCAGTGGGCAGCTCACTAAGAGTTATTAAATATATTGAAGCAAGATTAAAGATAAAAGAGATAGCGAGAAAATACCATGGCATATAGCGATAAAGTAATTGATCATTATGAAAATCCCCGCAATGTGGGTTCTTTTGAAAAAGGCGATGACCAAGTAGGTACCGGCATGGTCGGCGCACCTGCGTGTGGTGACGTGATGAAGCTACAGATTCGTGTAAACGATCAGGGCGTGATTGAAGATGCCAAGTTCAAGACCTATGGTTGCGGTTCTGCAATTGCATCCTCCTCATTAGTCACTGAGTGGGTTAAAGGCAAAACCTTGGATCAGGCCTTAGAGATTAAGAACTCCTTGATTGCTGAAGAGTTGGCTTTGCCACCAGTAAAAATTCACTGCTCTATCTTGGCTGAAGATGCCATCAAGGCAGCAGTGGCTGATTACAAAGAAAAGCATCCGGCCCTGTAAAGATAAAAAGGCTTTCATCATGGCAATTTCCTTAACCGACAAAGCAGCGAAACATGTTCAGCGCAATTTAGATAAGCGTGGAAAAGGTTGCGGCTTACGCTTAGGTGTTCGCACTACTGGTTGCTCAGGCTTGGCCTATCAATTGGAATATGTGGATGAGGCCGCTCCCGAAGATGTGAAATTTGAATCTAATGGCATCACCATCTTTATTGATCCTAAGAGCTTAGCCTATTTAGATGGCACCGAATTAGACTTTGTACGCGAAGGTTTGAACGAAGGCTTTAAGTTCCAAAACCCGAATGTAAAAGATGAGTGTGGTTGTGGTGAATCCTTCCGCGTCTGACAATTACTTTCGTTTCTTTGGTTTAGAACAGCAATTCAACCTAGATTTGTCTGCATTGGATCAAGCTTATTTAGCGATCCAAAAAGAAGTGCATCCTGATCGCCATGCTCGCGGTAGCGATACCGAGCAAAGGTTGGCAATGCAAATGGCTACCCTGGCAAATACTGCATTTCAAACCTTGAAAAATCCCATTCAGCGTGGGCTCTACCTTTGCCAACTCCACAAAGTGGATGCGCGTCTTGAGACCAATACGGCCATGCCAGCTGCTTTTCTGATGAAGCAAATGGAATGGCGTGAAAGTCTCGAAGATCAAGATGAGGATCTCGGTGCTCTCGAAGCTCTAGCTGAAGAGGTTGATCAAGCTAAACGAGATATCTTGGTAGAAATTACACAGGCTATCGATGGAGCTCAGAACTATGAGCGCGCAGCTGAGTTGCTTAGAGGTCTGCTTTTTATTGATAAGTTTGCGCTAGAGCTAGATGATGCTATCTCAGCTTTGGTATAGCTTTACACTCTAGACCCCATGGCCTTATTACAAATCTCCGAACCTGGTAAATCACTTGCTCCGCATCAACGTCGGATTGCGGTAGGCATTGACTTGGGTACCACTAACTCCTTGGTCGCAATTGTGCGGGATGCCTTACCTAAGGTTCTTCCTGATTCAGAAGGGCGCGAGTTACTTCCTTCTGTGGTGCGTTATCTCCCAAATGGTAGAACCCAAGCCGGCTTCGAGGCTGCCGAAAGTATTGTCTCTGATCCCAAAAATACGATTGTTTCTGTGAAACGTTTCATGGGCCGGGGTATTGTTGATGTAGAGAATATCGAAAGCACTCCCTACGACTTCGTTGACGAGCCTGGGATGTTAAAGATCAAAACGGTAGCAGGTGACAAGAGCCCCATTGAAGTTTCAGCAGAAATTTTGGCGTGCTTGCGCCAGTTGGCAGAAGACTCAGTCAATGACGACATCGTTGGTGCGGTGATTACCGTGCCCGCTTATTTTGATGATGCACAGCGTCAAGCAACTAAAGATGCTGCGAAGTTGGCAGGCATTGAAGTTTTACGTCTGCTCAATGAGCCTACTGCTGCTGCCATTGCCTATGGTTTAGATAATGCCTCCGAGGGCATCTACGCGGTTTACGATTTAGGTGGCGGCACTTTTGATATCTCCATTTTGCGTATGAGCAGAGGTGTATTTGAAGTACTCTCTACCGGCGGCGATTCTGCTTTGGGAGGTGATGATTTTGATCATCGTCTTTATTGTTGGGTGATTGAGCAAGCTAAGCTTTCACCACTCTCGATTCAGGATCACCGCAAGCTCCTACTCTCTTGCAGACATGCTAAAGAGCAATTGAGTCATAACCCATTAGCACGTGTTCATGAAACTCTTGCTGATGGCACTGTGATTAATGTGGGAGTAAGCCAGGCGCAGTTTTTTGAAATCACGCAAAACTTAATCAACAAGACTTTGCTTGCCGTGAAGAAAGCCTTGCGCGATGCAGGTCTTAAGACTGATGAAGTCAAAGGCGTCGTGATGGTTGGTGGGGCAACTCGTATGCCTCATGTGCAACGTGCGGTGGGCGAGCTCTTCGGCACTAAACCCTTAAATAATCTCAATCCAGATCAGGTTGTTGCTTTAGGCGCTGCAATGCAGGCTGACTTACTTGCTGGCAATCAAAGCAAGGATGATGAGTGGCTCCTCTTAGATGTCATTCCACTATCTCTTGGCGTTGAAACCATGGGTGGCTTGGTAGAAAAAATTATTCCGCGCAATACACCTATTCCGGTAGCGCGTGCTCAGGATTTTACGACCTTTAAAGATGGCCAAACTGCTTTAGCAATTCAGGTAGTGCAGGGTGAGAGGGAGTTAGCACAAGACTGTCGCTCTTTAGGTAAGTTTGAATTGCGTGGCATCCCGCCAATGGCTGCTGGTGCTGCCCGTATACGCGTGACCTATCAAGTAGATGCAGATGGATTGCTCTCTGTAAGCGCCATGGAGCAGGGTTCAGGTGTCCAAGCCTCAATAGATATTAAGCCATCCTATGGTCTGACTGATGCTGAGATTGCCCGCATGCTGCAAGATGGTTTTGCCTCAGCCAAAATAGACCTCCTTTCAAGATCTTTGCGTGAAGAGCAAGTGAATGCGCAGCGTTTATTAGATGCTGTACAAACTGCTTTAGATTCTGATCGTGAATTATTGAATTCTCAAGAGCAGGCTGAGATTGATCAAGAAATGGCCGTCTTGCAAAAGTTGCTTACAGAAGAAACTGATAGCGCCATTCTCAGAAAAGCAGTCGATCATGCCGCTAAGGCTACCGACGAGTTTGCCCAAAAGCGCATGAATGCCAGCATTAAGAGGGCTTTGGCCGGTAAGAATGTTGCAGAAATCTAAGAAAAGAAAATTACCCAAATGACTCAGATCGTTGTTCTACCCCATAGCGAGTATTGCCCTGAAGGTGCGGTGCTTGAAGTGACTCCAGGCACCTCCGTTTGTGAGGCCTTGCTAGAAAACCATATTCCGATTGAACATGCCTGCGATATGGTCTGTGCTTGCACAACTTGCCACGTGATTGTGAAAGAGGGCTATCAGAGTCTGAATGAGCCCGATGAGAATGAAGAAGATTTGTTAGACCGTGCATGGGGCCTCAATCCCCAGTCTCGCTTATCTTGTCAGGCTATTGTGGCGCGCCAGGACCTAGTCATTGAGATCCCGAAATACTCCATTAACCACGCTAAAGAAAATCACTAATTTCTGGCTCGGTATTACACTCTAGAACTACAAGAGGATTAATGAGTGTATGAATATTCAGAATAAAGCAGGATATTTGATTGGGCTTACAGCGCTCTTGAGTGCTTGTTCAAATAATAGTGATCCCTATCAAAATATCGACTATCCACAATCCTATACCCAAAGTGGTGGCTATAACAGTTCACCGCAGTTGATTTCATCAGAGCAGTTGCAGTCCTTACTCTCTCCGATTGCCTTATACCCAGACTCCTTGCTGTCCTTGATGCTATTGGCATCAACTTATCCACTAGAGATGGCTGAAGCCTATAACTGGCGTAATAGCAACTCCAGTCTAAATGGCGCTGCATTGCAAGATGCTCTCAAAGTGCAATCGTGGAACGATAGCGTGAAGTCGCTGATCTCATTCCCGCAAGCATTCAATATGATGGGTAGTAAGTTGCAGTGGACTCAAAATTTGGGCAATGCCTACAAGCTACAGCCAGCAGATACGATGAAGGCGGTGCAGGTTTTACGCAAACGCGCCGTTCAAGCTGGAACTCTCAAGTCAAATCAGCAAATTACAGTGAGCACTGACGCTAACTCGAACGTATTAATTGGCCCCGCCAATACTCAAGTGGTCTACGTGCCGAGCTATAACCCCACCGTTGTTTATGGCGCTTGGCCTTATCCAGATTACCCGCCATATCCCGCTTACAACCCCGCCTGGGGAATGATGTCTTTTGGACTTGGGATGGCAGTAGGTGGTGCATTTTGGTCTTCGCCTAGCTGGTCTGATGGCACGATTAATGTGAACAATACAAATTCTTCTGGAAGAACGAATAGGGGGCTGATTGGTCCGAGTAGCATTCAGAACCAACAGCGACTGTTGAATGATTGGAAAAATAATGCGAGCCCGCAAGATCGACAAGCGGCAAGAGCGGCTGGACAGAGAGCTGATAATGCCTTTCAAAAAAATGCTACGCCACAAGAGCGCTCTCAAGCTGACCGCCTAAATCAAGAGGCAAGAAATGATTACCAGCAGGATCGTAGCAATCCAAATACCTATCGTGAGGCTGCTCAAGAAAATGCGATGCGAGAGCAAGCACGTGCTGATCGAATGAATGATGACCGATTTGGTGGGCGTGGTGGTTTTGGTGCTGGCCGCATGGGTGGATTTAGGCGCTAATTTATAAAGAAGACACTATGAAACTATTTCGGATAATCTCACTCATCATTAGTGCATTCTTGCTGTTGCAGGCAAACACTTTTGCTCAGTCTGAGCTTCCAAAGAATGATGCCTCTACTGCTGCATTGGTTGAGCTATGCAAAAACCTCAATGATGCGGATGCGCAGAACTTTTGCTTTGGCTTTGGTGAGGGCGTTTATCAGGCCTACCTTGCTAACCGAAATGCAAAACAAAAGCCGAGTATTTGTTTCTCATCGGAAGCTGGCACAAGAGAAGTTATTCTCCAGGAGTTCTTGGCTTGGAATCAAAATAATCCCCAATTCAATCAAGAGCGTGCAGCTAAGACGCTGATCCGATTCTTTAGGGCAAAGTATCCCTGCAAGCGGTAGGAGCTTGAGCCCCAACGTCCATTGCACCAATATGAGGCATCACGCACATTATGTAAGCAATACGAAATTGGGAGAGCCTTTCAATGGAATACGATGAAGTTGTTGTTCATTCTTAGGTAGTACCTCCATGAATTTTTTTCAACCACCCTACGGGGTGGTTTTTTCTTTAGCTTATATTTTCTTGTATTTTGGAGCGGTAGCTGTTGATCCGCGGATTACCAGATGAACTCCAGTCTTAATCTTTTTTGGTAAATTTTTAACGCCATTGATTTGCGAAATTAAATGATTGGCTGCCTGAGCCCACATGCTAATTGCATCAATGTTTATGGTAGTTAGGCTTGGCAATATGTGCCTGGATATTTCTAGATCATCAAAGCCAATAATCGATAGATCCTTGGGAACTTTAATGTTTTGGTTTTGAGCTTCAAGCAGCGCCCCTAGGGCAAGTACGTCCTGCCCGCAAATAATGGCGGTAATTTTGGGATCGGACAATAGCAGCTTTTTCAATCCTAGCCTTGCTTCCTGCAGCTCGTAGTGACATTCCACGATCAACTCAGGTTTGAGGGAAATTTTTTTCTGAGCTAGTAATTCTAGAACTCCCAAGACTCGATCTTTTGCGCGATCATTATCAGCGGTAATGCCTGTCAGGATGCCGAAATGTTTATGCCCCATTTCCAGGAGGTGCTTAACACCTAGCTTGATGGCCTCTTTATTATCAAACCCTGATGCAAATCCATTAAAAGGGGTTGAAAGCGAGCCAACATGAATATAGGGAATATTCCGAGTTTTTAATAGCTTGAGGGCGTCTCTTTCCTGACTGGTCCCAAAAAGAACCACTCCTTCGACTCCTCGCGCTAGGAGGTTATTGATCTGGGTTGATTCAATGACGGGGTCGTAATTCGTGCTTGAAACTAAAAGTTGATATCCGGCTTGATTCAATTGCTTCTGAAACTCTGCAAGACCTTGAGCAAAAATAGCGTTATCAAGCGTAGGCACGATCGCACCGATTGTCCCTGAGCGCTTAAGCATCAGGGAGCGCGCTCCAGCGTTGGGGATATAACCCAATCTTTTAATAACACTGTTAATTTTTTCCCTCAGTGCGATGCTGACGGTTTCTGGGCGATTTAAGGCTCGCGATACAGTTGCAGTAGAAACTTTTGCTGCAGATGCAACATCATGGATCGTGACCGTGCTCATAGATTTTTTATCATTAGTTCGGGTAAATACTTAAACAAGTGTGTATACAGATTTTATATTGCTGGTAAATTAAAGGTAGTTGTGAAAGCGCTTACATTTTTAGAGATTCTATAAGGAATTAGAAATTTTTAGCAGAATTTTTTCCCTCTTTTTATTTTTTGGTCTTTTGCTTTTCGTTTGGTTTGGACTGACCGAATGGACGGGTGCTATATCGAGCGCGAGATTTCCTACACCAATCGAGACCTGGAATTCATTCAGGATTATTGCGCTGCAGGGGTACGGCAACGGCAACTTGTATCAGCATGTCTTGCAAAGCATGCTCTTAGTTACCACGGGATTTCTGGTGTCCTCTTCTTTGGGAATTCTGCTGGGAATTTTGATGGGGGCCAATAAAAAAGTTGAAGCTTTTGTAAACCCTATCTTTTTAACCTTAAGACCTATTCCTCCTCTGGCATGGATACCATTGGCAATTGTTTGGCTGGGATTGGGTAATTCAGCTAAGGTCATGGTGATCTTTGTGGCTGCTTTTGTGCCAGCTGTTATTAATAGTTTTACCGGTGTGAGGTCGATTGAAGTTCCGCAGCGTGAAGCGGCGGCTATGCTGGGGATTAGCCGCTTTGCTTATTACCGTGAGGTTTTGATTCCTGGAGCTTTGCCACTTATTTTTACGGGATTAAGACTCTCACTTCAAGCTTCATGGACTACCTTAGTTGCTGCGGAATTAGTGGGCGCCACACTGGGCTTGGGCTCAATCTTGAATCAGGCGGCACAAGATATCAATCCCGCTATGATTTTGGTTGGCATGATTAGCGTTGCAATTTCTGGATGGTTAATGACGCAGATTTTGGCTAAGGCTGAGCGCATTGCAATGCCTTGGAGAGCATGATGGCACACCAAGAGCGTTTGAACCAGGGTGCATTTGTATTTTGGACTGGATTAGGTGTCGCTAGTTTTATTGGGTTTTGGTATCTTTCAGCCATGTTAGGTCTTGTGCCTAAGCAATTTCTACCAATGCCTCATGAGGTTCTTTTTAAATTCATTCATCTAATGCAAGAACCCTTTTCTGGGTACACGCTATTTACGCATATTACTTCTAGTTTTCAACGATTCCTGTACGGCTTCGTGTTGGCTGTTGTTATTGGCGTGCCACTTGGTCTATTAATGGCTTTATCTCGGTTTGCAAATCAACTCATTACCCCGTTTTTTGAAAGCATTCGTTTTGTGGCGCCAATTGCTTGGGTTCCATTTGCAGCGCTTTGGTTTGGAACGGGTATTGGTGGCCCTGTCTTAGTGATTTTTATGGGGGCATTTCCACCGGTATTAATTAACGCCTACCGTGGCGCTATTCACGTCGATAAAAAATATCTTGAAGCTGCAAAAATGCTGGGGGCAGGCAAGTTACGTTTGATGACAGAGGTTTTATTTCCTGCGGCCATTCCATCCATTATTGCTGGGCTAAGGATTTCTGCGGGACTGGGATGGCAATCCTTAGTGGGTGCTGAACTGATCGTGGCATCTAGCGGGGTGGGCTACATGATGGTTAAAGGTCAGGCAAGTATCCAAACAGATATTGTGATGAGCGGCATGATCGCAATTGGACTGATCGGTTTATTGATTGATGTACTTTTAAGGCAAGCCGAAAAGTTTGCTGTTCACTATAAAGAAATTTAATTTATGGCAGATATTGTTTTTGATTCCGTGGAGAGAAGCTTCAAGCAAGGCGGTAAAGAGTTTTTGGCCGTGGGCGGTATTGACTTGGTAGTGAAAGACAAGGAGTTCGTGGCGATTGTTGGACCATCTGGTTGCGGTAAAACTACTTGCATGCGTATGGTGGCTGGCTTAGAGATGCCGACTAAGGGGCGTGTTCTGGTTGGCGGCAAAGAAGTAAAAGGTCCGGGTCCCGATCGCGCAGTTGTTTTTCAGCAATTTGCCTTATTTCCCTGGAAGACAGTTCAAGAGAATATTGAGTTTGGCTTGAAGTCGATGAGTATGGGTGCTGAAGAAAAGCGCGATAAGACGGCCCGATTGATTTCCTTAATGGGTTTAGAGGGTTATGAGAAGGCTTATCCCCATCAATTATCTGGTGGCATGCAACAACGCGTCGCCATTGCACGCGCTTATGTGCTCGAGCCTGAGGTGCTTTTGATGGATGAGCCGTTCGGTGCATTGGATGCGCAAACACGAGTAGTGATGCAGGAAGAGCTCGTAAGGCTTGCTCGTAAAAATCCTAAAACGGTTTTATTTATTACGCATGCAGTTGAAGAGGCGGTATATCTCGCGGATCGTGTAGTGGTGATGTCGCGAAGGCCTGGTCTGATTCGGGATGTAATTGAAATTAAGCCTATTCGTGAACAAGAGGGCTGGGATACCCATACACGTATTGAGGATGTAATGGATTTAAGTTCGTTTGTGCAGTTACGTAGTCAGATTTGGAAGTTGTTACGGGAGCAAAACCTAGGCGTTGATCATTAATTCATTTTGGTAAATAACGAGGGAGACAAAAATGCAATTTAAAAAAACATTAGCAAGTATCTTGGGGGTAACTGTCCTAACGGCAGTCAGTATTAGTCATGTACAGGCGCAAGCAAAGCCTGCCTTAACGGAAATTAAGGTGAGTTATCAGCCTGCGCTTTATTGGGCGTTGCCATTTTATGTGGCAACTGAGAAAAATTGGTGGGCTGAGCTAGGCCTCAAGCCTGAATTCAGTACTTTTCCAGCCGGAGTGCCTCAAATTGCTGCTTCCGCCTCAAAGTCTTGGGATGTAGGGGGTACTGGATCAGTGCCGGCGGTATTGGGCTATGTGCGCTTCGGAATTAAGACTATTGGACTTTCTAATGACGAGTCCATGGGGAATGCTTTATTAGCAACTCCAAAAGCTGCTGAAGCCTTTGCTGCGAATCCGCAGTCACTCAAAGGACAGACGATTGTTCTTACAGGCAACTCGACTGGTGATTATGCTGTCCAATCTTGCTTGAAGAAGTATGGTTTATCTAAAACCGATGTCACCATTAAAAATATGGGCCAGGGCGAGATTATTTCTGCGATGTCATCAGGTAACGCAGATTTTGGTGGCGTATGGGCACCTAATATCTATACCTTAGAAGAAAAGGCTGGTGCTAAGGTAATTTGTAGCGGCAAAGACGGCGGGGCAATCGTACCCGGAGCCTTGATTGTGCGTGGTGATTATGCAAAAGAAAATCCACAAAATGTGGCTAAATTCTTGGCAATTTATTTGCGTACCTGGAAGTGGATGAATGCTAATAAGCCACAGGCTATTGCCATGATGAAAAAGTTTTATGAGCAGGGTGGCGTAACGATTTCTGAAGCATCAATGAAGAAAGAGTTCGATACTCGTCCAACTTTTGATCTTGCTGGTGAAATGAAGATTATGGACAGCTCTAAAGGGCCCTCACAAGTTGACGGTTGGTTTAATTCCATAGCCGCATTTATGCAATCTACTGGAGCCATTCAAACTATTCCGCCAGCTAATGAATATATTACTGACGAGTTTATGAAAATGGTCAACGCAGACAAGAAACTCCGAGAGTTTGCAAATAACAGTAAGTAGTAGTTAGTTGGTAAATCTAAAAAATGGGGGAAACCTCATTTTTTAGAAAACAATCTGTAAGCGCTTACAAAATGAAGGTTAAAAAATGTCTACAAACTATTTAAAAAAAGCTGCGAAGACGCCAGAAACTGAAACATCCACTGCGCAGCAAGTAGTGACTGAAATGCTGGCGAATATTGAGAAGAGTGGTGAGATAGCCGTTAAAGAATATGCCTCCAAGCTCGATAAATGGTCTGGTGAAATAGTGATGTCTGATGAAGCTATCAATGCAGCTCTGTCACAAGTCCCTGATCACGTTAAGAAAGATATTGATTTTGCGGTGAAGCAGGTTTACGACTTCGCGATTGCTCAAAAAAATAGTATTCAGAATTTTTCAACAACCTTGCATCCTGGTGTTACAGCTGGTCAAGTGGTGTTGCCGGTAAATGTGGTTGGATGCTATGCGCCTTCTGGTCGATATGCCCATATCGCATCAGCCTATATGACGGTTGCTACTGCAAAAGCTGCTGGTGTAAAAAATATTATTGCCTGCTCCAGTCCATTTCGTGGAGGGGGGATGCACCCCTATGTGCTTTATGCCTTTAAGGCCGCCGGTGCCAATGTAATTATGACTTTAGGGGGCGTTCAGGCGATTGCTACTATGGCTTACGGGCTATTCACTGGAAAGCCTGCTGACGTTGTTGTAGGCCCTGGGAATAAATTTGTTGCAGAAGCCAAACGTACGCTTTTCGGTAAGGTGGGTATTGATGTTTTTGCTGGCCCATCTGAGATAGGCATTATTGCTGACGAAACGGCTGATCCTAAGATTGTTGCCAGCGATCTCGTGGGGCAAGCAGAACATGGCCATGAATCCCCTGCTTGGCTATTTACAACTTCAGAAAAACTAGCGCATGAAGTGATGCAATTGGTGCCGCAAATGATTGATTTATTGCCGCCTACCGCAAAAGATGCGGCAGCTTGTGCTTGGCGTGACTATGGCGAGGTGATCGTCTGCAGTTCTCGCGAAGAGGTGGCTCAGGTATCGGACAAATATGCCAGCGAGCATTTAGAGGTACATGCAAAAGATTTAGATTGGTGGTTAAGTAACTTGACTTGTTATGGATCGCTATTTTTGGGTGAAGAGACCACCGTCGCATTTGGTGACAAGACTAGTGGACCAAATCATGTTCTACCTACTAAAGGTGCCGCTAGATACTCGGGTGGACTATCGGTTCATAAGTTTATGAAAACCCTCACCTGGCAGAAGATGACTCGCGAAGGTAGCAAGGAGATGGCCTTGGTGACTGCTAGGATCAGTCGTCTAGAGGGCATGGAGGCACATGCCCGGACTGCCGACGATCGTTTGGAAAAGTATTTCCCGAATGAAACGTTTGATCTTGGAACACCGGTGGAAGTATGAGTATGAAGATCAATCAGCTCTTTAGTTTGCAGGGAAAAACTGCCCTCATTACAGGCGGTAGTAGTGGATTGGGTGAGGGTATCGCCTTGGCACTCGGTCTGGCTGGTGCCAAGATTGCTATCGCAGCTCGTAGAGAAGGGCAGTTGCTTGCAGCTGCTAAGCGTCTTGGTAAGCAAGGTGTTGAGGTGACTTGGTTTGGAGCTGACCTCAGTGTGCTTGAGGAGTCGACAGAGTTATCCCAGAAGGTATTGAATAAGTTGGGCAAGGTCGATATTTTAGTGAACGCTGCTGGTATGAATTTGCGCGAGCCATTTGCAGTGGTCTCTCCGAAAAGCTGGCAAGAGCAATTGAATGTCCACCTAGGCGCCCCATTTTTTTTGACGCAGGCCTTAGCTCCCCAAATGAAAACCCAGCAGTGGGGGCGCATTATTAATATTGCCTCTCTGCAAAGCTTTAGAGCATTTGGAAACAGTGCTCCCTATGGTGCAGGCAAGGGTGGAATAGTGCAGTTGACTCGTGCGATTGCGCAGGAGTGGTCAAAATTTGGTATTACTTGTAATGCTATTGGCCCCGGTTTTTTCCCAACCGCATTAACTGCGCCAGTCTTTGGTGATCCAGAGCTAGTCAAAATGCACGCAAGTAAAACGGCTATTGGTCGCAATGGGGAAATTAAAGATGTCGATGGCTTGGCAATATTTTTAGCCAGCGACGCATCCTCATACATCACTGGTCAAACTATCATGCTGGATGGTGGTTACACCGCATCCTAAGGAGAGAGCTATGAAAGCCTTGGTTTATACGCAACCTAATGAGATGCAAATCTTAGATCGACCACATCCCATCTTGGCTGATGGAGAAGTTATTTTAAAAATTGAGTCGGTTGGAATTTGCGGTAGTGATATGCATGCTTTTCATGGGCATGACCCCAGAAGAAAGCCAGGCCTTGTGTTGGGGCACGAATTTGCTGGAACAATAGCAGAGGCTTGCACCCCATTATTTTCTACTGGTCAAAGAGTGACAGGAAATCCGCTCATTACCTGTGGCTCTTGTGAGTTTTGTTTGCAGGGTAGAAATAATTTATGTGCCAACCGCACGATGGTGGGGATGACTAGGCCGGGAGCATTTGCGGAGTACATGAGTATTCCGGCAAGTACCTTGATTGCTATTCCAGAGGGCCTTTCTTTGGATGCAGCAGCGCTTACTGAGCCAGCAGCAACAGCGGTTCATGCGATTAATTTATCGATGCGTGCGCTTGAGCGACCAATTCAGGAGTGCCGCGTCTTAATCATCGGCGGTGGAGCGATTGGTATGTTGGCGGCCTTGCTTCTAAAGCACTACGGGGTCGGTGATTTGACTGTCGCTGAAGTAAATCCATTACGAAGAAAAGCAGTTGAACTCCACGCTGCTTGTAAAACCTACAACCCAGTTGAAGAGAAGATAACTGAGAATGCCTATGAATTTGTGATGGACTGTGTTGGTGCTGCTGTCACTCGCAATACTGCTATGGCTGCTATCAAGCCTGGCGGCGTGATCATGCATGTCGGCCTACAGGACTGGTCAAGCGAAATTGATATGCGTAAATTAACTCTCGCAGAGATTACGCTATTAGGAACTTATACCTACTCAACGGTTGATTTGCAGGCCACAGTCAATTTGCTGGCTCGTAATGCTTTCGGAGATTTGTCTTGGGTAGAAAAGCGATCTTTAGATGATGGCCCCCAAGCATTTATGGATTTGCATGCTGGTAAGACTGCTGCTGCAAAGGTTTTGCTGAAGCCATTCTAATAACACTGCTGATTGCTTTAAATTATTACCAAAGGATTGCGTATGCAATTTGATTTTCATTCGACTCGGTCCATCTTAGTTCAGCGGGGAGGGTCTACCGAGTTGGCAAAAATGACTCGAAAACAGGGCGCTAGCAAAGTCTTGATTGTTACGGACCCCGGTGTTCTTGCTGCAGGATTGTTGGAAAAAGCGCTGCCTCAATTTGAGGCGCTGCATATTCCGGTGCATATTTTTTCAGAAGTTCAGGCTGATCCATCAGTTTCAATCATTGAGGCGGCAGTCAAGGCGGCGCAAGACTATCAGGTTGATTGCATTGTGGGCTTTGGCGGTGGAAGTTCAATGGATGTGGCAAAACTAGTTGCATTGCTATCACTGGGCCATGAGAAGTTAGCTGATATCTACGGTATCGGCAATGCTAAGGGGCCAAGGCTACCTTTGATATTGGTACCTACCACCGCAGGCACCGGATCAGAGGTGACTAAAAGTTCGGTAGTGACAGTAAGTGAGAGTGAAAAGAAGGGTGTCCTGTCTCCACATCTATTGCCGGACCTTGCGCTTTTAGATGCTGAATTAACATTGGGTCTTCCTGCGCATGTCACTGCAGCAACTGGAATTGATGCGATGGTGCATGCAATTGAGGCATTTACAACGAAGCATTTAAAAAATCCGATAGCCGATTGCCTTGCAAAAGAAGCGCTGCAATTGCTGTCGAAAAACCTGCATCGTGCAGTCTTCACTGGGGGAGATATTGAAGCTCGGGAAAATATGCTGCTCGGAGCATGTTTAGGTGGAATGGCATTTACCAATGCACCAGTCGCTGGAGTACATGCTTTGGCTTATCCAATAGGGGCAAGATTTCATGTGCCCCATGGACTCTCGAATTCTCTGGTGCTGGCCCCAGTGATGCGCTTCAATTTAAAGGTGGCGCATGCGATGTATGCCGAGCTTGGGCAGATTATCAAGCCTGGTTTGCAAGGCTCAACCATGCAACAAGCCGAGCAACTGGTAGATTATCTGGGCTCTCTGGCTGGAGAATTGGGACTACATACGCGCTTAAGAGATGTTGGGATTGCTGAAAAGGACATAGATCAACTGGCGAAAGATGCTATGTTGCAAACCCGTCTTTTGATGAATAGCCCACGAGAAATTCAACTTGCAGATGCTGCTGCTCTCTACAGAGAGGCGCTATAGACCGGATAAAAAGTGCTGCTTGATTGCTTGAGTAATATTTTTGCGACTATTATTTTTTCGCTCTAATAAGCCAACTTTTCGGTAAATTGTTTTTCCAGGTAGTTCGGATATCTTTAGTTGGCGGTCGTTTTCCCAAGAGACGTTAGCTAGCTTGGGAACAATGGAATACCCAAGCCCCTGCCTTACAAGCTCAATGATCGCCTCTACTGAATTGAGCTCCATGCCCTCTTTAATGTTTAATTTATTTGCCCGAATAGTTTGATCTACGAGATGGCCAGTCCAAGTGTTTCGCTCAAAACGGATAAACGGAAATTCGCTAGCCAGCTCTTTTGGCGCAAACCCTTTTTTATTTTTTCTTGCGGGGTAAATCACAATCATGGGCTCTGTATAAAGCTCGGTCCATTGAACATTCTGGGGTAATGCATAGGGTGACTCAGTCACTATTGCTGCATCTAAACTACCTTCAATTATTTGCTCTAGAAAGTTGCTAGAAAGACCGGCAATGAGTTTAATTTCAAGTTCTGGGTAGTTCTGCTTGAGCTCATTTAAGGTATTTCCAAAGGCGCCCATTAAGGTTGAGACTAGTGCGCCCAGGACAATAGTGCCACTGAGTTCAGACTTAAGGCCCGATCCTAGCATCTCATAGCGCGCAATGATTTCCTGAATTGGTTCAACCAAGGATCTACCATGGTGATTAAGGGTCATGGAGCGTTTGGTTCTATCAAATAACTCTACTCCAATATCGGCCTCTAGTTGCTGTAATTGCTGTCCTGCAGCAGCAGCCGTAAGGCCTATTTCGCGTGCGGCGGCTGCCACGCTCTTATGGCGAGAAATAGCTAAAAAATTCTTGAGTACTTTTATGCTGGACATGGAATTTAATATAAAGTATTTTTTTATCTGAAAGAAAATTATATTCGATTTATTTTTTACTATCTATCGATATAATTGACCCCATGTCTAATTCAGATCTCAAAGTAAAAGTCTGGCGCGGTGCTCAAGAGGGTGAGTTTGTTGAGTATTTGGTGCCTCGCAATCCAAATCAAACGGTACTGGATGTCGTTACCTTTATTCAGCGCAAGCTAGATCCAACCCTCAGCTACCGATTCGCTTGTCGAGTAGGTATGTGTGGTTCTTGCGCCATGACAGTGAATGGCGTTGCTCGCTGGACCTGTCGTACTCACGTTTCCCAGATTGTTGAAGGGGATTCCCTAGAGATTGCCCCCCTGAATAATCTGCCAGTCATTAAAGACCTTGCTACTGATATGCGAGAGTTCTTTGATAAATGGAAGGGTGCGGTTGGTTTTTTTAAAGGGGATAAAACCCGTCACGATGATTTTGCAAGAGTTGAGCCGCAGTCACCTGAACGTCAATTAGCCAATGCTGGTATTGAGTGTATTGGTTGTGGTGTTTGTTATTCCTCTTGCGAGGTTGTTCAGAGCCGCCCTAACTATCTCGGCCCAGCCGCCTTGAATCGTGCTTGGACCTTAACGAATGATGTGCGTGATGTGCAGCAATTGGATCGCCTACGTGCCGTTGCTGGCGATGAAGGTTGCCACGCATGCCATACGCAGGGATCCTGCACAGAGCGTTGCCCTAAGAAGCTTGAACCTACAGCCAGTATTGCTGGTTTAAAAAAGTTAGTAGCAAGAGCTGCTGTGCGAGGAAGCAAGTGGGGCAAGTTATGAGTCAAGCTGTAATGCAGGCAAAGCTTTGGTATGCCCAAAGAATCAGTGCCATGGTTTTGGGTATCTGCGTCAGCATCCACCTGGTCATTATTTTCTATGCAATACGTGGCGGCTTAACTGCTGAGGAGATTCTGGGGCGCACTCAGGGCAATATTGCTTTTGCTATTTTTTATGAGATTTTTGTTTTAGCCTGCTTTGTACATGCCCCTATTGGCTTGGCCAATATTCTTGAAGAAACGTTTTCTAAGGGATTTATTTCTAAAGCCCTATCTTCACTCTTGGCAGTCCTCATACTTGTTCTGGGAACCACCGCGGTAGTTGGTGTCTACACCGGAGGTGCGCTATGAGCTCAAGACCAAAGCTCGATTTACGCGCAAAGTCTCACCTCTCTTACTTTGCTTATGCATGCCATCGCTTCTCAGGGCTTCTACTCGCTTGCTTCATCCCCTTGCATTTCTTGATGCTTTCGCAGTCTTTGCGCGGTGCTAGTGGGTTTGAGCGCTATCTAGGCCTAACGGACTTTTGGGTTTTTAAATTCGGTGAGTGGGCGCTAGTTATTTTGCTGGCGATCCATTTGGTAGGCGGAATTCGGCTCATCATGATTGAGTTTGGTCCATGGCGTGGTTTGCGTAAGGCTTGGACCCAAGCAGCCATTTTGTTCGGTATTACTTGCGGCCTTCTATTTTTGTATTTGGCAAATTGATTGGGTAATTTATGCAGTTACAAATGAAAGCAGTTGAAGAGGCTTGCAAGGAGCTCTATATTCGCGCCTTAAAGGTGCTTCCAGATGATGTTAAAGCCGGCATTGAGCGCTTAAATCAGGGTGAATCAGATGCACGTGCTCAGGTGGTTCTCAAAACGATGATCACGAACATTACCGTTGCGGAGCGCGAGGACAATCTACTCTGCCAAGATACTGGTTTGCCAATTTATAAGGTCAAGATTGGCCGTAATGTGCAACTAGATGGTATGGAACTCAAGGCAGCGATTCGTAAAGGTTGCGAACGTGCAACTACTGAGTACCCATTGCGCTCCTCTGTAGTGCATCCGATTACGCGTAAGAATAATCACACATCCTGCGGCATTGATATGCCGGCAATCAGCATCGATTTTTGTGATGATGATGAGATGCTTGAAATCGAGATGGTTCCCAAAGGGAGTGGTTCAGAAAACAATTCTTTTTTGAAGATGGCCATTCCTGCTGATGGAATTAATGGCGTTAAAGCCTTTGTGATCGAGAGCGTTGTGTCTGCGGGAGGCAAAACTTGTCCGCCAACGATTGTTGGTGTTGGCATCGGTGGTACCTCTGAGCAATGTGTTGCGATGGCCAAGCGTGCCGCTACAAGAGCATTAGGTAGCATCTGTAGCGACGAAGAGGGTGCTAAGTTAGAGCAAGAATTAACTGCTGCCGTGAATAAATTGGGTATTGGCCCCCAAGGCTTGGGTGGCGACGGTACGGCTTTTGCAGTTCATGTAGAACTTGCCCATACCCATATCACCTTAAATCCAGTAGCCGTCAATATGCAGTGTCACTCAGCGCGTAGAGCGCGAGCAACCTTCACGCCTAATGGTGTGACTTACGGATTCTAGGAATCAAGATGGCCCACTATAACCTTCCAACTCCCGTTAGTGAATCGGATATTCGTAAGCTGCGTATTAATGACACGGTGACTCTGCAAAACACCTTATTTGGTATTCGGGATGCTACGCAAATCCATATGTTTGATAAGGGTCGAAAGACTCGCTTTGATCTTAATGGTCATGCAGTAATTCATACGGCCCCGAATGTGCGCAAGGTAGCGGTAAGTGAAGAATTTCCAGCCGGGTATCAAGCAATCTGTATTGGTACAACCACCTCAGATCGTATGGAGCGTTTTACTCGTCCATTGATGACCGAGAATGGTGTGCGAATGATTGTAGGTAAGGGCGGTATGCGCGAAGACTCTGCAGCAGCCTTTCAGGAAATTGGCGGCGTATATCTTGCAATTATTGGGGGTACAGCGGCGTTAGAGACAACGTGGATTGAGCAAATTGAAGATGTGGATATGGATGATCTCAATCCAGAGTCTCTTTGGCGTTTCAAGATCAAAGACTTTGGCCCTTTACTAGTGGCAATGGATAGTCATGGCGGCAGCATTTATCAAGAAGTGAAAAGTGATGTTGCACGCAATAAAGAGGCTGTATTAAAGAGCTTAGGAATTTCCTTATGAATATCGCCACGCTTGAAACAGATATTCTCATTCTCGGTTCTGGCGGTGCAGGACTTTTTGCGGCTCTGCACGCACACCAAACCAATCCAAATCTTCATATCACCATTGCCGTAAAGGGACTGCTGGGTAAATGTGGTTGTACTCGCATGGTGCAAGGTGGTTATAACGTGGCACTAGCAGAGGGCGACTCTGTTGAACGTCATTTTATGGACACAATCGAAGGTGGTAAATGGTTGTCGGATCAAGAGTTGGCTTGGACATTGGTAAATAAGGCGGTTGAACGTATTCGTGAGCTTGAGAATGAGCTCGGCTGTTTCTTTGACCGCAATCCGGATGGCACAGTTCATCAAAAAGCGTTTGCTGGACAAACATTTGACCGAACAGTTCATAAGGGAGATTTGACTGGTATTGAAATTATCAGTCGACTGGCTGAGCAGGTATGGTCAAGAGGAATTCATCGTCTTGAGGAGCATAGGGCAGTCGAGTTAATTCATAGTGCTGATGGAAAGTCACTTGCTGGCGTATTAATGCTTAATATGACGACTGGTCAGTTCACACTGGTACGAGCTAAAGCAGTGCTGTTGGCTACAGGTGGCGGACCAACAATGTACAAGTACCACACACCTTCGGGTGATAAGAGTTGTGACGGCCTAGCTATGGCACTTCGTGCGGGCCTTACTTTACGCGACATGGAGATGGTGCAATTTCATCCTACCGGATTATTAGCAGGGCCGGGCACTAGGATGACGGGAACCGTACTTGAGGAAGGATTGCGTGGTGCAGGCGGATATTTGCTCAATGGCAATCAAGAGCGCTTTATGGGCAACTACGATCCTCGTAATGAACGCGCTACTCGAGATATCGTTTCGCGATCGATTAATTCTGAAATTAGGGCAGGTAGAGCTACCCCGAATGGCGGCGTCTACATTCAGATGAGCCACCTTGGTCCTGATAATGTGCGCAAGCAATTCAAAGGTATGGTCGAGCGATGTGCCGACAGTGGCTTTGATTTGGCGGGAGATCTAGTAGAGGTGGTCCCAACTGCGCATTACATGATGGGCGGATTAATTTTTAAGGCGGACTGCAGCACCGAGTTACCAGGTTTATTTGCAGCAGGTGAAGATACTGGAGGGGTCCACGGAGCTAATCGTTTAGGTGGAAATGGTGTGGCCAACTCTACTGTATTTGGCGGTATTGCCGGCGAAGAAATGGCGAAGTGGGTCGTATCTCAGAATTTGCAAGAGTGCAATATGGAAGAAGTGCGCGCCAGTATCAAGGCGCATGAGGCTCCATTAGAGAGACCGGCGGGCGATATTGAATCGATTCGTGATGCTCTAGCTGAATGTATGTGGGATGACGTGGGTATCTCCAGAACCAGGGAAAGTTTGTTACGTGCTCGCGTGAAGCTCGATGAGCTAGATAGGCAACTGCATCAAATGGGAGTTGGCAATATCCAAAGGGAATACAGCATTACTTGGCAAGATTGGATGAATTTAAGTAACCTGATCTTAGTGAGTAAGTCAGTAACAGAGGCTGCCCTTGCTCGAGAAAACTCGAGAGGCGCTCATTATCGTGATGATTTTCCTCAGCCCGGCTCTTTGGAGGAGTCGTACTTTACCGCTGCTCATCTAGGTAAAGATGGTTTAGAAATTAAAAATAGGCCAGTTCAATTCACGATGATTAAACCTGGTGAGACTATTTTGGTAGAGGCTTAATATTTTTGAATTGATTGAGCCAGCCTCATTTGTGCTAGCAGCTTTAATAGTTCTTTGCGGATTTTTCATCTTTGGAATTTCTGGATTTGGCTCATCAATAGTATCTGTGCCATTATTGGTTCAGATGTATCCTCTCAAGGTTGTGGTTCCAATGATGGTCATCATTGATATCTGCGCCTCACTTTATGTCGGCAGGAAGTCATCCGGTGATGCGAATATTCAAGAATTGAAATGGCTCTTTCCTTTTAGCTTAATAGGAATGGTATTGGGTATCTTTTTATTGATAAAGGCGCCAAGCGAACCCTTACTGTTAATTCTTGGGACATTTGCAGCTATTAACGGTATTCGTGTTTTGGTTCAGAGGAATATCGAGTCTCGCGATCCGATTAATAAATGGTGGGCTATGCCATTTGGATTCTTTGGCGGTGTATTCACTGCGCTTTTTGCTACTGGCGGACCGGTATACGTCTCTTATCTTGGCTTAAGAATTAACAACCCCAAGGTACTTCGTGCAACTATGGCATTTGCTATTTTTATGCTGACTTTTTTACGGCTTACCTTGATGCTAGTTACGGGACTCATCTTGAGCTGGGATGTAATTGGTCTTGCGGTTTGCTTATTGCCGGTGACTTTCTTGGGAATTTGGGCGGGCTCCCATGTTCACACCAAGCTGAGCAATGCCTCTATGCGTATCGCCTATGGGTCAATATTAGTGTTTGCTGGTTCGATGTTATTAATTAAGCAGATTATCTAAAGAATTTTCCCTGGATTCATTATATTTTTTGGATCGAGTGCTTTTTTGATAGTTCGCATGAGTTCAATTTCCACGACACTTTTCCTGAGCGGTAATTCATCTTTTTTTGATTGCCCGATACCATGTTCAGCGGAAAATGATCCAGAATATCGATAGACTTCGTCGTGTATTAGTTGATTGATTGATGTGCGATTTTCCTCAATCCATCCTGACAGTTCGGGGGAGTTGGGTGCGAGATTGTAATGTAAATTACCATCCCCTAAGTGACCAAAAATGATGGTGTGTGCGTTGGGGTAATGCTTCTCAAGCTGCATTCCTGTACTTGCTATAAAGCTAGGAAGCGCGGAAATTGGCAGGGAAATATCGTGCTTAATAATAGTCCCAAGCCTTAGTTGCGCCTCGGGAATGCTCTCTCTAATAGACCACAAGTCTTTGCTTTGCTGTATCGAGTTTGCAATGATTGCATCAGTGATGAGGTCTGACTCAAAGGCTTCTGATAGCAGTGTCTCCATATGAGATTGGGATTTGACACCATCCTCCATACTGGAGAATTCGAGTAATACTGCCCAGCCTGATGCGGTATTTAGAAGCGAGTCAAAGTTTTTTGTGGTCTTGGGAATGAGACTCAATGCTCGAGTCGATATCAATTCAAATGCAGTGAGGTTTGCATTGCATGCCACTCTGGAAAGTTCAATAAATTCTATGGCAGATTCAATACTCGTTAGGCCAACTAGAGCTGTCGCCTTAGAGCGGGGCAGGGGATACAGTTTTAAAGTTGCTGCAGTGATGATTCCCAAGGTGCCTTCTGAGCCAACGTACAAATCTTTAAGGGCGTAGCCAGTGTTATCTTTTCGTAAGCTACGAAGACCATTAAAGATTTCTCCGCTAGGTGTAACCACCTCTAGACCTAAAGTAAGGTCTCGCATATTTCCATAGTGCAATACTTGAATGCCGCCTGCGTTGGTTGCAAGATTTCCACCAATGGTACAACTTCCTTCGGCGGCTAGGCTCAGTGGAAATAATTTGCCAGCCGCAACAGACGCCTCTTGAGCATGGGATAGAATTACGCCCGCCTCGACTGTAATGGCGGAGTTCTCTAGATCTATATTTCGAATTGCATTCAGCCTTGCAGTGCTGATGACAACAGAATTTCCGCTGTTGTCTGGAGTTGCCCCTCCGCATAGCCCAGTGTTCCCACCTTGGGGAACGATCGAGATGTCATGCGTTTGGCATAGTTTTACTAGGGCTGCAACCTCTTGCGTACTCTTGGGTTTGAGAACCGCTTTAGCTGAGCCAACAAAGCGCTTACCCCAGTCAATTAGATAAGGCTCTTTATCAGCATCGGAGATATAGACATAGTCAGTGCCAATGATTTCTTGGCACTGACGAATAAACGGGTCTATTGACTGCAAGTTAAATCTGCTTAATATTGGGTGCCGCTAGCCCATTAATCATGACATTAATGCAGGCGGGTAGTTTGCTTTCCATGGCTCTTTGCGCTGCGGGAAGAATCTCATCCGCATCCATTACTAATTCACCAAAACCCCCGAAAGCTTCACAGACTTTTTCATAGCGAGAAGGTAGTAACTCACAACCGATGGTTCTATCTTCTCCATATTCTCGAACTTGTATCTGGTACTCCGCATTCCACTTTGCATCATTGCCTATTACGAGGGTGAAGGGCAGTCGATAGCGAACGGCGGTATCAATTTCAGCGCTATGAAATCCAAAGGTGCCATCACCAATAACCGCAATAATGGGAACATTTGGTTTAGCCACGCTTGCAGCTACAGCAAAAGGAAGTCCTGCACCAATCGATCCTGCAACTCCATTAAGAACTCTATTTGGAGCCCTTAGACAGGCCTGAGCCCACTGACCAATTTCTCCACCATCACAAATTAATACGGAGTCTGGATTGCTATCTAAGATGACTTGCAGGGGTGTAAATGCTTGTACAGGATGAATTTTTCCAGATTCAGAGCTTAAGCTTGCCCAGGCTGTTGGGCGATGGTTAATTGCGGATTTCACAACTGCATTCCATTCCGACAGCGCGGCAGCTTGTAATGCTGGGAAATTTAGAATTGCTTCGATGGTTTCAGGTACGCTGCAGATCGTGGAGCCTATTAAGCGCTCACCCAATGCTCGCTTTACTCTATCGATTTCTTCTTTCTCGGGATCCACTTGAAGGAAGATGCAATCCTTGTTGATGCCTGGGCTTTGACCAAACTTGAGCGTGAAGTCTAATTTCTTGCCAAGTAATAAGATGCAATCTGCTTGGCTTAATATTTCCGAGAATGCCCCGAGGCCAGGGTCGCCAATGCCGCGTGGACTTTCCATGCCGATCACTGGAACTCCCAATGCATTTTCTAATGCCAGGAGTGTCGCTCTGCCTGTCTTTGACTGCATCATCGGTCCAGTAAGCACCAATGGTTTTTTTGCTTTCTGTAACTTAGTGATGATTTGAGAAATATCAGCAGCTGGTACTTCCATTTTCTTTGCTTTAAAGTCTGAGAGCTTTGGTAATGCGATGCCCTCTATCGATTGTGACTCCAGCACATCAGTTGGTAGGCTAAGATGCACTGGACCAGGCCTACCAGACCTGGCAATTTGAATTGCTTTGGCTATGTCTGAGGCAATATCTTCCGTCTTCTGGCAAGCCCATGAAGCCTTGGTGAGGGGTGCTGCAATATCAGCCTGCGCCATCTCTTGAAATGCCCCTTTCCCTAATTGATTGATAGGGGCGTGGCCTGATAGCAGAACAACTGGTGATTCAGACATGCTTGCTGTGTATAAGGCTGAAATTGCATTAGCATGGCCAGGCCCACCAGTGACCAAGGCAATGCCAACATCCCCTGTCAATCTAGCCCAGGCATCTGCCATATGAACTGCAGCTGCTTCATGCCTAGTATGAATTAGGTCAATATCCGAATCAAAAATTGCGTCATAAACAGGCATGATGTGGTTGCCTGAAAGGGTAAATATTTTTTTGACGCCCGCAATTTGAAGCGATTTAACTAAAACACTGGCGCCACTTTGATTATTTTTCATCATATGTCCAAAAATTATTTGATGCCCAATTGATTGCTTAGGCGCGAATACGAGGCGTATTGTGAAGCTGCAAA
Organism: Polynucleobacter sp. Nonnen-W13; assembly: GCF_018881735.1. Lineage (NCBI taxonomy): Bacteria > Pseudomonadati > Pseudomonadota > Betaproteobacteria > Burkholderiales > Burkholderiaceae > Polynucleobacter > Polynucleobacter sp. Nonnen-W13. The sequence goes on along the minus strand of NZ_JACVPU010000002.1, from coordinate 405,805 downwards.
TCTTTCTGTATCGGCTGGCGAAAGGATTCGAGGAATACCACCATAACGGACATTACCAGCCTGCCAACCTGCATCTTTCTCTGCGAGGGCTAATACCTCAGTCCATTTGGTAACAATTTCAGGAGGCATTTTTGGTGGGCCATACAGCGCACTCCATCCGACGATGGTTTCAAGCGAGGTCATGCCCGCTTCTTTTGCGGTGGGCACGTTAGGGATTTCTTTAACCCGCTCAGGAGTCGTTACAACAAGAGCTCGTAGTTTTCCTGCATTAATTTGAGTGAGAGCTGATGTTAGGTTCCCGCAACTAAAGTCTACTTCACGACTTAAAACAGCAAGCACGGCTTCTGATCCACCTTTGTAGCTAATATTAACTGCGGCATCAGGCTTTAATTTAAGTGTTTGCAACATGAGCTGTGGGGCAAAATTGAGGATAGTGCCGGGCCCTGAGGAGCTGTAATTGAGCTTTCCAGGTTGACTAACAATTGTCTTGGTGAGTTCTTCAAATGTTTTGTAGGGTGAGTCAGGGTGCACTACACAAACAACCGGATTTAACTCCAGCAAGCCAATAAATGTAAAGTCATTCCACTTGTAACTCAAATCAGATTTCATCGCTGGCAGCACTGCTTGCGAACCAACCCGTGCCAACAGAAGTGTGTAACCATCAGGCGCTGCATCTTTAACAAATTGCGAGCCAATGGCTCCACTTGCTCCGCCTTTATTCATTACAACAATAGATTGCTTTAAAGAGTTTTGCGCCACGGCTGCTAAATTTCTTGCGGACTGGTCTGCATCTCCACCAGCAACATATGGCACGACGATGGTAATGGGCTTAATAGGATAGTTTTGAGCAAATGCAGGAGCTGAAATGATGCAAGAAACAGATGCGGCTGCAGTTAAGATTTGGCGTATTGCGAAAGATAATGTAGATTTCATAGCATGTCCTCAAAGGAGTAAGGCGAAGAAATTGCAGATAAAAAAATGGCTGCAATAAATTGCAGCCATTTTGAATTACTACTGGGCGCTAATATTGCGACCTTTAATCACTTTTTCCCAGTTAGCTGATTCAGCTTTTATCTGGGCATCAAAGTCTTTCTGAGAATTCACCACTGGGCTTAAGCCATTAAGTTCCAAGCTCTTTTGCATGGCATCTGACTTCACTGCCTTAACGGTGGCGTCATAGATTTTGTCTGTAATGACCTTAGGAGTATTGGCCGGTGCAATCAAACCAAACCAACCGGTGCTTTCAAATCCAGGGATGCCACTTTCGGCAACTGTTGGAACATCGGGAAGTTGCTTGACGCGTTTAGCGCTAGTTACGGCAATCGGCTTAATTTGACCTGCTTTTGCAAAACCCGTTGCAGCTGTGAGGTTCCCAACCATAAAGTCTATTTGCCCTGACACTAAGTCATTGATAGCAGCAGATTCACCCTTGTAAGGTACATGGGTCGCCGGAATGTTGGCGGAATAGGTTAAGTTTTCAGCGGCCATATGAACCTGACTGCCGATGCCAGCAGATCCAAAATTCAGATCCTTGGTTTTTGCATAGGTAATAAATTCATTTAAATTCTTAACGGGGATTTTGCTGCTGACAGATAGCAGCATTGGACCGCTAGCAACGTTGGTAATGTTCACAAAATCTTTGCTGTAGTTAACCGGCAATTTTTTATACAAACTCGGATTCACGGTCAACATACTTCCTGAGGCCAGCATGATGGTGTAACCATCTGCAGGAGCTTGAGCTACAAATTCAGCAGCGATATTTCCACCAGCGCCACCTTTATTTTCAACAATGACGTTTTGTCCTAGATCTTTCGTCAACTGTTGGGCTAAGAGTCGGCCAAGAATATCAGTGGTTCCGCCAGCTGCAAAAGGAATAATTAACTTAATTGGCTTTGTTGGCCAGGACTGTGCTGTTGCTAATTGAGGTAATGCAAGGGTAAGTGCGCCTGCAAGTAATACTAAACGTCTACTTAAATTATATTTTTTATTCTCAAACATCGGTGATCTCCAGTGGTAATTTAATCTTTATATCTTAGCTAGTTAGCTATGAAAAAAATATACTCGTCTACTATTTAATAGTTATATGCTTATTCATTACTTCCGCCTCCTCCATCCATCCTGCAGCGCTTCGAGCTACTTCTTGCGCTGCACCACGAATTGGGTATTGCAAGATATCTAAATCATCTATATGATTCAGATATGTCAGTTATTTTGTTCCCTAAAGCTAGATCTAGTCAAGCCCTGAAAACCCTGCTTTTGAGCGACCCTATTCGTGGAGAGCATTCATGAATCTGAGCTATCCAGAGATTCTTGCGCTAGCAAACTCAGGGCTCAAAGCTGCTGGGATCAATTCAAAAGCAGCTTATGAGACTGCACAGTTTCTGGCGCTGGCGGAGTTAGATGGTTTGGCTTCGCATGGTTTGGCGAGAGTTTCACAATATGCTGCGCATGCGAAAAATGGCCGAATCGAGCTAGACCCCAAGTTAAGGGTCCGCCCATTTAAAACGGCAGCTGCTTTGGTCGATGCAAGTGATGGCCTAGCTTCCCCTGCACTTCGTTTTGCAACTGACCTATCAGTCAATCTAGCCTCCAAAAATGGTCTTGGTTTAGTAGCTGTAACTAATAGCCATCATTTTGGCGTTGCCGGGCATTATGTTGAGGCTGCAGCCCGAGCAGGTTATGCCTCTCTTCTATTTGGAAACACTCCAGCTGCAATGCCGATGGTTGGCGGTACAAAAGCAATCTTTGGAACCAACCCTCTAGCCGCAGCTTTCCCCACCGCTAGCAGCGACCCTTTAGTTATAGATATGTCACTTTCTGCTGTAGCTCGCGGAAAACTCCTGGTTGCTGCAAAAAATGGTCAAGCGATTCCAGAAGGGTGGGCATTGACTGCGGATGGCAAGCCAACTACTGATCCACAAGAAGGCTTAAAGGGTTTGATGCTTCCTTTGGGTGGTGATAAAGGGGCTTTGCTTGCTCTCATTGTTGAATTACTAGTTGTCGGACTTTCAGGGAGCCGCTTTTCTTATGAGGCAGATTCCTTTTTTGATCCTCAAGGCAATCGTCCGCGCATTGGTCAGCTGATATTGACTATGGATACTGGCTTGGCAGGTAAATCTGTTTTTGCCAGTCGCATTCAAGATTTCATCAATGTTCTAAGTGCCGACGCAGGAATTCGTCTTCCTGGGCAACGTCGTTTTCAGCAGCGTGCTGCAGGATTTAAGGGTGGTGTCACAGTTTCAGATGTGGTTGTGGAAGAAATTCAGACTGGCATCCGCCAGTCATGGACTGAGTAGTTTTTTATAAACGAGATTATTGAGGAGATAGTAATGATCCACTTTGTCGTGCATGAGCCAGCAGATGGCGTAGGTGTAGTAGTAGTTGAGGGTGTAAAGGCCGGAACTGACTTAATTGGTTGGGTCATGGATGGCGACCTTACTTTGAATATTAAGTCTGAAAGTGATATTCCTATTGGTCATAAAATTTCATTGAACGATTTCAAACCAGGTGACACGGTAATGAAATACGGCGTTGATATTGGCAAGGTAGTAGCCCCAATCAAAAAAGGCGAGCACCTTCACGTCCAAAACGTAAAAACTAAGCGCTGGTAATCCGGCACCTGACCTACCTATTCATTGAGAAAGATATAAAAAATGACTAATTTGAAAGACGCGACCTTCTTAGGTTATCGCCGTGAAAACGGCCGCATGGGTATTCGTAATCACGTATTGATTTTGCCTTTGGATGACTTATCCAATGCAGCCTGTGAAGCAGTAGCAAACAATATCAAAGGAACGATGGCGATCCCTCACTCCTATGGTCGTTTACAGTTCGGAGCTGACTTGGATTTACACTTTCGCACCTTAATTGGTACAGGTTCCAATCCGAACGTAGCTGCTGTAGTGGTAATCGGTATTGAGCCGCAGTGGACCAAAATTATCGTTGATGGCATTAAGGCATCAGGCAAGCCAGTTGAGGGATTCTGGATTGAAGGCAATGGAGACACAGCAACCATTGCTTCCGCAAGTAAAGCTGCTTACAACATGATGAAGCATGCATCTAAGCAAAAACGTGTTTCTGCTCCATTATCTGAGCTATGGGTTTCCACCAAATGCGGTGAATCCGATACAACTTCTGGATGTGGTGCAAACCCAACCGTAGGCGATGCTTTTGATAAGTTGTATGCAATTGGTTCAACCATGGTGTTTGGTGAAACTACTGAGTTAACTGGTGGCGAGCATTTGGTTGAAGCGCGTTGCCGTACTCCTGAGGTTAAGAAAAAGTTCCGCGAGATGTTTGATCGCTACCAGGATGTGATTGAGCGTCATAAGACGAGCGATCTGTCTGACTCTCAGCCAACCAAAGGCAATATTGCAGGTGGTTTAACAACCATCGAAGAAAAGGCCTTGGGCAATATCCAAAAAATTGGTAAAAAATGTATTGTGGATAGCGTGCTGGATAAGGGTGAAGAGCCAAAGATTCCTGGTTTGCATTTTATGGACTCATCATCAGCCGCCGCTGAAATGGTCACCTTGTGCGCAGCAGCTGGTTTTACCGCCCACTTCTTTCCAACAGGTCAGGGTAATGTGATCGGTAATGCAATTCTTCCAGTCATTAAGATTTGCGCTAATCCAAAGACTGTTCGTACTATGGGTGAGCATATCGACGTTGATGTGTCTGGCTTATTGCGTCGCGAAGAGAATATGGATCAGGCGGGAGATAAGTTGTTGGATTGCTTGAAGCGTACAGCCGATGGTGAGTTGACAGCTTCTGAAATTCTCGGTCACCGTGAGTTTGTATTGACTCGTTTATACGAATCAGCATAAGACTGCAGTATGAGAAACCTGACCGCTTACGAGGAAGTCAAGCTAAAGATCACCGAGGATTTGGTCAGGGGTCGATATCCTATGGGGCAGGCATTACCTGCTGAAAAGGATTTATCAAAAGAATTAGATGTATCTATAGGTACCCTGCGCAAAGCGGTGGATGAGTTGGTTGCCGAGGGCATCGTTGTCCGACGCCAAGGCAGGGGCACCTATGTTGTTGAGCATGATCTCAAAAGACTTTTATATTATTTTTTCCACATTGTTAAACACGATGCTGAGAAAAAGGTTTATCCGAAAGTTGAGCTAGTCTCCTTAAATAGCGCTACTGCCAATAAGGAAGAGGCGAGTAAGCTGGCGATAAAAGAGGGCGCACCCGTTTGGAGAATTACCAATCGCCTGTCATTGGAAGGGCAGTGCGTCATGATTGATCAGATCACCCTAGATAAAAAGCGGTTCAAGGAATTAACCCGTGCGGACTTTATTGATCGAAAAGGTAGCATCTACCAAATGTATCAAATGGAATACGGTCAAACCGTTGTGCGAAGTAGTGAGCGTTTGCGTGCTGGCTTAGCGGGTAAGCAACATGCTGAATGGCTTGGATTAAATCCAGACTCTCCCGTGCTGGTGATCAGAAGGGTGGCGCTGGGCATTCAGGATGAGCCTCTAGAGTGGCGTGTCTCGACTTTAAATACTACTCAACATGAGTATTTCAGTGAGTTAGTCGCTTAGCTTTATGTTGATCACCACTCGGAAGAATATTCCAGGACTTTTGGTTTGCTTGGTTATTGCCATGTCGACCAGTTTTCTTTCTGAGAACTATGGTGGCCCACAGTTGTTATATGCGCTACTGATTGGTTTATCACTTCATTTTCTATACCTCAATGAGGCAGTAAAGCCAGGGATTGATTTTTGTGCCAAAACGATCCTGCGTTTGGGCGTTGCGTTTCTAGGTATTCGGATTACATTTGCCGATATTGGTGCAATCGGTTTGAATACCGGATTAATGGTGATGTTTGCAGTTGCTGCCACGGTAGTCTTGGGATTCTTTCTGGCTAAATTCTTAAAGCTGTCTACAGACTTTGGGTTGATTGCGGGTGGATCCGTTGGTATTTGTGGAGCTTCAGCGGCCCTAGCAGTAGCTTCAGTTCTGCCCAAAACAAAAGAGAATGAGCGATTTACTCTGCTTGTAGTGGTTGGGGTAACTGTCCTCTCCACTATTGCCATGGTGGTATACCCTTTCGCATTGCAGTTGCTCGATATCACCGCTTTACCTGCAGGCATCTTTCTAGGAGCCACCATTCATGATGTGGCTCAGGTGGTTGCTGCAGGTATGTTGTTTGGTCCTGAGGCAGGTGATGTAGCAACTGTCGTTAAGCTTTTCCGTGTCGCCCTTTTGTTACCTGTTGTGTTGTTTATCTCTATTTTCTTTGGTGCTGAAAAATCATCTCAGCGCTTAGGGTGGGGTAGCCTACGTCTGATACCGACATTCTTATTGGGTTTTGTAGCGCTATCAGTCGTTGCCTCTATGCAGATTTTGCCAAGCTCCCTTACCCAATCTATTGGCGGAATATCCCGCTGGATGTTGGTGATTGCTATTGGTGCAGCTGGACTGAAAACAAACTTTCAGGAGTTGGCAAAGTTGGGTTGGCAACCAGTAGTCATGTTGCTAGTGGAAACCCTATTTATTGCCTCAATCGGCCTCATTTTTATTTTGAATCTTTCTTAATTGAATTGCTAATCATTATTTTGGCGGTATTCTTTTAAAAAGTGCTCATCAGTAATGCATGTATTTTGAAAAGGTGAATGACCTATGTCGGATAAAGGCTATATTGTTAGTCGTCGAAAATTTCTAAAAAATTCTGCTGGTGTTAGTGCAGGTCTTAGCGCTGCATTAGTCTCTGGCACCACCTTGGCTCAAGCCTCGGCAAGTGAGTTTTTAGAAGTAGACCCCTGGACTAAGGTGCAGGGCTCTACCTTCATCAATCCACCTTACGGCCTCCCCTCAAAATACGAAAAGAATGTAGTTCGAGTCTTACCGTCTCCTGCTCCCACTTTCTTAACGGGCTCTAGAACACCATTGCAAAATTTACATGGCATCATCACGCCAAATGGGCTCTTCTTTGAGAGGCATCATGCTGGTGTGCCTGATATCAATCCTGATCAGCATCGCTTAGTCATTCATGGCATGGTTGATAGGCCCCTGATGTTGACTATGGAAGACATTGTTCGTTTTCCGTCAGAATCTCGTATTTATTTTTTGGAGTGCTCCGGTAATAGTGCGGCTGAATTAAAGAAGGCAACGGGTAAAACTGCTCAGGAAATTCACGGACTACTTTCTTGTTGTGAGTGGACCGGGGTTCGTCTCTCGACTATCTTTCAAGAATGCGGAGTCCAGCCAGGCGCCACATGGGCCTTAGCCGAAGGTGCTGATGGCGCTGCAATGACTCGTAGTATTCCGATGAGCAAAATGATGGATGATGCGCTATTGGTTTATGCCCAGAATGGTGAGATGTTGCGGGCTGAGCAGGGCTATCCTTTGCGTCTATTGTTGCCGGGCTTTGAGGGGAATATGAGTATTAAGTGGCTAAGACGCCTTAAATTAGGCTCTGAACCCTGGCAAACTCGTGAAGAAACATCAGCCTATACCGACTTGCAAGCTGACGGCAAGGCTCTTCAATTTACTTTTGCTATGGATGTGAAGTCTGTAATAACGCAACCATCCGGCATGATGAAACTCAAGTCCAAGGGATTCTATGAAGTTTCAGGCGTTGCCTGGTCTGGTAACGGAAAGATTAAAAGGGTCGAAGTATCAACGGATGGTGGAAAGTCTTGGGCTGATGCTATCTTGCAAGAGCCGGTCATGGATAAATCTTTGGTACGCTTCCGCTATCCCTGGGTTTGGAATGGTGAACCGACTGTATTCATGAGTCGAGCGATCGACTCAAGTGGCGACACTCAGCCAAGTATGGAGGCTTTATTAAAGGCAAAAAGTCCTAATAGCTTTTATCACAACAATGCAATTCAGCCATGGCGTGTTGCTGCCAATGGGGAGATTACAAATGGTCGCTAAATCTTTTCTGAAGCTGCCTCTGGCTTTTGCATTGTCTGGAGTTTTAGTGGCTTGCTCGAGCGGATATCACGCTACCGGACCAGTTGGTCTTGGTAAGCCGGTTACCGAAAATCAAGTCAAAGCATGGAATATTGATGTTGGTCCCAGTGGAGCGGGTTTGCCCCCTGGGTCTGGCACAGCTGCAAGTGGTGAAGCCCTGTACCAGCAAAAATGTGCATCCTGCCATGGAGACAAAGGGCAAGGCGGAATCGCTAACCGATTGGTTGGTGGCGGCAACTTAAATACAGACAAGCCTGTTAAAACGGTGGGTAGTTTTTGGCCTTACGCTACAACGATATTTGACTATGTGAAGAGAGCCATGCCACATCAGGCACCGCAATCGCTGACAGATGATCAGGTGTATGCCCTAACTGCCTACATCTTGTATATGAATAAGATTGTTTCAAAAGATGAGGTAATGAATGCAAAGTCATTACCGTTGGTCAAGATGCCGAATCGAGATGGGTTTATTCCAGTCGTCAGATAAGCATCTGTGCCGAGTGTTCTTAAGCGTAAGAGTCCTCAAGCTCTTCCATCTTGATAGCGGTCATCAAGAACAGAATTCTGCGTTGAAAGTTTTTTCGTTCAGCTACATTCTCATGCGGCAAGCTATCGTGCTCACGCAATAACTGCATAATAATCGGGTTGTAGTGCTCTCGGACAGGTGACATCTCAGTTCCTTGGTAAATATCTTCTGAAGACTAATTTACCAAGGAGTCTATATATCCACAAGAAACATATAGCGATAACTACATTACTTTTGGATATATAGCTTACTTACTTTTCTACGAATGCACGCTCAAATACGTAGTCGCCTAATTGACCAAGGCTAGGGGATACCTTGAAGCCCTTGGAATCTAGCATCTCAGCAGTTTCTTTGAGCATGGATGGACTACCGCAGATCATGGCGCGATCGACTGCTGGATCTAGCGGGGGTAAGCCAATATCTTTAAAGAGTTGCCCTGATTCAATCGCAGTAGTTAAGCGACCGGTGTGCTTGAAAGCTTCGCGCGTCACTGTTGGGTAGTAGATTAATTTCTCACGAATGATTTCACCAATATATTCGTCTTGAGTGAGTTCATCTTTAATGTAATCACCATAAGCGAGTTCGCTTACCAAACGAACGCCATGAATCAAGACTACTTTCTCAAACTTCTCATACGTATCCGGATCGCGAATAATGCTCATGAAAGGTGCCAATCCTGTCCCGGTGCTAAATAAGTAGAGGTGTTTTCCTGGATTTAAGTCATCTATGACTAAGGTGCCCACGGATTTCTCGCTAACCAAAACGGGGTCGCCCACCTGAATCTTCTGAAGACGGGAGGTGAGGGGGCCATCTTGAACCTTGATACTTAAAAACTCCAAATGCTCTTCATAATTAGGGCTTGCCACACTGTAGGCGCGAACCAATGGCTTACCTTCAACTTCCAAGCCAATCATCAAAAAATGGCCACTACGGAAGCGTAAACCTTTGTTTCTCGTAGTAGTGAAGCTAAAAAGAGTGTCGTTCCAGTGATGAACGGTAAGGACGGTTTCGGTATTGTAGGCAGCCATAAATACTAATTATGAAGGTGTAAATCCTAATTATCCTCATTCTGGGAATGGTTCTATAGATAAAAAAGTATTTAGCATATAAAAAGGGATTCTTTTACTTATGCTGGCTAGCCCCCTATGATCAATCTATGCCCAATTGAGAGAATCATATGTCCGCAAATCCCACTATTCAAAAGCCCCTATTTCTCACCATCATCCAGATATTATTAGGTTTGGCTCTACTGAGCTTATCTACCCACCTGGCTCTAGAAAGTGCCCTCTATCTTGATGTCCTTAATCAGAACGGCCTAAATCAATACCATGCTTTTGGAGTGCTGGTTTGCCTTAGTTTCATTTCAGGCGTTTTCCTCATTGCACAACATGTCTTGACCCAGGATGAGGGTAGCGTTGATGAGCACTTTAATAAGGCTTTGCTGTACTGAATCCAGTTAGACTGTGGCCTTATCTTAATAAGGCCACGCTATGAGTTCATTGCCACATCAATCGATCTTTGAGAGAGGGGCATGGTATGTGGTGGTGCAGGGAATTCTGATTGGCCTCATCTTGTTTGGCCCTCAAGGTCCTCTTCTTGTTAGCTCAGAACCTATCACTTTCATTCTCAAGTCCTGTGGCATTGCGATTGCCTTGCTAGCCACTTTAATTATGGTGATTGCCGTCATTAATCTCGGCAAAAATCTCACCCCTTTGCCTTGCCCAAAAGACAATGCCGTCCTGATTCAGGATGGCTTATATCAATTTGTACGACACCCGATCTACTTTGGGGTGCTCTTAGCGGAACTAGCTTGGCTACTCATCTTCCCTGGCATTTATATATTGATCTATGCCATTAGCTTATTTTTCTTATTTGATATCAAGGCAAGGCGGGAAGAGGTCTGGCTGATAGAGCGTTTTCCAGATTACCGAGACTATCAGCGTAGAGTCAAAAAGTTAATTCCTGCTATCTATTAATATGGTGTTTTAAGTTATTGGAGTTTTTATGAGTGGCGAACCCTCCGTAAGACTAGTTCAGCAAGCTGATTATCAATTTGCTATTTATTACAACGAAGAACGTGATCCTATTTATGGGGATGAACCGCCACCCCTTGGAAAATCACAAGGTGCTACCCCATCACAGTTCTTGTTGGCAGGTGTGGCTAACTGCTTGTCTGATTCACTGCTCTTTGCGCTCAGAAAGTTTAAGCAAAATCCCGAACCGATTGAAACAAAGGCTAGTTGTGAAATAGGTAGGAATGCAGAAAACCGTTTACGCATATTGGCTATCAATGTAGAGATTCGGATTGGCGTACCGGGCAATACCCTTGATAATCTTGAGCGTGTATTGGCTCAGTTTCAGGACTTCTGTACTGTATCTTCTAGTGTTAGCTTAGGTATTCCAGTGAATGTGACTGTCATTGATAGTAAGGGCGCGAAGTTATATCCAGCTGTTTAACCATTCCTGGTGCAGTCGAGAAAAAAGCCGCAGAGCTTGAATTCTGCGGCTTTTGATTTCTGGATCAAGGTATTCGAGCCGCTTACTCTTCCTCGCGACGTAGATGCGGGAACAAAATCACATCACGAATATTAGGTACGTCAGTTAGCAGCATGACTAAACGGTCAATGCCGATACCGCAACCACCAGTCGGAGGCATGCCATATTCCAGTGCACGAATGAAGTCATGGTCAAAGTACATTGCCTCTTCATCACCCGCTTCTTTTTGTTCTACTTGCTTACGGAAGCGATTGGCTTGATCTTCAGCATCATTTAACTCTGAAAAGCCGTTGGCGATTTCGCGACCAGTAATGAATAATTCAAAGCGCTCGGTAATCCCAGGGCGGGTATCGGATTCACGGGCAAGAGGACTTACTTCGATTGGGTAATCGATGATGTAAGTTGGCTCCCATAGGTGTGACTCGGCAACTAACTCAAAGAGAGCTAATTGAAGAGCGCCAATGCCAGCATTCTTAAGGGTAGGGGAGTCTGGGTTCTCGCCACCTTTTTTCAATTCAGAGCGAATGAATGCAGCATCTTCTAATTGAGCCGCTTCATAACTCTTGTTTGATTGGCCACAATATTTCAGGATGGCTTCAGTAATCGTTAGGCGCTGAAATGGCTTGCTGAGATCCAGTTCACGACCTTGGTGGGTCAAAACAGCAGTACCCTGCGCATCCATTGCGGCAGCACGAATTAAGCTCTCTGTAAAATCCATCAGCCAACGGTAATCAGTATAAGCCGCATAGAATTCCATCATGGTAAATTCTGGATTGTGGCGTGGGCTCACACCCTCGTTTCGGAAGTTGCGGTTAATCTCAAACACACGCTCAAAGCCGCCCACTACTAAACGCTTCAAATATAACTCTGGGGCAATGCGCAAGAACATTTGCATGTCCAAAGCATTGTGATGCGTAATGAAAGGCTTAGCCGTAGCGCCACCAGGGATTGGGTGGAGCATAGGCGTCTCTACTTCCATGAAGTCTGCATCGAGCATATGGCGACGCAAAGAAGCAATCGTATTGCTACGCGCTCTGAAAGTATTGCGACTTTCTGGATTGACGATCAAATCAACGTAACGTTGGCGATACTTGGTCTCTAGGTCTGATAGACCATGAAACTTATCTGGCAGTGGACGTAAAGACTTGCTTAATAGACGCAGCTTGCTACATTCGACTGAGAGTTCACCTTTGTTAGTTTTGAACAAATTGCCTTCAGCAGAGATAAAGTCACCCATATCCCAGTGCTTAAATGCACCATGAATATCGGCACCACTGATTTCATCATTAATGTAGAACTGAATTTGGCCACTACGATCTTGAATGGTGGCAAAGCTTGCCTTACCCATCACCCGCTTGAGTACCATGCGGCCAGCCACTTTGACATGCACCTTCTTGGCGGCTAATTCTTCTTTGGTAAGACTGTCGTAGTGAGTGTGAAGATCTGCGGCTAAGTGGGTTGGTACGAAGTCGTTCGGAAATGCGATACCGCCTTCACGTAACTTGGCTAATTTCTCACGACGCTCGGCAATGATATGGTTTTCATCTACAGCTTCAGTAGCTGCAGCTTGGTTGGGAGTTGAATTCACTTGATCGTTCATATGGAATATTAATAACTGGAATGGGGGTACTGCATCAAACGCCTTGCTTCAGGCTGGCTTCAATAAAGGCATCAAGGTCACCATCTAATACCTTTTGTGTATTTGAAATCTCTACGTTAGTACGTAAGTCTTTAATCCGACTTTGATCCAGTACGTAGGAGCGGATCTGATGACCCCAGCCCACATCGGTTTTACTAGCCTCAAGCTTATCTTGCTCAGCACGACGTTTTTGCATCTCGTGCTCATACAAGCGAGATTTGAGCATCGTCATTGCTTCAGCCCTATTACGGTGCTGACTTCGATCGTTCTGACACTGCACCACGATTCCGGTGGGCAGGTGGGTTAAGCGAACAGCGGAGTCGGTTTTATTAATGTGCTGTCCACCCGCACCAGAGGCACGATAGGTGTCGGTACGAATATCTGCTGGATTAACGTCAATCTCAATCGAGTCATCAATCTCTGGGTATACGTAGATACTGGCAAAAGAAGTATGGCGACCATTAGAGGAATCAAAAGGTGACTTGCGTACCAAACGGTGCACACCAGTTTCTGAGCGTAGGTGTCCGTAAGCATATTCACCATCCACCTTGATAGTGGCACTCTTGATGCCGGCAACATCGCCATCGGATTCTTCTAGGATTTCTGTCTTGTAGCCTTTGCGCTCGCAATATTTAAGATATTGGCGTAAAAGTATGCTGGCCCAGTCGCAGGCCTCTGTTCCACCAGCGCCTGCTTGAACATCGATAAAGCAATTACAAGAATCCATTTCGTTATGGAACATACGGCGGAACTCGAGATCATGAATAATTTTGCTATAGCTTTCGACGTCTTGTTCGATAGCAGCAATAGTTTCAAAATCACTTTCTTCTTTAGCCATATCGAATAATTCGAGGGCGCCAGTGATGTTGCTATTTAAATCGGTGAGAGTGGCAACAACACCATCGAGCAATTTCTTCTCTTTACCGAGGGCCTGCGCTTTTTTTTGATCATCCCAGATAGTGGGATCTTCAAGAATAGAGTTAACTTCAGTAAGGCGTCGTGACTTTACTTCGAAGTCAAAGATACCCCCGAAGTGCTTGCTCACGGGTGAGCAGATCGGACAGGGTATTTGAAATAATGTTGAGTTGTTCGGCTTCCATCCCCTGATTATAAGGGGGTTATTGCAGCCTAAGCCTCGTCGTGGGCCTCAATCATGAGTTGTACGCGTGCCTGCCCTTGAAAACGGTCGGTGACTAGGCGATAGGCCAGCTTGGCCTTGGCTGGCAAGGGTTGGGTGTGGTTAAACCAGACCCCAGTAAATGGTTTGCTAGCCATTGGACCGCTTCCGATCGGGCGTAGCTGCAGGCGCAGATGCTTTTCTTTCATGAGGCTTTGCTGCCCAATCTCAAATTCCCCATAAAAAATGGGTTGAGGAAAGCCTTGCCCCCAGATTTCTTCAGCCAGGAGATCGCCGGTTTCGGGTGTGAATTCAGATAGATCTAGTGGCCCATCATGAATATGGCGACGCTCTAACAATTCATCACTCAGTAAGCCGTTCGCAACTTGCTGAAACACGGTATCAAACTTTTCAAAATCGGATTTTCTAATGCTAAGGCCTGCCGCCATGGCGTGGCCACCAAACTTCAGAATTAAGCCAGGCTCACGCTTAGAAACAATATCTAAGGCATCGCGCAGATGAAAACCTGTCAGCGATCTCCCGGAGCCACGCAATTCTTCTCCGCTAGCACCATCAGCCGGAGCAAAGACAATCGCGGGACGATTAAATCGTTCTTTCAGGCGAGAGGCCACGATACCAACCACCCCCTGGTGCCACTCTGGATTCCAAAGACAGATGCTAGAGCGCTCTGCCATCGTGCCTGCTAATTGATCCTCAGCAAGATGAGCGAGAGCGGCTTCTTGCATGCCGCCTTCAATAACGCGTCGCTCGCGATTGATGCGATCAAGTTCATAAGCCAGCTCAATGGCTTGCTCAGGCTTATCGCAAATTAATAAGCGAATACCTAAAGTCATATCCGCCAGACGTCCTGCTGCATTTAAGCGAGGACCGATAGCAAAACCTAAGTCAAAGGTATTCGCTTTGCGAGGATCGCGCACAGCCGCCTGGAACAGCGCCTGAATACCTGCCTGAGATACTCCCGAACGAATACGCTTGAGGCCATTAGAAACCAAGATGCGATTATTGCGATCAAGCTGTGCCACATCCGCTACGGTGCCTAAGGCCACGAGATCCAAGAGGTTCTCAATCTTAGGTTGAGTCTCAGCAGTAAATTTACCGCGCTGACGAAGCTCTGCACGAAGTGCCACTAATAAATAGAACATCACACCTACACCGGCAAGGGCTTTGCTCGGAAAGCTGCAGCCTGGTTGATTGGGATTAACGATTGCAGTGGCTTTAGGTAGTCGATCTCCTGGAAGATGGTGGTCGGTCACGATGACTTCCATTCCTAGCTCGCGGGCTCGATCTACCCCAGCTTCGCTAGCAATGCCGTTATCGACTGTAATGAGATATTTAGGTTTAGGGTCTTGCTGAGCGGCAAGATCAACAACCTCTGGAGTTAGTCCATAGCCCATCGTAAAGCGATTAGGCACCAAGAACTGAATGGGAGTATTTGGTCCACCCAACATCTTTAATCCACGCAGAGCAACAGCACATGCAGTAGCGCCATCGCAGTCATAGTCTGCTACTACCAGCATAGACTCTTTGCGCTCCAAAATATCGGCTAGCAGGGTGGCAGTACTGATGCAGTTTTTGAGTTCGACTGGCGAGAGTAGTTGCTTTAGATCTAAAGAGAGTTGATCTGGCTTATCGATGCCGCGAGCTGCGTACAGCCTCGCTAGCAATGGGTGCAGACCACTTTGCTGTAACCAGCTAGCTGTGCGATCAGAGAAGGGACGCTGAGAGAATAGACTCATGATGAAATAATTTTTTGCCAAGTTAAGGGTTCTGATTTTTTCCAGAAGGCCCATGACTGTTTATTTAAGTCCTTGGAAGTGAAAATTCTGTGGCGAGTTTGACCCTTGGGAAAATCAATCACTTCGATTTCATCTAACTCATTACCCAAGAGTGCTGCTCTTAAGTTACCCCAAATACTCTCAGGGCGATCAATCCATGCAAAGGTATTTTGCAGATTTGAGAAATCAATTTCACGCTGCTGAGGGATTGCAAGGTATTTAGCTAAGCCAGCCAAGAGGGGATGATCTCCGTATATCTGGTCTACATTCTCCAGCAATGGGGGAGTCTGGATATCAGCTAGTTTTCCGATACCGCTAATCCATAAGGAGTTGATGCTGGGATATCCACGTTGTTCGCGCTCCTGATTGACTGGATCAATGTGCCAAAGCATTTGAATTTCATTTTGGAGTTTGCGCCAAAGCTTAGCAACTCCAGTCACGTTTGTGTCGCGCGGCATCCACCAATCAATATTGCGACCATGCGCTTGATCAATAGAGTGCGTTGCAAGACTGATAAATGGACCTGCTGGAATGAACCAATCACGCTGCCCCTGAAATAACACCTTGTTTCTAAAATCTTCTTCGATGAAGGGGAGGGCAACTTGCAGCAAACTAGCAGATTCATTTGCTGTTAGATCAATCTGACTTTGAGCCATCAAGATTAAATGATCCCGGGTAGCATGAAAGTGGACTGGCTGAAGACAAGCAATCACTTCATTTGGGTTAACTATGAGGCCGCTTTGGCCTAATAGTAAGACCGGGGCAATCGGCAGTCGATCACCTAGTAGAAAGCGCTCTTGTGGAAGTCCGCTGGGCGGGGTATTACCCTCTAATCCCGCATCAATAGCATCTTCTCCCGACACCATCAGGGTAAAGCGTCGCAAAGAACTTGTAAGGAGGGTCAAATTGGTAGTCATTCCCCTGATTTTAGGTGGCATTTACAGAAACCATCTGTTTGCTCGTTTAATTCACTAAACTGTAAGCATGTTGAGACTTCCCATTGAGCTAGAAATTGGCCTGCGCTATACCCGATCTAAGCGTCGCAAGACGGTGGGTAAGCGTGATGGCTTCCTCTCTTTTATTTCTGGAATCTCCACTGCAGGTATCGCTTTGGGCGTTGCTGCCCTGATTGTGGTGCTTTCAGTCATGAATGGCTTTCAGAAGGAGGTGCGCGACCGCATGTTATCCGTCCTTTCTCACGTTGAAATTACTGCCCCAGATGGTTTGGCCAATTGGGAGCCGATTGCACTCAAGGTTGCTGCCCAGCCGCACGTAGTGGGTGTTGCGCCAATGGTCAGCTCGCAAGGTTTGCTCAGTCGCGAGAATGTGATGCGTGGCGTGTCTATTCGGGGAGTGTTGCCAAGTGAAGAGGGCAAAGTCTCTGATTTACCTAAACAGTTTGTTGCTGGCAGCATTGAGGATCTCAAGCCAGGGGCGTTTAGTGTTGCCTTGGGGGCACAGCTTGCCAATATGGTTGGCGCACGGGTTGGCGATCGCATTAACTTAATCGTGCCAGAGAGTGATCTCACTCCAGCAGGTGCCATGCCCAGAATGCGGACGCTTCAAGTCGTCGGCATCGTGGACAGCGGTCATTATGAATACGACAGCTCTTTAGCCATCATGCACTGGAAAGATGCTGCAGCTTTACTGCGCTTACAAGACCCATCCGGCTTACGCGTGAAGGTCGATGATATGCAGCGTGCACCAGAGATAGCTTCTGAATTAGTCCAAGTTGTTCCACAAGCTTTGTGGGTGAGTGACTGGTCGCGTTCCAATCGCAATTGGTTTGCTGCTGTTCAAACAGAACGAAAGATGATGTTCATCATCCTCACCTTGATTATTGCGGTAGCTGCTTTTAATTTGGTATCCACCTTGGTAATGACAGTGAATGAGAAACAAGCTGACATTGCCATCTTAAGAACGATGGGCGCAAGTCCTGGACTTATTCAGCGAATCTTCTTGGTACAAGGTTTGGCGATTGGTCTACTAGGTTCTTTAGCCGGAGTTGGCTTAGGTCTCCTAATTGCGTTAAACATCGATGTGATTGTTCCTGCAATTGAAGCTATCTTCCGCGTGCGTTTCTTGCCACGCGATGTGTACTTTATTAGTGAGTTGCCATCGGACGTTCGTTTATCTGATGTTCTTACTGTTGGCCTTATGGCTTTTGGCCTTTCTGTATTGGCTACACTCTACCCAAGTCGACGAGCCGCTCAAGTTCAGCCTGCGGAGGCATTGCGCTATGAGTGATCCCAATCAAATCATTTTGAGTGCGTCGGGCCTTGCAAAGACCTATGGCAAAGGGTCGACTGCAGTTGATGTCCTAAAAGAAATTGATTTACAGGTAAGCGCTTCCGAGAAGGTGGCCATCGTTGGCTCTTCTGGTTCAGGCAAAAGCACTTTATTGCATCTACTAGGCGGCTTAGATACTCCAAGTGCAGGTACCGTGATACTTGCTGGGCAGAATCTTCATCAATTGCCAGTAAGCAAATTAGATCAACTACGTAATCACAGTCTGGGGTTTATTTACCAGTTCCACCATCTTTTGGATGAATTCAGTGCCATTGAGAATGTGGCGCTACCTTTGCGTATTCGGGGCCTAAGTAATGAAGAGTCCATGGAACGAGCAAGCACAATGTTGCATGCAGTTGGTCTAGCAAAGCGTGTTCAACACACGCCAGGTGAACTGTCTGGTGGTGAGCGTCAGCGTGTTGCAGTGGCCCGCGCACTAGTGGGTAATCCTTCTTGTGTTTTAGCGGATGAGCCAACGGGTAATCTTGATACCGAAACTGCCGATGGCGTATTTGACTTGATGTTGGATATTGCTCGTGAGCAGGGTACCGCTTTTGTGATTGTGACCCATGATCCTATTCGTGCTAAACGTTGTGACCGGATTTTGCATTTAGAGCGCGGAGTATTAAAGACCTTCGCACAATGAGCGAGGTGAATGCAGACCTTGCATGGGTGGATACCCATTGCCATGTAGATGCGCCTGAGTTTAAGGATGTCCTGCCGAGAATTATTTCAGGTGCGGCGGATAAAGGCGTTAAAGCCATTCTGCTACCTACAGTTCAGGCTTCCGATTGGAATCCAGCCAAAACTTTAGCAAACCAGTACGGCAATCAAATCCCAGGATTGGTGTACACGCTAGGTATTCATCCGCTTTATATCAATCGAGCGCAAGAGAGTGATATCGGTGCTCTTAAAAATCAAATTGAGCAATCACTGGATGATCCTCGATTTGTAGCTATTGGTGAGATCGGCTTGGATTATTTTGTGGAGGGACTCGACCCTCAGCGGCAAGAATTTTTCTTTCACAAGCAATTGGATTTGGCGCAGCAATTTCAGTTGCCGGTGATTTTGCATGTGCGTCGTTCACAGGATGCCATTCTGAAAGCTCTGCGTAAAAGAACCGTTTCTAGCGGTATAGCGCATGCCTTCAATGGTAGTCATCAGCAAGCTGAGCAATTTATTGCACTAGGATTTAGGCTTGGATTTGGTGGTGCTGCAACCTATGATCGGGCATTGCAGATTCGCCGTCTCTTAAAAGAGCTGCCACTAGAAAGTATTGTTACTGAAACTGATGCGCCGGATATACCGCCAGCCTGGCTCAAAGAGGAGGGCGGTCGATTCAATGAGCCTGCTTTACTCCCTAGAATTGCGCAGCAATTAGCAGGTATTCGCGGAATCAGCGATGAAATATTTTCAAAAGTAGTTTGGCAAAATGCCATGCAAGCATTGCCCCGTTGGTCATCCCTAATGACTGACAATCCAAACCTACAATCCGCTTCTTAAGAACTTGCGCATCAATATTGCGGCGTTTATCGCCGGGGGATCGCTACTTCTACTTTTACCGACTGTGCCAGAGTATTGGCGCTGGATGTGCGCGGTAACTATCATTGTTTCTCTATTGGGTTTTTACCTTAATCGCCCATTGGTCCAATATCGCCATGCTAGCAGCCTATTACTGGCAGTCTGTTGTTGCGCCTTGGGATTTGCTTGGAGCGCATATTACGCACAGGATCGTTTAAGCAATATCCTAGCCTTAGAGCATGAGGGTAAAGACCTTGTGCTCGAAGGCAGGGTCAATGCTTTACCCCAGAGCGCTTCTAGCGGCGCAAAGTTTTCTTTTGAGGTGGATCAGGCATTTTTGGGGCGCAAGAGAATTGAATCATTTCCTCCGCAGGTCTATTTGAGTTGGCAGCCTGCATGGCGCAATCCTCAGGATGTGCCGGAAGTCATTCCAGGTCAGCGCTGGGAATTTAAGGTCAAAATTAAAAGACCTTATGGATCTCTGAATCCCCATACTTTTGATTTTGAGCGCTGGTCATTTCATCAAGACTTTGGTGCAAGTGGGTCAGTTAGGTCAGGACAATTAATTCTTGAGAAGGATATTGCTTTTACAGAATTTGCTCTAGCCATGGAGTATCAGCGCTGGAAGTTAAGGCAAAAGATTCAGCGCTTACTATCAAAAGATGCTCGTTATGGCGGAGTAATTGCTGCCTTAGTGATGGGAGATCAAAATGCAATCGACCAAGAAGATTGGCGTGTATTTAATGCTACTGGAATTGGGCATCTCATCTCCATATCAGGTCTTCATGTCACGATGTTGGCAGGATTTGGCGCTATGCTCGCCACATTTATCTGGCGTCGCAACACACTGCCGCTCTCGGTTCCGGTTGGCAAGGTCGCAGCTGCAGTAGGATTTTTGACAGCCTTCGTGTATGCGTGGCTGGCAGGCTTTCAGATTCCTGCGCAGCGAACGATGTATATGGTCGGGGTAGTTGCCTTCGCCTTATGGTCTGGCAGAAATCCTCGTTCATTTGATATCTGGTGGTGGGCTCTATTTTTTGTACTAGTGATTGATCCGATGGCCACTTATACGCCGGGGTTCTGGCTTTCGTTTGGAGCGGTAGCTGCGATTTTGTATGCCATGCAGGATTCTGCTGGCTTGTTGGGCTTACCTACTGGTAGAGAGCTGGAGGTTCATTGGAGAAATAGGGTGATTC
Source organism: Polynucleobacter sp. Nonnen-W13 (assembly GCF_018881735.1). Lineage (NCBI taxonomy): Bacteria > Pseudomonadati > Pseudomonadota > Betaproteobacteria > Burkholderiales > Burkholderiaceae > Polynucleobacter > Polynucleobacter sp. Nonnen-W13. The sequence goes on along the minus strand of NZ_JACVPU010000002.1, from coordinate 385,290 downwards.
AAGCGCTCCGTGAAGCATGCCGAGTTCAAGCGGTTGTCACCATTGCACTTTTACCATTGACCTTGTATTGGTTTTATCAAGTTTCGATTGTTTCGCCCCTGGCGAATGCTATTGCTATCCCTGTAGTGAGCTACATCGTGACCCCCTTAGCTATTGCTGGCGCCTTGTTGCCTGACTTCATTGGTAAGTACTTATTGATACCAGCGCATGCCACGATGGACTACTTAGCAATCATGCTTGCGTGGATGGCTAGCTGGAAATGGTCAATCGCTTGGTCCAGCCAGCCAGCTTGGTGGGCGATAGCCTTATCGACCATCGGAATCCTTATAGCGATTCGTCCCGGATCTATTCAGGAGAGTTGGATGTCAAGAATAGCGGGCCTCGTATTGTGCGTAACCCTATTTATTCAGTTGTCGACTAGTGCTCATTTAGAAAAAGGCGAGTTTCGCGCAACGGTACTCGATATCAGCCAAGGCACGGCAGTCCTAATTGAAACTAAAACAAAGCGACTGCTATATGACACCGGACCGATTCAGGGAAAAGATAATGCTGGACAAAGAATCATCCTGCCGTATTTGAGGGGGAGAGGAATCAATCACATTGATCGCATGGTCATTAGTCATAGTGATAGCGATCACATTGGAGGTGCCGCAACTCTGCTCAAAGAAATCAGATTTGATTTCATGATGGGATCTTTGCCAAGCACTAATCCATTACTCGAGAATTTGAAGGAGAGAAAGATTCCCGCAATTCCCTGCCGCTTTGGTCAGCAATGGTCATGGGATGGGGTTGACTTTCATATTTGGCATCCTCATGAGCATACCAATTTTGAGGATCACCACCCCAGAAAGCCTAATGAAGTCAGTTGCGTTCTGGAAGTTCGTAATCAAACTGCTTCATTTTGGTTAACGGGTGATGTTGAAAAGCAGGGTGAGGCCGAAATCACTGAGCGCTTAACTCAAAAAGCCCTCAATCATTTAAGGAATAAGAATTTGATATTCATGGCACCGCACCACGGTAGCAAAACATCCTCTTCTCAAGAGCTCTTAACGGCACTCAGTCCCGATGAAGCATTTGCACAGAACGGGTATCGCAATCGTTATGGACATCCTCACTCATCAGTAACAGCCCGATACCAAAGTATGAATATTCCGTTTTATCAAACACCAAATACTGGTGCGCAGGTTTGGAGTTTTTATAATGCGAACAAGTTAAATAAAGCCCCCCTATTTCAGAGAGGGTATTCGCAAAGGCTGTGGCATCGCCCTCCGATAGAAGTGGGTAAATAAGTATTAGCCTATGACCGTCGGGTTATGAGTGCGTAATTCCCGAGTGACAGGCTGCTGATAGCATTTTAAATAGAGGCTTACAGGTCGGCAGTAAAAATATCATCAAGCTCACCATCAAACTGGGAAGCCCTAAAAAGAGCTAAAAACCACCCGAAGGTGGTTTGGCGATTATTGGTGATTCAGGGGGAAGTTGCCCAGTGCTTTAAATGACTATCTCCACTGTCACCCTTATCTGAGGTCTCAACTAAACAATCTGATAGCTCCTTTTGGAGCGCCCTCATTGAGATAGTAAGTGCCTCTTGGCCCATCTGACTTTGTCATAATCAAATTGACTGCCATCAGTCTTTTGAGATGAAAGTGTAGTGTTCCACCGTCGATGCCTAATTGCTCAACGATTTCTTTGGGCTTAATGCCCTTGTTGCCAGACTGACAAACCAAGTCAAATACTTTCAGCCTGCTTTCCTGCCCAAGTGCTTCAAAGACCTTGGAGTGGTACGCGATCGATTTGATCTCTTGAGCGGTAAAATTTTTCATTGAACTTAATAAGATTCACGGTGCAAGTATTTGTTTTATCGGGCTACGGGCATTTCTCTTCAGGCCTCTAAGGATTTTTTAAGTGCCTTACTTAGAGTGTCAAAGTATTTCTTTGTTTTGGGTGTTGGAACAATATCTTTAAAACGAGCATCGGATTGGGGAACCAGCTTTATGTAGCCACTCTCTACCAAACCATGAAGTCTGCTGTGAAGATTCGCTTTTGATCCTAGATCATCCATTTCTATGAGCTGCTTGACTGTTAAATAGCGGTTCGAAAGAAAGGCTTCTGCCGAAACAACCTCTAATATTTTTCTTGAAGTGTCATCGAGCGTTGGAAATGCTGGATTGTTAATCGCAGACATGAGTCGAAAAAAACGAAGGTAGGTATTTCCCATAGGTCTCAGTAATGTTTTAAGAGTACTATTTTTTAGTATTATAGGTCAGAATTAACCAAATCTTACGATAATAAAGATGAAGAGTCTACTTTCCGGAGCCTTAATAAAGATAGCAATCTCTATTGCGCTCTATTTTTTGGCGTTTTTGCCTATGAGTTACTTGCCAGATTTTTTGATCAATAACGATTACTCATCCTTCTTTTACCTGCCAACTGGCGTCAAAGTATTGTGTGTTTTGGTTTTTGATATTTGGGGGGTTGTTGGGCTTGCTGCTGGCGTTTTAATTAGACAGTCAATTCAGCATCCGGAGTTTGGCTTAGCCCTTCCTCTAATAATCGCCCTAGAAAATGCTATTGTTTTTTGGGTTACCGTTAAGTTGGCGCTAAGGGCAATGGGAGTCGGGCGAGATATTGAGAATATTACCTACCTCAAGATTGTTGGATTGGCATTGTTTTGCAGCTTTATTCATGGCTTTTCATATACGTTTGTACTTTTTGAATTTAACGCTATTTCCTCTAGTAATTATTTAAGAGAGAGTCTAGTTGCCGTCATGGCGGGATTTTTCGGGACCATGGTGACAGTCCTGATGCTCTCCTTTGTTATCAAACATAGTCCGTTGCTTCGGCGCCATATGAGAGCTATTGAAAATGATTAATTCGATCATTCTTCTTCACAATGGCGATCACTATGAAAAGTTCTCCTCGGAACTAAAGGATATTAATCCGGCAGTTGAAATTATTTTGCTTAATGACTTGGCTAGCTTGATTGCGTTACCACATTCGCTGTTAGATCGCTCTAGACTGATTGCTTACCTTAGCGGGGTGATTGTTCCCTTATCCATTATTAAGAAGTTGAAATACGGCGCTTATAACTTTCACCCAGGACCGCCGATTCGACCAGGCTACGCTTCATTAGAGATGGCGATCTACGAAGGGGATCAAGTCTACGGAACGACAGTTCATGAAATGGATGAATTGGTGGACACGGGCAAGATTAATGGGATCCATGCTTTCCCAGTGCCAAAAAATACCAATGCTTTTGATTTGTACAAACTCACCATGGACAGCATGTTGGCACTCTTTAGTCAAAAGAAAAAAGAGTTACTTAATGAGGCGCCACTAATTTCTTATCCAATACCATGGGGTAATAAGAAATTTACCAAAGCAGACTATATGGCTTACTTAAGAATTACGAGAGATATTAGTAGGGAAGAGTTAGATCTGCGTATCAGAGCGTTCGGATATGACTTTGACCATAAGTTGAAATTGATAGAGCGTGGAAATATTTATGAGCTTGAGAGTAGCGATAGACCAGATGGTTATCTAGATCATGGTGATTTTCAAGTTGTATGCGGTCAAAAATTTATCAGAACGAAAGAACTGGTAAATATTTGAAGTAGTCTCCTCCGTTGTATGTGGTACCTTTGCCCGCTCTATGCGGGCATTTTTTTGGACGTAAAAAAACCATCAAACTTATTAGTTTGATGGTTCCGAGGGTCAAAACGACATAAGACCCTGATTTACTGGTTGCGGGGGCAGGATTTGAACCTACGACCTTCGGGTTATGAGCCCGACGAGCTGCCAGACTGCTCCACCCCGCGTCTGAAGCATAGATTCTACCATTTTTTCACTCTCTCTGTCGAGATATTCCTTAATTTGGTGCTTAAAAAAACGATTTTTAAACAGAAATATGACTTCAGAGTCAGCCTGCATAAGGTGTAACATACTGCAACGCAATATTACTCAAAGGTGATGAGATGTCCATTAGTAATCCTGAGTTTTCAAGTTCTGATTTATTGAAGCCCGTTGATCTGCATGGTGATCACGATAGCCATAAAAAAGGCTTGGCAACGATGATGTTAGCTGCTATTGGTGTGGTATTCGGCGATATTGGTACCAGCCCCCTGTACGCTCTCAAAGAGTGCTTTGATCCGCAGCATGGCATCCCATTTTCTCCAGAGGCATTATTTGGCGTGATAGCTATGATGATCTGGTCTTTGGTCTTGATCGTAACCTTTAAATACGTTCTATTTGTGATGCGTGCTGATAATAAAGGTGAGGGTGGCGTTTTATCTTTGATGGCTTTAGCGCTTAGATCGTTTGATAGCAAATCAAAAAGTTATTTCTTCTTAATGATTCTAGGCATGCTCGGTGCTTGCATGCTACTCGGCGAGTCTGTCATTACCCCAGCGATTTCTGTTTTATCTGCTGTTGAAGGTATCGAAATTGCGGCACCTGGGTTGCATAAATTCATTATCCCTATTTCCCTAGTGATCTTAGTAGCCTTATTTATGATTCAAAAATATGGCACGGCGGCTGTTGGTAATTTATTTGGTCCAGTGACTCTCACTTGGTTTATTACTCTAGCAGCATTAGGTGTCATTAATATTGGCGCCGCGCCGCAAATCATTGGCGCAATCAATCCAATGTATGCCGTGCAGTTTGTGCTAGATCACCCAACTACTGCCTATATTGTGATGGGCGCTGTAGTCTTGGTTGTTACTGGCGTAGAAGCGCTCTACTTGGACATGGGGCACTTTGGAAGAAACCCTGTCCGATATGCTTGGCTCATTGTTGTCTTACCTAGCCTTTTAATTAACTACCTAGGGCAAGGCGCACTCTTATTGTCCAATCCAGAGGCGGCCTCAAACCCATTTTATTTAATGGTTCCAGATTGGGCTTTATGGCCTGTTGTTGGTCTGGCTACTGCGGCTACAGTCATTGCGTCCCAAGCGGTGATTTCAGGTGCGTACTCTTTAGTGAGTCAAGCAATTTTGCTGGGCTTTATGCCGCGTATGACGATCATGCACACCTCTGATTCTGAGCAAGGACAGATATATATTCCAGTAGTGAATTGGGCCCTCTTATTTATGGTGGTTATCACCATTATTGAATTTAGAGAATCAGTGAACTTGGCAGCAGCTTATGGTATTTCAGTTACATCAACCATGATGATTACTGCAATTTTATTGGGCGTGGTCATGTATCGCGAGTGGAAGATGAATCTATTCTTAGTGCTGTCCTTGACGACCATTTTCTTTGTTTTAGATTTTGCTTTTTGGAGTGCTAACTTAATTAAAATTAAGGATGGTGGTTGGTATCCTTTATTTTTAGGCCTCATCATTTTTACCTGCTTGATCACTTGGTATCGAGGACGCAAACTTTTGCGCGATAAATTAGTCGAAGGATCGATCCATTTGAAAGAATTTGTGACTAGTTTATTAGCCCACCCTCCACACCGTGTTGAGGGAACAGCTATCTTTTTAACCGCGCACATCGATTACGTGCCAATTGCGATGTTGCATAACTTAAAACATAACCGAGTTATGCATGAGCGCATCTTTTTTGTGAAGCTCAGCACCTGGGATGTGCCTTACGTCAATGATCAGGAGCGCCTGAGCATCAACGATTTAGGCGGCAACATATTCTTAGTCAGAGCAGTTTACGGCTTTAAAGAGTCGCCCGACATCAATAAGGTATTGTTATTACTCAGTGAGCAGAAAAATATTCAATTTAATTTAATGGATACTTCATTTTTTGTTGCGCGTGACACTATTGTCCCGTCAGCAAATCCTGGGATGGCCCTATGGAGAGAGAAACTGTTTGGTTGGATGATGCAAAACGCAGCCAAGCCATCGGATTTCTTTAAAATTCCTACCAATCGTTTAGTTGAGCTTGGCGCAAAGGTAGAGATTTGATTAGGCCACTTTCTTTGCGTTTCTTTGGAGCCTTCTTGTTGATTTGCTCCTTCAGCAATCTGTCGCTAGCAACTCCTGCAGAAGAGGCTCAGTTAGAGCAGTTAGATAAGATTGAGCGTGATCTCGAGTTGCAACGTGATTGGGCTAAGTATCGCTGGGATAAAACCAATTCGGAGTGTTATCAAAAGTATTGGGTGAATGACTGCCTAAAAGATTCGCGTGCGCAATATCGTAAAGAAATCGATCCCATTCGTGTGCAAGAGGTTGAGTTATATGAAGTGCAGCGCAAGTTACGCGCCAGTATTAAAGATCAACGCGATGCCACTAAGATTGCTGAACGTGCTTCTGCTGAAAAAGCAGCTGAGCGCTCAGCCAATCAAAGAGAGTTTGAGGAGAAGCAAAAAGCAGCTGCTGCTCGCGCAGCAGATGTAGAGCAACGCCGAAAAGATGCACCTAAACGAGCTCAAGAAAACAAAGCGGGCACTCAGCTCGATTAATCCATTGGCCAAAATAAAAACAATCTATATTTGCCAGTCATGCGGCGGAAGCTCTGCTAAATGGCAGGGGCAGTGCCCCTCATGTCAGGCATGGAATACCTTGGAAGAGGGGGTTCCCGAGGTCAGCTCAAATTCCCGCTTTCAGGCCTTAGCCCAGCCTCTTCCCCGTCAAAAGCTTTCTGCTATTTCCGCTGAAGATCTCCCGCGCTTTAGTACTGGTGTAGAAGAGTTTGATCGTGTGCTCGGTGGTGGGCTAGTGCCTGGTGGCGTGGTGCTCTTGGGCGGCGATCCTGGGATTGGTAAATCCACTCTTTTACTCCAAGCCCTTGCAGAGATGAGTGCCGCAGGTATGAACGTTCTTTACAGTAGTGGTGAAGAGTCTGCAGCGCAAATTGCATTACGCGCAAAACGCATTGCACTCGATGCACCACAATTAGAGGTGCTCGCCGAGATTCAGTTGGAAAAGCTCTTATCCATTATGGATACAGTGAAGCCACAGGTCTTGGTGGTGGATTCGATTCAGACTTTGTATTCAGAGGTACTCAGTTCAGCACCAGGCTCGGTTACGCAAGTACGAGAGTGTGCTGCGCAATTAACTAGGGCTGCTAAATCTAGCGGCATTTGCGTGTTAATGGTGGGGCATGTGACTAAAGATGGCCACTTGGCTGGCCCTCGTGTGCTGGAGCATATTGTAGATACCGTCTTGTATTTTGAGGGTGATACCCATTCTTCATTTAGATTGGTGCGCTCGATTAAAAACCGCTTTGGTGCAGTCAACGAGTTGGGTGTATTCGCGATGACTGAAAAGGGTCTGCGTGGCGTTGCTAACCCTTCAGCGATTTTCTTATCGCAGCATGCAGAGATGGTGCCAGGTGCCTGCGTATTGGTTACACAAGAAGGTAGTCGACCGCTCTTAGTTGAAATTCAGGCGTTAGTAGATACTGCGCATATCCCCAATCCCCGTCGCCTAGCTGTTGGTTTGGAACAAGCCCGCTTAGCGATGCTCTTAGCAGTACTGCATCGTCACGCTGGTGTTGCCTGCTTCGATCAAGATGTCTTCTTAAATGCAGTAGGTGGCGTGAAGATCTCAGAGCCAGCTGCTGACTTAGCGGTACTGTTAGCAATCCAGTCTTCGATTCGCAATAAGGCCCTGCCTAAAGAGCTGATCGTATTTGGTGAAGTTGGTTTAGCGGGAGAGATTCGTCCATGCCCACGTGGTCAGGAGCGTCTGAAAGAGGCGGCCAAGCTGGGCTTTACTGTAGCCATTATTCCGAAGGCTAATATGCCGAAGACAAAGATTCCAGGATTAAGAGTGATACCAGTAGAACGTATTGATCAGGCCATCTCTGCAGCAGCAGAGCTCAGTTAAGGCGCTAATAATTTAGCGCAAATCTTCCGCTTGAATCAGTAGCACCTGTTCATCTCCTGCGGATACTTCCATCCAGATGACCGGAATTTGAGGAAACGCTTTTTTAAAGTACTCATACTCATTGCCAATCTCAATCAGAATGGCGCCACGCTCAGATAGATAGTCTGGTGCGCCAGCAATGATCTTCCGAATCAGATCCATGCCATCATCGCCACCGGCTAATGCAAGAGCAGGCTCCGCATGGTATTCAGCGGGCAGGGCGTTCATCGAGTTGGTATTGACGTAAGGCGGATTACAAATGATGAGATCAAAGAGATTGTCTTCATGGGGTTCTGGAAGCGCATCCCAGAGATCACCCTCAAAAAGCTCTACTTGAGAAGTAAGGCCATGACGATCGAGATTGCGAGATGCTATTGCTAATGCAGGCAAGCTGATGTCACAAGCACTGACATGAATATCGGGACATGTTAAGGCTAACAAAATCGCTAGAGAGCCATTACCAGTACAGAGATCGAGTGCTTTGCCATCAGCCGGCAACCAGGGCTCTAGCGAGCCATCGACTATGAGCTCAGCTATCCAGGAGCGGGGAACAATACTTTGCTCACTAGAGAAAAAAGGTACACCCATTAACCAGGCTTCACCCAAGATATAGGCTAATGGCTTGCGTGTGGAGATGCGGGTTTTCGTCACTTCAAGCGCCCGAGCAATTTGCTCGGCACTCATCACTTGCTCTAAGTGATCCAGCGCATCTGCAGGGCTTAAGTCAAGCTGTTTACTGGCAATCCAGAGGGCTTCACTTTGCGCATCAATAGCACCATGACCATAATGTAAATCTGCTGCCTCTAGTTGTTGTGCAATGTGATCAATACATTGATCAAGCGTCAGAGATTGCTGGGGCGCAGGGTCCATGAGGAGTTTTTATAAGAAAGAGTAATTGACGAAACAGTCTTAAGCAACAAGTTGCTCGAGTGTCTTGCGATAGATATTTTTGAGTGGCACAACATCATCCACAATCACGCACTCATCAATCTTGTGGCTCGTAGCATTGAGCGGACCAAATTCGACCACTTCTTTACAGATCTTCGCAATAAAGCGACCATCACTTGTGCCGCCAGTAGTGGAGAGTTCTGTATCAATATTGGTTTCAGCTTTAATCGCTTTACGTAGTGCGCCAGCAAGAGCGCCATCACCGGTAATGAATGGACTGCCACCTAAGACCCAATCAATTTCAAAATCGAGACCTGCGGCACTGAGAATTCCCTCTAGGCGACTACGTAACTCTTCTGGTTTGCTTTCAGTAGAGAAGCGGAAATTGAAATCAATCGACAGCTCACCAGGAATCACGTTATTCGCACCAGTACCTGCATGAATATTCGAAATCTGAAAGCTTGTGGGCTGGAAGTACTGATTACCTTTATCCCACTCAGTTTCAACAAGCGCTTGAATCGCTGGCGCTGAAAGGTGAATGGGGTTTTTGCCCAGGTGAGGATAGGCGATATGTGCCTGAATGCCTTTAACCCGAAGTTTTCCGGAGAGCGATCCACGGCGACCATTTTTAATCATGTCGCCAAGTTGATCAACAGAAGTTGGTTCACCAATCACACAGTAATCTAAACGCTGACCTTGCTTATGCAAGCGCTCGCACATGATGACAGTGCCATCGTTCGCAGGACCCTCTTCATCACTAGTAATCAAAAAGGCAATCGTGCCTTTGTGATCTGGGTGGCTGATGACAAACTCTTCAGTAGCGACCACAAATCCTGCAAGAGAGGTTTTCATATCAGCGGCCCCACGACCGTAGAGCATGCCATCTCTAATGGTTGGACTAAATGGATCATTAGTCCACTTCTCTAGTGGGCCAGTAGGCACGACATCAGTATGACCAGCAAATACCAAGACCTTACCCCGATCCCCGGAAACACCCTTTTTGATTGCCCACAAATTGGTAACCTGAAAATTCTCAGGACCACTAACAACACTCTCAGTGTGAAAACCAATTGCTTGCAGGCGTTTGGCAATGAGCTCCTGACAGCCCCCGTCCGCTGGGGTTACCGAGCGGCAGGAGATGAGGGCTTCAGTTAGCTCTAGAGTGGCACTCATGGATTTGGCTTGATAACTTAATCGCGCAATAGTTCGTTAATCGCAGTCTTAGCTCTAGTTTGGGCATCCACCTTTTTGACGATGATTGCGGCATACAGGCTGTACTTACCGCATGCAGATGGAAGGGAGCCTGGAACTACAACAGAACCTGCAGGTACACGGCCGTAATGGATCTCACCGGTTTCGCGATCGTAGATCTTGGTACTTTGACCAATGTAGACACCCATGGAAAGAACGGCATTTTCTTCAATAACCACGCCTTCAACTACCTCAGAGCGGGCGCCAATAAAGCAGTTATCTTCAATAATCACTGGGCCAGCCTGAATGGGCTCCAAAACACCGCCAATGCCTACGCCACCAGAAAGATGTACGTTTTTACCAATTTGAGCGCATGAGCCTACAGTTGCCCAGGTATCAACCATAGTGCCTTCACCAACATAAGCGCCAATATTGACGTAGGAAGGCATTAAAACAGCATTTTTGCCAATAAATGAGCCTCGGCGAGCCATTGCAGGGGGAACCACTCGGAAGCCGCCATTGGCGAAGTCTTCAGCGGTGTAGTTCTCAAACTTGCTCGGCACCTTATCGTAAAACTGGGTATAGCCGCCAGCGCCCATAGGTTTGTTGTCTTCCAGGCGGAAAGACAACAAAACAGCCTTTTTGACCCACTGGTTAACTTCCCATTTGCCAACGCTACGGCGCTCAGCCACGCGAATACTGCCTGTATTTAGGCCCTCGAGAACGGCGTTCACGGCATTGCGGATTTCCCCAGAAACGGCCTCAGGAGACAGGTTTGCGCGGTTTTCCCAGGCTTGATCGATGATGCTTTGTGGTGATTTGCTCATGCTTTTTAGTTAACTATCAGATTGTTAAGGGGTTTTGTCCCTGGATATAGACTGATCATTATATCGGTGAGGCAAAAACCCGTGTGGGGAGCCTTAAGCTTGCTATCATCTTCCCACTTTAGTGATAATTTTTTACCCCCTTATTTGAACCCCCTTTTTCCCTGCAAAGTACGCCGTGCAACTGAAATCCATCAAACTTTCCGGCTTTAAGTCCTTCGTCGATCCAACCCATTTTGAAATGCCAGGTCAATTGATCGGTGTTGTGGGTCCTAACGGTTGCGGAAAGTCGAACATTATTGACGCCGTGCGCTGGGTTTTGGGTGAATCTCGCGCTAGTGAATTGCGTGGCGAATCTATGCAGGATGTGATTTTTAATGGCTCTGGTTTACGTAAGCCTTCAGGTCGTGCCAGCGTCGAACTCATTTTTGATAACTCAGAAGGGCGCGCTCAAGGTCAGTGGAGTGCTTTTACTGAATTAGGTATTAAACGCGTTTTGACACGTGATGGTAACTCTAGTTATTACGTCAACAATCAAGTCGTGCGCCGTAAAGATATTCAAGACATTTTCTTGGGTACCGGCATGGGTCCAAGAGGCTACGCGATCATCGGGCAGGGCACCATCAACCGTATTTTGGAAGCAAAGCCAGAAGAGTTGCGTGTTTTCTTAGAAGAAGCGGCCGGTGTTTCTAAATACAAGGAGCGTCGCAAAGAAACTGCCTCCCGCCTTGAGGATACAAAAGAAAACTTAGTTCGCGTAGAAGATATTTTGCGTGAACTTGATCAGCAGGTTACACGTTTAGAGAAGCAGGCTACTGTTGCTGAGCGCCATGCTGAATTATCTACTGCAATGAAGTCGCAACAGCAGTTGCTCTGGTTTGTACGTCAGACTGAAGCTGGTAAAGAACAGGAGCGTCATGCCAATGGTATTCGTGACACTCAAGTCAGCCTAGAAGAGCAGACTGCCAAAATGCGTCACGTGGAGACTGAGCTCGAGACAATGCGCACTGAGCAGTACGCATTGCAAGATCAGGTTTCTCAAGCTCAAGGCGATTTGTATCAAACCAATGCTGATGTGAGTCAAGTTGAGTCACAAATTCGTTACGTGCAAGAAGCGCGTCAGCGCCTGCAACAACAATCACAAGATTTACAAGCTCAACTACAACGTTGGACTGTTCAAGAAACTGATGCCGCTCAGGCGCAACGCTCTGCCGAGCATGAGCTCAGCTTGGCTGCGGAAAAAGAGCAAACATTAATGGCGGATTTATCTGGTTTGCAAGAGCAAATGCCAGCACGCGAAGAAGCCTATCAAGTTCATGTACGCAAACTCAATGATGCACGCGAGAACTTGGCCACGATTGACCAGCGCTTAGCCAGTTTGGGCGAGCGTGTGAAAGCAATCGCCTCGCAAGTTGAGGAACTCAAGGGGCGCGATACCCGTCTTGAGGCTGAGCTCGCAGGTATGCGTAGGCCTGATGCCGAAGCATTGCAAATGGCAATCGATCGTCATGCGATGGCACAACGCAAAGTGGATGAAGCGAGACAAAAAGCAGGTGAAGCACAACAACGTGTGCCTGCTGCCGATGAGGCTCGTAATATCGCGCAACAACAGATTCAATCAGCTAACCAAGAGTTAGCTCAAACTGAAGCGAAACTCACCGCACTCACTGCTTTGCAAGCCAGCGTTCAAGCTCAAGGCAAAATTGGTCCATGGCTTGAGAGTAAAGGTTTAAAAGAGAGCAAGCGCTTATGGCAAGAGCTTAAGGTAGAGAGTGGTTGGGAAGCCGCGTTGGAGTCCGTCTTGCGCGAGCGCTTAGCAGCTGTTACAGCCAAGAGCGTTCAAGAAACTTTAGCCTTAGCAAATGATGCTCCTCCAAGTCGTTTAGCGATCTTGCTCACAGAGGACATTTCTCCTGCGCACACTACCGTGCCAGCAGATTTCATTGCACTATTGACCCGCGTTCAAAGTGCAGGCGCACCACGCGTAGCTGCTGTATTGCAAGAGTGGCTGGATAACATTTACATTGCCAATAGCTTGGAAGATGCCTTGCATCGCCGTGAAAAGTTACCTGCTGGTGGTGCTTTCGTTACTCAGCAAGGCCATTTAGTTAGTCGAGTGGGGGTGCAGTTATATGCCGCCGACTCTGAGCAGGCTGGTATGTTGGCTCGAGCTCAAGAGATGGAGGGTCTCGAGAAGCAATTGCGTGCACAGAAGTTAATTCAGAGTGAGTTGCAAGGTGAGTTGGATCAATGCGTTGCCAATTACCAAGCTGCCCATCAAGCTGCTGAGCAAACCCGCATTGCCGCAGAGCATGCAGTTCAAGAAGTGCATGGCTTTGAAGTGGAAAGAATGCAGTTAACTCAGGCCGAAGAAAAGTACAGCCAACGCGCTGAGCAAATTCAGGGTGAGTTAAGTGAGTTGCGTCAACAAATGGAGCAGTTGAGCCAAACTCAAGATCAATCCTCCGAAGAGCTCGCTCAGTCAGAGGAATCTAAGCAAGGCTTGCAAGAGAATCTCGCCATCGCGCAAGAAAAGTTGGAGTTAGCCACTCAAGAGCGCGATCGTCTCCGTGAATCTTTACGCTCATCTGAGATGTCTGCCCAAGAAGCAGCATTTGCAACTAGATCTTTACAGCAGCGGATTGCTGATTTACAGCGTGATCAAAGTACCGCCCGTGTACAGATTATGGAGATTCAGGATAAGCAGGCTACTTCTGAGCAAGAGCTAGAAACTCTGAGTGATGAAGAGGCTCAAGATAAATTACAGGGACTCTTGCTGGCGCGCAGCGCTCGCGAAGCCGCATTAGCAAACGCCCGTACAGAACAAGATGCACTCTTGCATCAATTACGTGAAGCAGATGAAGTGCGCTTACAGATTGAGCGCAGCCTTCAACCTATGCGTGACAAAGTGGTCGACTTACAGTTACGCGAACAGGCCGCCCGTTTGAACTTTGAACAGTTTGCAACCTTACTTTCAGACGCTGAAGCAGACTTAATTGCATTAGAGGCTAGCTTTAGCCCAGATCTCAAGGTTGGAGCATTGCAAACTGAAGTAAATCGCCTTAATTCTGAGATTCAATCTTTAGGGCCAGTTAATATGGCTGCCTTGGATGAACTCTCTAGTTCACGTGAGCGTAAACAGTTCTTAGATGCGCAATCAGCTGACTTGAACGAAGCAATGCAGACTTTGACGGATGCGATTGCTAAGATTGATGCAGAAACTCGCGACCTCTTGCAGGGCACTTTTGATCAGGTCAATATACATTTCGGTAAGTTATTCCCCGAGCTGTTTGGTGGTGGTCATGCGGAGTTGGTAATGACTGGTGAGGAGATCTTGGATGCTGGTGTTCAGGTCATGGCTCAGCCTCCAGGCAAGAAAAATAGCTCCATTTACTTACTCTCTGGTGGTGAAAAGGCCTTGACTGCGATTGCCTTGGTCTTCTCCTTATTTCTCCTTAATCCTGCACCATTTTGTTTGCTCGATGAGGTTGATGCACCATTGGATGACGCGAACACCTTGCGTTATGCGAAGATGGTTGCCAAAATGTCTGATAAGACTCAGTTTGTATTCATCTCACATAACAAGATCACCATGGAAATCGCTCATCAGTTGATTGGTGTCACCATGCAAGAGCAGGGTGTCTCGCGTATTGTGGCGGTGGATATTTCTTCTGCAGTATCGATGGTGGAGGCAGCTTAAGTGGATCTAGAGCAAATCATGACAGCATTGGGTTTGTCTGACTTGCAGTTTGCTTTGGCTGTTATCGGCCTACTGATACTGATATTAGTGGCTATTCTGAATGTTAAATATGCTCGCGCACTGCGTAAAGCCAAAGCGAGCGTCGAGTACTACGCCGCTGAGCGAAGTGCGCGTGAACCAACTTTTGGCACTGGTTTTGCTGACCCTATTCCTGGCGAACAGATTGAGCCGGTTTTTCAAGAAGGCTCCTTGCCAGTCAAGGCGGAATTGCCAGCCTTTTCAATTGATCCAAGAATAGACTGCGTTATTACCTTGCGCTTTTCCCACCCAATTATGGGATCGGAAATCCTAAAAGAAATGCATTCCTGGGAAGATTTATCAGCCCCATCTTCAGCCCGCTGGATGTGCGAGGGTTTGAATGTGGATCATGATTCTTCTGAGGCATGGGGTTTACTTTTGCCTGACTCTTCTTATTCGGAGCTTCAACTGGCTATTCAATTAGCAAGTCGTCGCGGCCCTATAGGCGTGCTGGAGTTATCTGACTTTTGTTCTAGAGCTCAGGCGCTCGCCTTAACGCTTGGTTCTCAGATTGACATGCCAAGTGTGAGTACGATGCTGGATAAGGCTAAAGATTTGGATTTCATGGCGGCTGAAAGCGATATTCAATTGAGTATCAATGTGCTATTTGATGAAGCTTATCCTTGGACTAGCCTAGATTCTTTGATGCGTCAACGTGGATTTATCTTGTCGCGCAGTGGCCGTACTTATGAATACTTCAGTAATCGAGCGCCTATTTTTAGCAGTAGTGACCTTAATCCCGGCAAGCCGGTGCAGCAACTTACCTTGCTTCTAGAGTTGCCCTTAGTGCCTTTTGATGAGAAAGCATTTGAGCGCATGCTTGCGGAGGGTCTTGAAATTGCACAAGTTGCTCATGGTCGTTTAGTCGATGACAACGGTATCAATTTATCTGAAATTTCTATTCAAAGTATTCGTAAACACCTTGATGGTTTATATGAAAACCTCGAGAGAAACGGTGTTCCTGCTGGATCTTCTGCTGCCAGTAGACTTTTTAGCTGAGGAATCACTTGTCGTCCTCTAATCCGATAAATGTAGCGGATCGCTATGCATTATTACAAGCCGAACTAGCGCGCTTAGAACATGCCTACTACGTTCTAGATAACCCAATAGTGCCTGATAGTGAGTACGACCGCCTATATCGTGAGTTACTAGATATAGAGGCTTTGCATCCCGAATGGATTACGGCCGATTCACTCTCGCAAAGAGTGGGTGGTGCCGCACTCAAGGAATTCGATTCAGTAACTCACGCAGTACCGATGCTTTCTTTGAATAATGCATTTGAAGATGCTGAGTTAATTGCTTTTGATCGTCGCTGCCGTGAAGGTCTGCATGCGGATCATGTAGATTATGCAGGTGAACTTAAATTTGATGGCCTCGCAATCTCCTTGCGCTACGAGCATGGCTCTTTAGTAAGGGCTGCTACTCGGGGTGATGGTGCCAGTGGCGAAGATGTCACTGCCAACATCAAAACTATTCGAGCTATTCCCCTCAAGTTGACAGGTGCCAATATCCCCGCAGTCTTGGAAGTGCGCGGTGAAGTCTTTATGTATCTGAAAGATTTCCAAAAAATGAATGCGCAAGCTGCTGCCCAAGGTGAGAAAGAGTTTGCCAACCCCCGTAATGCTGCAGCAGGAAGTTTGCGTCAGTTAGATTCTAAGATTACCGCTAAAAGACCACTGTCATTCTTTGCCTATGGCTTAGGCGTATTGGAGCCGCAGTCCTGGCTACCAGCCACCCACGAACAACTTCTAAACGCCTATAGCAAACTGGGTTTGCCAGTTTGCGCAGAACGCCGTGTTCTCAAATCAGTAGATGATATTTTGGCCTTTTACAATCAAGTTGGTGCAAAGCGCGATTCTTTGCCTTATGACATTGATGGTGTGGTCTATAAAGTTAACTCCTTTGCAGAGCAAGCTAAGCTGGGCTTTGTATCTAGGGCGCCACGCTTTGCCTTGGCTCATAAGTTTCCAGCGCAAGAAGCCTTAACCACTGTACTCGGTATCGATGTCCAGGTTGGGCGCACTGGTGCCATTACACCAGTTGCAAGACTTGCTCCCGTCGAGGTAGGCGGAGTGACTGTTACCAATGCCACTTTGCACAATGAAGACGAAGTTAAGCGTAAAGATGTCCGTATTGGCGATATCGTTTCCGTCAGAAGAGCAGGAGATGTCATTCCAGAAGTGGTTTCGGTGCTTAAAGAGCGTCGACCAGAAGGTACAACAGCATTTGTCATGCCAACAAACTGCCCTGTGTGTGATTCCCATATTGAGCGCTTGGCTGATGAAGCTATTGCCCGTTGCAGTGGTGGTTTATTTTGTGGCGCACAACGTAAGCAGGCATTAATTCATTTTGCGCATAGACGTGCGTTAGATATTGAAGGCTTGGGTGAGAAGATTGTTGATCAGTTGGTTGATCACAATCTAGTCAGAACGCCTGCTGATCTTTATCGCCTAGGCTTTACAGCAGTCGCTAATCTAGAGCGCATGGGCGAGAAGTCTGCTGATAATCTTATTACAGCAATCAATCAATCTAGAAATACGACGCTAGCAAGATTCATCTTTGCCTTAGGTATTCGTCATGTGGGCGAGACTACGGCCAAAGATTTAGCCAATCACTATCAGTCCATGCATGCTCTGATGGATGCGGGCCTCGAAGACTTGCTCACGGTAAAAGATGTTGGTCCTGTAGTCGCAGACTCTATCACCAGCTTTATGGAAGAAGCTCATAACCGTGAAGTGATTGAGCAACTATTAGCTTCAGGAATGCAGCTTTCTGTCGAAGAGAAAGTCATCAGCGCGGCAGTTGCAGGAAAAACTTTTGTACTGACAGGCACGTTCCCAACAATGACGCGGGATGAGGCAAAAGATCTTCTCGAAAAAGCAGGCGCCAAAGTAGCAGGCTCAGTCTCCAAAAAAACTGACTATCTAGTTGCAGGTACCGATGCTGGAAGCAAGCTTACTAAAGCAGAGGAGCTAGGTGTTCCAGTAATTGATGAAGCGGCTATGGTGGATCTACTTAAGTAGGTCATTTCCTACATAAACATCAGGTAGGCATTTTTGTTTCCTGTCGATAAGCTTAAGGCTTTGAGGGGGAAGCATGCATCAAAATACAGTAAGCAAGCTTTTAGAGATCTCTGATTGTTTGGAGATGAATAGCTATTTATATTCAAGTGAATCAATCACCAGCATTGCAATAATTGGGTGCGGGGCCTCTGGCGTTGCAACTCTAGCAAGCCTTATCGAGCGCATAAAAAATTCAAATTATCAAAAATACAAAATTAATGTTTTTGAGAAAAGTTCAAGCTTTGGATCAGGACTAGCGTATCAATACGATAGCGATGATTTATTGATGAATATGGTTAGCTCAACCACCTCTATATTTGAAAATCGAGAAACTGATTTTTGGGAATGGATGGTTGATAGGGGTCATGGGAAAGGCTCAAGTCAAGTTATGTCAGGTTCGGGAGTTTCACCCGATGGATATATCTCACGACAATTCTTTGGTTTATATCTCAAAGATCGTCTTCATGATGCCATCTCTGAAGCCAAAAAAATTAACATTTCAGTCGAGTTGGTAAATCACGAGGTGATTGATATTAAGCGTAAGTATCAACACTTTGAGGTAGTTGATTGTGCAGAACATGTAAATCAGTTTGATTATGTAATTTTGTGTACGGGAAACATTGACCCACATGACATATTTAGGCTGAAGGGAAAAAGCCAATACGTCAATAATCCTTACCCGATTAATCGTTATGCCATGGGTATTGGTAAGAATGATTGTGTTGGGATTATTGGTGGCCAGTTGACCGCTGCCGATATAGCCGTGGTACTAGCCCAGCAAGGGCATGCAGGACCAATTCATTTTTTTACTAGAGGATCAAACCACCCTCTAGTGAGATGTTCCAAGGAAAAATTTGAGTTGATGTATTTCAACCTTGAAAATTTAGAGGCTATAAGATCCAAGCAGCTTGGTGAAATTTCTTTAAGGCAGGCTTTGAGGCTAGCTAGAAAAGATTTTATAAGAGCCGGAGTTAAATGGAATAAGTTCTTTAATCCAGATGAACTCCCTTATGAGGATTGGATTTGGCATCTACTTTCTAAAGGGCATCTGTATGCAGAATGGCAGAATTTTGCCGTTGCAAGTGATGCTGTTATTAGTAACTATTGGGATGCTTTGACCATCACTGGAAAAAAGATGTTCATGAATAAATATCACCGATTATGGATGTGTAAGAGAGTTCCATTACCAGTGCACACCTGCTTAAAACTATATTCACTCTTTAAGGCTGGCATCCTCAAGCATCACACACATTTGATGGAGATTAATTGTAAAACTCCCAACAATTTTGTTGTCTCAATTTCTGATGCTGGCGGTCCAGAAAAGTTAATCCAAATTGAATGCGACTGGGTGATTAATGCAACTGGACCGGCTCGCTCTGTTGATGGCAATACCGGATCACCCTTATTAAACAATCTTATGAAATCTGGATTGATAAGGGCTAACCCATTCGGCGGTATTCAGGTTGATTATGAAACTTCGATGGTTAAAAGCGGCAGGGATAAAGTGAAAAATTTTTATGCTATCGGGCACCTTACTTCTGGCACCTATTACTTTGTCAGTTCATTGGATATGGTTTCAATGGGAGCCAAGAGAGTGGCTCGCAATGTAGTTAATTCCATACAGCAGTCAATCAATCAAATAGAGTTTGCTGGAGAAAAGCAATTTGGAGTGACAAATGCAAACTAAAAATCCATTTTTACTGCCGCTTCTGATGGTTTTAGTTGTAATTCCTATGCTGGCAACGGACATCTATTTACCTGCGATTTCATTTATGGGCGAAGACCTTATTGCTAGTCACTCCTCATTAATGTCAACGTTGACCTCTTATATGGTCGGTTACTCTAGCAGCTTACTACTTTCAGGAGCGCTATCAGATTTTTATGGTCGAAGAGTGATCGTTCTCTGTGGGATCTTTATATTTGCCTTAGCGAGCTTTGCGAGCTGTTTTGTAACGTCAGTCGACCAGTTAATCTGTTGTCGATTTTTTCAGGCCTTAGGTGGAGGGTGTAGCACTCTTTTGGCTAGGGTAATTGTTAGGGATTTGTATGATTTTAAATCTCAAGTACGAGTTTTAAGTTATTTGGCGGCAGGGCTAATAGCATCCCCAATTCTAGGGCCAATCATTGGAGCGCATTTAACGATTCACTATGGCTGGAGATCAATATTTTATGTCCTTACATTATTTGCCTTCATTTCACTTGGTCTTATACATATTTTTATGAAAGAGTCTCTTACGACTGCTCTAAATAAAGATTCCATATCGTTTTCCATTATCTTCAAGAAATATTTAGAGTTACTTACCCATCGGGAGTTTTTATTCCACACGCTAGTTATCAGTTTTGCTTGGACTGTGTACTTCTCTTTTATCTCTTCTTCTCCGGGATTAATTCAACAAATTTATAAATTGAGCCCTTTGGAATATAGCTACCTTTTCTCACTATCGATTGGCGGATATATATTTGGAACAATTTTTATTCGTCGAAACATTGAGCGCATGGATCTCAAGGACTTGATTTACTTCTCTGGGCTAATTATTTTAATTTCCACATCTTTTCTAGTGATTTTCTCTCTACTGGGTATGGACTCTCTCTTTATATTGTTACCCTGTATTTTTCTTTCTTTATTTGGGGTCGGGGTAATTTTTCCCGCTACTCAAGCGGGTGTGACACGCTCATTTAATACGGATATAGGGTTAATTTCAGGACTTTTTTATTCTATTGAGATGATGTTCGGAGCATTTGCTAGCTTTATTCTTTCAAATTTTTCTACAGCCTCGTGGGTTTCTACCTCTTTACTGATGTTGTGCGGTGCCCTTGCCATCATTACTCTATCTTCCCTAGATAGGTTCTCAAGCTTCAATTTTATTAGTCGCGGTACAAAGAAACTCTTGTAATGAATTCCCCTTTACCCTTCACTTCAATCTCTCGGAGAATATTGGACTCAGAAAATCCGTTTTCAAGATCCAACCAGTTAGGCCATATCACAGCAAGTGGCTTAGTGATTAAGGGTGGTAAGGTTATTCTTATCTTTCATCCGTACATCAAAGAATGGTTCCAGCCTGGCGGCCACATTGATGATGGTGAGTCTCCCATTGAGGCGGCAATAAGAGAAGTTTACGAAGAGACGGGTATTCTTTGCGCGCCTACTGATGGTCAATTAGATCCAGTTGATATTGATTTACATGAAATCCCTGCAAATCCAAAGAAAAGTGAGGGTGCACACTTGCACATTGATCTTTTATTTGTGTTGCAGGTGATTGAGGAGCGAGAGTCCCCTGAAGGTATTCAAAAAGCATGGGTGCCTTTTGATCAAATTACCAGCCCGCGCATTAATCGAGCCTTACAAAAGCTGCAAGACTGGGCTTAAGCCCCTAGCGCCTCTAGTAAATCTGTCTCTAGCAAGATCTGAAGCTTAGGGTTCTTGCTCAAGTTAGCCGCATCCAATAAGAATACGTCTTCCACTCGCTCGCCTAATGTATTGATGCGTGCAGTGTGCAGGGACACTTGATGCCTAGCCAAGACTCTAGAGATTGCATAAAGCAAGCCGGTGCGATCACTCGCTGAGAGGGATAGAGCGTAGTAATGACCACGCTCATCTGGAGTCATGTGCACGCGTGGCTGAATAGGGAAGGTGCGAGATTGTCTCGAGAGTCTTCCCATGCTCGGTGATGGCAGAGGATCATTAATTTGTAGCGCCGCCGTGAGCTCGTACTCCACCAACTGAATAAGATCTCGGTAGCTACTGCCTTCATCTACTAAATTACTGCCTGAGATTTGGAAGGTATCAAGAGCATAGCCATGCTTTGTAGTATGAATGCGGGCATCCCAAATCGAGAAGCCATGGCGTTCAAAGTAGGCGCAAATTCTGGCGAAGAGATCTTCCTGGTCTTTGACATAGACAGCAATCTGCAAGCCTTCGCCAACTGGAGAGAGGCGGGCACGTACGACCGGAGTTTGGCTATCCACCTTATCAAATAGATGGCGAGTTAACCAGGCAATGTCGGCAGCATCTTGGCGCAAGAAGAAGGCAACATCCAGTTGTTTCCAGAGATTTTCGTAAGCAGAGTCTTCAATTGCATAGAGGCGCAATTTGGCGCGGGATTCTTCTTGATGCTGCGCAAGTTCAGAGGACGCATCTGGCTTTGCTCCACCCAATACGCGGAGAGTTACACGATAGAGATCTTCTAATAGTTTGCCTTTCCAGGCATTCCATACTTTGGGACTGGTTCCACGGACATCGGCAACGGTTAATAAATAGAGTGCGGTAAGGTGGCGCTCATCACCAACCTTTTTAGCAAAGGCTTGCACTACATCTGGATCGGTAATGTCTTGTTTCTGAGCTACTTGGCTCATATTCAAGTGTTCTGCAACTAGCCAAATTAAGAGCTCCGTATCTGCCTTATCTAAGCCATGATCTTTGGCAAACTTACGCATGTCCGCCTTGCCAAGCTCAGAGTGGTCGCCACCACGTCCTTTGGCAATGTCATGAAAGAGTGCGGCTATGACTAATAGCCAAGGCTTTTCAAAATGGGCAATCAGACTGCTACAAAAAGGAAACTCGTGTGTATGCTCAACCACCATAAAGCGGCGGACATTCCGCAGCACCATTAGGATATGTTGATCCACTGTGTAAACGTGAAACAAGTCATGCTGCATCTGACCAACGATTCTTCTGAAGGCTGGCAGATAGCGACCGAGGACGCTAGTGCGGTTCATGAGCTGGAAGGCGCGACTGACTCCCTCAGGCTCTTTAAGGATTTCAATAAAGAGTGCGCGGTTAACCGGATCTTTGCGCCATTGACTATCCATCTTTTGGCGAGCGTTATACAAGGCTCTAAAGATCGTTGCTGATAAGCTTTTGACGTTCGCTGTTTGCGCAAAAACTAAGAAAGTCCGCAGGATTTGTTCTGGATGCTTCTGAAACAACTGGGGGTCAGTAATGTCCAGGACACCTTGACGCTCAATAAAGCACTCATTGCCCTCGCCAGCAATGGCATGAGTCGTCTTAGATTCTTGAGGAAAGAGGAGTGCTTCAATGTTTTGAAGTAGTACATCATTTAACTGGTTGACTGCTTTAGCCGCCCAGTAGTAGCGGCGCATGATGGCTTCACTGGCAAGCCTAGAGGATTCCTCTTGGATTCCCATGGCTGCTGCCAACGGTGTCTGTAGGTCAAACACCAAAACATCTTGCCTGCGTTTCGCTAGTAGGTGTAAGTTAGCGCGCAGAGTCTCTAAAAAACGCTGGTTCCGATTGAGCTCAGTTAACTCACGTTGGGTAATGAGGCCTGCAAGACTGAGATCTTTAAATGTATTACCTAAGTGCGCTGCTTTGCTGACCCAGGAGATTACCTGTAAGTCACGCAAGCCACCAGGACTCTCTTTGCAATTAGGCTCTAATGAGTAGGGCGTGTCTTGATATTTATAGTGCCGCTGGATTTGCTCTGCTAGCTTGGCCTGGAAGAATGACTTTGGATCTAAGGTCTTCTCATAAACAGATTCAAATTCTTTGAAGAGGGCCTTTTTGCCACAGACGAGTCTGGATTCAAGCAGGGAGGTGCGAACCGTAATATCTTGCTCTGCCTCAGATGCGCACTCGGCAATAGTTCGAACTGAGGAGCCAATTTCTAAACCGGTATCCCAGCATTGCGCTACAAACTTTTCAATCTTGCTGGCCAGTACTTCTTCAAAGTATTGCTTATCTGAAGGCAGCAAAATCAGAATATCAATATCGGAATAGGGAAAGAGTGCGCCCCTGCCAAATCCACCGACTGCTACAAGAGCGGCATCCGAACTTAAATCACAGGAATTCCATAGGCTGATGAGGAGTTCATCGCTGAGCTTACTCAGTTGCTTGGTTAATCGCCCAACTACTTGATGCTCGCGAAAGTCGTTATACGCTAGTTCTCGGGCAGCCCGTAAGCTGGCAATATCTGCAACAGGTTGAGCGGCTGCGAGAGTTTGACCCATTACGCTTGAGCTAATTTAGTAATCAAGCGTTGGCTAGATGGGGTCTAAAGGAGAGACCTTTAACGCAATCAGGAATCGGATTACTTCCCTCTGACCAAGTTAATACTTCAACGCCAGTGGCTGTTACCAGTAGCGTGTGTTCCCATTGCGCAGAGAGACTTCGATCTTTAGTCTTTACCGTCCATTGATCAGGCATCGTGCGAATATCGCGCTTACCGGCATTGATCATTGGTTCAATAGTGAAGGTCATCCCTTCTTCTAATTTCTCACCGGTGCCAGGGCGACCGTAGTGAAGAATCTGTGGGTCTTGATGAAACACTTTGCCAATACCATGGCCGCAGTATTCACGAACAACTGAATAACCTGCTTTTTCAGCATGGGTCTGAATAACGTGGCCAATGTCGCCAAGCGATGCGCCAGGTTTAACTTGTGCAATTCCAAGCCACATACATTCAAAAGTAATTTGCGTAAGACGCTTGGCTAGTACTGAAACTTCCCCAACCATAAACATGCGACTGGTATCGCCGTAGTAGCCATCTGGCGTAATTACCGTGATATCGAGATTAACAACATCCCCAGTTTTTAAAATCTTCTCACCAGGAATGCCATGACAGATCACATCATTGACCGAGGTGCAGATCGATGCCGGAAAGGGTGGATAGCCTGGGGGTTGGTAGTTGAGTGGGGCTGGGATAGTCTTTTGGACGTCACGCATATATTCATGGCAAATGCGATCGAGTTCAGCGGTACTGATACCAGCATTCACATGCGGAGCAACGTGGTCAAGAACTTCACTGGCTAAGCGGCCAGCTTCGCGCATCCCTTGGATGTCTTTTTCGGCTGTAAATACACTGTTCATGCCTTGATTATCAACGACTTGGAGCTTTTTGCTAGTGGGCATCTGCCTAATTAATAGGCAGATGCCCCGTTTTAGGGTATTTCCGAGTGGGTTTTCTAGCGGGGCGCTAGGGGTGGGGCGTCTAGATCATTGATATTTAAGCTATAATTTCGTTCTCAGGTCAATTTTGATCTGAAATCGCGGGTTGAGCCTTCCAGGGTGGCGCTTTTTAGCGCAGCTAGGACTCAATCTCAGAAACCAACCCTTAGGAGAAGTTATGTCAGTAACTATGCGTCAAATGCTGGAAGCCGGTTGCCATTTTGGTCACCAAACCCGTTTCTGGTCCCCAAGAATGGCCCCTTATATTTTTGGCCATCGCAACAAAATTCACATTATCAATTTGGAAAAAACATTGCCTATGTTTCAGGACGCCCTGAAATTTGCAAAACAAATTGCTGCTAACCGTGGAACTATCTTATTCGTTGGTACTAAGCGTCAATCACGCGAGATTATTGCTGAAGAAGCTGCTCGTGCTGGCATGCCTTACATCGACAGTCGCTGGTTGGGCGGTACGCTCACCAACTTCAAAACTGTTAAAGGCTCCCTGAAGCGTTTGAAGGATATGGCAGTTGCTAAAGAAGCTGGCGATTGGGAAAAGCTTTCCAAGAAAGAAGCCTTGACTAATGATCGCGATCTCGACAAGTTGCAAAAAGCGCTTGGCGGTATTCAGGATTTGAACGGCGTTCCTGATGCGATTTTCGTAGTGGACGTTGGATATCACAAGATTGCTATTACTGAAGCTAATAAGCTTGGCATTCCTGTTATCGCTGTAGTAGATACCAACCACTCACCAGAAGGCGTTGATTACATCATCCCTGGTAATGATGACTCCAGCAAAGCTGTTCTTCTCTACGCTCGAGGTATTGCTGATGCAATTCTCGAAGGTAAATCAAACTCTGTTCAAGAAATCTTGACTGCCGTTAAAGAAGGCGAAGAAGAGTTTGTTGAAGAAGGGAAAGCTGAATAATGGCTGCTATTACCGCTGCAATGGTTGGCGAGTTACGCGCCAAGACAGATGCTCCGATGATGGAGTGCAAAAAAGCATTGACTGAGGCTGATGGCGATATGGCTCGTGCAGAAGAAATTCTGCGTGTAAAGCTCGGTAGCAAAGCTGGTAAAGCCGCATCCCGCGTTACGGCCGAAGGTATTGTTGCTTCAGCAATCAATGGCACTACAGGCACTTTGCTTGAAGTGAACTGCGAAACTGACTTCGTTTCAAAAAATGATGATTTCTTGGCATTTACACAAGCCTGCGCAAATCTGATTTCTGAAAAGAATCCAGCGGATGTTGCTGCCTTATTAGCATTGCCAATGAATGGCCAAACTGTGGATGAAGTTCGCAGCGCCTTAATCGGTAAGATCGGCGAGAACATCATGCCACGTCGTTTTGAGCGTTTCGCTGGCAGCAATAAGTTGGTATCTTATCTCCACGGTACTCGCATTGGCGTTATGGTTGAGTTCGAAGGTGATGAGACTGCAGCTAAAGACGTAGCAATGCATATTGCTGCAATGAAGCCAGTGGCTTTGTCGATGGCAGATGTTCCTGCAGAAGCCATTGCTGTTGAGCGAAGTGTTGCTGTTCAAAAGGCTGCTGAATCTGGCAAACCACCAGAAATCGTTGAGAAGATGGTTGAGGGTTCTATTCAGAAGTACCTCAAAGAGGTTTCTTTGTTGAACCAAACTTTCGTTAAAAACGACAAGCAATCGGTTGAGCAAATGCTGAAGGCTGCTAACACCACCATCAAAGGTTTCACCATGTTTGTTGTGGGTGAGGGCATTGAGAAGCGTCAAGACGACTTTGCGGCTGAAGTTGCTGCTCAGGTTGCCGCTGCTAAAGGTGCTTAATTAGCCTCAAACTCACTGGGCTTACCCAGCAAGGCTGTAATACCCAAAAGGGCATAGAAACCTCGGTTTCCATGCCCTTTTCTTTGATCGGTGCCAAGCCCTTTATAATTTGGGCAAGGTATTAAAAAGTACTTAAAGATCAATAAGCTAAGCAGATAAATTGCCTAGCAAATTACGGAAAATAAAACGATGCCAGCCTACAAACGTGTTCTCTTAAAACTCTCTGGTGAAGCCCTCATGGGGGATGATGCTTTTGGAATCAATCCAATCACGATTGATTCCATGGTGAAAGAAATAGCCGACGTAGTGAATAGCGGCGTTCAATTGGCTATCGTGATCGGCGGCGGCAATATTTTCCGAGGTGTAGCAGGTGGTGCGGCTGGTATGGATCGTGCAACCGCCGACTACATGGGAATGCTCGCCACCATGATGAACTCTCTCGCACTGCAAGATGCCTTGCGTCAAAAAGGGGTTGAGGCACGCGTGCAATCTGCTTTAAGGATGGATCAAGTCGTTGAGCCCTACATTCGTCCTCGGGCGATTCGTGCTTTGAGTGAAGGCAAGGTGGTGATCTTTGCGGCTGGTACTGGAAATCCATTCTTTACTACCGATACTGCAGCTGCTTTGCGTGGCGCAGAGATGGGAGTTGAAATCGTGCTCAAGGCTACTAAGGTGGATGGTATTTACAGTGCAGATCCAATGAAAGACCCAACAGCTACTTTGTATAAAACAATGACTTTTGATGAGGCAATCATCAAAAACTTGCAGGTAATGGACGCAACTGCATTTGCATTGTGCCGTGATCGCAAATTACCAATCAAAGTGTTTTCGATTCTCAAGCCAGGCGCATTGATGCGTGTGGTTCAAGGTGAGTCTGAAGGCACCTTAGTACACGTTTAATAGGAGGCTTGATGTCCGCAGCAGAAATTAAAACCACTACCGATCAAAAGATGCAGAAGTCTCTTGAGGCTCTGAAAACCAATCTAGCGAAGATTCGCTCTGGTCGTGCAAATCCTGGAATCTTGGAGCATATCCAAGTTGATTACTACGGCAATCCAACGCCACTAAGCCAAGTGGCTAGCCTAGGTTTGGCTGATGCCAGAACGATTAATGTGCAGCCATTTGAAAAAACAATGGTTGCTGTAGTTGAAAAGGCGATTCGTGATTCGGATTTGGGTCTCAATCCAGCATCCCAGGGCACCGTCATTCGTGTGCCCATGCCTGCATTAACTGAAGAACGTCGCCGTGATTTGACTAAGGTTGTCAAAAACGAGGGTGAAGATACTAAGATCGCTGTACGTAATTTACGCCGTGATGCCAATGAGCATTTAAAGCGCCTCACCAAAGATAAAGAAATTTCTGAAGACGATGAGCGTCGTGCCACTGATGATATTCAGAAGATGACTGATCGCGCAGTGGTTGAGATCGATAAGATCGTCTCTGAAAAAGAAAAAGAGATCATGACGGTTTAATCGTCAGATTCATTCTTATTATTCGCCTTATGACACAGCACACTAGCTCAACCTTAGTTATTCCAAAGGTTAGCGCCATTCCTCGTCATGTCGCCATCATCATGGACGGTAATGGGCGTTGGGCCAGCAAGCGCTTCATGCCGCGAGTAGCGGGCCACTCAGAAGGTTTGGGTGCTGTTCGTAAGATTGTTCAAGAGTGTCGCCAACTGGGCGTGGAATATCTCACTCTCTTTGCTTTCAGCTCTGAAAATTGGCGTCGTCCTCCAGAAGAGGTTAGCTTTTTAATGAAGCTATTTCTAAAGTCCTTAAAGGGTGAGGTCTCTCGTTTGGCTGAAAACGATATCCGTCTTCGCCTCATTGGGGATTTAAGTCGCTTTGATTCTGGGATTCAGGAGATGGTGCAGTTCTCCGAAGAAAAAACAGCTGCCTGTAAAGGGCTGACGCTCACTATTGCTGCTAACTATGGTGGACGCTGGGATATCTTGCAGGCGATGCGCCAATCTTTGACTGTCAATCCTGGTTTGACACCAGAACAAGTATCTGAAGAATTATTGCAGCCCTATCTATCGATGGCCTATGCGCCTGAGCCAGATTTGTTTATTCGAACTGGTGGCGAGCAGCGCGTCAGTAACTTTCTGCTGTGGCAACTGGCCTATACCGAGTTGTATTTCACGGATACTCTCTGGCCTGATTTTGATGAAGCTCAATTACATAAAGCTTTTGACTGGTTTAGTCAGCGCGAGCGTCGCTTTGGACGCACCAGCGCTCAGTTAGCGTCTGAGTCATTGAGCGACGCTGTCTAACCCCTTTTTATTTCTCCCATGCTAAGAACCCGAATCATTACTGCCACTATCTTGATGGCAGTGCTATTACCCATTTTATTTTTCTTGCCACCGATTTACTTGGGTATATTTTTCTTGATCGCCTTAGTTGCTGCCGCTTGGGAATGGAGTCGCATGATTGCTCCGAAAGCTCAGAAGGCTGCTTGGCTCTACGCTGTGTTCTGTTTGGCTATTATTCTATTGTTACTAGGCGTGCAAGCCATCACATGGCAATTTTCTTTGCTCATGATGGCAGTCTTGTTTTGGTTCTTTATCGCGCCATTTATCTTGGCGAAGGGAATGAATCTCTCGCTGCAAAAATTCAAACCTTTCTATAGCATGGCGGGTTTGATTATTCTGCCGGCAACTTGGTTTGCTTTGGTCTTCTTACGTGAGCTGGGCTTAGTCTTTTTATTAACTACGATGGCCTTGGTTTGGGTTGCTGATATCGGCGCTTATTTTGTCGGTAAAGCTTTTGGTAAACATAAGTTAGCTGTAAGTATTAGTCCGGGAAAATCGATTGAGGGCGCGCTAGGCGGTTTAGCGCTTTGTTATCTCTATGCATTCTTGTGTGTCACCTATTTACCGCTAGGCGATACTTTATTTGGTGCTTGGGCTATTCAATTCGGTTGGGTGCCAATGTTCCTGATGGTGACAGTATTAACGGCGTTCAGCGTCTTTGGAGATTTATTTGAGTCTCAGTTAAAGCGTTTGGCTGGCGTCAAAGATAGCAGCCATTTGCTGCCAGGTCATGGTGGCGTACTAGACCGCGTTGATGCACTCATTCCAACAATGCCGATCGCTGCATTATTAGCAGGGTGGATTTAATGTCTCTGAAACAGCTTGCTATCTTAGGGTCTACTGGATCAATTGGTGTTAATACCCTAGATGTGATCCGCGCTCACCCCGACCGCTTTAAAGTGGTGGCCCTGACTGCCGCAAAACAAATTGAGCGTTTAGCAGAGCAATGTATCGAGTTCAAGCCTGCTATTGCAGTAGTGGCTGATGCTGGTGGTGCTGCTCAACTGAGTCAACTTTTGCAAGA
Source organism: Polynucleobacter sp. Nonnen-W13 (assembly GCF_018881735.1). Classification (NCBI taxonomy): domain Bacteria; kingdom Pseudomonadati; phylum Pseudomonadota; class Betaproteobacteria; order Burkholderiales; family Burkholderiaceae; genus Polynucleobacter; species Polynucleobacter sp. Nonnen-W13. The sequence goes on along the minus strand of NZ_JACVPU010000002.1, from coordinate 355,679 downwards.
AAAAAAGATTCCTACACAAGTTCTTTATGGGCCTGAGGCTTTAGTTAGTGCAGTAACTGAATCTGGGTGCGATACCGTGATGGCGGCGATTGTAGGGGCGGCCGGTCTAGTCCCAACCTTGGCGGCAGCAAAAGCAGGTAAGCGAGTATTACTTGCCAACAAAGAAGCGCTAGTGATGTCGGGTAATTTATTTATGCAGGCGATGAAAGTGGGCGGCGGTGAATTGCTGCCGATTGATAGCGAGCACAATGCGATTTTTCAATGCCTACCCGATCGTTTCACAAAAACTCCATCGCTTCATTTAGGCGTTGAAGAGCTGTGGTTAACCGCTTCTGGCGGACCGTTTAGGGATAGACCTCTCGCAGATCTAGCAGGCATTACTCCTGATCAAGCCTGTGCACATCCGAATTGGGTAATGGGTCGAAAGATATCGGTTGATTCTGCGACGATGATGAATAAAGGTCTTGAGGTTATTGAGGCATTTTGGTTGTTTGGTTTGCCACTAGAAAAAATTAAGGTGTTGATTCATCCGCAGAGCGTAGTGCACTCGATGGTGCGATATCGCGATGGCTCAGTTTTAGCGCAAATGGGTCAACCTGATATGCGTACACCCATTGCCTATGGGCTGGCTTGGCCTGAACGTATAAATGCTGGTGTTGCTCCTTTGAATCTGACACAGTTGAGCGGCCTCAGTTTTACAGAGCCCAATTTTGCCCAATTCCCTTGTTTGAGTTTGGCTTTTGCTGCTGCAAAAGCAGGGGGGACTTCGCCTGCCGTATTAAATGCCGCCAATGAAGTTGCCGTTGCCGCTTTCTTGGAAGATGGATTGCCTTACTTAAGTATTTCGAAGGTAGTGGAGCACTGTTTAAATGCCTTGCCATCGGCCCCTGCAGATTCTTTAGAAACCATTCTTGGGTCTGATGCTCAGGCTCGTCAAGTTGCCACTCAATTTATTCGCAACCTTCAGAAATAGATTGGCATTTTGATGCAGGCCTTAATCACTCTTGCCGCATTTTTAGTCACACTGGGTGTATTGGTCAGCTTTCATGAGTTCGGTCATTTTTTAGCGGCTCGTTTATGCGGAGTCAAAGTACTTCGCTTTGCCTTAGGTTTCGGTAAGCCCCTCTTTACTTATCACGCTAGTAACGGCACCGAGTGGGTTCTTGCTTCTATTCCTTTGGGTGGCTATGTCAAATTGTTGGACGGCCGTGATCGTGAGCAAATTATTCCACCGCAAGAGCGCCCCCAGTCTTTCGATGTAAAGCCCCTATGGCAACGCTCTATGATTGTGGCCGCAGGACCCTTTGCCAACTTCCTTTTGGCAGTCATCTTGTTCTCAGTGATTTATGTTTCGGGCGTGCCCCAGCTTCCCGCTCGACTTCAAGCTCCGCCCGAGCAATCCATTGCTGCAAAACTGGGGGTTGCCGCAGGTGATCAGGTTGTTGGTTGGCAATCTCTTTCATCTGACTACAGTGGCGCTCCCATTCTTGATGATTTTGACTCTGTCCCAAGTTGGAATGCATTGCGTTGGCTGCTCTTAAATGCGATTACCGGCGAGCAAGGATTTGCCCTAGAAATTCAGGATGCTACTGGTGCTCGTCACGTCAAATCCTTTAGGCAGGGCGATTTACCTCTAATTACACCTGAATCCGATCCATTTCAGGCGCTGGGTTTGTTTCCCCAGGCGATTCCACCATCGGAGTGGATGGAACTCAAGTTAGGGCCAATAGATGCTTTGAGTTTTGCATACCAGCGGGTTTCTCTGATAACCAAGGTCTCCGTAAGGCTAATGTTGGGTTTATTTACGGGTAAAACGACCTTAAAGCAGCTCGGTGGGCCCTTAAGTATTGCGGATATGGCTGGTAAGTCTGCTCAGGTCGGTTGGCAGCCATTTGTCGCCTTTTTAGCCCTCATGAGTATCAGTATTGGACTCTTGAATTTAGTGCCTTTACCAATGCTCGACGGGGGTCAGCTCCTGTATGATGCATGGGAGTTGGTTGCTGGTAAGCGAATATCTTTATCACTGCAGGAAAAGCTCCAAAAAGTGGGTTTTTTGCTTCTGATATCCCTTTCCTTGCTAGCCTTGTTTAACGATTTGCAACGCTACCTTTCATTTTGAATTTTCTGATCCCCTCTTTTCGCTCTCTAACTCGATTTGCTGCGCAAGCCGCTCTGATTCTTGCGGCCGGTTTTTGCATTCATGCACAAGCTGCCGACTCTTTTGTGATCAAAGATATTCGAATCGAGGGTTTGCAGCGAGTTGAACCAGGAACTGTTTTTAGCTATTTGCCCGTTCAGGTGGGTGACACCTTTACAGATGAGAAGAGTGCTGAGGCTATTAAGGCTTTGTACAACACTGGCTTTTTCCGAGATGTTCAGATTCAAGCGCAAGGCAATGTGTTGATTGTGATCGTTGAGGAACGACCTACTATCTCCCGAATTGAATTTACTGGGATGAAAGAATTCGATCAAGAAATTGTCCGTAAATCCCTAAAGGCAGTAGGTGTGGCTGAAGCCCGCTTCTATGACAAAGCGCTAATTGATAAGGCCGAGCAAGAGCTCAAGCGTCAGTATGTTGGTAAGGGCATGTACGCTGCTGAAGTAGTTGCAACTGTTACTCCAGTAGAGCGCAATCAAGTGGCGATTTATTTCAATATTGATGAAGGCCCTGTAGCCAAGATTCAAGAGATTAACTTTATCGGTAATAACGTCTTTAGCGAGAGCACTCTCAAAAGCGAGATGCAATTGAAGACGGGCGGATGGCTTTCTTGGTATAGCAAAGATAATTTGTACTCTAAGCAAAAGCTCACTGCTGACTTAGAGAACATTCGTTCTTACTATCTCAATCGCGGTTACCTCGAGTTCGTTATCGAATCTACTCAGGTTTCTATTACTCCCGACAAAAAGGGCATCTATCTCACAGTGAGTATTCGTGAAGGCAATAAGTTCACAGTGAAGAATGTGCGTTTAGCTGGAGACTTATTGGGCAAAGAGGCTGAGTTAATTCAGCTGGTAAGTCTCAAGCCAGGTGATACCTTCTCATCTGCCAAGTTGACTGAGAGTACCAAGGCGATTGCTGAAATTCTGGGTTCATATGGCTACGCGTTTGCAACCATCAACCCACAGCCGGATATTCGTCGTGACTTAAGCGAGGTAGATCTAACCTTGGTGGTTGATCCTGGTAGACGCGTTTATGTGCGCCAAGTCAATATTACCGGTAATGCTAAAACCCGCGACATGGTGGTTCGGCGTGAGATGCGCCAGTTTGAAAGCTCTTGGTTCGATAGTGAAAAGATTGATCTCTCCAAAAAACGTTTAGGTCGTTTGGGCTATTTCACGGAGAATGATGTTTCTACTCAGGACGTTCCTGGGTCACCGGATCAAGTTGACGTCAATGTGAAGGTAACTGAAAAGCCAACCGGCGCCGTCACGATTGGTGCAGGCTTTTCCTCAACTGAAAAATTGATTCTCTCTGCTGGTATTAATCAGGAGAATGCATTTGGAACGGGTACTGCCGTAGGTTTGAATATGTCTTTGGGTAAGATTAACCAGAGCTTGGCCCTATCAAACTACGATCCGTATTTCACTGAGGATGGCATTAGTCGTTATACCGATCTGTACTACAGATCATCCAAGCCTTTGTACTACGTCGGCGATCCTAATTATCAAATTAAATCTGTTGGTAGCAATATCAAGTTCGGTGTTCCATACACAGAGGTTGACCGTGTGTTCTTTGGAACGGGTATAGAAGCCTTTCAGATTCAGACTACAAACAATACCCCTATCCCATATTTAAATTATGCGATGAGCTACGGTATAGCCTCGCCTGGATATCCTGCGACTTTGACTACCTATAACGTACCTATCACTGTAGGTTGGTCACGCGATGGTCGCGATAGCGCTTTAATTCCATCGACTGGTTCCTTGCAGCAGTTAAGTGCCGAGGTAGGAACCCCGGTTGGAAATATGACTTTCTACCGTTTATTCGGTCAGTACCAGAAATACCACTCTTTCTCAAAAGGCAACATTCTGTCCTACAACGGAGAGTTAGGTTACGGTGAAGCTTATGGCAATAATCCGTTTCCGATTACTAAAAACTATTATGTTGGTGGTATCGGCTCGGTTCGTGGCTACGCGCCTGGCTCGCTTGGCCCCACTTACTACAACTCGTATATCGGACGCTATCAGCCCACCGGCGGACAGTCAAAAATCGTCAATAATGTGGAGTACACCGTGCCAGTCCCAGGCTCTGGAGTGGATAAAACCCTGCGCGTATTTGGTTTCGTAGACGGTGGTAATGTCTATAACGAGAATATCAATCTCGTATTACGATATTCTTATGGCTTGGGTTTATCATGGATATCACCACTGGGCCCGCTCAAGTTTAGTTATGGTATTCCGATCAAATCATTACCGACGGATAACGTCCAACGTTTGCAGTTCCAAGTGGGTACAGCGTTTTAATTGTTTAAGGAAAGTTTTATGAAGCTTCATCAATCTTCCAAATGGATTCAGTACGGCTTAATTGCTGTTTCATCACTCATTGCTATGCCATCGGCATTGGCTCAAGATGCTGGGACTCGGGTTGCAGCTGTGAACGTTGAAAAAGTATTCAACGAATCGAACATGGCCAAAGCTAGTCAGACTAAGCTGCAGAATGAATTTACAAAACGCCAAAACGAAATTCGTGACAGCGCCCAAAAAATCAAATCTGCTGCAGAAAAGTTAGATCGTGACTCAGCAGTCATGTCTGAGGCTGAGCGTGCACGTCGTCAGCGTGAGTTGGCCGATCAAGATCGCGAATTGCAGCGCAAACAGCGTGAGTACACTGAGGATCTCAATCAGCGTAACTTTGAAGAGCGTGCCAAGATTGCTGAAAAAGCTAATCAAGCCCTGAAGCAAATCGCTGAACAAAGAAAAATTGATGTCATTATTCAAGATCCAGCCTATGCCAATCCTAAGGTTGATGTTACTGATGATGTCATCAAGGCTTTGAATAGTCTTAAGTAAGTTTTATGCCCACCGCCATCGAGCTGGCCGAACAGTTTCAAGTAAGCTTGGTGGGGGATGGCTCCCTCTCGCTTCAAGGCCTCGCTCCTCTTGAGCGAGCGCAATCAAGTCAAATCTCCTTTCTTTCGAATCCGCTGTATCGCCAACAGGCTAGTGATAGCGCTGCAGGTGCATTGATTGTCAGCAAGGCAGATTTAGATTTTCTCCAAGCGAACCTTGGAGGTAACGCGGCAGGACGAGTATTTTTTGTCTCTAAAAATCCCTATGCCACTTTTGCCAGAATGGCGCAGCACTTTGCCAAGGCTTCTGCACCTGTTTATGCGCCTGGAGTGCATCCCAGTGCCGCCATTGATCCTAGCGTCAGCATTCCAGCCTCATGTCATATCGGACCATTTGTGCAAATCGGTCCTGGCGTTAAATTAGGTGAGCGAGTGATCTTGTTAGGAAATACTTCTGTCGCCAGAAACTCCAGTATCGGTAGCGATACTTTGATTTATCCCAACGTATCGCTTTATTCAGAAACTAAGCTTGGTGAGCGCTGCATTATTCATAGTGGAGCGGTCATTGGTGCGGATGGTTTTGGTTTTGCCCCTGACTTTTCTGCTACCGGTGCTGAGTGGGTGAAGATACCGCAAACAGGTGCTGTTGTTATCGGAAATGATGTTGAGGTGGGCGCTTCAAGCACAATTGATCGTGGCGCTATGAGTGACACCATTATTGGCAATGGTACCAAGATAGATAACCAAGTTCAAATTGCTCACAACGTAGTGGTCGGTAATTGCTGTGTGATTGCTGGTTGTGCTGCCATTTCGGGAAGTACTAAGATTGGCAACTTTTGCATTATTGGCGGCGCTGCGAACTTTGCTGGTCACCTCACCATTGCTGACAGAACAACAATATCAGGTAATACCTCAATTATTCGTTCAATTACGGAGCCGGGGCAGCATTACACGGGCGTTTATCCTTCAATGCTCCATAGCGCTTGGGAGAAAAACGCAGCAATTCTGCGGGGTCTCGATAAAATACGCCAACGCTTACGATTATTAGAAAAATCTCAATAATTTCATCACCATATTATAAAAATCTAGAAACTTTATTCAGCAGGTAATTACATGAGCAAACCCATCGCTATCGACATCAATCAAATTTTGAAGTTGTTGCCACATCGCTATCCATTTTTATTGGTTGACCGCGTATTGGAGATTGAGCCTCGTCAAAGCATTACTGCGTTGAAGAATGTCACCATGAACGAGCCGTTCTTTCAGGGTCACTTCCCAGATTTTCCGGTTATGCCAGGGGTTTTAATTATTGAGGCGCTTGCCCAGACTGCGGCACTTCTAACCTTTTCTGAGGTACGTGAAGAAAATGCAGTTTATTACTTTGCCGGTATTGATGGTGCTCGCTTTAAGAAGCCAGTATTGCCTGGCGATCAATTAATCATGACAGCTAAGCTAGAGCGTGAACGTGCTGGTATCTATAAGTTCCAAGTGCAAGCTACTGTGGATGGCGAGTTAGCTGCCGAAGCGAATATCACTTGTGCCGTTCGTACGAAAGGTGCGTAATGACTCGGATTCATGCATCTGCTGTAGTTGATAGTAAAGCGGAGATCGCCAGCGACGTAGAGATCGGTCCGTACTCCGTCATTGGACCTAACGTCAAAATTGGTGCTGCTTGCAAGATCGGCTCTCACACTGTGATTGAGGGTTACACCACGATTGGCAAAGAAAATAACTTCGCCCACTTCGCTGCTATTGGCGGCGCTCCCCAGGATATGAAATACCGTGGTGAGCCTACCCAGTTGATTATTGGGGATCGCAATACCATTCGTGAGTTCACGACCATTCATACGGGTACATCGCAGGATGAGGGCATCACTAGAATTGGTGATGACAACTGGATCATGGCTTATGTGCACATTGCACATGACTGCCAAATCGGTAACCATACGATTTTCTCAAGCAATGCACAAATTGCTGGCCACGTAAAGGTAAGCGACTGGGCAATCATGGGTGGTATGTCTGGTGTGCATCAATTTGTACGCATCGGTCAACATGCTATGTTGGGTGGCGCCTCCGCATTAGTGCAAGACATTCCGCCGTTTGTGATTGCGGCTGGTGATAAAGCATCTCCCCATGGCATTAATGTGGAAGGTCTAAAGCGTCGTGGTTTTTCAAGCGAAACGATTTCTGCTTTGCGGCAGGCATATAAGGTTCTCTATAAAGATGGCCTCAGCTTTGAAGAAGCCAAGGTAGAGATTCAGAAGATGGCGCTCGCTAGCGCATCCGATGCCCAAACTGCAGAAAAGCTGACAGAGTTCCATGACTTTATTGCCGCCTCTACGCGCGGCATTATTCGATAGAGTAGGTCTAGTGTCTAAACTTGCTTGTGTTGCCGGAGAGCCTTCGGGTGACTTGCTGGCAGCGCCAGTATTGAGCGCACTAAAACAGATCCCCGACACCTCTAATCTGGAGGTCTATGGTATTGGCGGTCCTCGTATGCAGGACGAGGGTCTGCGCTCAGATTGGCCAATGGAGACATTAAGTGTCCGTGGTTACGTTGAGGCAATAAAACAGTTACCTGCGATTCTGAAATTACGTAAAGAGTTGATTGCCAATCTTACCGGCGATGGTCGCCCAGATGTGTATCTAGGTATTGACGCACCAGATTTCAATTTAGGCGTTGAGTTGGCTTTGCGCAAAGCAGGTATTCCTACGCTGCATTTCGTTTCCCCATCCATTTGGGCGTGGAGAGCTGGGCGCATCAACAAAATTAAGCAAGCAGTTGAACGTATGCTCTGTATTTTTCCGTTTGAGACTGAGATTTATGAACGTGCTGGCATTAGCGCAACTTATGTCGGACACCCACTTGCCAGTGAAATACCTCTTGAGCCAAACCCAGCAAGCGCCAAGCAAAAAATAGAAAATATCTTACATCTGCCAAGTAATACATTGAGCGGAGTGCTTGTCTCTGTATTACCGGGTAGTCGCGGTTCTGAGATTGAACTGATTGCACCAGTCTTTTTTGAGACCATGGCAGAACTTGCAAAGTGCATGCCAGGACAAACTCTGCATTTTGTAATCCCAGTGGCAACGCCACGCTTGCGTGAACCGCTAGAAGCCTTGCTCAAAAATACACTCGATAAAAATCCTGACCTTCATATTCATCTGATTGATGGCGAGGCTGATGTTGTGCTTGAGGCCGCCGATGTTGTGCTGATTGCTAGTGGTACAGCGACATTACAGGCGGCACTCTGGAAAAAGCCGATGGTGATCTCTTACAAGGTGCCTTGGTTGACAGCGCAGATCATGAAACGACAAGGCTATCTGCCATATGTTGGTTTGCCAAATATTCTTTGCGGGGAGTTCGTTGTGCCAGAACTTTTACAAGATGATGCCACTCCCAAGAACTTGGCTGATGCCTTGTTAGCTTGGTTAAATAATCCTAGCAAGGCCGCTCAATTAAAAACCCGTTTTGCAGAAATGCACGAGACCTTGCGCAGACCCACTGGCTTATTGGTTGCTCAGGCCGTAGCGCAAACCATTGTCGCTACAAAACATCGAGTGATTACGTGAGCGTGATTTGGGTATGTGGCGTCGACGAAGCGGGACGTGGTCCACTAGCGGGATCGGTGGTTGCTGGTGCTGTCGTGCTTGATCCTGAGAATCCCATTGTTGGATTAAAAGATTCTAAAAAGCTATCTGCTGCAAGGCGTGAGTTTTTGTTTGAGCAAATTCAGCTAAAGGCTAAAGCCTGGGGCATTGGTGAGGCGAGCCCAGTGGAGATTGATGAGATCAATATTTTGCAAGCAACGATGTTGGCAATGCGCCGCGCAATAGAAGATCTCACTACACGTTTAGGCGGCTGGCCAGATAAAGCATTGATTGATGGCAATCGCTGTCCTGAACTTCCCATAGCAGCCGAGGCTATTGTGAAGGGCGATACCAAAGAGCCGGCAATATCAGCCGCTTCTATCTTGGCGAAGGTCACACGCGATCGTCAAATGATGGCTTTGCATGAGCTGCATCCCCAGTATGGCTTTGCTCAGCATATGGGGTATCCAACTGAAGCGCATTTTGCTGCGCTAAAGAAATTTGGCGCGTGTGATCAACACCGCCGTAGCTTTTCTCCTGTGCGAAATGTATTGGCACTGCATAGTCGATAATCCGAACTATGAAAATTGAATTTATCAGCTCAAAAGATAATTCCTTATTTAAGGAGATTCGTCAATTGCAAGCTACTGGGCCTAAAGGACAAAAGGCGAGATTTGCTTGCGGCCAGGCTTTGTTAGAAGGTATTCATTTGATACAAACTTGGGTGGGTAATCCAGCACTCAAGATATTGATTACTTCTGAGTTGGGTTTGCAGAACCCAGAAATTGCTCAAGCTGTTTACGATCATGTAGAAATTTGTCCAGAGACTCGGGTTTATCAATTGGATAAAGGTTTGTGGGATTTGCTCAGTGATCTAGTCAATGCGCCGCAGATTGCGGGCTTGCTGGATCTTCCCGAATCTGCCTTGAACCCGCAAAAGTCGGTTGCTACGCTTGAGGGGGATGTCATTATTTTGGATCGCATTCAGGATGCTGGGAATGTGGGCTCTATTTTGCGTACTGCTGCGGCAGCAGGCTTTACTCAGGTAATTGCGCTGTCCGGTTGTGCCCATCTTTGGTCAAGCAAAGTATTACGAGCGGGTATGGGCGCACATCGCCTGCTTGAGCTTTATGAAGGCTGGTCATCTCAGCAAGTCTTAAGTGCGGTCACTGCACCTTTGCTAGCTACCACTGCTGATGGCGAGCTCGATCTATTTAATATGCCCAAGGTATTGATTCATCCCGTTGCCTGGGTAATGGGAAGTGAAGGACAGGGCGTTTCTGAAGACCTGCTTGCTCAAGCCAAAGGCGTCTCCATTCCGATTGACCCAAGAGTTGAATCCCTCAATGTCTCGACTGCTGCAGCAATCTGTCTATTTGAGACAGTGCGAATTCGTCGTAACTAAGACTAGCTAGTGCACTAGCCGAGGATTGTTTTATCCGACTTAATAGATTGCAAGACAGTAGTGGCAATCTCTTCAATCGATTTGCTCGTCGTAGCCACCCAAGGAATGGATTCTTTTTTCATCATGGCGGTGGCTTCGTTGATCTCATAACGGCAGTTTTCTAACTTGGCGTAATTACTGCCAGGGCGTCGCTCATTGCGAATCTCTGACAAGCGTTCAGCATCAATCATCAAGCCAAAAATCTTACTGCGATACGGGATTAAATCTTTGGGTAACTGCCCACGTTCAAAATCTTCTGGAATCAGAGGGTAGTTTGCTGCCTTCAGGCCATATTGCATTGCTAAATAAAGACTGGTTGGTGTTTTGCCTACCCGCGATATACCCACCAAAATGACATCAGCCTCAGCTAGATTTTTATTGGATTGGCCGTCATCATGGGCCAGAGAGTAGTTAATGGCTTCGATCCGGTTTTTGTAGGCCTCAGTATCCGCATTGTGGTGCAGGCGGTTCATGGCATGGGTTGATTTAACCCCGAGAGCCTGCTCCAAAGGCGCCACAAAAGTCTGGAACATATCCAAAATCAGGCCATTGGCTTTGCCGACAATGGTGTTCAGTTCGGGATTCACCAAAGTAGTGAAAACAATGGGCTGGACTTCATATTTGGAGGCTGCCTGATTGATGCTAGAGACCGCATCATGGGCTTTTTCAGGGCTATCCACAAAAGGCACTCGAATATGCTTAAAAGTGGCCTCAAATTGAGCCAAAATCGATTGGCTGAAGTTCTCGGCGGTGATGCCGGTGCCATCAGAAACAATAAAAACAATACGAGCTTGGGTGGACATGAGATTGGCCTAGAGGTCTTGGTCAGCACTACAATATGTGGTTAATGAAGTATGCCGTATTTTATCCGGCCGCTCGACCAGTTTCCTTATCCTTAGAGAGTATTTTATGTCCAACCAACAGCAACAAAGTAACGATGTAGCCAATGCCTATGTTTTACCTTTTGAGCAACTCCGGATGACGGATGTTGAGTCAGTCGGCGGTAAAAATGCTTCACTTGGTGAAATGATTTCTCAGTTGTCCTCCACTGGTGTGCGTGTGCCTACTGGGTTTGCAACTACCTCATTAGCGTTTCGTGATTTTTTAGAACACAACAACTTGACCGAGCGTATTCAAAAGCGTTTGGAAAATCTCAATATTGATGATGTTCGTGCTCTAGCCGAGGCTGGAAAAGAAATCCGCGGCTGGATTGAGACCGCCCCATTTCAGCCACGCCTTGATGAGGAGATTCGCACTGCTTTTAAGAAGTTAGACGATTCCGGCAAAGGCTCATTTGCCGTACGTTCTTCTGCTACAGCAGAAGACTTGCCTGATGCTTCATTTGCAGGGCAGCAAGAAACTTTCTTGAACGTTGAAGGCATTGATGATGTTCTTAAGAAGATTCGTGAAGTATTTGCCTCTTTATATAACGACCGTGCGATTTCTTACCGCGTTCACAAGGGCTTTGCCCACGCTGAAGTAGCGCTATCTGCTGGAATACAGCGGATGGTGCGCTCTGACCTGGGTGCTGCAGGTGTGATGTTCACTTTGGACACGGAGTCTGGTTTTGAAGATGTGGTGTTTATCACTTCGAGCTATGGCTTGGGCGAGACAGTTGTGCAGGGTGCAGTGAACCCGGATGAGTTTTATGTATTCAAAACTACTTTGGCAAAAGATAAGAAGGCGATTATTCGTCGCTCTTTAGGTTCTAAGCTGATTCAAATGCAATTTGCCCCAGCAGGCTCTGCTGAGAAGGTGATGACTGTGGATGTTGCTCCAGAAAAGCGTAATCGTTTTTCATTGGAAGATGCTGACATTACTGAATTAGCAAAATACGCGGTCATTATTGAAAAGCACTATGGCCGTCCAATGGACATCGAGTGGGGTAAGGACGGTCAAGATGGCCGTATTTATATTCTGCAGGCACGCCCAGAGACGGTAAAGAGTCAGGCTGCAGGTCAAGTAGAAATGCGCTACAAGTTAAAAGGTAGCTCAAAAGTGTTAGCTAAGGGTCGTGCGATTGGTCAAAAGATTGGTGCAGGCCCGGTTCGCATTATTCGCGACCCAAGCGAGATGGATCGTGTGCAGCCAGGCGATGTATTAGTTGCTGATATGACTGATCCTAATTGGGAGCCAGTGATGAAGCGTGCTTCTGCGATCGTCACTAACCGTGGAGGTCGTACTTGTCACGCAGCGATTATTGCTCGCGAGTTAGGTGTTCCTGCGGTAGTAGGTTGTGGTGACGCGACTGAGCATTTGCAAGACGGCATGATGGTTACTGTATCTTGCGCAGAAGGTGACGAAGGCCATATTTATGATGGCTTGATTGAAACTGAAGTGACTGAAGTTTCTCGTGGCGTATTGCCAGAGATCCCAGTCAAGATCACTATGAATATCGGTAATCCCCAGTTGGCCTTTGACTTCTGCCAAATCCCAAATGCCGGTGTTGGTTTGGCCCGTCTCGAGTTCATCATCAATAACTACATTGGTGTGCACCCACGTGCTGTCTTGGAGTATCCAAACATTGACCCTGATCTGAAGCGCGCAGTCGAGAGTGTTGCTCGTGGCTATGCAAGTCCGCGTCAGTTTTATGAAGATAAATTGGTTGAGGGTGTAGCAACGATTGCTGCTGCTTTTTATCCAAAACCCGTGATCGTGCGTTTGTCCGACTTTAAGTCAAATGAATATAAGAAGCTGATTGGCGGTTCACGCTATGAGCCGGACGAAGAGAATCCAATGCTCGGTTTCCGTGGCGCATCCCGTTACGTATCAGCAGATTTTGGTGAAGCCTTTGCTTTAGAGTGTGCCGCAATGAAGCGTGTTCGTGAGGATATGGGTCTGGATAACGTTGAGATCATGGTGCCCTTTGTTCGCACCATTAAGCAGGCTGAGCGCGTCATCGACATGATGGCAAAGTTAGGCCTCAAGCGTGGTGAGAATGGTCTGCGCCTGATCATGATGTGCGAGATTCCTTCTAATGCAATCTTAGCGGATCAATTCCTCGAGCATTTCGATGGATTCTCAATCGGTTCAAACGATATGACTCAGTTAACTTTGGGCTTAGATCGTGATTCCGGTATGGAATTGCTGGCAATTGACTTTGATGAGCGCGACCCTGCGGTGGAGTTCATGATTGCTCGCTCTATTGATGCCTGCCGTAAGCAAAACAAATACGTTGGTATTTGTGGTCAAGGCCCTTCAGACCACCCAGACTTTGCCCGTTGGTTGGTTGCTAAGGGCATTACTTCGATCTCTCTCAATCCGGATAGCGTAGTAGCTACCTGGGAAATGTTGGGCAAGAAAGAGGCTTAACTTTGCATTGCTAATCACTAGTAAGATGTAAAAAATGCCTAGATCCAAATCTAGGCATTTTGTTTTGGAGCTGCTAAGCGAACTAGCGCTTCGCTTTTGCAGTCACTCTTTTCTTTGGACTAGCTTTAACTATTTTCTTAGGGGCCTTAATGCTGCGATGAATGGGTACTGCACCCATTTTCTTAGCGGGCGATGCAATCGAGCGCGAGGGCGTAGCTCCAGACCAACTAGGCTCTGCAATCGAGTTAAATGCGGCCCGTAATTTTTCGCCCCACAACTGGTGGATCATTTGGAAGTAGGGATTTGACTCATCCATAGTGACCAGCTTACTGGCTTGCAAGGAGTTCTTTTCGTAAACCATGAGATCCAGTGGTAGGCCAACAGAGATATTACTGTTGAGCGTGGAATCCATAGAAATCAGGGCGCACTTGGTTGCTAAGTTGAGGGGTGTATCAAAGGTAATAACCCTATCTAAGATGGGTTTGCCGTATTTGGATTCTCCAATCTGGAAGTAGCATGTTTCAGGCGTAGCTTCAATAAAGTTACCAGCTGAATAAATATTAAACAGTCTTGGACGCTCACCTTTAATCTGTCCACCAAAGATGAGATTGCAGTTGAAATCAATACCTGCTTTTTCTAGTGCTTGATGGTCTCTGTCATAAACCTGTTTGATGGCATCACCAATGACCACAGCTGCATCGTGGGTGCTTTCTACATTCCATAAATTCTTCCCATTGAGAAGCTGGCCTTGCAAGAGAATTTCTTTAACAGCTTGCGTAATGGCGAGATTGCCAGCACTCATTAGCGTAAAAAAGCGGTCTTTATCCTTTTGGAATAAGGACATCTTTCTGAAGGTGCCGATTTGATCAACACCCGCATTAGTGCGGGTATCGGATAAAAACACCAGGCCATCTTTGAGGCAAAGTCCAACGCAATACGTCATCCTGCAGTCCCTTTAATGATTTCTTTTAATTATCTCTTACTTGACTTGATCAGGAGCTTCTTTAATTCAGCTGGGTAATTGAGATACTGGCACTTAACTCTTCACCACCTCCACCAGAGCGAACTCCTTTTACTGGAGCTGCTGAGTAATAATCTCTACCAATCGCCAGGCGTACATGACGCGCATCAGTAAAGCAGGCATTGGTGATGTCAATGCTCAACCAGAGTCCCTTAGTAAGGTCAGCGCAAAAATCTATCCAGGCATGGCTTGCCAGATTGGGCGAATCTTCTGCAAAGAAGTAGCCGCTGACATAGCGCGCTGGAATGCCAGAGGCACGACACAAGCCGAGCATGATGTGTGCATGATCTTGGCAAACACCGGATTTCATAGCAAATGATTGAGCAGCGGTGGTTGCAAAATTCGTTTGTCCTGGAAAATAAAGAATTGTCTCTTGCACTGCCGCAGCCAATTCCAATACCTCATCAACAGCGTTCTTCTTGGGCAGCGATGATGAGAAATACTCCAGCATTGCTGCGGTAGGCTCAGTGAGATTGGTTTGCTGTAGGAGGTGGTAGGGCGAAACTGCCTTGGGGGCATCTAGGAACTCAAAAGCATCTTGCGTCGTGACTTCACCTTCTGCCTCAATCATCATGGAGGTGTATGCGCTTTCTTGAACGAAAACGCTGTAAACGTTTCCAAATGCATCGAGTGAGCTACTTGCCTTAATAGGGGTGCTGACCTTCCACTTTTCAATGGCTTGACCTGCTACATCGGGGGGTGTTAGGCGCAACTCTTGAATGGAATAGCGAACAGGTGTTTCATAACGGTATTCGGTTCGATGGCGAATCTTCAGGTGCATGGCGATCTTTAAGCTACAGCTAATGGTATGAGATAGGCATTACTGAATTCATCAGCAATGTGGTTGATGCGTTCCAAGAACTCTTTAATGAACTCTTCCAGCCCTTGAGAAAAAACTTCATCAATATCGGAATAGTCTAAGCTTGCCTTGAGCTTGCCTAGCAGGCGTTCAATTTCTTTGGATTGTTGATTTTTCATTTCTGCAATCAAAGGAATGAGCTCATTAACGCAGCATACTAGTGAGCGTGGCATTTGCCTGTTAAAAATTAAGAGTTGTGCAACTTTCTTGGGGCTTACTTGATCAGAGTAAATCTGCCGATAGATCTCAAAAGCAGAGACTGAGCGTAGTAGGGCGGCCCAGTGATAGAAATCAAAGAAATTGCCATCAGTCTCATCAACTGACTTGCCTTCTTTACCCTCCTTGCCTTTACCTAATGCTTTCAGGGCCACTTGACCTTCGTATTTGGTTTCTAAAATACGAGCGGTGTTATCGGCCCTCTCCAGTAATGTGCCGACATTCATAAAGTAGAAGGCTTCATTCTTGAGCATAGTCCCATGCATCACGCCCCTAAATAGATGGCAGCGGTGCTTGACCCATTCCAGCAATCTACTTGGATCAGTTTGATTACGGGATTCCAGAATGCGTTGTAATTCCAGCCAAGTAGTATTTTGTGTTTCCCATGCTTCGGAAGTAATCTTCCCTCGAATGACGCGCGCATTCTCACGAGCGGCAAATAGGCAAGATACGATGCTAGATGGATTGCTGGTTTCATAAATCATAAAATCCAAGACATTCTCACGAGTAATTACATCGTATTTCTCTAGGAATAATGTTTCCAGCTTAGAAATCGTGAGGAGCTTTTTCCAGCTTTGCTCTAAAAACTCTGCAGGCTGTGGGAGGAGGGAGGTTTGGTGATTGACATCTAACATTCGAGCAGTATTTTCTGCGCGTTCTGTGTAGCGAGCCATCCAGTAAAGGCAATCAGCGGTACGACTTAGCATATTGACTTATCCATTTTATTCTTCGAGTACCCAGGTGTCCTTAGTGCCGCCACCTTGTGATGAATTCACGACTAAAGAGCCTTCTTTGAGCGCCACACGAGTAAGTCCGCCTGGCACCATCTTGATGGTTTTGCCCGATAAAACAAATGGGCGCAAATCAATATGGCGGGGCGCCACACCAGACTCTACGAAGGTTGGGCAAGTGGATAGTGCAAGTGTTGGTTGGGCAATGTATTTATCTGGATTGGCAATCAGATGTTTTCGAAATTCCTCTATCTCCGCTTTACTCGACGCCGGCCCCACTAACATGCCATAACCACCAGCACCATGCGTCAACTTCACAACCAACTTATCTAAATTCGCTAAGGTGTAAGCAAGGTCATCTGGCTTGCGGCATTGGAAAGTCGGCACGTTATTGAGAATCGGTTTCTCACCCAAATAGAACTCAATCATGTCGGGTACATAAGGATAGATGGATTTGTCATCAGCAATACCAGTGCCAATGGCATTTGCCAAGGTCACATTGCCCGCGCGATGTGCAGAAAGTAGTCCTGCAACACCTAAAGTCGAGTCGGACCTAAATGCCAGGGGGTCCAAGAAGTCATCATCAACGCGGCGGTAAATAACGTCTACCCGCTCAGGGCCTTGGGTAGTGCGCATAAAGACTTGCTCATTCTTCACAAACAAGTCCTTGCCCTCAACCAATTCAACACCCATCTGCTGGGCTAGGTAGCTGTGCTCAAAATAGGCAGAGTTGTACATGCCCGGAGTGAGCACTACGACGTTAGGCTTTTTGACATCATCAGGTTTTACTGACTTTAAACATTCCAATAAAAAATCGGGATAGTGCTCAACAGGTGCAACACGATATTGTTGAAATAGGTCGGGGAAGAGTCGCATCATCATTTTGCGATCTTCAACCATATAAGAGACGCCGGACGGAACACGCAAGTTATCTTCCAAGACGTAGAACTCGCCCTCTCCAGCCCGCACGATATCAATTCCGGCGATCTGGGCATAAATATCCCGTGGCACATTCACGTTGCGCATCTCTGGTCGGTATTGCGCGTTGTTATAAATTTGCTCAGCGGGAATAATGCCTGCTTTAATAATGTCTTCTTCGTGATAGACGTCGTAGATAAAGCGATTGAGTGCTTTAACCCGTTGACGTAAGCCAGCCTCTAGCTGCGCCCATTCTTTGGCAGTAAAGATACGGGGAACTTGATCAAAGGGAATGGTCCTCTCAGATCCAAGATCATCTCCATAGACTGCAAAGGTAATGCCAACACGTCGGAAGATGAGGTCAGCTTCGGCGCGCTTAAGACCCATGAGGGTATCGCTTTGTTGCTTGAGCCAATGGTGGAAAACTTGGTAATGGGGGCGCGCTTTTCCGCTGGCGTCGAGCATTTCATCAAAAGGCAATTTCATACTTACAAACTAATGCCTTTAGATTGGCCTCGTGTAGAGGGATGGGGCAGCTTGGTGCTTCAATGCACTTTATTGGTGCAAGAAATTAGGCGTTGAGGTCGCCTCGAGCAATTCGACCCTTTTGGACTTCCCATTCACGCTCTTTGGTGGCAGCGCGTTTGTCATGCTGCTTCTTGCCGCGGGCCAATCCAATCTCACACTTCACATTCCCTTTGGAGAAATGCAGGTTCAATGGAACAAGGGTATAGCCTTTTTGCTCCACTTTGCCGATGAGTTTTTTAATCTCAATTGCATTGAGGAGGAGTTTGCGGGTTCGGGTGCTATCTGGAACTATATGAGTGGAAGCTGATAGCAGGGGGGTGATATGGCAACCGATCAGGAACAGCTCCGCCCGACGGATGACAACATACGCTTCTTTGATGTGCACGCGACCGGCGCGGATAGCTTTTACTTCCCAGCCTTCCAGAACCAGCCCTGCCTCAAACCGTTCCTCGATAAAATAATCGAAGAAGGCTTTTTTGTTATCGACGATACTCATATTTATTTAGCTTCTCAAGATCGATTATGGCAGACGTCAACAAGACCGTTTTAATTGGCCAATCCGCGGACCGCATGTATGGTTTGGTAACTGATGTTGCCCGCTACCCAGAGTTCTTGCCCTGGTGCGGTGGTGTAGAAATTTTTGAGCAATCCGAGACTATTTTGGACGCCAAAATCAATATCCACTTCAAGGGCATTAATCAGTATTTTCATACTCGCAATAGCAATCGTCGCCCTGAAAGCATTGATATGGTGTTTGTAGATGGACCATTTAAGCATTTTTCTGGGCAGTGGAACTTCATTCCCCTCAAGGAAGATGCCTGCAAGGTGGAATTTAAACTTCACTGGGAGTTCAAGAGCGTCATCCTAGATAAGATCATTGGCCCGGTCTTCGGACATATTGCAGGCACCTTTGTGGATTGTTTCGTCAAACGAGCTGAAGACCTCTATGGCTAGTCAGTCTATGGAGATTCTGATTTGTGATGCCCGCTTAGATGAGCCTCGTTTAAACCCTTTCACACTGCACTTATTGCCTTCCGAGGCTCCTACTGTAGGGCTTGCCCTTTTGAGAGCCGGAATTGCTCAAGGCCCAAATGATCCCATCTTGGCAAGAAAAGGCTGTTTTGGCGTCTTTGGCAAGCGTAAGGATTGGGACAGCCCTATTTATGAGGGTGATCGCCTAGAGCTATATTCTGCGCTCCTAGTTGACCCTAAGGTCGTCCGTCGCAAGAAGGCCAATCAGAATCAAGATGCCAAATTCCAGGCTGCCGCAGCTAAAAGAAAGGCTAGGAGGCTATAATCGGTTTTTGCGACTAGGGGTTTTGCATGCGACTCATTCAAAAAGCACTCACTTTTGACGATGTGCTCCTTGTACCGGCTTATTCATCGGTACTCCCTCGAGATGCCAGCTTGGCAAGTAAGTTAACTCGAGAAATTTCACTCAATACACCGTTGGTGTCTGCGGCAATGGATACCGTCACTGAAGGCCGCTTGGCAATTGCCATGGCTAGCGAAGGTGGTATTGGCATTGTTCATAAAAATCTCAAGCCTGCTGAACAGGCCAGGGAAGTGGCTAAGGTGAAGCGTTACGAATCCGGTATTTTGCGTGATCCTATTACGGTGGATCCAAATGCCACTCTACGCCAAGTTATTCAACTCTCTCGTGAGCATGGTTTCTCCGGATTCCCGGTGCTGACTGGCAAAGAAGTGGTGGGCATTATTACCAACCGCGATTTGCGTTTTGAAGAAGACTTGGATGCGCCAGTGAAATCCAAGATGACTCCCCGTGAGCGCTTAATCACAGTCAAAGAAGGTTGCTCTCTAGAGGAGGCAAAGCGCTTGATGAGTCAGCATCGCTTAGAGCGCGTACTGGTAGTCAACGACAAGTTTGAATTACGTGGTCTGATTACCGTTAAAGATATCTTGAAGGCGACTGAGCATCCAAATGCCTGTAAAGATAGTGAAGGTAAATTGCGCGTTGGCGCTGCAGTCGGTGTTGGTCCTGATAATGATGAGCGTATTGAGCTCTTAGTTCGTGCGGGCGTCGATGTGATTGTGGTGGATACCGCACACGGACATAGCCAAGGCGTCTTAGATCGCGTGAAGTGGGTTAAGAAAAATTACCCTCACGTACAAGTAATTGGTGGAAACATTGCCACGGGTGATGCTGCTAAAGCATTGGCTGACCACGGCGCTGATGGCGTGAAGGTCGGGATTGGTCCTGGCTCTATTTGCACTACCCGGATTGTTGCAGGTGTTGGTGTGCCTCAGATTAGCGCCATCGTCAATGTGGCTGCTGCCCTCAAAGGTACAGGCATTCCTCTCATTGCTGATGGTGGTGTGCGTTACTCAGGTGACGTTGCAAAAGCCTTGGCTGCTGGAGCAAGCTCAGTCATGATGGGTGGTATGTTTGCTGGTACTGAAGAAGCTCCTGGTGAAGTGTTTCTCTACCAAGGTCGTTCATACAAAAGCTATCGCGGCATGGGCTCTTTGGGCGCGATGGCGGATGGCTCTGCAGATCGTTATTTCCAAAGCGATATCAGTGCTGCGAATGCTGAGAAGCTAGTACCGGAAGGTATTGAAGGGCAAGTACCTTACAAAGGTAGCGTCCTTGCCATCTTGCATCAACTGACTGGTGGTATTCGTTCTTCAATGGGCTATCTTGGATGCAAGACCATTGATGAGCTTCACGAGAAAGCGAATTTTGTGGAGATCACTTCAGCGGGTGTGCGTGAGTCACATGTTCATGATGTGAAGATCACCAAG
This sequence comes from Polynucleobacter sp. Nonnen-W13, assembly GCF_018881735.1. Taxonomy (NCBI): domain Bacteria; kingdom Pseudomonadati; phylum Pseudomonadota; class Betaproteobacteria; order Burkholderiales; family Burkholderiaceae; genus Polynucleobacter; species Polynucleobacter sp. Nonnen-W13. The sequence continues at coordinate 335,287 of NZ_JACVPU010000002.1, read as the reverse complement.
GAAGCGCCGAATTACCATATTGATTAAGAAGTAACAGCAGCTTGAATTTAAGGTAATCCTTTCGTGCACGACAAAATACTGATTCTCGACTTTGGTTCACAAGTTACCCAATTGATTGCCCGACGTGTGCGTGATGCGCGCGTCTATTCTGAGATCCATCCCTACGATTGCGATCCAGAATTTATTCGTAAGTTCATTCAAGAGCAGGGTGGTAAAGGCATCATTCTTTCAGGTGGGCCAAGCTCTGTAACAGAAGACGGTAGTCCTCGTGCACCCCAAATCGTTTTTGAATTAGGCGTTCCCGTTCTAGGTATTTGCTACGGCATGCAAACCATGGCAACCCAATTGGGTGGCGCCGTGGCTTCTGCTGAGTCTTTGGGTAAAGCCCGTGAGTTTGGTTATTCAGAAGTACGTGCCCATGGCCACACTAATTTGTTAAAAGGTATTCAGGACTTTTCTACTAGTGAAGGTTACGGCATTCTGAAGGTATGGATGAGTCATGGTGACTCTGTAACAACAATGCCATCATCTTTTAAGCTCATGGCTTCAACTGACTCCTGCCCTATTGCTGGTATGGCTGATGAAGAGCGTCGTTTTTATGCGTTCCAGTTTCACCCAGAGGTAACCCATACGTTGCAAGGCGAAGCCATCTTAAGTCGCTTTGTGCATGAGATTTGCCAATGCAAACCAGATTGGGTCATGGGCGACTACATTAGTGAAGCGGTTGAGCATATTCGTAAGCAAGTTGGTGACGAAGAGGTGATTCTCGGTTTATCCGGGGGCGTTGACTCTAGTGTGGCAGCAGCTTTAATACATCGCGCCATTGGTGAGCAACTCACTTGTGTGTTTGTTGATCATGGCCTACTTCGTTTGAACGAAGGCGACATGGTGATGGAAATGTTTGCTCGAAACCTTGGCGTTAAGGTAATTCGAGTGGACGCCAAACAAAAGTTTATGTCTGAACTCGCAGGTGTTGCAGATCCTGAGGCCAAGCGCAAGATCATCGGTAAAGAATTCGTAGAGATTTTCCAAACTGAGTCTGGCAAGATTAAAAATGCCAAGTGGCTTGCTCAAGGAACGATTTACCCAGACGTGATTGAGTCTGCTGGTAAGGGTAAGAAGGGCGCGCATACGATTAAGAGTCACCACAATGTGGGTGGTTTGCCTGAAGATATGCACCTCAAGTTGCTTGAGCCATTACGTGAATTGTTTAAAGATGAGGTGCGTGAACTTGGTGTTGCATTAGGTTTGCCTCGCGAGATGGTATATCGCCATCCATTCCCAGGACCTGGTCTTGGTGTGCGTATCTTAGGTGAAGTGAAAGCAGAATTCGCCAGCCTCTTGCAACGTGCTGACGCTATTTTCATTGAAGAGCTGCGTAATACGATTGATGAAGCGAGTCAAAAATCTTGGTATGACCTCACCAGCCAAGCCTTTGCCGTCTTCTTGCCTGTGAAATCAGTGGGTGTCATGGGTGACGGCAGAACCTATGAATACGTTGTTGCGCTTAGAGCAGTCCAAACACAAGACTTCATGACTGCGCACTGGGCTCACTTGCCTCATGATCTACTTGGTAAAGTATCTAATCGCATCATCAATGAAGTGCGCGGCATTAATCGTGTGGTCTACGATATCAGTGGAAAACCGCCGGCAACTATTGAGTGGGAATGACCTAGTATTGTTTTGCATCGTTCAACTACGTACCGCAAAACCGAAATTATTTAGCTGCTTCAATGAGTTAAGTGTCCTGAACGTTCATCTGCGTTCATTGAGCAGTTTATTTGCGTAACGGTATTTCAGTCGGTAAATTTTCGGTGTCTCGAGTCCTGCCCGAGCAATACCGCCAGATGGTCTGACGGTATTAAGGTGGAAACAAAAGGATGCCTAAATGCTGACTGATACTCAACTTAAAACTCTTAAGCCTAGTGCAAAGGTTTATAAAGTTACAGATTCCCAAGGGCTTTATGTAGCCGTTTCCCCTGCAGGTGGAAAGTCCTTCCGATTTGATTACAGGGTCGACGGGAAACGTGAAACCCTAACGATTGGCCGTTATGAAGATGGAATTCCAAGTCGGACGCAAGACGAATTAGTTGGTCTCGACTTCGGCCGTGTGATATCTCTTGCTGATGCACGAGCCTTGCATGATAGAGCTAGACGCATGGTGCAGTCAGGGATGTCGCCCTCAAAAGCCAAGGCAGAAAAGCGAATTCAGAAAGATCAGGCTGACACCTTTGGCGGCTGGGTTGAGAGATATTTCGAATTTAAATCTGATCCGAAGAGCGGGGATGAAATGTTGGCTGACTCAACACTTGAGCTGCGAAAGTCAATCTATCGACGTATTCTTGCACCAGAGTTGGCTAGCTTGCGGCTGCAAGAAATTCGACCGCTGAAGTTAGCAGAACTGTTTAGGAGGGCGAAAGATGAGAGAGGCCCCGGCCCTGCTGTTCATGCGCGTGAACTTGTTCTTCTTGTGTTTCGTTATGCTATTGGACAAGGAGTTGATCTTGTGAGTCCGGTAGAGTCTATTCAACGAAAATCGATTGCAACCTTTAAGGCTCGAGAGAGAAATTTGACTCGATACGAGATTAAAGAGTTTTTCGAAGCGCTTCAAGAGACCGCAACTTCGCCGACATTACGCTTGGCCGTGAAATTCGTCCTGCTGACAGGTGTGAGGAAATCAGAATTTATTTATGCAACATGGAAGGAAGTTAACTGGGAGCGCTCTGTATGGACAATTCCCGCCTTGCGTATGAAGGCGGGTAGAGAGCATAAAGTGTTTCTATCAGAGCAGGCATTGGATATTCTGACCACATTAAAAGCTTGCTTTCCAGCAGCTATTTACTTTCATCCAGGACGCTACGAATTTGATGAATCGATTAGCAACGCAACATTAAACCGAACCATTGATGCAGCAGTGAAGGTTATAAATGACAAACGAAATCCTGAAGATGATGATTTTGAGGCATTCTCTGTTCATGATTTGCGTCGTACGTTTTCCACAAGATTAAATGAAGCATTGTTTCCTGAAGCGCTTGTAGAAGCTTGTCTCGCTCACGTTAAAAAAGATCAAGTGGCTGCAGCTTATAACCACGCCAAGCTCCCTGGTCCTAGAAAGGCTCTTATGCAAGGATGGGCTGACATGATCGATGCATGGTGTAAAGGGGAGAGTGCAAGAGAGATAGTCGCCTTAACCAAATGCAGGATTGATAACGCAGCTCACGATGATGATGGAATAGACCTATGAAAGAGACTCTACTGACCTCACCCCTAACAAACGATCAGATAATCTATCGACAAAAGATGGATAAGCAGGTTAGGAAGGCAGAGACTATTGCATTGGGAATATGGCTCCTTGAGTACCAAGTTGGTGGCGTTAGTCTGGAAAGAATGTCTCGAGAGGTTAAAGCAGCCTTGATCAAAATTGGAGTTTCTGATCGCGCACGCCAGCAGATACTTGGGGAAATGCTTGATCAGGCAACATCTGTGCCTCAACCCAAACGAGGTAAGGGAAGAAAGGGTTACCCCATTTCTTTAAAGAAGACTGCTGCCATCATTGTGGAAATCGTTGCAAAGACAGAGAAGCTTCCAAAAACGCGAAGCGAAACTAAAAAGAAAATTTCCGCTTTTGAGCGAACTAGTGAAATTTTGGCCGAATGTGGATTTGATGTGAAGCCAGAAACTGTTATAGATTGGCACTCCGACTGGCGATCAAATTAAGTGGGGGATATTCAAATATCACCAAATATCTAGAAATCCTCTTGTTATCTAGTATCGATCTCATTCATTAGCCATCAACGGAGATCGAAAAATGCAAGTAACCCAACCCCGTCGTACGATTCGTCGAGCTGCAGTTCTTTCAAAAACAGGCCTATGCCGAACCACCCTATATCAGCTTGAAAAGAAGGGTGAATTTCCAGCCCATTTTCTGTTGACTCCTCGCTGCGCAGTCTGGTTTGAAGATGAGATTGACTCTTGGTTAGAGGTTAGGCGAAAGGCTGTAATTAAAGCGGCTCAATGGCCAAATGTTTTATTGAGGAAAACCGCTCGTGGCCGACCTGCTAATGGAGTAGCTCCGGTTCATAGCCACTCCCCAGCATCGCTTCCCAAGAAATCCAACTCCTACCGTTGAAATACTTAAGGCCAATCAGTATGGGTAGGATTAAAAAAGTTCCAGAAGCATACATCGGACAGATTCTTGCAATTCCACGCAGCGTAAAAAGATCCGAAGCATTCAAAGCTTGCTCCCCACTAGCTAGAGCCTTGCTTATTGAGCTTGCTGACCAGCATAACGGTGGCAACAACGGCCGGCTGCATTTGTCATACGTTTACATGCGAGAACAGGGCTTCAGATCAAAAGATCAAATTGCAAAGGGGCGGGATGAGTTGATAGCCCGTAATTTAATAATTCTTACTAGGCAGGGTGGATTGCCAGTTCGAAACGGAGGGAAAACCACCTTTGGTGGGGCTTCTTGGTTTGCCTTGACCTGGCTCCGCATTAGCAATTTTGTGGGACTCGACTTTAGTCCAAATCAGTATCACCCTGGTGCTTGGTCCAGGCCTTGTCAATTACCGAATAGACCTCAACCAGAGGCCTTGAAGGCTTCTCAAATTAAACGAAGATCGCAGCCTGCGTCACAGGGCAGCTCCGACCCATATTGCGGGGCAGAACAGAGTGGCAATGGCCCGTGTCACGGGTCGTTAGACCCTAAATCTAGTCGGCTGACTGTCCCGTGATGCGGGAACAATGTAATACGCCATTCAATGCTTGTTTTCATGAGCATATGGAATCACTGATAGACGAGCGAACTATGCGTAACGGATTGTGAATGACTAACTTAAGTCATTGTGGCAAAAAAGAAAAAAACAAGCGCAAATCAACATTACCGTCATTTATGCTGACACGGATAGTTTTTTGTTCGTACTGTTTACCCACAATCTTCTACATCTGGATGCTTTATTCGTCGTTACAAGCAGTTTTTTGAAGACTTGTTATGCGAATGCTTAATACTTTACTACACGCATCGCGTGCGCGCGCGAGGCGGAATACTTGAATTTCAAGCCTCTGGACATTGCCTTCAAGATCGCTTGCGAGAATGCTCTCGAATTCGTTCAAACAGTTCGAAGACGGTTATCCCTAAAGAATTACTGATTACCTCGATAGCATTTAGAGAGGGGTTTGCCTGACCAGTTTCAATTCGACTTAAGTAGGTTTGATAGAAGCCGCAGCGTTCTGCAAAGACAACTTGTGACATCCCCGCCTCATTGCGGAGGGTCCTGATGACTTGTCCAAAGCGGATTGATAAGCTAGGTTGCACATGGCTACTATCTACGTTATGCTGTAAATCACATACACACTAATTCGTATAATTATGATGGCCCCCAAATCGAAATTGGACGTTGAATGCGGCATAAATTTATAACGACTATCAGCCTAGCACTTGCAATATTTGTAGGGCTACAAGGCCCGATTTGGGCCTCCGACACTGATGGCAGCCCATCCCCCAACACCCTCACTTATGGCATGGTGAAAAAGAACATCAAAATTGGCCAATCAACCCAAGAGGATGTTGTAAAACTGTTCGGCTCTCCTGACAACATGGTCATGCGCAAGAGCAAAGAAATATGGATATACGACCGATATCGAGTTGAAACAGATACGACTACAGCTAGTGGATACGGAACAATAATTTTGGCTGGTGGCAGCAAGTCAAGCACCACCAGCTCAACGCGAGTTAAGACGATTACCGTAATTATTGATTTCAGTACTTCAGGCGTTGTAGAAGACTTCAGCATGCGTGTAGGGGGATACTAATGAGAGTAGGACTCTTAACCCTATCTCTTGCTCTAACAGTTCTCCTAGGCGGGTGTGTCACTCAATCCCAAATGCAGAATTTAGACGCAATGTGGGATAAAGATAACCAGCAAGTCTTCAAGAAGCTGGGTACACGCGACTTCCAAGGAGTTACCAAGGAACAGGCCATGAGCGCTTTGGCCATAACCTTTCAGAATCTCGACTTAATTACGACAAGCTCTGACTACAGGGCCGGGACAATGACGGCATCAGCCAAGGCACCAAAACCCTTGACGTTTGATGAGTTCAAAATTGTTGAGGAAGTTGAGGCCCCAAGATCAAGGTCTGTAGCTCCATTTATTGGGTGGAACAACCTGGTTTATTTTGAGTCTGTTTTTAATGCCGTTGCACTTGAGACTAAAGGCGGAGTTCAGATCTCAATCCGTGGGAACTTGAAATTCACGGGTAGCACGCTTCAAATAATTCCAGTTACGCAATTTCCCCCCAAAGGCCTTGAAATAGCGTTGAGAAAGTTTTGGGATGAATACGATAAAAACGTATTCGTTCAAAAAAAGACTCTTGCCAATTAAGCATCAATCATTTTGCCAACTCATAAGAAGACTAGTCAATGGCTCAATTGATCTGTACGTTGAATATGAAATCCTTGCGCAGAACTCAAAAGGGTGATTGAGATGGAAAGTCTAGTTATTGGTTTATTTCTTGGCTACTACTGGACTGGGTTTGAGATGGTTGAGTTTCACACCATTTCACATGCTATTGATCGTCCGCAATACGTTAACGGACCAATGTATAAAAAAGCATTCAGCGCAATGCTATGGCCCTTTATAACGCGTCTAAACCAAGAATTTGGGTGGTTTTTTTCTTGCTTTGTAGCTTATTCAGCAGTCTTTACAGCCATTTATTCATTTTCTATAAGCTTTGCTCCTACCTGGGCGATCGTTCTTTCAATTGGTATTCTTCGAAAAGTTCCGTTGACTTCAGTAGTCATAAATGCCCCAAGTGCAATATTAGCTACGCTTGTGTTTTTGCCGCTATCAAAAATATTTGGATGGCAAGTTCCCGAAGCGATGAGTCGCATGAAAAACAAGTAAGTTGATTGGACCAACTGAAGATGACAAGCTCAAATCATGATTACAAGTCTTTTTTAGATCTTCCAGATGAGCAATTCATGCTGGCCATATGCGTAAGGGAGGAAAACCTTAAGGACCCCGCTAGATGGTGCGCTGAAATGAGAGCATTGGCGAAAGCTAGAAAAATTGGGCCAAAGACTTCAGCAGAAGCAGAGGCAATGTTTGAATGGGCAGGCCGATTAGCTATAGAGGCACATGGCGAAAGAAATGATGAGTAACTTTCAAGAAAGATATTGATGCCATCACAACTCGAACTACTACAGGCTGCCGTAACAAGGCTGGAGCCGGAGTTTGGGCCGGACAATCCATTCGTGAAGGGGTTGAAGGAGCAAATCGTTGGGCTAGAGAATCAGAGCAGCAGGCGGGAACAGAGGTTCAACCTGGCTGTGACCCCCTCGCCGAATCGGCGACCGGAGCCGGAGGATGGAGCATAGTTATTTTGGAACTGTCTTTTGAAATACCGTAAAAGCTCTGAATATGCCGTCAAGATACAGTCCTAAATCACTAAAATTTACCGTCATCAAAGCATAAGTAGTCCAATGTGAAGCTAATGTGTTGAGGTTCAATCAACACTGTTTCTACCCGGTTGACTCGACTACAGGTAGGGAAGACGGTAACATTGACGGTATTAGATTTCATGGATACCCGCTATGCCTTTTGTTACACCTGCCTTCCCCACCCAGTTGACAATCGAGTGGGAATAGAATCGCAATCAAGTTATCGCTTCTGTACTTCTTGCTGTAGATTTAAATAGGCATCTATTTTTCAATACTGATTATCAAAATCTTGGGCAGGAGGTCTTCAAATGCATTATTCAAGATATTTTTTTTGGCTTTCAACCGGCATACTTGCCCCCCTTTCTTTTTCTTACAGTCCATATTTAGCTATATTTTTCTTGGGATTATTTTTGATTGGTCTAAAGGATTCAATTCAAAAGCATCATTCAGTATTACGAAATTACCCTTTGATAGGACATTTTCGATTCTTACTTGAATATATCCGCCCCGAAATACGCCAATATTTCTTAGAAGATGATGAGGAAAAAATTCCTTTTTCAAGAAATCAAAGGGCCATGGTTTATAGCCGCTCCAAAAAAGATAACGATAAGCGGGGATTTGGTTCAATCAAGTCAATGTATGGTTCTGAGGGTGAATGGTTGGGACACTCAAATTCCCCATGCCATCCTGACCCAAGTCAGTTTCGTATTCAAGTTGGCGGCCCAAGTTGTCTTCAGCCGTACTCTTTGTCCATATTTAATATTTCTGCGATGAGTTTTGGGTCACTTTCACCAAATGCAATTCGAGCACTTAATAGAGGTGCAAAGCTGGGTGGATTTGCTCACGATACTGGTGAAGGCTCAATCTCTTCATATCATCGCGAGTTCGGTGGCGATATTATTTGGGAAATTGGATCTGGATATTTTGGCTGTCGTACTGCAGATGGTCGATTTTCGGAGGAAAAATTTGCTGCTCAAGTAGTTGATCCGCAAATTAAGATGGTAGAAATTAAGTTGTCGCAGGGCGCTAAGCCTGGTCATGGCGGGGTCCTGCCTGGCGCTAAAGTCACTGCTGAAATTGCTGCTACTAGAGGCGTACCCATCGGTGAGGATTGCATCTCTCCAGCCCATCATGCTGAATTTTCGTCTCCATTGGAGCTCATGAAATTTATTGCGCGCTTACGTAAGTTGAGTGGTGGGAAGCCTGTTGGCTTCAAATTATGTGTAGGCCAGCCCTGGGAGTTCTTTGGTATTGCTAAGGCGATGCTAGAGACAGGCATTAGTCCTGACTTCATAGTGGTCGATGGCAGCGAGGGTGGTACTGGTGCCGCCCCTGTTGAATTTACAGATCATGTGGGGATGCCGCTTCGTGATGGCCTTAGATTGGTACATAACACCTTAGTCGGAATTAATAAACGCAAGGAGATTGCGATCGGGGCCTCGGGAAAAATTATTTCTGGCTATGACATCATTCGGGCCATTGCATTGGGGGCCGATTGGTGCAATTCTGCAAGAGGATTTATGTTCGCATTAGGCTGCATTCAGTCACGAACATGTCATACGGACAAGTGCCCTACAGGTGTTGCAACTCAGGACTTAGGTCGTCAAAGAGCATTGGTAGTTCCTGATAAGGCTGAGCGAGTATTTGCATTCCATCAGAATACTGTTGCATCTTTGGCGGATTTAATTGGCTCTGCAGGTCTCATGCATCCTAATCAAATTACGCCTGATTATCTATTATGCAGAGATGGTTCAGGCAAGATAACCTCATTGGCATCTCAGCTCCCAACCCTAACAGCTGGAGCGCTATTGCCAGGTGCTGATGCTTCTTCGCAAAAAGATGTACCTCAAGAGTATGTTCAGTACTGGGATGGGGCTCAAACTAGTAGATTTGGCTTAGCTCTTCAATAGGCCTTATTAAGTCCGACCCATACCCATGCTTGAGTTACGAGAAACCGCCCTAGCAATACTGGCAAATACTGACCCGCAATCTAAAGTTGCCCAACTATTTGGCTTGTTCAATGATCACTTGACTCAGCGTGTTGCGATCAATCTTTCTGTTAACTTCGATAGTCAGAATCTTCATCTGCCTGGTCGTCCCAATAAGCCAGATTTAGTAGCGCCGAAGTTTGTTCCTAAAAGAAAAATGGATACAGTTGAGGGTAGAGCTATTCTTTGGCACTCTCTTGCGCACATTGAATTTAATGCCATGAATCTCGCTCTAGATGCGATTTGGCGTTTTCCAAATATGCCTAAGACTTACTACGAGGAATGGTTAAAGGTAGCTAAGGAAGAGTCATATCACTTCAGCTTGATCAATACCCATTTACAGTCTTTTGGATTTGGCTATGGTGATTTTCCAGCCCATAATAGTCTGTGGGAGATGGTAGAGAGAACTTCAGATTCAGTTATTGCTCGTATGGCATTAGTTCCCAGAACCATGGAGGCAAGAGGTCTTGATGCAGTTCCAGAGATTCGGGATCGGTTTAAGCAAATTCAAGATGAACGTGCTGTTGAGATTTTGGAAATTATTCTTCATGATGAAATCAGCCATGTGCTCGTTGGCAATCGCTGGTTTAACTTCTTGTGCGCTAATGAGAACTTATCTCCGATTACGACTTATCGAGAATTGGCCGAGAAATACCGTGCACCCACTTTGAGGGGGCCGTTTAATTTTGAAGCGCGTGAGCAGGCTGGCTTTACTGCAGAAGAGTTAGAGTTGCTGGAATCCCTTGGTGATAAGCGGACGCAAGCAGCATGAAAATTCTGAGCCTCATTCCGCCAATGACGCAGCTCAATACGCCGTATCCATCAACTGCTTATCTCACGGGATTTTTACGTTCACGTGGTTTTGAGGCGGTTCAAGAAGATTTAGCTTTGGCCTTGGTTCTTGGTTTCTTTACTCCTCAGGGTTTACTGGAGATTAAAAGCCAAGCCTTGAAGCTCCCTGAAGAAAATCGAAGTGCCAGTGTTAACTTCTTTCTGGATTATTTTGCAGATTACCAAAGCACCATTGCTTTAGCTATTGCATTTTTGCAAGGAAGAGATAGTACGCTTGCCCATCGCATTAATAGTCGTACTTTGCTACCTGAAGGCCCACGCTTTTTATCCTTAGATTCTTATGAGGAAGAAGAGGGTCGGGATTCATTGGCATGGGCCTTTGGTGCGCTAGGTTCCCAGGATCGAGCACGTCATTTGGCTACTCTTTATCTCAACGATTTATCTGACGTTCTACGTGATGCGGTGGACGAGCGCTTTGAATTTGTTCGCTATGCGGAATCCTTGGCAGGTAGCCAGCCTACTTTTACACCGCTGGCAGATGCCTTGACGGCAAGTCCCACATTAATGGATTTGCATTTACAGAATCTAACAAAGTCCTCCATAGAAAAACATCAGCCAACTTTAGTGCTATTGTCGGTACCGTTTCCTGGGGCAATGTACGCTGCACTTCGTATTGCGAAAACCATCAAACAACATCACCCCAGTATCCAAATTGGTCTTGGCGGTGGCTATGTGAATACCGAGTTACGTGAGCTCACCGATCCACGCCTATTTGATTTTGTCGATTACATCACGCTAGATTCTGGTGAGCGACCTTTGCTTGCATTGCTAGAGCATTTAAATGGCAAGCGGTCTTCGGAAAGATTGGTTCGTACATATGTTCGAACTACTGGTAATGAAGTGCGTTACGTCAACTGGCAAGAGCCTGATATACCTTTTGAAGAGGTAGGTACTGCGACGTGGGATGGGCTGCCGCTCAACTCTTATTTATCCTTGTTGGATATGCTCAACCCCATGCATCGCCTCTGGAGTGATGGGCGCTGGAATAAGCTCACTGTTGCACATGGCTGCTATTGGAAAAAATGTAGCTTTTGTGATGTCAGTCTAGATTATATTTCTCGTTATGAAACTGCTTCAGCCAGTCTATTGGTAGATCGTATCGAAGTGATTGTTGCGGAGACCGGTCAAACAGGATTTCATTTTGTAGATGAAGCTGCGCCACCGAAGATCTTAAAAGCACTTGCTGAAGAATTAATTCGGCGCAAGGTGGTAATTTCTTGGTGGGGTAATATTCGTTTCGAAAAAACCTTTACTCCAGAGCTCTCTGAATTATTAGCTCAGAGCGGGTGTATCGCGATGTCTGGTGGCTTGGAAGTGGCTTCTGACAGACTTCTTGATCTGATGAAAAAAGGCGTTTCTGTAGAGCAGGTGGCCCAGGTAACAAAAGGATTTTCAGACGCGGGTATCTTGGTGCATGCTTATCTGATGTATGGTTTCCCAACGCAAACTGTTCAAGAAACTGTTGACTCTCTTGAGTATGTTCGTCAGCTTTTCGAGAATGGCTGTATTCAGAGTGGCTTTTTTCATCGATTTACTTGTACGGTCCATTCCCCAGTAGGTCTTGATCCAGCAGCCTATGGCATCGAACTCGTCCCATTACCGCCTATTAGTTTTGCGAAGAATGATGTTGCCTTTATCGACCCCACAGGTGTAGATCACGATCATCTTGGTATTGGCCTCAAAAAGGCGATATACAACTTTATGCATGGCGTAGGTTTTGAGGAAGAAACCCATCGGTGGTTTGATATGCCTGATATCCCAAAGACCTCGGTGGGGCGCAATAAAATAGCAAAAGCTTTGAAGCATGTATAAACTTTATTTGCTGCATTACTTCTGTAGTTGTTAAGTCTAATTATTTTGGGTAAGAATATGAATTTATCTCGCCGTACTTTCATCGTATCAGCCGCTCTAGCTCCTGTAGCTTGCGGAAGTCTTTCTTATGAGCATGGGATTCCAGTTGCTCAACCAAAACCACTGCCCGTTGTGCGTCCTCCGCAAGTGGGGCAGGAGTGGACCTATATTAAGAAAAATATTTTTGATGGCAAAACGCTAGATGTCATTACTGAGCGTGTTGCTAATATTGGCTCAACTATTGTGATTGACCGGTCTACGGCTGATGGCGCTCGCTTACCCAGTGAAATCCAAACATCATGGGGAATGGTTACTACCGATACGCAGTGGTCACGTTTACTCAACTTCAGTCCTTCCTTGCCGCTTTGGCCAGAGCAACTATCCCCTACCTGGGCTAAGCAGTTCAATACTAAATACAGCATTGCTGGCTATTCAGACTTAAGAATGAATTGGCAAGAATATATGTCCGTTCAGGGCTGGGAAAAAATTACTGTTCCTGCCGGAGAGTTTGTGGCACTACGTTTTCAGACTCTGATTAGTTATGAGAGTGAAGATCCAAACAAGGTTGATTGCATCCGTAAGGAAACGGTTTGGTTTGCTCCCCAGATTGGCCGCTGGGTTGCGCGTGAGGCATCTGGTTCTTATCAAATTCAAGGGCAGATTGGTCCAGTGATTTTAGAGGGTAGTTATCAATGGCAATTAAGCTCTTACAAATAAGTGTCGTACGTAGATTAGTTGTGCTGCTGTCACCAGCATTGCTGGTGGCATGTATTGCGTCTCAGCCCTATCCAGTTTCAACACCCTTACCGCAACCGATCAACCCTCCTCAGGTGAGGTCGCCACAAGTTGGTCAGCAGTGGGTCTATAACGTACGCAATGTGTTTAACCAAGAGCTAGTGGATATCGTTACCGAGAAAGTGGTTTCGGTTGGACCTCAGGTTCGGATTGAGCGCAGTGGACTGAAGGCTGGGCCGCTCCCGGATGAGATCCAGCAACCTTGGGGCTACATTGTTCAAGATCCCCATTGGAATCCTCCTCAACGGTTTTTACAGCCCATCCCTTTGTGGCCTGAGCAACTGGCTCCAGGATGGTCTGGGTTTTATCGTAATCGTTATCAGGTGCTTGCTTATCCAGACAATGATTACTACTGGGGCTTGAATATAAGTGCAGTAGGGTGGGAGGGTGTCAGCACTCCTGCAGGGCAATTTCCGGTCTTGAAGTATCAAAGTGAGGCGCCTTATTTCACTAGCAATGACTTCTCACGAGTGGCTAATTATCGCCAAGAAGACGTCTGGCTTTCGCCAGAAATCGGTCGCTGGGTCATTAGACGAAGCTCTGGACAATACTTATGGGGTGGCATGTCGTGGGCGGGTGCCCTTTGGGAAGATTACTTAGAGTGGGAGCTTGTGTCCTGGAAGTAAGCAAAGCGCTTAAAATCGAGGCATAGCTATGTATACCGTAAAAGAACTCTTTCCAACCCTTCAGGGTGAGGGCGCCCACGCTGGTCGTGCGGCTGTATTTTGCCGATTTTCTGGCTGCAATCTGTGGAGCGGTCGCGAAGAAGATCGTGCTACTGCGGTTTGCCAATTTTGCGATACCGACTTTGTTGGAAGTGATGGCGCTGGTGGCGGAAAGTTTGAAACTGCCTCTCTATTGGCTGATACCATTGAAGAAGTATGGAGCAGTACTTCTGCAGGACCACAGCAACGCTACGTCGTCTTTACGGGTGGCGAGCCTCTACTGCAACTAGATGCTGACTTGATCGATGCTTTGCATACCAAGGGCTTTGCCATTGCCATTGAGACGAATGGAACAATCAAGGTGCCTAAGGGGGTTGATTGGGTATGTGTCAGTCCTAAAGCCGGTTCTGAACTAATTGTGTTGCAGGCTGATGAAATGAAGTTGGTAATACCTCAAGCTGGACACACTTCTATTGAAACCTTATTAGCTCGGTTTGAGAAGATGGATTATCGCAACCGTTTCTTGCAAGCGATGGATGGTCCACATCTCCAAGAAAACCTCGCATTGGCAGTTCGCCTCTGTCAGAAGCGTCCCTTGTGGCGTTTGAGTGTTCAAACTCATAAGATCATTGGTATCCGATAAGAGTCTGATCAAGTAATTTTTAAGTACTTAGAAAACATAACATGACTGCAAAGCAAGAAGCTATTTCCATCACCCGTCGACTTGAGTTTGATTCAGGTCATCGCATTCCGAATCACGATGGACAGTGTCGTCACCTGCATGGTCATCGCTATGCAATTGAAGTCACGCTAACAGGGGTGATTGCAGATCATCCTGGTAAAGCGGATGATGGCATGGTCTTGGACTTTGGGGATATCAAGCGCCTTACCAATCAATATGTAGTAGAGCCTTGGGATCATGCGTTTCTGGTAGCTAAAGAAGATGCTGGATTAGTAAATTATTTAAATTCCATTCCTAACCACAAGACGGTGGTGATGGAGCATGTCCCCACTGTCGAGAACTTAGCCAGCGCAGCCTTTAGAGTATTGCAGCCAGTTTTTGAAAAAGCCTTTGATGGCCGTCTTAAGCTAGCATCTATTCGTCTTTATGAAACCCCCAATTGTTGGGCTGATGTTTCTCACTCATAAAAAGTAATATGCAAGCAGAGCTTGATCGTCAATTTATGCAGCAAGCTTTGGATCAAGCTAAGCTCGCTGCGGCAGCTGGTGAGGTACCTGTAGGTGCTGTATTAGTTCGAGATGGTCAAGTAATCTCAACAGGCTTTAATCGGCCGATTAGTAGTAGCGATCCTAGCGCCCACGCCGAGATGATGACATTGCGTGCCGCAGCTCAAATTGAATCAAACTATCGTCTGCCTGGCACAACTCTTTATGTCACGCTAGAACCCTGCACCATGTGTGCTGGAGCGATGCTGCATGCCAGGGTTGAGCGCGTGGTATTTGGTGCTGCGGATCCTAAAACTGGTGCTGCAGGCAGTGTGCTTAATGTATTCTCGGAAAAGCGGATTAATCACCAGACCCAGGTTGAAGGTGGCATCATGAACGAAGAGTGCGGGCAAATACTGCGCAATTTTTTTAAGGAGCGGCGTTGAAGTCAATTCATTTAATTGCCCCTTCTGGAGCAAGCCTTGATGTACGCAGCCCATTAGCTGGAATCGAGTGGCTTCAGAAGCAGGGTATTGAAGTTCTCAATTCCACCTGTGTAAGCCGAGTCGAACAACGTTTTGCTGGATCGGATGCTGAGCGTTTAGCTGAAATCAATCAAATCGCCACACTTTCTCCAGATAGTGTCGTTGTAGCTATGCGCGGCGGCTATGGATTGCATCGCCTCCTCCCAGGGATTGAGTGGAGTGCGATTAGTAAAGCTATTAAGAGTGGCATACAAATTTGTGGACACAGTGATTTCACAGTTTTTCAGTTGGGCTTGTTGGCTCAAACTGGCTCAATTACTTTGGCCGGTCCCATGCTCAATTTTGATTTTGCTTGCCAAGGCGAGCAGGGTGATGGCGTTACACCGAATGCATTTATGTGGGCGCATTTTCAGAAAGCAATTACAGAGCGTAAATTGGATTGCACTATCCGGGCTGCGCAACCCTTCTTAAGAAATCCTGCCTCAGGCCAAGCATCCGGAATGCTATGGGGTGGAAATTTAACCGTGTTGGCAGGTTTAGTTGGCACGCCTTACTTGCCAAATCAGCAGCAAACTCAAGGTGGGATTTTATTTCTAGAGGATGTGAATGAACATCCTTATCGAATTGAGCGGATGTTGATGCAATTATTGGATGCAGGCATATTAGCCAATCAAAGTGCCATTCTTTTGGGTGGATTCTCGTCCTATCGTCTTTATGATAATGATCGTGGCTATGAGCTAGCAACTGCCATTGAGGCGATTAATCAGCGTCTTCCAAAAAATATTCCGGTATTAACCGGCTTACCGTTTGGGCATCAAGCCGAGAAGCTTACTTTGCCAGTAGGTGCGCAAGCCCACATTCAATATGATGCATCGGGGTTTACTATTCACTCAGCTTGGTAAGTAATTAATCATGAACATTTCCATCTCCCGACTCTTAGTATTTCTGACCAGCATATTGATTGCGAGTACTGTAATGGCCACTGAAGAACCTCGATTTTCTATTATTGAAAAATCAGAACCTTTTGAACTTCGTTCTTATGCTCCTCAGTTGATTGCCGAGGTCAAAGTGGAGGGTGATTTAGACACAGCCTCTAGTCAAGGATTTCGTCTGATAGCAGCTTTCATTTTTGGTCAGAACCAAGTTAGTGAAAAAATATCCATGACTGCTCCAGTAGCGATTGAAACAGCACAAAGCACTAAGATTGCGATGACCGTGCCAGTAGGTATTGAGGCTAGTAAGGATTCTGCGAAAGGTGTGAGTCAATGGGTATTCTCATTTGTAATGCCCTCTGAGTACACTATGGCGACACTACCCAAGCCATTAAATCCATTGGTGAGTATTCGGGAGTTACCCGCACAAAGACGTGCGGCAATCACCTTTTCTGGTTTTTATAATGAAGCGAAAGTCCTTGAAAAAACAAAGGCATTGGAAGATTGGATCAAAAGTAAGCAATGGCAGTCAATTGGCAACCCCCAATTTGCCCGGTATAACCCTCCTTGGTCTATACCCTTCATACGCCGTAATGAAATCCTGATCACAGTTCGGGATTAATCGAAGGCAGCAATGGAGATGTAAATCTTTCGGGCACCTACTTTAGGGTATATGCCTACAGAAACTATCATTATTCCTCCATAGTATGGAGTGATGTCAAAACTCATGGAATTAACCTATGTCAGTGAGCCCGCTCAGGGGATGTCCTTTTTAGGTCTCATGCGGCTTCTCTATCATTCCTATTTAAGAAATCTCAGATTAGAAATTACTGGCGCACTCATTTACGAAAATAATCAATTTGGTCAGGTGATTGAGGGTCCCGAGGATGTGATTCATGCATTATGGGAAAAAATACAAAAAGATGATCGCCATAAAAATATTCGATTGATAGAGAAGAAAAGTATTGACGCTAGAAACTTTGAAAAGTGGACCATGGTGTTTCAAGGCGATAAAGAATTATTCAAGGGCTTGCCTGAGGTGAGTGCTGCCATAGATGAGGTTAACTTTCCAGTTGGTCACCCCCTGCTATTGGCCTTACGCGGTGAAGGTAAGAAACTGAATTAGTGAGCAGTTTTTCAGAGATGTGATCTGGGTGCCTGCGTCATTAAGCTAAATGCATTAATATGCATTAACTAATAGAACCTGTGTGCATAACAATGAATCAAAAACGCATCAGCTTGATACGCGATAAATCAAGAAATATTTACCTTACAGGCATCTTGATATTTACAGGCATTTTCTCAACGATCGCCGCTTGTGTCTGGTTTGTATCTAAACTCAATTTCTGAGCGTAAAGAGTAGCCCTCTATCGAGCTCTGATATTACAAATCCGTAAATTGTAATTTTGCTAGCTGTGAGTACAGTCCTGATTGGGCTATCAAACTTGCATGGTTGCCAGTCTCAATAATTCGACCATGTTCCATCACAATAATTCGATCTGCCTGTTTAACGGTAGAGAGTCTATGCGCAATCACAATAGTAGTTCTTCCTTTCATGGCAATTTCAAGAGCTTGTTGGACAAGCCTCTCTGATTCTGCATCTAGGGAACTCGTTGCTTCATCTAAAAGTAGTAATGGAGGATTTTTCAGTAGCGCTCTGGCTATGGCTATACGCTGTTTTTGTCCACCCGATAATCTGACCCCTCGATCTCCCAAAAAGGACTCATAGCGTTCTGGAAGTCTGGAGATGAATTCATCAACAGCAGCTTGCACAGCTACCTCATGTACTTCATCATCAGTCGCATCTTCTTTACCATAGCGAATATTTTCAAGTGCATTTTCAGAAAATATACTGATGTCCTGTGGCACAACACCAATTAATCTTCTCAAATCCGCTAACTTAAATTCTTTAATATCAACATGATCAAATTTGATGCAACCCGATTGGGGATCATAGAAGCGTTGTATTAATTTAAAGAGGGTTGTTTTTCCAGACCCTGAAGGGCCCACTAGAGCAATTTTCTCACCCGCCTTAATTGACAGATTGATATCAGAGAGCACGAGATTGGGGTTTGATGAATAAGCAAAGCTGAGGTTCTCGATCTGAACATGAATGGCTTTATCTGCACTCTGAGTCCTGATATGGGGTGTTAATGGGCTCACCACCTTGGACTGAGAGTTCAAAAGCTCTAGCAGTCGCTCTCCCGCCCCCATCGCCCTTTGAGTATCTCCAAGAACTTCAGATAGTGCCGCTATAGCACCGGCGACAATGACCGCATAAAGAAAAAACTGAGTGAGTTGACCGCCAGATATCTCCTGATTGCTGACGGCATAGGCGCCCAGCCATAGCACTAAGATAATGCTAGTAAATCCCAAAAGGATGGCAACAAAAGTCAGTTTTCCACGTGCAGCGCTACGATTTTTTGACGCTAAAAATGATTTTTCAATCGATTCATTGAAGACTTTGATTTCTTTTTCTTCATTTGCAAAAGATTGCACCGTAAAGATTGCATTAATCTTTTCTCCAGCGATTGCGGACGTCAGGGCGATTTTGTCTTGAGAGTTTCTAGAAAGTTGTCTAACTTTCTTCCCCATCAAAACGATGGGAATGACCGTAAGCAAGAGGGTTAATAAAATCAGTAGGGATAGCTCAATACTGGTAATGAACATCATCGCCATGCCACCAAGCAACAGAAATAGATTTCTTACTGCCATTGAAATGCTGGTACCTAGCAAGATTTGAATGATGGTGGTGTCATTATTGATTCGTGACAAGATTTCACCACTTTGCTGGGTTTCAAAAAACTCAGGACTTTGAGAAATGATATGGGAGTAGACTTTTTTTCGGATATCACAAGTGATTCTTTCTCCGAGCCATGAGACGATGTAATAGCGCAGAGAGCTAGCAAATGCCAAGACGACTGCCGCCCCAAATAAATTAATAAAAGTGCGGTTTATTTGGGTTTGGCTTGCCTCACTAAAGCCTTGGTCAATGATGGTTCGAAAGCACAGCGGAATGACTAGAGTTGCCCCAGCGGCAAGAATTAAGCTAATTGCTGCTAATAAAAGCTGTCTTTTATAGGGTTTTATAAATGGCAAAAGCGTTTTTAAGGCTTTTAGCTTATTGCTTGCTGGCATTTCGTTTTCAGGCATTGAGAGTTCTTTTATTGATGCATTGTGCTGGGTGCACTTTAGGGTATCGGTAATAGGGAGGATAAGTCCCTAGAAATGAGGCTTTCAGTTGCAGGAATAGGCTAAGCGCGTTTATTTCTGATGCTAACTATATGAAAACCCTCAAATATTGAGAGGTTCCGCACACTTTTAGTTACACTAATCTAAGTAAAATTAAAACTCAATACTAAACTGCCCTGGAATAACGATGGCCCTTAATTTTCCGTTCACAGCAATAGTCTCACAAGCTGAAATGAAGCTTGCCATCATACTCTGTACGATCGACCCTTCAATTGGTGGAGTACTTATTTTTGGAGATCGCGGTACAGGAAAATCTACTACCATTCGCTCCTTAGCTTCCTTGCTCCCGGAAATGAAATCGGTTGCTGCTTGCCACTATCACTGTGATCCAGACTCCACTAATCTGTGTACAGACTGCTTGGCTAAAAAAGCAAGCGGGCAAAAGCTCACATCACAGCTAATTCCCGTACCCGTAGTTGATCTCCCCTTGGGGGCAACTGAAGATAGAGTAGTTGGCGCCTTAGATATTGAAAAAGCGCTGACACAAGGAATCAAGTCATTTGAGCCGGGTCTGCTGGCTAAAGCAAACCGTGGCTATCTTTATATTGATGAAGTCAACTTGCTCGAGGACCACTTGGTGGATCTACTCATTGATGTTGCTGCCTCCGGAGAAAATATTATTGAGCGCGAGGGCTTGAGTATTCGGCACCCGGCACGATTTGTTTTGATTGGAAGTGGTAATCCTGAAGAGGGCGAACTTCGCCCCCAGATGCTAGATCGTTTTGGGTTATCAATTGAAGTGCGAACCCCTGCAGACTTTAAAGAGCGGGTATCGATTATTAAAAAACGTGATGAGTTTGAGCGTAATCCCGCACAATTTATTGCTCAATGCCAAGCAGAAGAGTTAGAGCTTAAGAAAAAAATTAGTAAGTCCAAAAAAATGCTGGATAAAGTTGAGGTTGATGACAGCCTTCTGGAGCTAGCAACCAAGCTTTGCGCACACTTGGGTACAGATGGCTTAAGAGGTGAGCTGACTGTGTTGAGGGCGGTAAGGGCACTTGCCGCATTCGAGGGCAAGAAAAAAGCAAACTTAGAGCACTTAAAGAAAATTGCTCCTATTGCGCTAGGTCATCGTCTACGCCGCAATCCACTAGATGACAGCAGCTCTAATGTGCGCATTGAACGTGCAATGCAAGAATTCTTTGCCGATACATCGAAGTGAATTCAGATCAAGTAGCGTGGTTTGATGCAAATATAGTTGCTGCGCTAGTAGCGATTAATCCTCGGGGGCTTAAGGGTATCTGCCTCAAGGGTCAGTTTGGTCCGGTGAGAGATGCATGGCTTAGTTATTTCTCAGATCTCTGTGCCCCGACAGCTCGCTTAATCAAGGCGCCTGCCAACCTAGTGGCAGAGCAATTAATGGGCTCCTTAGATATTGAAGCTACTCTCAATCAAGGTTCCTTAGTACTTAGTCAAGGACTTTTAGAGAAGGCTCAAGGCAACTTCTTATTGTTATCAATGGCTGAGCGCATGGATACTCAGGTGCTGGCGTTAATCTCGCAAGCATTGGATAGCGGCAATTTGCACGGTTCTGAATTTGGAGTAATCGCCCTAGATGAATCAGAAGCTGCGGGCGATAGGTTTAGCCCTAGGATGATGGATAGACTTGCTTTTGAAGTCTATCTCGATCAATTTTCTCTCGCTGACATGAAAGAAAATTTAGCGATTCATGCGGATGACATTCAGAGCGCCAAAACATTATTACCCCGAGTAGTTTGTAGTATTGATTTCATCGAGGTATTGACTAAATCAGCCCTCAAGATTGGTATTGGTTCTTTTAGGGCCAACCAATTTGCGGTGGAGACTGCTAAGACATTGGCAGCATTGCGCGGTTTACAGGAGGTTGGCCAAGATGAGGTTGTTGATGCAGCGCGCCTGGTCTATACCTTTTCCAAAATACTACATGCACCACCAGAGGCAGAGCAGCCAAATCAAGGTGATGGAGAAAACCCCAAAGATGAAGAGAGTCATTCTCAGAATCCAGAAAGTAATCGTCCTGAAGAGGATGTAGACAACAATCAAGAGCTTGAAGATCAGCAATCCAATCCCCAGCCACCATCTCAGGAAGAGCTCGAAGATATCGTAGTTGCTGCGGCTAAAGCATCTGTCCCCAAGGATTTCCTGGCTCAGTCTAAACAAGGCGCTCGTTCGACTAATGCAGCATCGCATATTTCTGGAAAATCTGGCGAGTCTCAAAATAGCTTTATCAGTGGGAGACCAATGAGTTCACGCAAGGGTCAACCAGGAGGTGGCCGGCGCTTGGATGTATTAAAGAGCATTCGAGCTGCGATTCCTTGGCAGCGTTTGCGCGAGAGACAGGTCAGCTCACAGCAATATAGTTCCGGAAAAAATAAAATCGATTTTCGGTCTGAAGATTTACATATAAAACAGTATCTAAAAAGACGGGGAACGGTCACCATTTTTTTAGTCGATGCATCAGGATCTTCTGCGACACAGCGCCTAGCTGAGGCAAAAGGGGCCTTGGAGCAGCTCCTGGCGCAATGCTATATTCGTCGTGATGAAGTGGCCATGCTGTCGATGAGAGGCTCCAAAGCGGAGTTAATTCTGCCGCCGACTCGATCACTTGTGAGGGCAAAAAGAAACCTAGCGACACTCCCAGGTGGTGGAGGCACCCCTCTGGCAGCGGGATTTAGAGCGGCAAATGAAATGGCTGTAGTGCTGAAGAGAAAAGGCTTAACCCCCATCATTGTCATCCTGAGTGACGGCAAAGCAAACGTGAATCTCAAGGGAGTGGGCGGTAGATCTGAGGCTCACAGTGATGCCCTGTTAGCGGCTAAAGAGCTGAGATTAAAAAATCACTGCGTTTTGTTTGTTGATACCTCGCCTCAGCCTGAAGTCTTGGCGCAAGAGCTTTCTGACATGATGGCTGCACAATATTTAGCTCTACCCTATAACGGCTCGGGCAAGATGATCTCGCATGCAGCTATACAGCTTGCGAGTGTTCAATAAGGTTTCTTTTGAGAAAGCTTACTCAAGACTTTCTTGCCTTTAAGGTAAGCATTCATAAAAAGTCCTAGTCCTATTGCAGCACCTAGGCATAGTCCAATATTAATCAGCGTGAACATGCTTTACCTCTTTTTCTGTTAGTGCGCCCATAATTAATTCAAGGGCTTGTTTTTCTGATTCCTCATGAAATAAATGTCCACCCTTTTTCTCTACGATATGAGGATTGATAAAGTCTTTTCTAATCACCTCACAGAGTTGCTTCATCGGAATCCACCCATCATCCTCTGTGACGATAAATGTCAATCTAGAGTTAATTTTCTTGCACTGATTGAGTAGGCTCGGGATATCCGCCCCAGCCATGAAGCTCATGGAACCATTGAGGTGATCTGCACTTTTGAAGAGTGTTTTATAGCGCTCTCTTTTTTCAGGCGGAAGGACTGATTTGGTCGAATCCAATAGGCTATCAATCATCTTTGTCTTTGGTAGCAAGTCAGATAACACGGCCGTAAAAAATGATGAGGTCACAATGGGATTGAGAAACGGAGCTATGAACTTGTTGTAAAAATTGGGTAAGCTAATGAGCGAGGGGTTTAGTCCAATAATCGTTTTTGGCTGTTTATTTTTTAGTGCGTAACTTAAGGCCAGCGTTGCTCCAGCAGAGTGCCCAACAATGCTGTCGAAATAATCAATCTTTAAAGCCTTCCTCAGGTCTGTAAGCCTGTCAGCCAATTGATCCAGGCTAAGTGTTTTATTGCCTAAGTTTTTTGTAAAGCCATGACCTGGCAGGTCCACTGCAATTACGGTGTAATGCTTTGATAGCTCTGTGAAGATTTGTCCCCAAGTATGTGCTGATGATCCAGTGCCATGAAGCAAAAGCAGATGACTTGGTGAATTTCCTGCAATTTGCACGTGCCAAAATAAATCCCCAACCTGAACTTCTTGGCTATAGGCGCTATTGGGCCAATCTTTTGGAACTCTTTTCATCATCCTCAGTAACTTACATTTAAAAATTAAGGGTTTACCCGAATAAATTGGTTTGACAGGCATCCAAATAGTGTCTATATTTTTTTACATATTAAATCGTATTCTTATTTTGACAAAGTAATTTATTCCTTTTAGGGGCCAGAACATGTCACCAATCAAGCATTTGGATAGAGCCTTAGAGCAAGCCTTGAAGTCACATGAGTCAGCAAAAGGCCCAGCTTTACTGAGTAAAGCCATTAGACATGCAGTGTTTCCTGGGGGTGCGCGCATTAGACCCCAACTCACCTTGGCAGTAGCACATGCTTGCGGTAACGATGATCCACAACTATCGATGGCAAGTGCAATTGCCATTGAGATGATTCACTGCGGATCTCTGGTGCATGATGATTTACCCTGCTTTGACGATGCAGAAATGCGTCGAGGTCAAACCTCGGTTCACAAAGAGTTTGGAGAGCGACTAGCGGTGCTTGCGGGTGATGCTCTGATTGTGATGGCATACCAAACAGTTGCTGCTGCTTCGAGAAGATCAGCGCAACGCCTAGCCCCAATTATTAAAACAATTTCTGAGGGAGTGGGAGCGCCCTTCGGAATTATTGCTGGCCAATCCTGGGAGTGTGAATCGCAAGCAGTTCTCAGTGACTACCAAAGATCAAAAACAGGAGCGCTGTTTGCCGCAGCAACAGCTAGCGGCGCACAAGCTGCTGGTGCTGATGCACAAACCTGGATGGGCTTGGGGGAATGGCTAGGTGAGGCCTATCAAATCGCCGACGATATTCGTGATGTATTGGGGGACGCTCAGTTTCTTGGTAAGCCAGCAGGACAAGATGAAGAGCACCATCGTCCAAGTTCTGCAAAAGAATTGGGACTCAATGGCGCTGTTGAACACTTTGACTCTCTCGTTGGTAAAGCAATACTTTCGATCCCAAGTTGTGCGGGTGATGTGGCACTTAAAAAACTGGTGGCATTTGAGGCGGAGAGACTACTCCCTTCATCCTGGTTCGAGCGTGGCGAGAGACAAATTGCGATAGCAACCCAAAGACAACTTGCCTAAACTCGAATCGTTTATTCAATATGTCCTTACTAGAATCATCTGCGGTCAATACAGGCTTTGGGGAATATAGCCTTTGGGACAAACTCTGTATCTATCGAGATAAGCTCATTGCAAATAGTCGTTTTCAAAATGCAGTTTCAAAAATCCCTTTTATCAATCGAATTGCAAAAAAAAGAGCCAATCAACTGTTTGATTTAATGGCCGGATTTGTCTATACACAAATACTGCTTGCTTGCGTTCGAATTAATCTATTTAACCTCTTAAAAAATGGCCCATTAGAAATTGGGCAGATAAAAAATAATTGCAGTCTTGAGTTGGGTGCGCTACAGAAGTTGCTCGATGGTGCAGTATCTATTCATCTACTAGAGCTGCGCTCTCACCAAAGATATGGCTTGGGTACACTCGGCGCCCCCATGGTTGGTAACACCGCATTGTCTGCCATGATCGAGCATCACACTGTACTTTATGAAGATCTTAAAGATCCTTTGTTATTGCTATCAGGTGGAATTAAAAATAAAAATCTAGAAAAATTTTGGCCTTATGTTTCTGAAGATGAAAAGGAACAAGAATCCTTATTGGATAAAGAGCGGGTAAAAAATTATTCAGATTTGATGTCGGCATCACTCCCACTAGTCGCCGACCAAGTAGTTGATGCATACGATTTTTCTAGGCACCAATGTCTTCTGGATGTTGGCGGTGGTCAAGGAACTTTTTTAAAACGAGTGCATCTGAATGCGCCTCACTTGCAGAGAAAACTATTTGACCTTCCAGGCGTAGCGGAGCTTGCACAAGATGGTTTTTTGAAAGACCAAAAACAAAAAGATATTCAAGTATTCGGTGGTGATTTTTTTAAGGATCCACTGCCTCATGGAGCCGATTTGATTACATTGATTCGGGTGATCTTTGATCATGATGATGCGCGAGTCAAAATTCTTTTACGTTCAATTTTTGAAGCACTCCCACCCAATGGAAAGCTATTGATTGCTGAGCCGATGGCTGATACCCCGGGGCATCCTGCAATGGGACGCGCTTATTTTGGTTTTTATCTACTTGCTATGGGTCGCGGCAAACCCAGGAGTATTTCTGAGATTTCGGCCCTGGCGATCGGTTCAGGCTTCAAAAAAGTGGAAGTTCTTCCCTCCAATATGCCGATTAACGCCCAAGTTTTGCTAATTAGCCTTTAATTAAGGGTAAATACTGATGTTCATATCCTATAATGTGTATAAATTAGTTTACATACAGCAAAGTAAATAAAAATATACAAATGCCAGGTCAACTTCATTCAACAGCAGTCTTACTAGAGTCTCCAGGCGAGCTTCGGTTGAAGCGTCTTTTGCTTGATGAGCCAAGGGATGAGGACGTAGTTGTTCAGATTGAGTGGAGCGGAATCAGCACTGGCACAGAAAAATTACTCTGGAATGGAACCATGCCTGATTTCCCTGGTATGGGCTATCCATTAGTGCCTGGATACGAATCTGTTGGCCGCATCACTAAAGTCGGTAAAAAATCCAAATTTAGCTTGAACCAACGGGTGTTCGTGCCTGGCGCTAAATGCTTTGGTGATGTGAAGGGATTATTTGGCGGTGCCTCTTCTCATGTTGTGGTGCCAAGCGATCGAATTATTGCCCTCCCAGAAACGATTGGTGAGGAGGGCGTATTGCTGGCTCTAGCAGCAACTGCATATCACGTGACTCAGGGTAAGAAGGCTTTGCAACCAGACCTGATTGTTGGGCATGGCGTACTGGGCCGCTTGATCGCCAGAATTGCGGTCATGTTAGGTGGCCACCCCGTTGTTTGGGAAATTAATTCAGATCGCATGGGTAAGGCTGATGGTTATACCGTCGTTCATCCTAGTGAAGATCAAGAGAGTAAATATAAAAACATTTGCGATGCTAGCGGCCAGGTGGACGTCTTAAATTCACTGGTTGGACAACTGTTGCCAGGCGGAGAAATTACCTTAGCTGGTTTTTATAACAAAGATATTCAATTTAACTTTCCACAGGCTTTCATGAAGGAGGCAAGATTCAGAATTGCCGCTCAGTGGGCGCCTCAGGATCTAGCCGATGTTAAACAAATGATCTCAAGCGGACACCTCAATCTGCGAGGATTAATTACGCATCACAGAACCCCAAGCTCAATTGGTGAGGCTTATCACACCGCATTTGAGGATCCAAACTGTCTCAAAATGATTGTTGACTGGAGAGAAGCATCATGAATGCGCCAAGCGTCCCAAAAGAAATTACGATTCAATTCGCAGCATTAAAGAAAGAAGCTGCTATCGAGCCTGATCAGGTTCATACCGGCGAGATCAAAAAAGAAACTCAAATCATTGCCATTTATGGCAAGGGTGGTATCGGTAAAAGTTTTACCTTGGCTAACCTGTCTTACATGATGGCGCAGCAAGGTAAAAAAGTACTGCTGATTGGTTGTGATCCTAAAAGTGATACGACATCATTACTCTTTGGTGGTAAGGCATGCCCAACCATCATCGAAACATCCTCAAAGAAAAAATTAGCCGGCGAAGAAGTCAAAATCGGTGACGTCTGCTTTAAGCGCGATGGCGTGTACGCCATGGAGCTTGGTGGACCTGAGGTTGGCAGAGGCTGCGGTGGACGCGGAATCATTCATGGCTTTGAAACCTTGGAAAAGCTTGGCTTTCATGACTGGGGCTTTGACTATGTATTGCTTGATTTCTTGGGTGACGTAGTTTGCGGTGGCTTTGGTCTTCCAATTGCTCGCGATATGTGCCAAAAGGTCATTGTGGTGGCAAGTAACGATTTGCAGTCTCTCTATGTAGCAAACAATGTTTGCTCTGCAGTGGAGTATTTCAGGAAGTTGGGCGGCAATGTAGGTGTCGCAGGTATGGTTATCAACCGTGATGATGGCACTGGTGAAGCCACCGCCTTCGCTGAACAAGTTGGAATTCCTATCCTTTCTGTTATTCCTGCAAACGACGATATTAGAAGAAAGAGTGCTAGTTACGAAATCATCGGTCGACCAGATTCACAATGGGGCCCACTCTTTGAAGAGTTAGCTAGCAATGTTGCAGAGGCGCCACCTGTAAGACCAAAACCAATGGCTCCAGATGATTTGCTAGGACTATTTTCTGCAAGCCAAGTCGGTAGAGATGTGGTACTAGAGCCCGCAACTATTTTTGACATGGTTGGCAAAAATGAAGTGATTAAGCCAACTCTCGAAGTCATTTATGACAAAGCATAGAGACTGAGAGCCAAATGAAATCATCTAAAGTAATTCCTATTCAAAATGCATCTGCCGATGTATCGGGGATTGCTTGCCACTCTGGCGCAGAAGGATTACTCGCTGCAGCAAAAAATGCTAGTAAGAGCGAGATCTTGGGGCAGTACGCTCAAGATTATCCAAAGGGGCCTCATGACCAACCGCAGAGTATGTGCCCTGCATTTGGATCTTTACGAGTTGGCTTAAGAATGCGTCGTACATCTACCATTCTGTCGGGTTCAGCTTGTTGCGTTTATGGCTTAACTTTTACCTCGCATTTTTATGGTGCCCGTCGCAGTGTAGGTTATGTGCCATTTAATTCGGAATCCTTGGTAACTGGTAAGTTATTCGAAGACATTCGTGAAGCAGTTTACAAAGAGGCTAACCCCGAGCTTTACGACGCCATTGTCATCATTAATTTATGCGTACCGACTGCTAGTGGTGTACCACTTCAATTACTACCAAAAGAAATTAATGGTGTTCGTATCATTGGTATCGATGTTCCTGGCTTTGGAGTTCCAACCCATGCCGAGGCAAAAGATGTTTTAGCTAGCGCTATGTTGCGCTATGCGCGGAATGAAATTGAAAGCGGACCAGTTCAAGCTCCTCGTAACGGTGTATCAGAGAAGCCAACCATCACTTTACTTGGAGAAATGTTCCCGGTAGACCCTATCAGTATTGGGATGATGTTGGAGCCCATGGATTTGGCTGTTGGAACTGTTGTTCCCACTAGAGAATGGCGCGAGCTGTATCAAGCGATGGATTCAAAAGTAGTTGCTGCTATTCATCCTTTTTATACAGCCAGTATTCGTGAGTTTCAGACTGCAGGCAGACAAATTGTTGGCTCTGCACCAATAGGATATGACGGTACAGCTGACTGGCTTGATGAAATTGGCAAGGCCTGCGGTGTCAGTGCTGAAAAAATTGGGAATGCAAAGTCAAAATTTCTACCAATGATTAAGGCGGCCTTAGATGCTAAGCCCATCAAAGGTCGAATTACTGTCAGTGGTTACGAGGGATCAGAGTTGCTGGTTGCTCGACTATTGGTTGAGAGTGGGGCAGATGTTCGCTATGTTGGAACAGCTTGTCCAAAAACAATTTGGAGCAGCAAAGACTTAGATTGGCTCGAATCCAGGGGCATACATGTCCAATACCGCGCTTCTCTTGAGCAAGACCTTGCTGCAATGAAAGAGTTTTCACCAGATTTAGTGATTGGTACTACGCCAGTGGTCCAAAAAGCAAAAGAATTGGCTATACCGTCCTTGTATTTCACAAATTTAATTTCTGCACGTCCGCTAATGGGTGCCGCAGGTGCGGGATCATTAGCCCAGGTTATTAATGCAGCTCTAGCTAACAAAGAGCGATTCAATAATATGACTGAATTCTTTGAAGGCGTTGGTACCGAGCACACAACTGGTGTGTGGGAAGACATACCGGTAGATCGCCCTGAATTCAAAGCTGAAGTTCGCCGTAAGTTAGAAAAGGCAATCGCTAAGCAAAAAGCGGAGGAGATGGGCTAATGCTAGTCATTGATCACGATCGCGCTGGCGGCTATTGGGGAGCTGTGTATGTTTTTACAGCTATCAAGGGGCTGCAGGTTGTCATTGATGGACCTGTCGGTTGTGAAAATTTACCAGTGACTTCAGTCTTGCATTACACCGATGCATTGCCTCCGCATGAGTTGCCGATTGTGGTTACTGGATTAGCAGAAGAGCAGCTCGGTAGAGAAGGCACAGAAGAATCCATGAAGCGGGCCCATAAGGTGCTCGATCCCAATTTACCAGCAGTAGTAGTTACAGGCTCTATTGCTGAAATGATTGGCGGCGGTGTGACACCAGAAGGAACTGGAATTAAGCGTTTCTTACCAAGAACCATTGATGAAGATCAGTGGCAGTGCGCAAATCGTGCCATGAATTGGTTATGGACAGAGTACGGCCTCAAAAAGATTCCAAAGCGCGAAAGAGCAGAGGGCGAAAAGCCAAGGGTCAATATTATTGGACCAGCCTATGGCAGCTTTAATTTATATAGTGACCTTGCAGAAATTAGACGTTTAGTAGAAGGTATTGGTGCAGAGGTCAATATGGTATTCCCATTGAGCTCTCATCTTGCCGATGTTGCCAAGTTAGTCAATGCAGATGTCAATATTTGTATGTATCGCGAATACGGACGTTTATTGTGTGAGACGCTAGAGCGCCCATATTTACAAGCACCAATTGGGATGCAATCCACTACAGCCTTCCTTCGTAAGCTTGGCGAACTTTGTGAGATCGATGTGGAAGGCTTTATTGAAAAAGAAAAGCACACAACACTCAAGCCAGCATGGGATTTATGGCGCTCTGTGACCCAAGATTTCTTTGGTACAGCCAGCTTTGCCATTGTTGCTAACGAAACCTATACCCGCGGCGTGCGAAATTTCCTAGAAGAAGAAATGGGTCTGCCTTGTAACTTTGCCGTCTCTAGACTGCCAGGCAATAAAACGAATAACGTTGAAATTAGAGAGCTAGTACAGAAAAAAACACCATTGGTTATGTTTGGTAGCTATAACGAACGGATGTACGGCAGCGAAGTGAATGCACGTTTTTCCTATATCCCCGCTTCCTTTCCTGGTGCGATTATTCGTCGGCATACCGGAACTCCATTTATGGGCTATTCCGGAGCGGTATATCTGATTCAAGAAGTGTGTAACTCACTATTTGATGCGCTTTTTCACATCCTACCTTTAGGCACAGAGATGGACAAGGTGGATCCAACCCCGGCAAGAATACAGAGCCAGATCGCATCCATTCCTTGGGAAGAAGAAGCCCAAGCATTAATGAATAAATTAATCAGTAATCAGCCCGTGCTCACACAAATATCAGCTGCAAAAAGAATTCGAGATGAAGCTGAGTTTGAGGCTCGCAAACAAAATATTGAAAGAGTGACAGTCGACTGTGTTCAAAAGTCAACGCTATCCCACATGAGTGGAGAGACAGTATGACTTTTGATAAAAGAAATTGCCTTATTAAAAGGCTAAACGTATATGGCGTAGTAAAGCTGTATCCCCAAATCTACAGGGGTGATGTAGAAAAGACCGTAAGGTCAGTTTCAAGGAGTAGTCATCATGAGTGAAAACAGATCTATATCTGGGCTTACCGATGCAGAAGCTCAAGAATTCCATGCATTTTATGTGCAAGGTTTGCTTGGATTTACTGCTATCGCAGTCGTCGCGCACATACTTGTATGGGCATGGCGTCCATGGTTCTTTTGATGCAGCAGTAAGTACATAGTAAATAGATTCAACTAAAAGGAGTGTTTTATATGAAGACCAATACGGATTTAATGAATAAGAATCATCTTCCCGATACATTGTCGTTCAAGATTATTTTTGTAATTAGCTATGTAGTGATCTTTATGGCGGCTCTCTTTTTGGTTGTATTGCCTGCTTCCCAGAAAGCGTGGTTATTTTCTGGATCTGATGGGGGGTCCTTCTTCAAATCAGTGGAATCAGGTGTTTACGGTTTTATGTCTTACTTAAATTAGGAGAAATATTATGTGGAGAATTTGGAAGTTATACGACCCACTACGTGCAATGGTTGCGCAAGGAGTTTTTCTCTTTGCTTTGGCAGCGATGATTCATCTCATTTTATTGAGCACTGTTCAATACAAATGGTTGGATGGTATGAGTCAAGAGCAGTACAAAGCAGCAATTTCTGCAGCGAAGAAGTAAGTAGATGTACCAACCGTAGACGAATTTCTAGAGATAGTGATTCGTCTACGCAATATTAATTAATTATGAGAAAAAATCTCATAGTGCAAGGAGCGCTAAATGGCCATGCTCAACTTTGAAAAGAAATACCGCGTACGCGGCGGAACGCTTATCGGTGGAGATCTATTTGATTTCTGGGTAGGCCCGTTTTACGTGGGATTTTTTGGTGTCACTACAGTCTTCTTTACGTTTCTCGGGACTGCAATGATTTTCTGGGGAGCCTCTCACGCAGGGGTATTTAATCCCTGGCAAATCAATATTGCCCCGCCAGACCTAAAGTATGGTCTTGGACCGGCTCCCATGATGGAGGGTGGACTTTGGCAGATCATCACGATCTGTGCATTGGGCGCATTCGGATCATGGGCTATGCGCGAGGTAGAGATCTCCAGAAAACTGGGTATGGGTCTTCATGTGCCGCTGGCCTTTAGCATGGCAATTTTTGCGTACTTTACCTTGGTGGTCATTCGTCCGGTACTGATGGGTGCCTGGGGATATGGATTCCCATACGGAATATTGAGTCACCTAGATTGGGTATCCAATACGGGTTATCAGTATCTGCACTTTCATTACAACCCGGCGCACATGATTGCGGTGACCTTATTTTTCACCACAACACTAGCGCTTGCGCTGCATGGCGCTTTGATTTTGTCTTCTACAAATCCTGCTCCAGGTCAGACTGTAAAAACCCCAGAGCATGAAGATACTTTCTTCAGAGACATTATTGGTTATTCAGTAGGAACCTTGGGAATTCATCGTCTTGGTTTATTCCTGGCATTAGCAGCCGTATTTTGGAGTGCAGTTTGTATCGTGATCAGCGGGCCTTTCTGGACAAAAGGATGGCCTGAGTGGTGGACGTGGTGGTTGAATTTGCCTATCTGGGGGTAGTTTTCAGCTGATTTAAATATGCGGAGAGCATCATGGAATATCAAAACTTATTTACTCAAACTCAAGTAACTGGACCTGCTAGTCATGGCGTGCCCATAAACGCATACGATATGCGTGAGCGAACTCGCTCAATTGGCTTTAGCCATTTACTGGGTCGTCTGGGCAATGCTCAGCTCGGACCGGTTTACCTGGGACGACTTGGTGTCGCATCACTTATCTTTGGCATGACTGCATTTTTCATCATCGGTATGAATATGCTGGCCCAGGTAGGATGGAATCCACTCCAGTTTGTCAAAAAACTGTTTTGGCTTTCCTTGGATGCTCCCTCGCCAAAATATGGTCTTAGCTTCCCACCTCTAAATGAGGGCGGCTGGTGGCTTATTGTGGGTCTCTTTTCCACGATTTCCATTATGTTGTGGTGGCTTAGAACTTTCCGTCGCGCACAAGCACTGGGTATGGGTAACCATGTTCCTTGGGCATTTGCTTCCGCAATCTGGTTATTTTTAGTACTCGGCCTCATTCGGCCTGTCTTAATGGGCAGTTGGAGTGAAGCAGTACCATTCGGAATTTTCTCCCACCTAGATTGGGTATCTGCATTTTCGATTCGCTACGGTAATTTGTTTTACAACCCCTTCCATATGCTCTCGATTGTTTTCTTGTATGGGTCTGTTTTGTTATTCGCAATGCACGGAGCAACTATTCTGGCGGTAAGCCGATTTGGTGGCGAGCGAGAAATCGAGCAAATTGTTGATCGCGGTACAGCTTCAGAGCGCGCTGCACTATTTTGGAGATGGACCATGGGTTTCAATGCAACCATGGAATCCATTCACCGTTGGGCTTGGTGGTTTGCAGTACTTACCCCGCTAACAGGTGGTATTGGAATCTTGTTAACTGGAACAGTAGTTGATAACTGGTATTTATGGGGTGTGAAGCACAACATTGCACCCGCTTATCCAGCAATATATGGAACAGTGGCAGATCCTGCCCTTACAGCGCCCGCTGCTCCAGTTGCTATAGGGGAGAAAAAATGAAAAACCTACGCCATAAATTAACAGTTGTATTGGGAATTCTCGGTATTTTGATGCTGACTGCATGCGAGCGGCCGCCAGTAGATTCAAAGCAAACTGGCTTCCGAGGAACTGGCATGGATCAGATCAATAATCCGAGAACAGATGCTCAACTGGCAAAGATTAATGAAATGCCCGCAGGGGTTCCAGCATCGGCCGATGGGCCTAAGGCTGGCGCTGTTTACAAGAACGTGAAGGTGCTCAATAACTTAAGTACCGCTCAGTTTGGTGCTTTCATGGTGTCGATGACATCTTGGGTTGCGCCAAAAGAGGGTTGCGCATACTGTCATAACGTTCAAAACTTTGCTGATGATTCTTTGTATACCAAGACTGTTGCTAGAAAAATGATCTTGATGAATCAAGAGATCAATGGCACCTGGAATAACCACGTGAAAACTACTGGGGTGACATGCTATACCTGTCACCGAGGTAATAACATTCCACAAAACGTTTGGTTTAATCCTGAAGAAAAGCGGGGCGGCAATATGCTCGGCAATGCTAATGGGCAAAATGATCCCTCAAGCAATGTTGGATACACTTCATTGCCAAATCAACCTTTTGGAAGCTATTTAACAAGTAAGTCTGGGGCTGCAAGAGTGATTGGTGATACCGCATTGCCGACTGGTAATAAGGCAACCCTGCAGAGCACTGAAAATGTGTACGGTTTCATGACTCACATGTCTACTTCTCTGAATGTGAACTGCACCTATTGCCACAACTCAAATAATTTCTCTAGTTGGGAGCAAAGTACTCCACAGCGCGTTCAGGCTTGGCACGGTATCCAAATGCTGAAGGATGTTAATACGAATTTCATTAGCTCCTTAACGGATGTATTCCCAGCAAATCGTTTGGGACCTACTGGTGATGTAGCCAAGGCCAATTGCGCAACTTGCCACCAAGGAGTGAATAAGCCTCTATTAGGAAAAAGCATGCTGCAAGATTATCCATATCTCGTACCTGCTAAGACTAAGCCGAGCGATAGTATTCATAGCGCTAAGAATTGATGTAGACCCCCTCTTATTCATCGGGAGTAAGAGGGGGATTTCACTAAAGGAAGTGTGATGGACCAAAAGGTCGATCTATTTAAGATTCCGGAACAAATCACAACCTTTAATGACGGCCATCATGCTGAACGTGTGCTAGTTATAGGTTCGGGATTTGGGGGTCTAGCTTCCGCCATTCGCATGGCAAAAAAAGGCTATCAAGTGCAAGTATTGGAGCGACTTGAGAGTCCAGGGGGTAGGGCATTCGTTCATAAAAAGAATGGCTTTACCTTTGATGCTGGCCCTACCATCATTACTGCCCCATTTCTGCTGGAAGAGTTGTGGGAGATGTGCGGTAAAAAAATGGCTGACGATGTTGATCTTCGAGCCATGGATCCCTTCTACCAAATACGATTTGCCGATGGACGGATCTTTAATTACACCGGCGATTTAGAGCAAATGAAGCGGGAGGTCAGTAAATTTAATCCCAAGGATTTACCGGGTTATTTACGCTTTCTGGAAGATGCTAAATACCGTTATAAGTTGGGTTTTGAAGAGTTAGGCGATGTCGCCTTTGATAGTCTGGCCGATCTTGCAAAGGCATTCCCCAGTCTGATCAAAATGCGGGCATGGGAAACTCTCTACAGCTTGGTAGCCAAGCATATGAAAGATCCTCAACTCCGAGAGGTCATGAGCTTTCATCCTTTGCTCATTGGCGGTAATCCATTTTCAGTAACAGCTGTCTACGCCTTAATTAATTCCTTGGAGAGTAAGTGGGGCGTACATTCAGCGATGGGTGGCACTGGCGCCATTATTAAAGGATTGGTAGGTTTGCTAGATGGGCTTGGTGTCTCAATTCGTTATAACAGCACAGTTAAGAAAATTAATATCGTCGATCGTAAGGTCACGGGCCTTACCCTAGAGAGCGGTGAGGTAATTTACGCCGATAAGGTGGTATCCAATGCAGATACTGCGTGGACTTATAAAAATCTCATTGAGCCGAAGCATAGAAAGATTTGGACAGATAGAAAAATAAACAATGGGAAGTATTCCATGAGTTTATTTGTTTGGTATTTTGGAACCAAGAAACAGTATCCACAAATCCCGCATCACATGATGTTGCTTGGCAAACGCTATAAAGAATTACTAGAGGATATTTTTAAACGTCATCACTTAGCAAAAGATTTCAGTCTTTACTTGCATCGACCGACTGCTACCGACACTAGTCTGGCACCAGATGGCTGCGACACATTTTATGTTTTGTCTCCCGTACCCCATTTAGATAGTGGAACGGATTGGAAAAAAGAGGCTGAGCCCTATAGGCAGGCTATTGCCAAAATGTTGGAAGAGACAGTTTTACCTGGCTTAGAAGAAAATCTTGTGGAATCCTTTGTGATGACTCCGGAGGATTTCAAAGATAGACTCTTATCATTTAAGGGTGCTGCATTTGGACTGGAGCCACTCCTAACCCAAAGCGCTTGGTTTAGACCGCATAATCGTAGCGAAGACATTGACGGTCTGTATATGGTTGGTGCCAGCACCCACCCTGGTGCTGGAATACCTGGAGTGCTGTCTTCAGCAAAAGCCCTTGATTCCTTAATCGAGCCCGTCAAGGTTGCAGGTGGCCGTGCACGATAGAGCGATTACCGCTGAATTTGGATTTCAGCAAGATCTCCAGACTTGCGAAGATCTCATGAAAGAAGGCTCTAAGTCATTCTTTTCCGCCTCGCGCATATTGCCCAGCAAAATACGAGATTCCGCAATTGCCCTGTATGCTTTTTGCCGACTATTGGATGATATGGTGGACGACCCCTATGCTCCAGATGATGTCATCAAACAAATTGAGCATCGACTCGATTGCATTTATGCGCAGAATCCCGCTGATATCCCTGCAGATAGGGCGCTAGCCTTAGTGGTTGAACGATTTTTGATTCCCAGGGAATTGCTAGAGGCTCTGGTTGAGGGATTTAGGTGGGATCGCCATGGTAGGCAATATGACACGATAGAGGAACTCTGTGATTATTCGGCAAGAGTAGCCTCTACCGTAGGAGTCATGATGACTTTAATCATGGGGGTCAGAGATCGCGCTGTCTTAGAGAGGGCATGCGAGCTCGGATTGGCAATGCAACTAAGTAATATCGCCAGAGATGTTGGTGAGGATGCAAAAAATCACAGACTCTATCTTCCAAAGCAATGGCTTCAAGAGGAGGGTATTGATCCGGATCAGTGGCTACTCGATCCACAATTCAGTCCTGCATTATCCAGAGTAGTTAAAAGACTGATTACTTACGCGGATGACCTTTACAACCGTTCATCCTTTGGATTTTCTGGCTTACCGCGTAACTGTAGGTCAGCAATTGCCGCTGCTAGCTTTATTTACTCGGAAATCAGTCGCCAGGTGGAGCGACAAGCCTATGATTCAGTCTCCCGACGTGCCGTAGTCTCTAAAAAGAGAAAGCTACTCTTACTCGTTAAGGCTTTTAGAACCGCTATTTTTACTGCAAAGCCAGACCGTAGCTTTAGTCAGATTGCCTCTATTCAGTTTTTGGTTGATGTCGTCAGGCCAGAAGAGCCTTACGCTCATTACACTGGAAGTGTCGAGGAAAGATTAATTTGGGTTGTAGGACTACTTGAAAAAGTCGAACTCCGAAAAACAGCAAGCTATCATGCTAAGGCTCAGCAGCAAGCCTAAAAACCCGATTAGCTTAAAAAATCATTGTCGGGTTTCTAGGCATTCTCCAAGGCAACATGAGTTGCACAATATTGGACTTTAAGCGATTCACGTTGAGGGTCTCATGCATTGAAATGACTTCCTCCCCAAGTAGGTGGGATTGGATTCTGGAGCGCGCATAAAACGGGGTATCTTCGTAGGTATTTAAGAGCTCAATTGACTGAGACTTTTCTGTGCGCATATTTCTTTTGATGCCCCAGCCAGTTTTGCGTAGAGAGACTCTCTCGGGAGCTGCAAAGGGCTCAACTGTGCCATCGAGATTAAATTTGGAGGCAATGATGCGCTCGACGCCATTGCTTTGACGGACATCGTAAATAACAGCTGTACTGCCGTCCTTAAGATGTGCTCTAGACCAATCCCATTCGCTAAACGATTGGCTGACTGCCTCATCGCCTTCATTCGAGTCAAAATAGGCGCTTCCTTTCCAATGCAAATTGGGTTTGGTAAAGGAGACTTCGACCCTTGCCGATGGAGAGATCGGCCCCCAGCGATGCTTTCCAAGATCATCTAATGCAACAACCTGATTAAAGAGTTGATCTGGATATACCTTAATTGTGCCCTCTACCTTTTGCCCCAGTAAAGGCACACGCTCTTTAATATTGATTGTTAATACATCCTTTTCCCAATGTAAATGACTGGGGCCAATCGTGAAAGTATGTTCTGTTCTCTTGATTGCATTCTGAGCTCGCTCAGTCATGGTCCAGTATTTTGAATTCGGTGCGTAAAGCGCAACATTAATAGCGCAGTAGTCATTTGCGTTGGCAGGCTGTTTTTTATTAGCCCAAGCGTAATAAGGCGAGAACACGCTGCCGACAAATGCAATGATGCTAAAACCATAAAGACCATCATCACTCAGACCATCGATATACCACCAGAGATAATTGCCTGGATCTACCGCTTGGTCAAACCGAGGTGTTCCATTAGGGTTGCGGCCACCAAGCGACCGGACATAGCTGCCATGGGAACTCCCGGACCCGGATGGGTACTTCCCCCCGTCAGTAGTAGATTGCTGATTTGAGATTGAGAACCGAGCCTCTGGAATGAGCTCATCCATCCATGGGTTGCTTGACCATAAAGAGCTCCCCCACGACCTGGAAAGAGTTTGGCGAATTCTTGAGGGCTCGTTCGAGTCATTTCCAGATTCTGAAGCTGAAGACCATATTGGCTCATGAGTGAAAAGATTTTTTGCTCGCATCGATCTATTTCCTTTGTATCGTAGGATGAACTGCCACCATTTGCTGGTGCATTGACCAGGCAAAACAGTCGTTCATGTGAGTCGCTCTCGATCGCATGATCCGTTCTATCTTGAGCACATATATACACCGTCGGATTTTCTGGAATCTTATTCTGAGAAAAAATATCCGAAAACTCATTGCGGTAAGGTTGATTAAAGAAAACGTTGTGTCTGACCAGTGGAAAGCCAGATGCTTTTACTTGCATTGACCAAGTGACTGCAGACAGGGAGTCTGTCTGTTGAAGATTTTTAGGAATTGCTTCACTAGCTGGTTGACCCAGTAAGCCATGCTTTAAGGCGTTAATGTCGCCATTGAAAATCAGGTAATCACATTCAAGATATTCGCCGGAAGAGAGTGATACACCTTTTACTTTATCCCCGGCAATATCCAATGATTGGACTTCAGCGTTGTATCTAAAGTTGCATTGTTTCTTTTGGGCTAAGCGTGCAATGACCTCGGGGATTTTGATCATCCCCCCCTTAATAGACCAAACGCCCTCCATTTCGACTTGGGCAATCAAAATTAGAGTTGCGGGAGCTAAATAGGGTGATGAGCCACAGTAGGTTGCATAGCGCCCAAATAATTGGTGTAGACGAGGATCCGGAAAGTAGCGCTCCAATGCTGACCATAAGCTACTAAAGGGGCCAATATCCCAAAGCACTTTACTTTTTGCTAGCCCTAAAGAGGACATCATTCCCATCATGCTGGGGCGAGGGGACTCAATAAAAGGCGTTTTAAGTGCCTGGTATACCTTTTTTGCTGTTTTACAAAACTGTAAAAATTGCCTTGCTTGTTCTGCTCCACTAAATTGACCGATAGCATCAGCACTTTTTTGGCTATCAGCGTAGAGATCTAAGTAAGCATCACCCCAACTATGTCTTGCGAGAATGTCAAGTGACTCAAGTTCAAATTCTGCATCAAAATCTTCTCCGCAATCTGAAAAGAGTTCTTCAAAGACCCATTTCATCGTAAAGACGGTCGGACCAGAATCAATAAAAGAATTACCTGCTTGTACTTGGCGAATCTTTCCGCCTGGCCCTGCATTCTTTTCGATCACCGTAACATCGAGACCTTGATGAGATAGCGCCAAGGCGGCACTAAGACCGCCGACACCTGCTCCAATAATCAGAACCTTAGGCGATGTCAACATACTTACCTTGCCATACACCTTGAGCTGAGTTGACTACAAAGCGCGTAAACATGGATTCTGAAAAATAATCTTTACCGTATGCAGCTTTAATAGCAGCGAGGTGCGCCCCTTCTTGTGCATAGCGATCTAGAGACTGCTCATCATTCCAGATGGTAAATGTAGCTTGGCGAAGGTAGGGCGCTTCGCCAAGTCCAGCAGTTAGTATTTTTCCAGATGCGTGCTTAATAGAATCTTCAGCAGGTTTTGCCTTACTCCAAAACTGCATCGCTTTAGTAGGTCTGATTGAGGCCCGAGTGAGGGATGCAATAGGTCCGCTAATGGGTTTTTGTACCAAGTCTTGAATTGAAAATGTAGACCACGAACCACGACTTGAATATGCCTGAAGTGTGGCGGTAAACATTTCACTGGAATGATCTTGATATGCACGCACGATAGAAGCTTTCTTTAAGAAAGCGCCCGCATTTTCTGGTTCATCAAATATACAAAAGAAACCTTGTTTTGTGAGGCTTGGTTTTGTGCTAAATCCCCCATTAAATCCAGAGCCCAATACTTTGCAGAACTGAAGTCCGGGCACTCCAGTGAAGGGATATTTACCCAGAATATAGCGTGATAGTCCCCATCCACCAGAACCAGCAGCAATATTAATTAAAGCTAATACTGCTGTCTGATTAGTCATGAGAAATTAGGCATCAAGATCTTCGGCAGCATTACTATCAACGATACCAAAACGTCTCATTTTGATATAAAGACCTTGTCGAGATAAGCCTAGCAATTCAGCTGCTGATGCTCTGTTTGACATAGTCAGATCTAAAGCAGCCAAAATACATAATTTTTCAATAATGTCAGTGGTCTCAGTAACGATTTGCTTCAAAGGAACTTTGCCAACCAATTGGGTCAGTTCTTTTGCATTCTTTCCCAAGTTCTCAGATTTAGCGCTGGGTTGTTGCACAGATTTTGAGATTAGATGAATGCTGATGCCAACCGCTGAAAGTTTTCCACTAATAAAGCTGACTGCTGAAATTTGGGCTTCTCGTGGTGAGCTACCATCATCAGCGGTAATGGTTGTTGAGTAGTCTTTGATGGAACCATATTCACGTACGGTGCCAAGAATTATTTTTAAATCAATACCTGCTCTTCCAAGCCATACTTCCAAAGACTTGCCAAGAATATTTTCTTTTTGGGCAGATTGAGACATGGAAACGAAAGTACTATTGGCAGTCAAGATGACGCCACTGGTACTGCAGACAATAAAGCCATCTTGAAAGTCTTCAATGGCCTGTGTAAGTAAAGTGGTTTGCTCATTCAGATTATTAGTCTGGACGCTCTTCGATCTTGGCTTAATAGACACAAGGCAAATATTTTGATTGCCTTCACGCAATAAGACGCTAGAGATTTCTACATTCTCCTTGAGATTCTCAAGCGTTGATTGAATTGAAGACTGCATAATTCCGGATTTTGAATCTGCCAAGTAGGTCTGGATCGCTTCATAATCTTTTACAGGAAATAAATTAGTAAATAGTTTCCCTTGAATCTTTTTTAAATCGCCTACTAAAAAGCCTGCGGATTTATTGACCTCAAGAATTTTCAAAGTTTGGCTGTCTACTATTAAATAGGCTTGATCAATATTATTAAATAGTTGGACGTAACGATTTTGTATTGCATGAAGATTGGCATAGTCACGCTCAATTTCTTGTTGAGACTCTACAAGTTTTTGCTGCAGCGTGGAGATGCTGCTGAGATCTTTGCCAATGGCAACCAGCTTATTTTCTTTTGGAAAAAAAATCGTACTGAATTGAATTGGAAGAGAGGGCGAGCCTTCAACCCATTGATTTACTTGGCGCCACTTTTGTTCGGAATCATCCTCACCCGTCTTCAGTAAGGCATTTACTTTTGGTTGACTATCAATGGCCACAGTATCGAGCCAATTTTTTCCGATTAAAGACTGTGTATTGTTAGCAATCGGCTTTGATCCGTTTAATACATTCTCTATTAAGCCTGAATTATTCATCACAAGAACAAGATCGACTGAAAGCGACAGCATGGCGGCTGCTTGATGCACATCTAAGGCATCGATTGCTTGAGAATCTAGATTAAAAATTTTGGCCACTATATTTTATTTACCGATTTTTCTAATAATTATTTTTGTATTTGGCTGAGCACAAGATTTAATCTTTCGACACATTCCTCAGGGGTAAATGCTTTTATATCTGCCTGAATGTGATCAAATTTTGCAGGCGCTTTATTATAGAGCGGGCCACCAATAAGAACGATGATTTTCGGGTTCTTCGATTTTTCCCTCAGGACACTAATGGTATTTGGTAGCCGCTCTAATTGCTCGTCACACGATATTGAGATGGCAATAGCATCATGCTTATTTGACTCAAGCTCTCGGCTGATGGACTTTAAGCTGGTATTTTCTGGACGATAAACACGCCAGCCGGAATGAATAAAGTAATTTGAAAGAATGAGCGTACCTAAAGAGTGCTGCGATTCTGGAAAAACCGAGATGAGAATTGAATGATCCCCCCTTTTTTCTAGCTGAGTCACCTGAAAAAGGTAGTCGAGCTTATGAATAACCCGCTCAAGTCTATTGACGCCAATCGATACCTCAGCAAAACTCAGAGTGTCATCTTCCCATTGTTTGCCTAATCTTCTTGCAATAGTGGGTATCAGATCTAAGATGATGTAATTGATTGATACCCCATGAGTTTTGAGTACCGTGATTGCGAGTTCAAAGGCACCATCTTCAGTAGAGAGTAGTAATTGGGTGATCCGATTAATCTCCTCATCATCCAGCATGCCCCCCTTTTTACCCAGGGAAGGTGCTGGAGACTCAATCCAACCATCTTCGTTAGAGGCTTTGGGCTTATTGGCTCCCTCAACTTTGCGTTCAATTTCCTCAACTAAGCGGGGTAGTTGCGTACTGAACACTTCCATGATGAGTTCTTTTTTAAAAGATGGATTCACCAAATGGCCCTTGATCTAAATTGTTGTGTTATTTACAAACATATGTAAAATAATTATTACACTAGAGATCTAATAATGGCAATTATTTTCTATTAACTAGGGTAAACACCAGTATAAATTAGGGAAAGTACTAGTATTAGTAAGTTCTAATTGGCGTAAAGTTTTGTTTACACATAGCCAAATACATGACGTCCAAAAATGAAGATTAATAAGCCTCTATACAGTCAGGAACAACGCGCAAAACGCGATGCTACTGTGTGGACCCTAGTTCAGGGAATTTTGGCGCCAGTTCAATTTTTAGTCTGCCTCATTAGTCTGTATTTGGTATTGCAATATCTCATTTCTGGAAGTAACTATGAATTAGCCACTATCTCAGTAGTGGTTAAAACCTTCTTTTTGTATCTGATCATGCTTACCGGAAGTATTTGGGAGAAGGTTGTTTTCGGAAAGTATCTATTTGCCGATAGTTTCTTCTGGGAAGACGTATTTAGTATGTTGGTCATTTCCCTACATACGATTTATCTCTACTTCCTCATGGCTGGCGGTATGAGTGATCGTAGCCTGATGTATCTAGCACTGGCTGCATATACGTCTTACTTTATTAATGCAGGCCAATTTATTTATAAGCTTCGGATGGCTCGCCTGCAGTTTAACGACCAGGTTGCAGCATGAACGCTATCGTTGATCTACCAAAAGAAGCTCAGTCCCATGTTGGTAAAAATATTCCAATCTATAAAGAGCGTGGCCAAAGAGAGGTATTTTGCGGACTCACAGGGATCATTTGGCTGCACCGAAAAATTCAAGATGCCTTTTTCCTGGTTGTTGGTTCTAGGACCTGCGCGCATTTGATTCAGTCAGCGGCTGGAGTCATGATTTTTGCAGAGCCAAGGTTTGCGACAGCCATTATTGATGATCGTGATCTTGCTGGAATTGCGGATGCGCATGATGAGCTAGATCGCGTTGTAAAGGCTTTACTGACAAGGCGTCCCGACATCAAGATGCTATTTTTGGTAGGTTCTTGCCCGTCAGAAGTGATTAAATTAGATCTGTCTCGTGCCGCGCA
The DNA here is from genome assembly GCF_018881735.1 of Polynucleobacter sp. Nonnen-W13. Taxonomy (NCBI): domain Bacteria; kingdom Pseudomonadati; phylum Pseudomonadota; class Betaproteobacteria; order Burkholderiales; family Burkholderiaceae; genus Polynucleobacter; species Polynucleobacter sp. Nonnen-W13. Next base: position 291,796 of record NZ_JACVPU010000002.1, on the reverse strand, counting down.
AAGATTGAATAAAGAGATGATCAATCAATGTCGCATATTGAGTTACTCAGGCAGCGGGATTGAGACAACCTTTACTCAAGGCGAGGATGCATGCTTGGCATCCTTAATATCTGACACACCAAAACAAGCTCCTGCAGCCGAGCAAAATTTACTCATCGTTGGTTGCTTGCCAGATATCGTTGAAGATCAATTCCAACGCATTTTTAATGAGTTGGGAATTACCAATGTATCGTTCTTCCCGCCAAAGAGTTCAAAGCAAGTTGTTGAGATCAACAACAATACTCAATACCTACTTGCCCAACCCTTCTTAGCTGAAACCGCCAGACTCATTGAGGAGCGGGGCGCAAAGAGACTATCTGCACCATTCCCGTTTGGAGTTGAAGGCACCACTGCATGGCTTAAAGCTGCAGCCAAGGCCTGGGGTATTGATGACAGCAAATTTGATCAAGTAACCCAAGTCAGAATTGATCGGGCTAAAAAGAGTCTCGCACGCTACCTGCCAGCTTTGGAAAATAAAAGCATTTCTTTCTTTCCAGATTCACAACTAGAAATTCCTTTAGCACGCTTCTTGTCCAAAGAATGTGGCATGAAAGTTCTGGAGATAGGCACACCCTATATTCATAAGCAACATTTGGAATGTGAATTTGATTTATTGCCAGAAAATATTCGCATTGTTGAAGGTCAGGATGTCGAGAAGCAATTAGATCGCTGTCGGAGTGATAAGCCCGACATCGTGGTTTGTGGACTTGGCTTAGCTAATCCCCTTGAATCTGAGGGTATTACGACTAAGTGGTCAATTGAGTTGGTATTTAGCCCCGTGCATGGATATGAGCAGGCTGCTGATTTAGCAGAGCTGTTTGCGCGACCTTTAAATCGCAGTCTGAAACTAGCGGCTTAAGGGGCTCACATGCAACTGACACTTTGGACATATGAAGGCCCGCCGCACATTGGTGCCATGCGAATCGCTACCTCCATGACCGATTTGCACTATGTCTTGCATGCACCACAGGGTGATACCTACGCTGACTTATTGTTTACGATGATTGGACGCGCTAAAACCCGTCCACCTGTTACCTACACAACATTTCAGGCAAGAGACTTAGGTGGGGATACGGCGCAGTTGTTCCAGGATTCTGTCAATTCTGCATATGAACGTTTCCAGCCTAAAGCCATGATCGTGGGCGCTTCATGCACTGCAGAGTTAATTCAGGACGATCCAGGTGGTTTGGCAAGAGCGCTTACTTTGCCGATTCCTGTCATTGCACTGGAATTGCCTTCATATCAGAAAAAAGAAAATTGGGGTGCTTCAGAAACTTTCTATCACATTGTTCGTGGATTGCTTCCAGTTGATAAGTCCGTGAGTGCTCAGCAGTATCAAGAGGTACGAGCTAATAATGCAAAACAAGATCAAAAGCCTAGCTGCAATATTCTTGGACCTACTGCATTAGGGTTTAGAAATCGCGACGATATTCAAGAAATCAAGTCTCTATTAGAGGTGATGGGTATTGAGGTGAAGGTGGTTGCACCGCTCAATGCCTCAGTTGCAGATATCACCCAATTACCTCAGGCAGATTTTAATGTCATGCTGTATCCAGAAGTTGCTCAACTCACATGCACTTGGCTACAGAAAACATTTGGGCAGCCTTTCACAAAGACCATTCCGATTGGCACTAAAGCAACTAGAGCCTTTGTTCAAGAAGTGGCTGCATTGGCCAATATCAATCCGGAGGCTTTTTTACAGTCTCAAGATGAGCGGGCCCATTGGTATGCAAAATCAGTCGACTCCACTTATCTCACCGATAAACGTGTATTTATATTTGGCGATGCAAGTCATGTCATTGCTGCTGCAAAGGTCGCCTCAGAAGAAATTGGCTTTAAGGTAGTTGGCTTAGGCACCTATAGTCGTGAATTTGCCCGCGAAGTCCGTGAAGCTGCCAAGCTGTACGAGGTAGAAGCCTTAATTACCGATGATTATTTAGAAGTTGAGGAAAAGGTAGCTGAACTTACTCCGGACTTGGTCCTAGGTACGCAGATGGAGCGTCATATCGCTAAAAGATTGGGCATTCCTTGTGCTGTAATTTCTGCGCCAGTCCATGTTCAAGACTTTCCAGCGCGCTACTCACCACAGATGGGATTTGAGGGCGCCAATGTATTGTTTGATACCTGGATTCATCCACTTATGATGGGTCTTGAAGAGCATCTGATTATGATGTTCCGCGATGATTTTGAATTTACTGCCAAGGCAGCACCTTCTCATCTAGGTCATTCAGCAGCCGTGAAAGAAAATCTGCACTCACCGGATGCACAATCCAATGAGGTCGCTCCAGTTGTCAGTCATACCCAGGTAAATGCAGAGACATTTAACGGTACAGAGCCAGCAAAATTATGGGATGTAGAAGCGGAAAAAGAATTGGGAAAAATTCCATTCTTCGTTAGAGGCAAAGCACGACGCAATACTGAGAAATTTGCAGTTGAGCATGGTATTAGCCATATCACTATTGAAACGCTCTACGATGCAAAGGCTCACTATGGCAGATAAGAAAATCCCCATGAGAGTCTCCATCATTACGATGGATACGCACTTGAGTAGTGCGACAGAGAGAGCTCGCTATGCTCTGAAGAAAAAGCTACCAAGTCTAGAGCTAAGTATTCATGCGGCTTCTAGTTGGACTGTGGATGCTAAAGCTCTAGAAAACTGCATTACCGATATTGAGTCTGCAGACATTCTGATTGTGACCATGCTCTTTATGGAAGATCACTACAAACCAGTGATTGAAGCCTTAAAAGCTCGGCGCAATGAATGTGATGCCATGATTTGTGCCATGTCAGCAGGTGAAGTGGTTTCCCTGACTCGCATGGGTGGGTTTGATATGGGTAAGCCGGCAACTGGCTTGATGGGCTTACTAAAGCGTTTACGCGGAAATAAAGAGAAGTCTCAAACTGGTGGTGCAGCTCAAATGCGCATGTTGCGTCGCCTGCCAAAAATTCTGCGATTTATTCCAGGCAATGCGCAAGATGTCAGGGCCTATTTCTTAACGCTGCAATATTGGTTAGGTGGTTCCGAAGAGAACCTCTTCCATATGGTGACCAACTTAGTCAATCGCTATGCCGCTGGTGAAAGAGAAGTTTTAAGGACCAAAGAAAAGCTAGTTGAGCCAGTCATCTATCCAGATAATGGCATTTATCACCCACGGCTCAAAGGTCGTATGAGTGAGTCTATCGATGATTTGCCTAAATTGGTTTCTGATAAGAAATCTAAGGGTCGCGTTGGTTTGCTGTTGCTCAGATCCTATATTTTGGCTGGCAATACCTTGCACTATGACTCAGTTATCGCTGCAATTGAGGCGCAAGGACTACAAGTACTGCCGATATTTGCAGTGGGCTTGGATGCAAGACCGGCTATCGATCAATTCTTTTATCAGAATGGCGAGAAAGTAGTTGATGCGGTCGTATCTCTTACTGGGTTCTCCTTGGTAGGTGGGCCTGCCTATAACGATGCAAAAGCGGCGGAAGAAGTGCTTGCCTCTTTAGATGTCCCTTATCTCGCGGCGCAGCCTTTAGAGTTTCAGACACTCAATGACTGGGGTAGCTCTGACCGAGGATTATTGCCCGTAGAAAACACTCTGATGATTGCCATACCTGAGCTCGATGGCGCGATTGTCCCGATGGTATTTGGTGGCAGAGCAGGTGATGCAGATGTGCAGTGCAAAGGTTGTCATAAAGGCTGCGTATTTGAGGCCAGCATTAATCGTCATGACATGCATACCTGCATCGAACGTACAGCGATGTTAGCTGCACGTGTATCAAAACTCATTGCCTTACGCAAAGCTGAGCGTGCTGATCGCAAAGTGGCTCTGGTGATGTTTAACTTTCCTCCAAATGCGGGAAGGGTTGGTACTGCCGCTCATTTAAGTGTTTTTGAATCCGTATTCAATACCCTAAAAAGCCTTAAAGCAGAAGGTTATAGCGTTGATGTACCTGCATCCATCGATGAATTTCGGGACATGATTCTGATTGGCAATGCGAAAGAGCATGGTACAGATGCTAATGTACATGCCCAGATCGGTGCGGCAGATCACATTCGTCGCGAGCCTTGGTTAAAAGAGATTGAAGCGCAGTGGGGCCCAGCGCCTGGAAACTTTCTGAGCAATGGATCCTCACTTTTTGTTTTGGGTAAACAGTTTGGTAATGTATTTGTAGCCCTTCAGCCTGGGTTTGGTTATGAAGGCGATCCAATGCGCTTGTTGTATGAAAAAGGTTTTGCACCGACTCATGCTTTCTCCGCCTTTTATCGTTATATTCGCGAAGATTTTGCAGCTTCAGCGGTATTGCATTTTGGTACCCATGGCGCACTCGAATTTATGCCGGGTAAGCAATCGGGGATGTCAGGTGCATGCTGGCCAGATCGCCTGATTCATGATTTACCAAATCTGTATATTTATGCTTCAAACAATCCATCGGAAGGTGCTATTGCCAAGCGTCGTGCTGGCGCAACCTTAATTAGCTACTTAACTCCACCTGTTTCACAGTCTGGCCTATATCAAGGCTTGCTGGAATTTAAAGAAGCAGTTGAGCACTGGCGTAAGTTGGTTCCAAATGAAACAGCGCAAGCGTGGAGCGAAACCGAGCAAGAGTTACTGAATTCAATTCAAGCACAAGCAGTTGAACTCGAATTTTCCTCACAAGAGCCGGCTTGGAAAAATTTAAGCGCAAGCCAAGTAAACCAGATTGTGATGCATCTGAATGAACAAATTCTGGAGTTGGAGTACACCTTGATTCCTTACGGACTTCATGTGCTTGGCAGCCCGCTGAGCATGGAACAGAGTTTGGATATGTTGGTGAGCTTTTTATCTGTTCAAGAGGGTGAACTCAAAAATATTGATCGAGCTAGTATTGAAATGCTGATTAATAGCGACAGTTTGGAGCAGTTTGTAAAAGCCCAAAAAATGAGTCTGACTCCTGCACTACGTGCTGAGCTAGAAGAATTGCTGGCGGTGTACAAGGAGTTACAGGCCGATAGCGAAATGCAAGGTGTGATGAAGGCATTAGAGGGGCGCTATATTCGCCCGGCACCTGGTGGCGATGTCCTTCGTAACCCGCAGGTATTGCCAACTGGTCGAAATATTCATGGCTTCGATCCATTCCGTATTCCGAGTAAATTTGCAATGAAGGATGGTCTGGTTCAAGCAAATATGCTCTTGGAGCGTTATAAAGCCGATGGCAATCCACTGCCAGAGTCGATTGCGATGGTGTTGTGGGGTACTGACAACTTAAAAACTGAAGGCGGACCGATTGCCCAGATTTTGGCGCTGATGGGGGCGTTACCACGCTTTGATAGCTTCGGTAGATTGGCTGGCGCTCAACTAGTTTCTTTAGAAGAGTTGGGTAGACCCAGAATTGATGTCATGGTGTCGATTTCAGGCATATTCAGAGATTTGATGCCTTTGCAAATCCGTATCCTTGCAGAGGCAGCCTACTTAGCGGCTTGTGCTGATGAGCCGCTTGAGCAGAACTTTATTAGAAAACATACCTTAGCTTATCAAGCTCAAAACGGCTGTGATCTTGAGACTGCTGCGCTACGTGTCTTTGGTAATGCTGAGAGTGCCTATGGCGCCAATGTCAATATGATGATTGATAACGGCTTATGGAAGGATGAAAACGAGTTAGCTGAAACTTATACTCGTCGCAAAAGTTTTGCATATGGCAGAACTGGTGTCCCTATGCTGCAAAGTGAGCTTCTTAATAATATCCTTGCTGATGTTGAGCTTACTTATCAAAACCTTGACTCCATTGAGCTTGGCGTCACCACAATCGATACTTATTTTGATACCTTGGGTGGTGTTAGTAGAGCGGTCAGAAGAGCAAAAGGTGGAAAAGCAGCACCCGTATATATTGGCGATCAAACTCGCGGTACTGCCGTAGTCAGAACCCTTAATGAGCAGGTGTCACTAGAGACCCGTTCACGCATGTTGAACCCAAAGTGGTACGAAGGGATGCTCAAACATGGTTACGAAGGTGTTCGTCAATTAGAAAGCCATTTGACTAACACTGTTGGCTGGTCTGCTACGACTGGTCAGGTAGAGCCTTGGGTTTACCAGCATCTAACACAAACATTCATATTGGATCCAGAAATGCGGGAGCGATTGATGAAGCTCAATCCAACTTCATCAGCAAAAGTTGCAAGTCGACTATTGGAAGCATCAGAAAGAAATTATTGGAAGCCAGAGCCATCAGTATTAGAGACCTTGCGTCGCGTTGCTAATGACTTTGAAGATCGACTTGAAGGCGTTTATGAGGGAGTACCTATTTAATGAATACAGTTAGTGTGCCAGTTTCTTCGATTAACACTCGAAGTAAACCAACCGATGGCGAGGGGAGCTTACAGGTTCACCTAGACCCCAATGAAAAAATTGGGAATGCTAAAGTATTTGCCATTTATGGCAAAGGGGGAATTGGTAAGAGTACAACCTCTTCTAATTTGTCTGCAGCGTTTTCATTGCTAGGTAAGCGAGTCATTCAGATTGGCTGCGATCCAAAGCATGATTCCACTTTTACGTTGACTAAAAAACTAGTCCCTACCGTCATTGATATTTTAGAGTCAGTCGATTTTCACTCGGAAGAGCTCAGAGTAGAGGACTTTGTCTACGAAGGCTTTAACGGTGTGATGTGCGTAGAAGCTGGTGGCCCCCCTGCGGGAACCGGTTGCGGTGGCTACGTTGTAGGTCAGACTGTAAAGCTCTTGAAAGAGCATCACCTACTCGAAGATACCGACATTGTTATTTTTGATGTCTTAGGCGATGTGGTGTGTGGTGGCTTTGCTGCCCCGTTACAGCATGCTGACAGAGCCCTCATTGTCGCGGCGAATGATTTTGATTCTATTTTTGCCATGAATCGCATCGTTCAGGCTATCAGTGCTAAAGCAAAAAACTATAACGTGCGTTTGGGTGGCGTGATCGCTAATCGAAGCGCGGATACAGACCAGATTGATAAGTTCAATACGCGGGTAGGTTTAAAAACAATGGCGCACTTTCCAGATCTCGATGCGATTCGTAAAAGCCGCCTCAAAAAATGTACCGTTTTTGAAATGGAATCGACCCCGGAGATTGAGAAGGTTAAAGATGAATACATGCGTTTAGCTGCTAGCCTACTTTTAGACGACGATCCTTTGCTGACAGAGTCACTCAAAGACCGTGAAATATTTGACTTACTGGGATTTGACTAATCATGAGTGCTATTTCTTATTTAAATAGACGTAGTAAGTTGCAGGACTATTTTGATCGGACTGCAAATGATGCTTGGGCAAAATTAACTTCTGATGCTCCAGTTAGCGGAATCAGGGCAACAGTCAGGGCAGGGCGTGATCAAATGCGCTCAAATCTAATTGCTCGCTTACCAGAGTCATTGGCTGGCAAGCGGATTTTGGATGCGGGCTGCGGCACCGGCGCTTTGGCCCTCGAGTTAGCGAAAAAAGGGGCGAGTATTGTTGCGATTGACTTATCGCCCAATCTCATTGAGCTGGCTAGAGAAAGGATTGCTCCAGCTGATCGTCAAAATATTGACTTTAGATCTGGCGATATGCTTGATGACAGCTTAGGTGAATTTGATTACGTTGTGGGCATGGATTCGATGATCCATTATTGCGCGACTGATATGTTAGTTGTGCTGGAAAAGTTGGCCCCACGAGTTAAAAATAAGATTGTATTTACTTTTGCGCCAAGTACCTTGCCGCTGGAAATCATGATTCGTGTTGGCCGTCTCTTTCCTAGAAAAGATCGGGCACCTTTTATAGAGCCTATAAGCCAAAATAAACTAAGCAAGTTAATAGATCAATCACCCTGGTTTGTGGATTGGAAGATTCCCCATACCCAATTAGTTTCCAGTGGTTTTTATAAGTCACAACTCATGGAGATTGAAAAAGTATCATGATCAATCTGTCAAAGATGGCTAAGACATGGACGAGGATTGATCCTCGCTTTCTGCCTTTTGCTGACGTGGCGACCCCAGATTTACCTCTGAGCCGCCTCTTAAGGCTATCTTTGTTCCAAGTTTCGGTAGGTATGGCCACAGCCTTATTGGTTGGCACCTTAAACCGTGTCATGATTGTTGAACTGCACATGGATGCCTGGATGGTGGCCTTAATGGTTGCCCTCCCACTCATCTTTGCACCATTTAGAGCCTTGATTGGACATAAGTCAGACACCCATCGATCCATATTGGGTTGGAGAAGAGTCCCTTATATCTGGATCGGAACCTGGTTGCAGTTTGGTGGCCTAGCCATCATGCCTTTTGCGCTCATTATCTTGTCTGGAGATACTCACTGGCCAGCTTGGTTTAGCTACCTTGGTAGTGCGTTGGCTTTTTTACTGGTCGGCGCAGGAATGCAAACTACCCAAACTGCTGGCTTAGCTCTTGCTACCGATCTGGCAGATGCTAAAAATCGACCACGTGTTGTAGCAATGATGTATGTGATGCTGCTCTTTGGCATGGTCTTAAGTGGCGTGATGTTTAGTGTCTTTCTAGATCCATTTAGTCCGATTCAGCTAATTAAGGTGATTCAGGGAGTTGCACTCATTACCTTGCTACTCAATCTGTTTGCTTTATGGAAGCAAGAGGCAAGACAGCCTAAAAATACTGCACCATCTATTGTCCAGCCAAAATTCTCACAAAGCTGGAGCGAGTTCATTAAGGCGCCACAGGTTCGCCGCTTCCTCATCATGCTGGGTCTTGGAACCACTGCCTTTAGCATGCAAGACATTATCTTGGAGCCGTATGGCGGAGAAATACTTTTATTGGATGTATCTGCCACCAGCTTTTTGACCGCGCTGATTGCCTGCGGATCTTTACTGGCATTTACGCTATCTGCACGCTGGTTAAGCAAAGGCTATAACGCCTACAGAATTTCTGCAATTGGCCTGCTACTTGGCTTGATTGCCTTCACCATGGTGATATTTTCAGAGCCCTTGGGCTCACCAAACCTCTTTAGATTCGGTGCTCTGCTGATTGGTTTTAGTGGCGGCTTGTTTGCAGTCAGTACGCTCACTATAGCGATGAGCATGGATCAGGAGAATAAAACTGGGATGGTCATTGGTGCTTGGGGAGCGGTAACAGCAACATGTTCTGGAATTGGCATGTCACTGGGAGGTGTCATTCGTGATCTCATCTCCGATTTAGCGATGGGTGGAGTGATTGGTTCTACGTTAATGAGTCCCGCTACTGGGTATAGCTTTGTTTATCACATTGAGATTTATTTGTTGTTTATTACTTTGATCGCGTTAGGTCCACTAGTAGCCCAAAAGCGAAACCTGGATATTTCAAAAATGAGTAAGTTTGGCCTAGCTGATTTTCCAAGCTAGTTTATTAAAGAAGGAGAGAAAAAATGGGTACTGGTGCAATTACACAATATATAGATGTCGCTCAAGTGGTGTTCTATCTATTCCTACTTTTTTTTGTGGGTCTTGTTATATACCTAACATTGGAAAGTAAACGAGAAGGATTTCCACTGGAAACTGAGCGCTTCGGTAAGGTTCGACGCGAAGACGGAATTCTTGGCATGCCAAGGGTGAAAAAATTTGTCACAGAATTTGGCAAAACTTATTACGCTCCCTTAGAAACCCCGCCTGAAACTGAGCGCCTATCAGCGGAGCCAATTCATCCTTGGAATGGTGCGCCTATTGCCCCAATTGGCAATCCATTATTAGCAGGAGTTGGGCCAGGTTCCTATGCTAACCGTGCTGATCATGTTGATTATGATCTAGAGGGTCATGCGCGAATTCGTCCACTGAGAAAGTTAAATGATTTCGCAATTGCAAAGCAGGATATTAATCCGATTGGCTTGAGTGTTATTGGTGCAGATGGTCATAAAGCCGGCGTTGTGAAAGACGTCTGGGTTGACCATATGGAAATGATGATTCGCTACCTAGAGGTTGACGCAAAGGGTGCGACAGTCCTATTGCCAGTGAATTTTTCACGTATTGGCAAGCAAGACATTCGGGTGAAGTCAATTCTTGCAGATCAGTTTGCAGCTGTGCCAAAAACAAAAAATCCAGAGGAAATCACCTTGCTGGAAGAAGAGAAGATCATGGCGTACTTTGGTGCCGGCACTTTATATGCCACTCCCGATCGTCAGGAGCCGTTAATATGAGCCTGAACATTCCTAGTAGTCCAGAGCATGAATTTGAACCAGAGCTAGGACTTCCTGAAAAGTTGCCTGAGGGCGAGCGTATTTTGTGGCAGGGCTCGCCTGATGTAAAGGCGATGCTTCTGCGAGTGTTTCACCTCAAAGGGCTCTTGATTTATTTTGGCTTGATCTTGCTCTATCAGATTGTTACTGGCGTTACTGATGGAGAGTCCCTCAGTGCGATATTTTTCTCCTCCTTAAGGATTACGATTTTTTCAGCCATTGGTTTATCCCTAGTTGCTCTGCTTGCTTATTTGATGGCATCAACTGCGGTCTACACCATCACCAATAAGCGCGTAGTCATGCGTATTGGAATTGTGTTGAATATGACTTTTAATTTCCCGCTCAAGATGATTGAGTCGGCAGATTGCTGTGTCACCAAGCAGGGTACGGGAGATATTTCTCTGAAGTTAAGTAAAGATACAAAAATTGCGATATTTCACTTATGGCCGCATTCCAGACCATCACATTGGGCCAGCCCTCAGCCTACTCTCCGGTGCATTAAAAACTGCTCCGAAGTTGCCAAAATTTTGGTTGATGCTTGGGCTACCCAGAACAATGTCATTGCTCGATCAGTTCAAGCTGCTCAACGCAATCCATCGATGGTAAATACACCTTACTCAGGGGCAGAGGTAGCATGATTTTGCGCATGAATCCTATCCGCATTCAAAACTATATTGCAGTATTTGTGGTCATGGTTTTGGTGGGAGTAGTGTTCGTAGTTGCCAATGCAGTTCAGTCTGGTAAAGCGGAAACGCAGGTAGACGCCAGTGTGATCGCGAAAAAAACATTGTTTTTTAGGGATCTCCCTGATGGCTCAGTAGGGGTTATATCAGCTTCTAATGGGAGAATGATTGCACAAGTAGAGGGTCAGGCTGGTTTTGTAAGGGGGATTTTACGAGCATTGGCTCGTGAACGTCGCATTCGCCAAATTACCAGCGATGATGCATTTGAATTAATTAGTCGTTCTGATGGTAGATTGACTTTGGTAGATCTAGCAACAGGCAATCGCATTGATTTGGAGTCATTTGGTCGAGATAACGCAGCGCAGTTTGCTGCATTTTTAAATAGCGCGGGGCAATGATGTCTAAACAGCTGGTTAAATGTTCTGTAGATATGTCCAATACTTCAGAGTATCTATATGCTCATGTGGATCTTGACGGCGTTCAAGTCGGCCCAGGAGATCAGGTACTCGTCCATGATCCGATTGTAGAGTTACCGTTTGGTGAGGTCTTGAGCTATCAAAGAACAGCAACTGTCTCTAAGGCTGGCTGGTTATCGCGTTTGTGGGTATATCTCACTGCAAGACTCGAAATTACCTTGTTATACGAGGTCAGCTTTTCTACTACTCGATTCAGTCAAGCGAAAAAATATCCCAGAGTGCGCCCAGTAGTGCACACCCAACCCCTTATTGTGACTAAAGGTATTGAAGTATGAGTGCTAATGCCCCCACCATGGAAGCGCTTCGCCCCATTAATGAATCAACCGATCGCGCACTAGAGAGTACGATCCTAAGTCCTCGGTTTTACACCACTGATTTTGATGAGATGGATCGTTTTGATATCAGCTCAGTAAAGCCCGAGTGGGATAAGCTCATGCAAGAATTTGATTCCGATATTAATCAGGCTCACTTTCAGCGTCCTGATGATATGTCTAAGGACTACTCCCACTTGCCAGAGGGCTTGTATCAAGAGTTTTTAGATTTCTTAATTAGTTCAATTACTTCAGAATTCTCAGGTTGTGTTCTCTATTCAGAGATTAAAAAGTCGATCAAGAATCCCGACCTAAAAGACCTGTTCTCATACATGGCTCGTGATGAGAGTAGACACGCCGGTTTTATTAATCAGTGGCTCAAAGATTTTGGTATTGGGGTTGATCTAGGATTTTTGGCAAGAACTAAAAAATATACCTTCTTTAAACCAAAGTTTATTTTTTATGCAACCTACTTATCTGAAAAAATCGGCTATGCCCGCTACATCACGATTTATCGAATTATTCAAAACAAACCAGAATTGCGCTTTCATCCGATTTTTCTCTGGTTTGAGAAATGGTGTAATGATGAATTCCGTCATGGTGAGGCCTTTGCTTTATTAATGCGTTCCACTCCGAAGTTGCTCAGTGGTGGTAATCGACTGTGGATTCGATTCTTCTTATTGGCGGTATACGCAACGATGTATGTGCGTGATCATTCCAGGCCTGAGTTTCATAAAGCGCTTGGGGTATCACCAACAGACTATGACCGCAAGGTACTAGAAATTACTTCTGATATCACTAAGCAGGTTTTCCCTTTCACTATCAATTTAGATGATCCAAGAATTTGGGAGTGTTTTGAAAAGCTGAGAAAAATTTCAGATGAAGTAGATCATTTGAAGCAGGTTGGTGGTGTCTTTTCAGCTATCAAACGAGGTGCTCTAGCAATTGCGGCTACTGCTACCTTCTTACGTCTTTATATGTTGCCAGTAGTGCCAAATGAATTACCGAGTGATATTCGTATGGCACCTGTTTGGTAATTCACTATGTATTTTTGGATAAGCCCGCTGATATTCACCGTTTTTATATGGTGGTTTAGCACAGGGCTTATTTTGAAGGTGCATAGCCTTCCAAAGCGTTTTTTTAAATCCATATTTGTAGTCTCGGTTGGCGTTTTATTGCTTGCCTTTTGGGGCTTGTCTATCTCCAGTCAGCAGGCGACTATTGCTGGTGCTTACTGTTCATTCACTTGTGCCATCATCATTTGGGGATGGCAAGAGCTGGCCTTTCTTTTGGGCTACATCACTGGATCACGACGTTCAGAATGTCCTAGTGGGCTGAGCCCCATGACCAGAGCATGGTATGCATTTCAGACGATCAATTATCACGAGCTGGCATTGCTGAGCTTAGGAATGATTCTTTTTTTCATTAATTTAGATTCAGTGAATCAAACTGGATTTTGGACCTTTGTCATCCTATGGGGAATGCGCCAGAGTACGAAGATCAATATCTTTTTGGGCGTCCTTAATTTTAATGAGTCTTTCTTGCCACAGCACCTACAGTACTTAGTCACCTACTTCAGACGTAGGGCAATGAACTTCCTGATGCCATTTTCTGTTTTAGTCTCGGTGATGATATTGATCCCGATCTGGTCAAGTGCAGGATTGGATTCTTCGCCCTTCGATAGGGCCTCGTATGCTTTGCTAGGAACCCTGTTAGCCCTTGGTTTATTAGAGCACCTCTTTTTAATTCTGCCCTTTCCAAGTGAATTACTTTGGAAGTGGGGCTACAAAAAAAATCACTAATTTGATTCGAATATGCTTTCAAAAAAAACTATTTTCTTAGCTCAACCCCGCGGTTTTTGTGCCGGAGTTGAAAGGGCTATTTTGATAGTTGAGGAGGCGCTCAGAATTTATGGTGCCCCAATATATGTTCGGCATGAAATCATTCACAACGCCTATGTTGTTAAAGATTTCGAATCTCGTGGTGTAGTCTTCATTAATCAATTGGAGCATGCTCCTCAGGGCGCCATTCTGATTTTTAGTGCGCATGGGGTTTCACAGGCCGTCAGAATTGAGGCGGATAATCGTCAATTCAAGGTATTTGATGCGACTTGCCCTTTGGTAGCCAAGGTGCATGCTGAAGTGGTCCGCTTAAAAGAGCGTGGATATCAAATCATCATGATTGGACATCGTGGTCACCCGGAAGTTGAGGGTACGATGGGTCAGATTGATTCTTCGATCTATCTCATTGAGAGCGTACAAGATGTTGCCCAGCTGTACTTTGAAGAAAATGTGCCAGTAGCTTATGTCACTCAAACAACCTTATCGGTTGATGAAACACAAGAAATCACTCAAGCATTGGTGGAAAAGTTCCCGAATATTCATGCACCAAAACGCCAAGACATTTGCTATGCCACTCAGAATCGTCAGGATGCCGTCAAAGCAATGGTTCCTCAGGTAGATCTAGTGGTAGTGGTGGGCAGTCCAAATAGCTCTAACTCTAAGCGGCTCCAAGAGCTTGCTGAAAGCATGCATGTACCCGCGTATTTAGTAGATGACCCATCTCAACTTCAAGGCGAGTGGTTTGAAGGGGTTCGCAATATTGGCGTAACAGCAGGGGCTTCTGCCCCAGAGGCATTAACAGCGCAAATCGTCGAAGCTATTGGCCTATTTTCCAGTGGAACTGTTTCACCACTCCAGGGAATTGAAGAAGCGGTGAATTTTTCTCTCCCAAAAGAGCTTCTCAGGGCAGCCTAAACCTCTCTTTTTTCTCCTAAGTGCTGTTCTATAAGGGTTTTCACTTGTAAAAACAGGCGATAAAAGTGTCAAATTTAATTGACACTTTTAAATGTCAATGACAAAATCATTTACATGAATCTGCCTGATCCTAAAGCAATTTTGACGCTTTTAAAGCCCATCACTTGGTTCCCGCCAATGTGGGCCTTTGCTTGTGGCTCTATCACTGGCAGTGAAAAAATTGCTGACAATTTACCGATTTTTCTTGTCGGATTGGCTCTCACTGGTCCGCTAGTTTGTGCTTCTAGTCAGGCGGTCAATGATTGGTTTGATCGACACGTAGATGCGATCAATGAACCTATGCGGCCAATACCTTCTGGTCGCATACCTGGTCGTTGGGGCTTATACATCGCAATCATATGGTCTTTGATTTCTATCTGGGTTGGAAGTTACTTGGGTCCGATTGGATTCGCCGCAACCTTATTAGCCTTAGTGCTTGCCTGGCTCTACAGCATGCCACCGATCCGCTTTAAAAATAACGGTTGGCTTGGTAATCTTGCGTGCGGAATTAGTTACGAAGGTTTGGCATGGGTCACGGGTGCCACCTTGCTATCAGGTGGCCTAATGCCAAATAAACCATCGCTAATACTTGCCGGCCTTTACAGCGCAAGTGCTCACGGCATCATGACTTTAAATGACTTTAAAGCGATTGAGGGTGATCGGCAAATGGGTGTGCGCTCCTTACCCGTTCAACTCGGAGCCAAAAGAGCGGCGCAAGTTGCAGCTGCATTCATGTTGATTCCGCAGGTAGTGGTGCTATGCCTGCTGCTATCTTGGAATAAGGAAATATATGCCTTAGTCATCGGTCTACTGATCGTGGTGCAAGTAATTTTATTAAGAGGTTTTTTAAAGCGGCCCATAGAGAAAGCACTTTTTTATAGTGGCTTTGGAGTGCCTGTCTTAGTTACCGGAATGATGGTTTCTGCTTTTGCAGTAACAGGAATGGATGGCTAATATGAGCATAGCAATCAGTCAACCACTATTAAATCTCTCGACATTCGGATGGTTGAGTATCGTACGTATTGGGCTTGTTCAAGCTTGTATCGGAGCCATTGTGGTGATGACCACATCAACTCTAAATCGAATCATGGTGGTCGAGCTAGCCTTGCCAGCGAGTCTCCCAGGCTTCTTAGTGGCGATTCATTATTTTGTGCAAGTCATTCGTCCAAGAATGGGCTTTGAGTCCGATAGTGGGGCTAAGAAAACGCCTTGGATATTAGGTGGCATCACATTATTGGCGATGGGTGGTTTTGGTGCTGCTATCGCGACAGCATTAATGGGAGTGCATCTTCTCTTAGGGATTGCCTCCGCCATTATTGCTTTCTTCTTTATTGGTGTTGGCGTCAGTATGAGCGGTACATCCCTGTTAGCTCTACTAGCTAAGGGTGTGAGCGACGAGCGTAGAGCAGCTGCTGCTACAACGGTATGGCTCATGATGATTTTTGGCTTTGCTATGACAAGCGGGATTGCTGGAAAATTTTTAGATCCGTATGAACCAGAAAAAGTGATCTTGATCTCCGGCATCATTTCTCTTGCTGCTATGGCACTTTCTTTTGTAGCTCTGTTCAAACTAGAAGGTCATGATCTACAAAATAGTAGAGCAAATATAGATAAAAAAGTCTCCTTCAAAAAAGCCTTGAGCGATATCTTGGCTGATCCAGATACCAAACGATTTACGATCTTTATCTTTTTATCGATGCTGGCATTTAGTGCGCAGGATTTAATTCTGGAACCATTTGCAGGAATGGTTTTTAAATACACCTTGGGTGAGACAACTAGCCTCTCAGGTATTCAGCATGCTGGTGTTTTGACCGGAATGTTATTAGTCGCCGTCTGTGGATCGAGTCGATTACGCAAATATTTTGGCTCGCTACGTTCATGGATGATTTACGGTTGTCTCGCATCCGCATTGGCCATGTTCGGATTGGTGCTCGCTGGTTTGCTAGAAGGTGATTGGCCATTAAAGCCTAATGTATTTCTGCTTGGATTAGCAAACGGCGCTTTTTCAATTGCGGCGATTGCCTCCATGATGCGATTAGCAGTAGTGGGTGGAGCCGGCAAAGAGGGTGTGCGCATCGGGCTTTGGGGTGGTGCGCAAGCTATTGCCTTTGGCTTGGGTGGATTAATTGGTGCTGGAGCTAGTGATTTAGCAAGATCCATTTTTACCAACCCTGCTTTTGCATACTCCAGCGTCTTTTTTATCGAAGCACTGTTGTTCGTTGTTTCAGCATATATGGCCTCTCTAGTTGAGAGAAAAAATAGCACTATGAGTCAAACGAGGTAAAGCGAATGGGAACAGAATTTATTTATGATGCGGTGGTGATTGGCGGCGGTCCAGCAGGAGCTACGGCAGCCCAAACACTGGCTAAAAAAGGAAAGCAAGTTTTATTGCTGGATAAGCGAGGCAGGGTGAAACCCTGCGGTGGAGCTATTCCTCCGCGCTTAATCAAAGACTTTGAGATTCCCGATGAGCTCTTAGTTGCCAAGGCAAAATCAGCACGTATGGTTTCGCCTGTTGGCAAAGCGGTTGACATTCCGATTGAGAATGGTTTTGTTGGCATGGTCGATCGAGCACAATTCGATGAATGGCTGCGCAAGCGCGCTGTCGCTGCTGGAGCGACTCGAGAAGATGGCCTTTTTGAAAGCCTGACACGTGAAGGTCCACTTGCTCGTATTCATTACCGCACAAGAGGTGCGCGTGATGGTGATTCTGGTGCCATTAAAAGCGTTCTTACTAAAGCAGTGATTGGTGCTGATGGTGCTAAGTCTCAAGTGGGCAGAAGTGCTGGAGTAAAGGGTTGTGCTGAAGCCAATTACGTCTTTGCGTATCACGAAATTATTAAAACACCTCCAAACACGCCACATCATTTTGATTCCACCCGATGTGATGTGGTGTATCAAAAGCCGATCTCACCCGATTTTTATGGCTGGGTATTTCCTCACGGGGATACGATCAGTATTGGTACTGGCAGTGCTGACAAAGGCTTCTCCTTGAGGAATGCCGTAGCTAAGCTGCGCTCAGATGTGGGTCTTGAGGGTGCAGAACTCATCCGCCATGAGGGCGCACCTTTACCAATGAAGCCTCTTAAAAAATGGGATGATGGACAGCAGGTTGTGTTGGCTGGTGATGCAGCAGGCGTGGTCGCGCCAGCATCTGGCGAGGGGATTTATTACGCCATGCTAGGTGGTCAGTTAGCAGGTGAGGCTGTATATGAATTTGTAGAGAGCAATGATCCCGCAAAGTTGCAGTTGGCTAGAAAGCGCTTTATGAAAGAGCATCGCATGACTTTCTGGGTTTTAGGGATCATGCAGTATTTCTGGTACACAACTGACAAGCGTCGCGAGAGTTTTGTCAAAATGTGTGAAGACAAGGATGTTCAGAAGCTGACCTTCGAGTCTTATATGAATAAAAAACTCGTGCGCAAAAAGCCTTTAGCTCATATCAAGATCTTCTTTAAAGATATGGGGCATTTATTGGGATTAGCTAAGGCATGAGAATTTTCTTTGAACGCAAGTACCTGCTGATGATTGCCGCATGGATGATCATTACTTCTGTTGCGGGTGGATTGGCGACAGAAATCGGGCCTTGGTATTTCTCATTAAAGCAGCCTGCATGGAAACCGCCAGATTGGGCGTTTGGTTTGATCTGGACCATTATTTTCATACTATCGGCAGCGGCTTGGATGATTGCTTTTAACAATCGCCCAACAAGGTCGCAGAGAATTTCTTTGGTTGGGCTATTTGTGCTCAATAGCTTCTTAAATATCCTCTGGAGCATCTTCTACTTTCGCATGCACCACCCAGATTGGTCTCTGATAGAAGCTGGTTTTCTGTGGCTATCAGTCTTAGGAATCATGGCGGTCATGTGGCCAATTCGTAAATTGGCTGCCTTTTTAATGTTGCCCTATTTGATTTGGGTCACTATCGCGATGTGTTTGAACTGGGAGACCCTGGTTCTCAATCCGGGGGCTTATTAAATCATGGCCAGCATGAAACTACTCAATCTTGGTGTCAATCATCACACTGCTCCGATAGATATTCGAGAGAGTGTTGCTGTAGCTCCTGAGATTTTGCAGGACTCATTGATTGATTTGCGTAAGTACTTGCAGGGGAAAAATTCAAACAGTAGCCCTGAAGTGGCAATTCTATCGACTTGCAACCGTATGGAGATTTATTGTGCTGCAAATGATATTGAGTACGCAGATAACGACTTTGAAAAAAGAGCTTTCGATTGGTTAGCAGCGCAAAATAATGTTCAAGGTAATGCACTGCGACCCTATATTTACTCTGCAACATCAGCAGATGCTGTCAAGCATGCCTTTAGGGTGGGTAGTGGGCTAGATTCTATGGTGCTGGGAGAGACCCAAATTCTGGGGCAAATGAAGAAGGCAATTGACTGTGCTAATCAAGTAGGAACTGTTGGCGCATATCTAAAGCCATTATTTGATAAGACTTTCTCTGTAGCTAAAGTGGTTCGTGGCAACACACAAATTGGTGCTCACTCAGTATCAATGGCTGGCGCCTCAATCAAACTGGTTCAGCGTATTTTTGGCGATATCAATGGATGTAATGTGCTGTTCATCGGCGCAGGAGAAATGATTGGTCTTTGTGCAAGTCATTTTGCGGGCAAGAAGCCCAAAAAGATTGCGATTTCTAATCGCACGGTGGATAGGGGTAGTGAATTAATTAAAGCCTTCGCTGATCAAAATTTAGTCACTGAAGCATTCCCCTTGCACGAGTTAGCCCAGCATCTACATGAATACGATGTAGTGGTATCTTGCACAGCAAGTTCATTGCCCATTATCGGTCTAGGTATGGTTAAAACGGCCTTGAAGGCAAGACAGTTTCGCCCCATGGTCTTAATAGACCTAGCAGTTCCAAGAGACTTTGAGTCTGAGATTAAGAGTGTTAAAGATGCCTATTTATATTCTATCGATGACCTGGGCGAGATTGTGAGTGCAGGCAAAGCCAATCGCACAGAATCTGTTCATGAGGCAGAGAAAATCATTGAAAAGGGAGTGATTGAGTTTTATCAAGCCCTAGAAAAAAGAGCAGTAGTGCCCATCATTAAATCCATTCAGGATGTGGGTGAGCGGTATCAAAAAATTGAACTGGAAAAAGCAGGCAGAAGAATTGCCAAAGGAGAGGATCCAATGATTGTTCTTTCTCAAATGGCTAGCGCACTAGCCAACAAATTTATGCACGCCCCAATTTGTGCGCTTCAGAATTCTAGCCATGAAAATCTGGAAGATTTCAAAAAGATTATTTCGACAATCTATACGTCAAAGTAAATTACTATGCTCAAGGTCACCAATCTTCTCGAGACGATTACTAGCCCTGCTGATTTGAGGGCCTATGAATCTAATCAGCTCCCTCAAATAGCTCAAGAATTACGCAGCTTTATTCTCAATTCTGTTTCTAGTACTGGCGGACATTTATCTTCTAATCTTGGAACGGTAGAGCTAGCTATTGCCCTGCATTACGTATTTGATACCCCTCATGACCGAATGATTTGGGATGTAGGCCATCAAAGCTATGCCCATAAAGTATTGACGGGGCGACGTGAGGGAATGTCTACTCTGCGTCAATACGGTGGCATCTCAGGATTTCCAAAGCGAAGCGAGAGCGAGTATGACGCTTTCGGAACTGCACATTCTTCAACGAGTATTTCAGCTGCACTGGGAATGGCTGTAGCAGCGAAGACTAAAAATGAAAAGCGCAGCGTGGTGGCTATTATTGGTGATGGCGCTATGAGTGCTGGTATGGCGTTTGAAGCCATGAACAATGCTGGCGTCAATAAAAAAGTGCCTTTGATAGTCATACTCAATGACAATGAGATGTCGATTTCACCAGCAGTTGGAGCACTCAATCGATATTTAGTCAAACTCATTTCAGGCTCGATGTATGCGGCAACCAAAAGAGGTATCGATAAGGTGCTATCTGTTGCTCCCCCAATACGAGAGTTTGCAAAAAGACTCGAGGGTCATGCAAAAGGCATGGTTGGTCCAGCCACGATCTTTGAGGAATTTGGATTTGATTACTACGGCCCGATTGATGGACATAATTTAGATGTATTAATTCCTACTCTAGAAAACATCAAACATCTTGCTCAAACTGAGGGGCCCCAGTTTCTTCATATCATTACGAAAAAAGGTAAAGGTTATTCTAGGGCGGAAGAGGATCCCATTCTTTATCATGGACCAGGTAAATTTGATGCGAGTATAGGAATTCAAGCAGGTAAAGCCAGTAAGAAAACGTTTACTCAAGTATTTGGTGAATGGTTGTGCGATATGGGGGCTGCTGATGAGCGACTGATTGCGATTACGCCAGCCATGCGTGAGGGTTCTGGATTAAATGAGTTTGAGGTGCGCTTCCCAGATCGCTACCATGACGTTGGAATTGCAGAACAGCATGCTGTTACCTTTGCCGCTGGAATTGCCTGTGAAGGCTTAAAGCCAGTAGTTGCGATTTACTCCACCTTTTTACAGCGCGGCTATGATCAGCTAATACACGATGTCACCTTGCAGAATCTCCCGATTGTTTTTGCGATTGATCGCGCTGGAATTGTTGGTGCAGATGGTGCAACGCATGCTGGTGCATTTGATGTTGCCTTCTTACGTTGCCTGCCAAACTTAGTTCTGATGACCCCCTCGAATGAGCAAGAATGCCGTGTAATGTTAAGCACTGCTTATAGGCATAATGGCCCAGCAGCTGTACGCTACCCGCGTGGTTCCGGGGTTGGAACTCCAATTGAATCCTCATTAGAAACGCTACCCATCGGTAAGGGCAGAATAGTCCGCAGCATTAGTCATGAAGCGCCTCCAAAGAAAAAAATCGCTTTCATCTGCTTTGGACCAATCTTATATTCCGCCTTAGACGTAGCAGAAGAGATTAATGCGACTGTAGTAGACATGCGCTTTGTTAAGCCGCTTGATGAAGAGTTACTTCTGACTATTGCCCAGTCTCACGACGCTCTGGTCTTGATTGAAGATAGCGCAATTCAGGGGGGTGCTGGAAGTGCTTGCCTTGAGGTGTTGTCTAACAAGAATATTCAAATAGAAACCCTCCAACTTGGATTGCCTGATGAGTATGTAGAGCACGGCGATGTCAATCTGCTATTAGATCATTACGGACTCTCCGCTCAAAAGATAAAGCAGAGTGTTATTTCTAGATTTGGATAAAGCATTGGTAGGAAATGATTTAACTCAAGATCTTCCCTATCGGGACTTATGCACTGATTGTGGAGTGTCACGCACCTCAGCTCCCAAGCGCTGCGCTACTGCTTGTCAATTTATTCAACCTGATTACCCAAAATACGAACTATCAGTTCATGGGAGAGAGCGGAAGCTAGAAAACTCGGATGAGGTATTTTTTGGCGCCTATCTCCACATGTTTAGGGCTCGACTAATTAACCCATTGCCTGGTGCGCAATGGACAGGGATTATTAGTAGGCTATGTGAGGTTCTGTTGGAGAGAGGGGAAATAGATGCTGTTATTACCATGCGTTCTGACCCCAAGGATCGCTGGAAGCCAAGCCCAGTCATCGTCACTAAAGCAGAGGATATGGCTCAGTGTCGAGGTATGAAGATGGGCTATGCACCTATCATTCAGCATCTTGAGCAGGCAAGAGAGTTAGGATATAAAAAAGTAGCGATGGTGGGAATACCGTGCCAAGTCTACGCTGCAAGAGCATTAGAAAAAGAGCTTGGATTTGAGAAGTTACTCATCATTGGATCTCCTTGCTCTGACAACACAACAACAGAAAACTTCCATCAGTTTTTAGGCCTGCTGAGTCCCAATCCCGAAGATATTACGTATTTAGAATTTAGAGCCGACTACCATGTTGAATTGAGATTTAAAAATGGTGAAGTGCAAGAGATCCCTTTTTTAAAGTTACCTCTTAGCACTTTGCCCGCAGATTTTTTCCCAACGACTTGTAAAACCTGCGTTGATTACGTCAACTCCCTATCGGATATCACGGTGGGGTATATGGCAGGCACGGGAGAGCAATGGATTATTGTTCGAAACCCAAAAGGTCAAGAGCTCGTAAATCTCCTTTCTACCGAGCTATCGCTTGAGCCAGTGAGTTCCGCTGGCAATCGTTTAGGTCCTGTTAAAGGCTTTATGAAAAATGTGGAGCTTGCTGCAGGTGGCTTGCCATTACAGCGGATGCCAAACTTCATGCGAAGTATTTTTGCCTGGGTAATGCCGAGATTTGGGCCTCGCGGGCTCGAGTTTGCTAAAGCAAGGGTAGAGATGAAGGCAATTGAATCGGTGATTCATTTACGTAATGTTGCTCCGCACAAAATAAAAAACATGGTGCCTAAAGCCACCTGGGTTCTACTTGAAAAATATGAAATACGACCTTCTAGTGATGAAAAAAGGGCGTCTAGGGAAAGTACTTAAGATATTTCATTTGAGTATCCCTAAAAATGAGCCTATAAAGTAAACATTCCCATTTATAGGCTCTTAGGCAGTCACGGCGATCTCAAGTAATGACTTGAGACTGTGACCAGATCAAGTGATGTTCATGAATTTATCCAGACTAGTGAGCATCGCTAAATCTAAAAAGAGATCTAGCCAAGACGACTCCAGCCCTAACCGGAGCTCCACTCCCAGTAAGTCCGATAGTATTTGGGAGGACTGCTTGGTTTCAAATGCACCCTCAAAAGCTACATTTGAAAAAAACGATACTCCACATCCATTAGAAAAAGCCTGTACGGAAGAGGAATATCTTGAGTCGCTAGTCAAGACGATTGAAAATAATATCTTGCCGTTGATAGTTGAGCAGCATCTCGAGACATCGATTTCCTCTGCTTTAAAGGCTCCTCCTGTCGACCTTATTCCGCAACAATCGGTGAATGAGTTAACACTATTAGTGTTGCAAGAGGATGCGAAAACCTCTGTGAAGTACGTCAAAGATATCCATGCTTCTGGCGTTAGTCTGGAAAATATCTATCTGCTCTTATTGACCCCTGTCGCTAGAAAATTGGGCGAAATGTGGGAGGAAGATGAGTCTAGTTTTACCGACGTCACGATTGCACTTTGGCGTATCAAGCAGCTCATGTATGACTTAAGCCCCATTTTTCAGCAGTATGCAGAGCAAAATAAAACCGGATCTAGCATCATGCTTGTTCCTTTGCCAGGCTCACAACATAACTTAGGCTTATTTATGGTCTCTGAGTTCTTCGCCAAAGCCGGCTGGAGAATATGGGGTGAGTTGGCCGCCACTCAAGAGGACATTGTTTCCATGGCGCAGACGGAGTGGTTTGATGTGATCGGCCTTTCTGCAAGTGTTCGCGAGCAGTTCCCACAGTTAAAAGACCTGATTCAAGAGATTAAGCTCAAATCAAAAAACCCACGTGTTGGCCTGATTGTTGGCAGCCCTGTCTTCAATCAATGCCCAGAGTTGGTAGATGAATTGGGTGCTGATATGGTTGGGTTTGATGCAGCAGATGCCTTGGAAAAGGCGACTTATTATGTTGAGCGATTACGCTAGCTGTAGTTTAGTGTGGATACATTTTTCTGATATCGATGACTAAGGTACTCATAGTATGAAAATTTACGATTG
The DNA here is from genome assembly GCF_018881735.1 of Polynucleobacter sp. Nonnen-W13. Classification (NCBI taxonomy): domain Bacteria; kingdom Pseudomonadati; phylum Pseudomonadota; class Betaproteobacteria; order Burkholderiales; family Burkholderiaceae; genus Polynucleobacter; species Polynucleobacter sp. Nonnen-W13. Next base: position 267,780 of record NZ_JACVPU010000002.1, on the reverse strand, counting down.
GATTACTGCAGCCGAAAAAGGAATCTTAATTCTTATTGCATTTTTTACTATTTTTAGTGTCGGTATAGAGATGTATGCCGTTCTTCTAAACGGAAAAATTGCCTTAACCGATCTATTGTTGATGTTCATTTATGCCGAGGTACTAGGTATGGTGGCAGCTTTTTATAAGTACAACAAGATCCCAATCACTATTCCAATCTTCATTGCCATTACAGCCCTCTGCAGGCTCATTATTTTGCAGGGCAAGGGAATTAGTACGGTTGACTTGATATATGAGAGTGGGGCGGTATTGTTGCTAGCTCTTTCAGCGATCATTATTAAAAAAGCCATGAGCACTAAAGATACAGAGGTATAAATCTCTTAATTGATGCCGGCTGATAGCTTAGGCCTCAAAACTCTTTAATAAAAATAATGCCCCGCTATCTTGTCCAAGCGCCTTAACAAGAATGGGCAAGCTTTCAGATAGCTGCTTTTCTAGAGTCCACGGTGGATTGATGATGAACATGCCGCTAGCCTGCAGTCGGCGCTCCTTTGGAGCATTCTCAACCCGCAGCTCAACTTGCAACCAAGAACGTTTATGGCTTGCAGCAATCTTTTTCATATGATCCGGCAGGGAGGCTGATTCTCTTCTGGAGAGGCATGGATACCAGATTGCGTAACATCCAGTAGCGAAACGATGTAAAGACTCTTCCATCGCCGTTTCGAGATAACGATAGTCCTGCTTATCCTCATAAGAGGGATCAATTAATACCAGCCCACGCCTACTAGGTGGTGGCATTAAGCCTTTCAGTCTTGTAAAGCTATCTTCCGCATAAATGTCGACTTGTTTTGATTGCTTGAGTTGGCTGATATTGTGGCGCAGGATATCAATTTCTTTGGGGTGTAACTCAAAGAGCTTCAGTCGATCTTGTGCTCTCAGCAAATGCGCCAGGATAAATGGAGAGCCGGGATAGACGGCAATCTCATTAGTATTATTTTCGGAACGAATGTGTTCGAGATAACTAGCTATCCCAGAACTTATCGAATTACCCTCAGCAAATTTAGCCAAGCGATAAATTCCTTGATCAGCTTCTTTGCTGACAGTGGCAAAGCCACCGGTCAGACTATAGATACCAGCACCAGCATGCGTATCAACAATCGTCAAAGCTCCAGGCTTTTCTTGTAGATATTCAACTAAATGAATCATCACGAGATGCTTCAGAATATCAGCATGACTGCCCGCATGAAAAGCGTGGCGATAACTAAACATCTTTATATGGCCTTGGGTTTTTGCGCTTTAATAAACAAAGCTAAAGTAATGCCAATTAATGTCACACATGCATATTGCAATGACTGATTAAGCTCTGAATCTAAGGTTTGCGTCAGGAGAATATAGATAGTTACAAGTCCGCCCAGAGCAAGTAAGCGCGGCCCGATCTGATTAGGCGCCATCTGTTTCTCCGGAATAAGCCTAGCCAATATTGCACCTAGCATTCCAGACCACAGTCCAATAGCGCAACCTGCTAGAACATCAGTAAGCCAGTGAGCACCCAGCGCATTGCGAGAGATGCCCGCAAAACCGGCAATGAGGAAGATCCACCACAAAGAGGCTCTTTTATCTCGATCGCTAGCAAAGTAGATTCCAGAAACTACCGCAAAAGCAGTCAGGGTATGACCGGAGGGCATCGCTTTTTGCAATAGAGGTTCGCCGATGCGATAAAAGTCTTCTAAAGCAAGTACCCCAGCAGGACGAGGAAGGGCTAAAAAAGGCTTGATGATTTGACTGATAGCGCCGCCAATCAAGGATGCCAAAAGTCCGGCACTCAGTAATCGAGGCGCTAATAGCAAGAGGGGGAAGCACAGTGCAAAGATGCCCCAGCCATTACCAATAAAAGTGAGCCATGCCCATAAAGTATCTGGAAGTAACTGGGTATACCGATTAATAAATAAAAATGTTGGGGTTTGTAATTCACCAAAGTAAATGGCGATTGCTAGACTTAGCGGCAGAAGCGGGATACACCAAACCCAAATTGATGCAATTGCTAAAGCCGATTTGTGCTGCTCAGCCATGCGACTTAACGTCCTCGCTCTTGGTCGGCTTCATTTAATTGATGCACCATCTTTTCTAGTACCTGAGCAACCGTAATGGCTTGCATGCAGACATTGTCATGGCACGGTGTTTTGCGATGATTGGCTGCACTAACGCACGGTGAACATGCCAGATTGGCTGTAATGGCAATTGATTTACCAATAGAGCCATAAAGCGCTGGCGTTTCTGGTCCGAAGAGGACAACTGTCCGCAATGAAGTGACGGCAGAGAAGTGGCCAGGCCCAGAATCATTCGTTACCATCACATCAGACAGGGTGTAGAGCGGTGGTAATTCTGCAAAGCTCACCTGGCCTGCAAAGTTCAGGGCATTTTTAACATTGGCAACTGCGCGAACTTTTTCAACATAGGCAAATTCAGCTGGGGAGCCAGTGATCAGAATAAGATCATTTGGATAGCGTTGATTTAATCCCTGAATCAGCTCAGAAAAACGCTGTTGAGCCCAGCGCCTTTGTGGCAACAGATCACTAGCGTTGGGGTTGACCAAAATGAGGCGTTGCTCGCCTTGCTTAAACGCAATGTTAAATGTTGCGCTCAGTTTCTCAATGCGCTCACGAACTTTGCTTAATACTGCTGGATCAATTACCGCTTGCTCTAAATGAACTTCTGAATCTGCAATATGTATTTTGCTGAATGGAACTTCAATTTCTTGAGCAAATGCCGCATGAATCAGAGAGAGAAAATTCTTAGTAATATGAATATGCGGGTTGTAATGAACTTTACGTGTCAGCATAAATCCGCGCCATAAACCTTCACCATGAAAGATGTGATAACCCACACGACGGCGTGCACCACACAAGCCAGTTAACAGGGCGGTAAAACGAGAAAATAATTCCAAGTCAATGACGGTATCGATACGGTGCTTGCGGGCTACTAGTAAAAATTGAAGCGTATCTTTAATTAAGCCGCCTAGGCTAGAGGAATCAATCGTAAAGACATTCTCAGGTTTTACTGTGTTTAACAAAGTCAGGCTGGCACGATTATTTTTAAAGATCAGGAAAAATAATTCAGCGCCACGAGCTTGTGCATTACGCATGGCAGGATCCACTAAGATTGCGCTACCCATTTCGGATAACTCAATAAAGAGTAATTTGCGGGGTGCTTCTGGGCTGCGAGAAAAGATATTCTTCACGCCATCAATCAAAGCAACTACTGGGCTTGCTATTGCGCAAAGTGGTACGCCGACCCAGTGGTCAATTGCACGCATGGTGTTGACGCTAATACTCATAGTGGGGCTCTAAAAGAATTATTTCCGTTTTAATAAAAAGTAAGCGCCAGGTAATACCGATAGGACGGTAATGGCACCATAACTAATGGATGCTAATACTGTCATGGACGGACTCACGCCCCACAATGCCAGTACAGAAGAGAGTGTAGCTTCACGCAAGCCCCAGCCAGAGATGCTGATGGGTAGCATCAATAAAAGACTCAAGGCAGGTAGGCCAATCATGAGGGCTTCAATCGGCGCATCAACTCCATAAGCCTTGAGGCAGAAGAGCAGCGTCAAAATAGTGAGAGAGTGAATACCAATTGCAAATGCAGCTTGAGCCACATTCATGGGCCAAGAAAAAGCGAGCTTAATACCCGGCAGGGCATGATTCATTTGTACACGGTCTAGTAATTTTTGCAACAAATGACAGCTAGGTCCCCATGCCAAAATAGCCGCAAGCAATAAGCCCGCTACCACCATCATGCCGATGACTGCATAACCTAAATCAGTGCCCCAAGCGGCTAAGGTCGCGCCACCCAGAATGAGGCCAAGTCCGCCCAGTAAATTATTTCCCGCTAAGCCCAGTAAGCGATCCACCAATACCATGGAAAAACTCAGGCGCAGTTTAGGGGTTGCGTGCTCTAGGTCAACTGAATGATGCAGCTCTTCATTCAGTTCCTTTGCCTCAATCAACTTACCACTACTATTTAAGTGGGTTGCGGTAATGGCGCGATAACTATCGCCACCTAGCGTACTGGGTAAGCCTTGATTAATGAGTCCGCCAGCAAAGTAGAGTGAGACAAAATTGGCGAGGCTGCCTTGAAAGCCAACCTTGCGCATCAAAAATCCCCAGCGTAGTCCGCCACAGATAAACGCTGAGATCATGGTTAATCCAGCCGCCAAAAACCACCATGGCTGCATCTGAATATCTGAATCTAATATGGCGTGCCAATCAATTCCGCTGGTAGCCTTCCAAAGAAGAGCGACCGACAATAAAACGCGAATGGTGGGCCAAGCTCGCTTCAGGATTACTTTCCACCCAGATGTGGCTTTGGGGGTGGCTTGGGGTTGTGCACTCATAGGCATAAGGATAATGCCTACGGCTCCTAAGGTCTTGAATTTGGGGAATTAACGCACTGCGCCAGCATCTCGCCAGTTTCGGCAGAGGCTGTAGTCAAATTTAGATAAAACTTGCCCAAATCGAATAATTTCTAGCTGGTCCAGTGGTTCACAGACTTCAAAGGCCCGATTTCCACCTACGGGTGGGCTAAAAGCCATTCCCGACCAGTTAATTAGTAAGACGTTTGCGCCGACCGGCAATTGTCCGAACCAAAGGTCAAACTGATCCTGTCTTTGGTCTAGTACAAAAACCGGAAGATCTTGGGCGTACCAGGCAGTACGACTGCCTAACGTCCAGTTTTGCACTGCTATCCCATTGACGTTTGTCGCCTGCGCTAATTGAGCAGCTTTTTGGCCAGCAAGCTTCCAGCCATAGAGGTCGGCAATAGGGTTTGATTTCACAGCTGAGTTAGTAAGGCCTCCAGCCAAAACAAAACCAAAACCAAGCAAGCAAATCAATAACTGCCCAAGAAGCAATATCCGAATTGCCACACGATGTTGTATGGCCCATGCTTTAGCTAGACCGATACCGGCAAATGGTGCCAGACAAAACCAGGCAGGGGTAGTCCAGTGGGGCAGGCCACCGCCTCCAGATAGTGCAGCAAAAATCACAAAGGGAATTGCGAAGAAACTGAGCAGGGCAATCAGAACCAACTTCTGTGAGTGGAGGCAATCCTTCAGAAAAGTATAGGCACCCAAAAGTAAGAGGGGCCCAAAGCAGATAATCTGAATACCTAAAAAGGTCCCGACTCTTCGCCAAGCCCAAGTGCCACCACTGCCATGAGCAATTTGATATTTGAATGAGATCCAATCGTTGACCCAATTCCAATAGAGTACGGGGCTAATCACAATCAAGGCAATTGCTGCTGCAAGCCAAAAACCAGCTTTAGTAATCCAGACTTTTTTGGGTGAAGCTAAAAATACGAAGAGCAAAGCAAATGCAGTAAATGCAGCGGTGTACTTACTTAGACCTGCTAAGCCAAGTATTAAGCCAGTAATGATCCAGTCCTCAATAGTGAAGTGATCTTTTCTGCTCCAACGCAAGGCCATTAACATCAAGCCCAAACTTAAGGGGGCAAGCAGGGTGTCGGGCAAGAGACCGATTGCTAAAACGTGGGGCAATGGCGCTACGATGATGGCCAAGACAGCCATCAGTCCACACAGGTTTGCGGAGGGAAGTGCTGTAGTTAGATAACCCGCATTACGCCCTTGTATCAAGTGGTGAATTTCTAGGGTCACTCGATATACCAAGAAAGCGGAGAGTACCCAGAGCAACTCCGGAATCAAGCGAATGATTCCTTCGGATGAAGTCAGGCTCACGAGCGGCCACTGGATCCAGCCAACTAGTGGTGGATGATCAAAATAACTCCAGGCAAGATGTTTTGCATATAAAGCGTAGTGCGCTTCATCGACGGAAAACTCGATCGAAAAACCAAGTGCAAAATGTACTAGCGTAGCAATGCAAATGCTGATGACAGCCCAGCTTGAAGGTGATTGGTGACGCATGTCATGATTTTAGACTTAAGTAAGTCATTCTTTGGGACAATTGATGCTATGCCAAGTAAAACCTGTTTTCGATCCCATTTGCTTTTAATCATCCTAGCCATCTCTTTAGGAGGCTGTGCAGGTTTGACTGGAAACTCTATTGAGAATGAGGCAGGGCAGGCATTTAATGCGGATCAATTACCAGCTCAAGAGGATTTACCCAAGTTCTCTGCTGAGAAGCCGCGTGATGGCATGCCAGATGGTTGGCATTTCTATCGCATCGCACCCTATAAAAAGAACACCATTTACCGACTGGAGAAATACCAAGGTCGTACGGTGCTGGCTGCTAACTCTAAAACATCAGCATCTGGTCTCGCGGTAAAACTTCGTCCCCGCTCAGCACAGAACTTATGGTTGCAATGGGAGTGGAAGGCAGTAGGTGCAATACCCCAGGCAGACAATGCAGATAGTCAGCATGACGATGCACCACTGCGTATCTTAGTAGCCTTTGATGGCAACAAATCCAAACTTCCCCTCAAAGAAAAACTCACCTTTGAGATGGCCAACTTGATTAGTGGTCAAGAAATGCCTTACGCCACAGTGATGTACATCTGGTCGGGTAAGAATTCAGTCAATACAGTTTTGAACAATGCTCATACTTCGCGTGTAAAGATGATTGTGGTGGATTCTGGTTGGGATAGTCTGGGCGAGTGGCGCAAGCATGAGCGGGATTTAGCGGCGGACTACAAGTTGGCTTATGGAGAGGTGCCAGGTAATGTCATTGGTATTGCACTGCTGACGGATACCGACAATACAAAATCAGAAACCCGTGCCCTGTACGGCGATATTGAGTTACTGCGTAAGAATTCTAAATAGCTGATAGGTTATTGGGGCGCCAGCGCTTTAAGAGTAGGGCATTACTCAACACGCAAAAACTGGAGAGCGCCATTGCACTCCCAGCCAACATGGGTGATAGATAGCCTAAGGCTGCCATCGGTATACCAATCGTATTAAACGCAAACGCCCAAAATAAATTTTGGGCAATCTTATTCCAAGTTTTTTTGGAAATATCAATTGCATCAGCAACCAAAGTAGGGTCGCCACGCATTAGCGTGATTCCAGCGGCTTGCATGGCTATATCAGTCCCGGTAGACATCGCCATGCCCACATCCGCCATCGCCAATGCTGGCGCATCATTGACGCCATCACCAATCATTGCAACATACTGTTTCTGAGCTGCAGGTGGATTTTGTAGCTGATGAATCATTTGCGCTTTATCGCTCGGCATAATTTGTGCAAAGACTTCATCAATACCGATTATTTTTCCCACGCGAGTAGCGGCGGATACATTATCGCCCGATAGCATCACCGTCCGAATATGTAATGTATGCAATGCGTCGACCGCTGATTTTGCATTTACTTTCAGTTCATCTCCAAAAGCAATGACAGCAATTAGTGAAGGTGCGCCATTAGTTTCTCTACCTGAGCTCATCAGCACAGAAACAGTTTGACCCTGTTCAAAATACGCCTGTGCTTTTTGCAACACCATAGCGTATTGAGGACTAGCTTCAAGCGAAGCTACGCTTTGTAAACGCAGTGTTTGACCTGCAAAAGGACCGCTACTCGGAATACCTTCAATCCCAATACCAGGCAAGCCTTTACTAAACGAGGTGGTAATCGGCGCGATACCTTTTTCCTTGGATGAAACTAGTAATGCTTTTGCCAAAGGATGTTCACTTCCCAATTGCAAGCCTGCAGCAGTGGCGAGGATCTGATCGGCATCGGCAAGTGATGTATCTAAAGCTAGTAGTGCGAGCATGCGTGGCTTGCCTATCGTTAATGTGCCGGTCTTATCAAAGGCAACGATATTGAGCTTATGCGCCAACTCTAATACTTGCGGATCCTTAATTAAAATGCCGAAACGTGCGGCTATGCCAGTACCTGCCATGATTGCAGCTGGAGTAGCTAAGCCAAGCGCGCAAGGACAAGCGATCACTAAGACCGATACGGCGCGCAAGATAGCAGTGGAAACGGAGTCTAAGTAAAGCCAGTTGCCTAGGCCAGTTAAGAGCGCAAGCACAATGACGGTAGGCACAAATATCGCGCTCACCTGATCAACTAACTTTTGAATCGGCGCTTTTTGTGTTTGCGCCTCCTCTACCAAGTGAATGATTTGTGAGAGTACGCTTTCAACACCAACAGCTTGCGCCATTACTACTAGTGCACCTTCACCATTTAAGGCGCCCCCAATGACTTTTGATTCAATTGATTTCTTAACGGGCTCGCTTTCGCCGGTGAGCAGGGATTCATCAACGTGGCTGCTACCCAAAATAATGACGCCATCTACCGGAATGCGTTCACCGGGAAGTATGAAGACTTGATCGCCAGGTAGCACTTGTTCTAGCGGTAAGTCGCGATATTGATCGGCGCTAATACCTGCATTCCCCTGTAGCTCAACATCCGCGTTGAAAACTTTGGCATGCTCTGGCCAGAGTTTTTGCAGGGCGCGAATCGCTTCACTGGTTTGTTGCTTGGCTCGTGCCTCCAACCATTTGCCTAATAAGACCATACAGATGATGACTGCAGATCCCTCGAAGTAAAGTTCATGTGCATGGTTTGAAGTGAGCAAGATATACAGACTGAGCCCATAAGCAGCGCTAGTACCTAAGGCAACCAATAAGTCCATATTGCCCGCGCCAGCCATTAAGGATTTATAGCCTGCGACATAGAAACGCCATCCCAAAATGAATTGGACTGGTGTTGCCAAAGCGAGCTGCCACCATCCTGATAAAGACCAATGATTACCAAAAGGCATAAAGAACATCGGCAAGAAGAGGGGTGCTGACAGTGCAAAACTCAGAACCACGCGGCCTAAACCATCGGCAGCCCAAAATGGCTTGCCAATCTTCTGATCCGGATTACCTCGAATGGAACTTTCTTTAGCTTCGTAGCCTGTCTTTTTAACAAGCGCGATGATGTCCCCTAGGCTTGAGGAACCCCGCCGAACGCGAATTCTTGCCTGCTCGGTCGCTAAATTGACGCTTGCTGCCTCTACCCCAGGAATCTTGTCTAAAGCCTTTTCTACTCGGCTAACACAGGAAGCACAGGTCATCCCGCCGATGTCGAGGGTATAAAACTCTGAATTAGGGGATTCTGTAGTGCTCATGTAGAAGATAATCTACCGCATGGTGAAAAAAAGCCATTAACTACTGTATTTTGACTGTTTTGAAAGGGTGGCCATGTTTACGCTCAAGGTTTCAGGAATGACTTGTGGTGGTTGCGTCAACGCTGTCACTCGTGCTGTGCAAGCCCAAGATCCCCAGGCTCAGGTTCAGGTGGACCTGGCGACACAGTTGGTCACATTAGAAACGACCCTCTCCCCAGAATTAGCCTCGGGGCTCATAACAGAGGCTGGATTTCCAGTTTCACATTAACCCTTAATTTGGCTTTAGCAATTTTTTGTATGTGCGGTTAATCTACGCACTATTTGATTTTTCATCATTGGACTTAATAAAAAAGGTAGAGCCGGCTTCACAAAAGCCTGCTCCACTGAATAGGAGAGAGTTTTGTCGCTTACTGTAGAGACTGTGCAAGCTGCACTAAAAGGTCTGATTGACCCTAATACCCAAATTGATTTTGTAACATCGAAGAGTGTGAAAAATTTACGCGTTGATGGCGGTGATGTTAGTTTGGATATTGTTTTGGGTTATCCAGCAAAAAGTCAATTTGATGTGATTCGTAAATCGGTGATTGCCGTGCTCCGTGAATTACCTGATGTTAAAAACGTCAGCGTCAATGTGAGCAGTCAAATCGTTGCCCATTCTGTTCAGCGTGGCGTCAAACTATTGCCTAATGTAAAAAACATTATTGCTGTAGCCAGTGGCAAGGGTGGGGTCGGAAAGTCGACTACCGCCGTGAATATTGCTTTAGCTTTGGCCGCTGAAGGTGCTCAAGTAGGCATGTTGGATGCGGATATCTATGGACCAAGCCAGCCGATGATGTTGGGTATTACCGGTAGACCAGAATCCATTGAAGAAAACACCATGGAGCCAATGGAAGGTCATGGCCTTCAAGCGAGCTCAATTGGTTTTTTGATCGATAACGATGCCCCTATGGTTTGGCGTGGCCCTATGGTGACCTCTGCCTTAGAGCAACTACTGCGTCAAACCCGTTGGCGCGATCTCGATTATTTGATTGTGGATATGCCTCCTGGTACCGGCGATATTCAACTAACGCTTGCTCAGAAGGTGCCTGTTACAGGTGCGGTGATTGTGACTACACCACAAGACATTGCATTGCTGGATGCGCGCAAGGGTCTGAAGATGTTTGAGAAGGTTGGGGTGCCGATTGTGGGCATCATCGAAAATATGAGTACGTATGTCTGCCCAAGTTGCGGTCATGAAGAGCATGTGTTTGGTACTGGCGGTGGCCAAAAGATGTGCCAAGAATATGGCGCAGACTTTTTGGGTTCATTGCCCCTGAACTTATCGATACGCGAGCAGGCGGATGCGGGTCGTCCAACCGTAGTCGCAGATCCTGATGGCGCTATCAGCGAAATTTATAAAACGATTGCAAGACGAGTCGCCATCAAAGTGGCAGCACTGTCTAAGGATATGAGTAATAAATTTCCAAACATTGTGGTTCAAAACACCTAAGGCCTTATGCGTTTTGCTGTGATCATGCGCAAGCAGTTTGTTGATAACCCGTGGATTTCATATCGGTGGGTACCTCATGAGGTATTGCCGGATTTTGGGCAGTTCACCAATATACCCAGTGTCGAGAACAAATTCGTGGGGCAGTTTTTAGGGCGCGATGAACAAGGTGAGTCTTGGTTATTTACTGGCTACGAACTCAAGCTCTTCCCAGATGAGGGTGAGGGCTACTACCTTAATCTTTCAGCTACTGAACCGTGTTGGTTTGTAATGTGGCGCCTAGAAGAAGATATTGAGCGCTATATTGATGCCCAGTCTATTGAGCTAGCTAAATCGGAAACGTCGATTGCAGTTCCGCACCGCATTTGCGTCAGCTATAACGAAGCAGGGCGTTTATTGGATGGTGGCGAGTCAGTGGATAGCGTGCCACTTTCTTCAGAGCATGCCTCTTGGTTGCAAGAGTATGTCAATGAGCATTACCGTCCTGAGCCCAAGAAGCGACATCGCCCTGAGTCTTTCAAAGGCGCTAATCGTGGGGTAGAAGATTAATGGCCGGCGGATTTCTGGGCCGTTGGTCACGTCTGAAGGCTGGTGAGCAGTTAGAGCCTGAAAAAAAACCAGTCGAGCAGACCACGCAAGCGTTAACAGCTAAGCCTGAAGTGCAGCAAGCTTCTGCAGACACACCCCCACCAGCAACTTTGGACGATGTCGAGAAGATCGATCGTTTTGCACCTGACTTTTCTGCCTTTATGAAGCCAGATGTAGATCCAGCAGTTCAGCAAGCTGCCATGAAGAAGATGTTCTCGGACCCGCACTTCAACATCATGGATGGCCTGGACATTTACATTGATGACTACTCCAAACCTGACCCCATTCCCTTGGAAATGCTCAAGCGCATGGTGCAATCGGACATGCTCAACATTTTCCGCAAGGATGGCGACGAGGAAGCTGACGATACGAAAACTGTTGCCAAGGTGCCGCCTGAGCCAGTAGAACAGGCTTTACCCCTAAGTGCTCAGACTGATTTAACATCCACACCAACGACTATTCAGGAAGTAGGGGATAAAGACCCCTTGCCCGTGGATAAAAAAACCAGTTAAGAAGAAATCAATGAGTCAAAAATTAGTCTGTAATTGCAACGGAACTATGCCCTTGGATGGCAAGGCCTTGGGCCTCACCATGCACACCTCCTTATGTAGGCAGGAAGTGGGTTCAGTGATGAAGGCATTTGATGGTAGCGATGCCATCGTGATTGCGTGCACTCAAGAAAGCGCATTATTTAGTGAGCTAGCCGAACAATCAGCCAAGCCTTTGGTTGCGCCATTGCGTTTCGTCAATATTCGTGAGGTAGCAGGTTGGACACAAGAAGCTAAAGCTTCCACCCCAAAGATCGCCGCGCTCTTAGCTTTAGCTGAGATGCCGCAAGCAGAGCCCGTGCCGGTCGTTAATTATGAAAGCCAAGGGCGCTTACTGATTGTTGGTCCTGGTAAGCAAGCTTTACCTTGGGCCGAAAAGCTGAGCGATTCTCTTGAAGTCTCTGTTTTATGTACCGAACCGGGTGCACTACCCATCGCCAGAAACTTTCCGATTTATACCGGTAGCCCTACTAAGCTAGATGGTTATCTAGGGAATTTCACGGTAGATTGGGATTTGCAAAACCCCATTGATCCAGAGATGTGTACCCGCTGTGGGGCCTGCGTTGAGGTTTGCCCTGAAGGCGCAATTGATGACGCATTTCAGATTGATCTAGATAAATGCAAATCTCATCGTGCATGTATTACGGCCTGTGCTGGTATCGGTGCGATCAATTTTGATCGAGTAGAGCGTCAGCGCAGTGCTGAGTTTGATTTGATTATGGATCTGCGTGTTGATCCGCAGATGCGCATGAGTCAGACGCCAAAAGGTTACTTTGCTCCCGGAAATGATCCCTTAGAGCAAGCATTGGTTGCCACCCAACTATTAGGTTTGGTTGGTGAGTTTGAAAAGCCAAAGTACTTTGTCTATAACGAAAAGATTTGTGCGCATGGCCGTAATGGCAAAGTTGGGTGCAATGCTTGTATCGATGTTTGCTCTACAGGCGCTATATCTTCTGTGTTTAAGAATGGACAGGGTACTGTAGAAGTCAATCCAAATTTGTGTATGGGTTGTGGAGCTTGCTCGACAGTCTGCCCATCCGGCGCAATGCGCTACAACTACCCAAGCGTGCCCCATCAAGGTAAAGAGATTAAAACTCTCGCCAATGTCTTTGCCCTCGAGAGTGCCAAGACTAAACAAGCGCAAGCACCTGCTTTGCTATTGCATACACTTCAAGCTGGAAGCCAAGCTTTAGATTCTCTGGGACGTATGGCGCACTTGAGGCCAAAGCAGTTTGAAGGATTGCCATCTTTTGTATTGCCTTATGGCATTGAGCATATTGCTTCTACCGGGTTGGATTTATGGCTGGGTGCCCTCAGTTATGGTTTTGGCGAAGTGATTCTATTGCTGACTGGAGATGAGGACCCTGCTTATCGCGCCGCACTAGAGACGCAAATCGATTTAGGGAACGCCATTCTGGCTGCTTATGGATTTGATGCCCGATTCTCATTAATACAAATCGACTCCCTAGGGGATCTGGAAACGGTATCGTCTGCAATGGGCAAGCTTCGTCAGCGCGGTGCTCTGCCAGCCATTTGTTCGCCTGCCAGTTTTGGTTTGGGCAATCAGAAGCGCGAAACCATAGAGATGGTGTTGGAGCATTTGCAAAAGCAAGCCAAAACACCACTTCCAGAAGCTGGAGCAGTCTTGCCAAAGTCATCCTTCTTAGGCGGACTCAATATAAATAAGGACGCTTGCACACTCTGCATGTCTTGTGTAGGCAGTTGCCCTGAGGGCGCGCTATTGGATAACCTGGATGAGCCGAAGCTTTCTTTTATCGAAAAGCACTGCGTTCAATGTGGTATCTGCGTTCAAACCTGCCCCGAGCACGCCTTAGCCTTATCGCCACGCTTGCTTTCAGTGGAGCAGCGCAAGGAAAAGGTTGAGCTGAATGAAACCAAACCCTTTCACTGTATTAGCTGTGGAAAGGTTTTTGGAACCTCCAAGATGGTCGATTTGATGCTCTCCAAGTTGGGTGCTCATGGGGCATTTGCTGGCGCCGCATTAGAGAGGCTCAAGATGTGCAGTGATTGTCGTGTAGTTGACATGGTGAATAAAGAACAATGAGTGAAAAGACACAAGAAGGTACCGTAACCACGGTTGGGGATGAGGGTTTGCCAGAGGATCTGGCTCGTGCTGACCTATATGGTTTGATTGCCCGACTTTTTCATCAAGCGCCAGATCAGGAATTACTGAATCAAATTGCCGCCTCCATTCCTGATGGAGAAGAGATTCAGGCAGAAGATGCTCCGCTGGCGAAGGTTTGGCATAGCGTAGTTGAGGTTGCTAAAAATAATCCCGCTCAGGCCTGGCACGAGGAGTTTGACCTGAACTTCATTAGCGTGGGGCGACCCAACATTATTCTGAATGGCTCTTTTTACATGGCTGGCCATTTAAATGAAAAACCTTTAGTCGAGATCCGTCGATCTCTTCAGACTTTTGGTTTGGAATCTGCGGAAGAAGTTACAGAAACTGAGGACCATATTTCAGCCTTATGTGAGGTCATGAGGTACCTCATTGCAGGGGATGACGTAGAGATTTCAAACCTTACAAACCAAAGGGTTTTTTTCAATAGCCATATTCGCCCTTGGTATGACGAACTCTGCGATGCAATAGAAGATATCCCAGAGATGCATCTCTACCATCCAGTAGCTGCCTTGACTCGGGAGTTTCTTGCGATTGAAGGACAAAGCTTCGACATGATTTAAATCTTGTAGTGCATTACACAAAGACTAGGGTTTACCCCCCTAGAATCATTTTTTTGTAACTCTAATATGTCAAAAATGCAATTACCAATTACACTTGATGCATATCAAATTTGCACTAAAGAGGAGCATGCGATGAGCACCAAATCTACAGCCGTAGTAAACGAAGAAAACAAGCCTTCCCGTAGGAAGTTTTTCATCGGAGCGGGTGCCACTGTTGGTGCCGTAGCCATAGCCTCCCAAACTCCGCTTGGCAAAGCAGTGATTCAAGAAATTGGCAGCACAGTGCAGGGTAAAGATGATGGCTATCAACTCACAGCGCACATTCGTAAGTATTACGAAACCACCATGCTTTAAATCAAGTTGCTAAAGAAGTCATTTCCAAATAATTAAATAAAAATATTTCTCAGGGACAACATATGAGTCTGACTCGTAAATCCAATACCCCACAGAGCGGTCGCTCTACACCTGCATCACGCCTCATCGGTAGCTTGTCACGGGGACTTCAGTCCGCCGTGCGAACGATGGATCGCCGTACCTTCCTCAAGCGCTCCGGAGTAGGTGTTGGTGCTGGTATCGCGGCAAGCCAATTAACGCTGGTACAAAAGGCATCTGCTGAGCAAAGCAAAGCAATGCTGGACGGCAAGGGCAAGATCGAGGTTAAGAGAACCATTTGTACCCACTGCTCCGTAGGTTGCGCGACTGACGCTACCGTTGAGAATGGTGTTTGGGTTCGTCAAGACTCCGCATTTGATTCCCCGATTAACTTGGGTGCTTACTGCGCTAAGGGTGCATCTTTACGCGAGCATGGCCACGGTGATTTCCGTTTACGTTACCCAATGAAGTTGGTTGACGGTAAATACCAACGTATTTCTTGGGATCAGGCTTTGACTGAAATCACTGCGCAGATGAAAGATTTGCGTAGCAAGTACAGTCCAGATTCACTCTTCTTTATTGGTTCTTCAAAACACAATAACGAGCAAGCTTACCTAATGCGTAAGTGGGTTTCTTTCTTTGGAACCAACAACACAGACCATCAAGCACGTATTTGTCACTCCACAACAGTTGCCGGTGTTGCTAACACCTGGGGCTATGGTGCGATGACTAATAGCTACAACGACATGATGAACTCCAAGGCGGCTTTGTACATTGGCTCTAACGCTGCAGAAGCGCACCCAGTGTCTATGCTCAGCTTATTGCATGCAAAAGAAAATGGTTGCAAGGTGATCGTAGTTGATCCACGCTACACCCGTACTGCAGCGAAGTCTGATCAGTACGTTCGCATTCGTTCGGGCACTGATATTCCATTCTTGTTCGGTGTTCTTTATCACATCTTCAATAATGGCTGGGAAGATAAGAAGTACATCAATGACCGTGTTTACGGTATGGACGAGATCCGCAAAGAAGTGATGGAGAAGTGGACTCCAAAGAATGTAGAAGAGGCTTGTGGCGTTCCAGAAGCGCAGATGTACAAAGTTGCTGAAACGATGGCGAAGAATCGCCCAAGCACTTTAGTTTGGTGTATGGGTCAAACACAACACACCATTGGTAACGCCATGGTGCGCGCATCTTGCATTCTGCAATTAGCTTTGGGCAACATCGGTAAGTCCGGCGGTGGCGCAAATATTTTCCGCGGTCACGATAACGTTCAAGGTGCAACCGACGTAGGTCCTAATCCAGATTCCTTGCCTGGTTACTATGGTTTGGCAGCAGGCTCATGGAAACACTACGCAACAGTTTGGGGTGTTGACTACGAGTGGATCAAAGGTCGCTACGCTCCTGATATGATGGAGAAATCTGGTACTACGGTTTCTCGTTGGGTTGATGCGGTACTTGAGAAGAATGACATGATTGATCAGCAGACCAATGTCAAAGGTTTGTTCTTCTGGGGTCATGCGCCAAACTCACAAACACGCGGTTTGGACATGAAGCGTGCGATGGACAAATTGGATTTGTTGGTGGTGGTTGATCCTTATCCAAGTGCGACTGCGGCTATGGCAGCAATGCCTCCAGCTGAAGGCCAGTCTGTAAACAAAAATCGTAATGTTTACTTATTGCCAGCGACAACTCAGTTTGAAACTACGGGTTCAGCTACTGCCTCAAACCGCTCATTGCAGTGGCGCGAGAAAGTGATCGACCCATTGTTTGAGTCTGTTCCTGACCATGTGATCATGCAAGCGTTTGCTGATCGCCTTGGTTTCGGTGAAGAGCTCTCCAAGAATTACAAGATGCTCAATTCGAAGTTTGCTGGCAAGCAGTGGAAAGAGCCGCAGATCGAAGATATCTTGCGCGAAATTAATCGCTCTGTCTGGACAATTGGTTACACCGGTCAAACCCCTGAGCGTTTGAAAGCGCACATGAGAATGGCGGGAGTATTTGATCCGAAGACATTGAAGTCACGTGGCGGTGTTGATCCAGTAACTGGCTATGACACAACAGGTGATTACTACGGTTTGCCTTGGCCTTGCTACGGTACTGCCGCAATTAAGCATCCAGGATCACCAAACCTCTATGACACTAGTAAGAGTGTGATGGAAGGTGGCGGTAACTTCCGTGCCAACTTCGGTGTGGAAAAAGACGGTAAGAATTTGTTGGCCGAAGACGGTTCTTGCTCTAAGGGCTCAGCGATCACCACTGGCTATCCAGAGTTTGATCACGTACTTGTGAAAAAACTCGGCTGGTGGAATCAATTAACTGAAGAAGAGCAAAAGCTTGCTGAAGGTAAAAACTGGAAGACTGACCTCTCTGGCGGTATTCAGCGTGTGGTAATGAAAAACGGTTGCCATCCATTTGGCAATGCGAAAGCACGTGCAGTGGTATGGAACTTCCCAGATGCCATACCAACACACCGCGAGGCGCTCTACAGTACTAATGAGCCAATGATGCGTAAGTACCCAACATCTGCGGATAAGAAGAATTTCTGGCGCCTGCCAACTCTGTACAAAACGCTTCAAGACAAGAACTTGAGCGACAAGCTTTATGAAAAGTTCCCAATCGTTCTGACTTCTGGTCGTTTGGTTGAGTACGAGGGTGGGGGAGACGAAACTCGTTCTAACCCATGGTTGGCAGAGTTGCAGCAAGAGAACTTTGTGGAGATCAATCCTAAGGCTGCAGAAGCTCGTGGCATTAAGAATTGGGACTACGTCTGGGTTAAGTCTCCAACGGGTGCCAAGATCAAGGTGCGCGCAATGGTTACTGAGCGGGTTGACCAAGACACAGCCTTTGTACCATTCCACTTTGCTGGCTGGTGGCAGGGTAACGACTTGCGCAAATATTACCCAGAGGGCGCTGCCCCAGTAGTGTTAGGTGAGGCGGTGAATACTGCTACAACCTATGGCTACGATCAGGTAACGATGATGCAAGAAACCAAAACCACCATGTGCCAAATCGAAAAATTTGCCTAAGTTAAAAAATAAAGTCAGGAGAACACAATGGCAAGAATGAAATTTATATGTGATACAGAACGATGCATTGAGTGCAATGGCTGTGTTACTGCTTGTAAAAACGACAACGAAGTGCCTTGGGGTATTACTCGTCGCCGTGTTGTTACGGTTAACGACGGTATTGTCGGCAAAGAAAAGTCTATTTCAGTTGCATGTATGCATTGTTCAGATGCGCCTTGTATGGCTGTCTGCCCAGTGGATTGCTTCTACCGTACCGACGAAGGTGTGGTTTTGCATGACA
Source organism: Polynucleobacter sp. Nonnen-W13 (assembly GCF_018881735.1). Classification (NCBI taxonomy): domain Bacteria; kingdom Pseudomonadati; phylum Pseudomonadota; class Betaproteobacteria; order Burkholderiales; family Burkholderiaceae; genus Polynucleobacter; species Polynucleobacter sp. Nonnen-W13. The sequence goes on along the minus strand of NZ_JACVPU010000002.1, from coordinate 249,705 downwards.
AAGATATCTGTATCGGTTGCGGTTACTGCTCATTTGCATGCCCATTTGGCGCACCTCAGTTCTTGAGCAAGGGCGCCTTCGGTGTTCGCAGCAAAATGGACAAGTGCACATTCTGTAGTGGCGGCCCAGAAGCTAACGGTAGCGTTGCTGAGTTTGAAAAATATGGCCGTAACCGCTTAGCTGAAGGTAAGTTGCCTTTATGCGCAGAGATGTGTTCTACCAAAGCATTGATTGGCGGAGATGGCGACGTGATTTCTAGTATTTACGCCAAACGCGTTTCTGTGCGCGAAGCGAATGGTAGATATCCAAGCAATGACATCTTCGGTTGGTCAACTGCTTATGGCCCTGCTGGCTCACCAGCCCCAGCCCCAACACCAGCTGCCAAAATTCCAGGAGCGAAATCATGAAATTGAATTTCAAAATTCTCGCCATTGGTCTGGCAGCAGGTACGCTGTTATCCGCTTGCTCTGAACCACCTGAAGTTGCAGCCTATGCAGCTAAGCGTCCAGATGTCGCACCATATATGGGTGCTGACAATGGGTTTATGACTAAGGGATGGAAGCCTGGAGATCAAGCTAGTTGGACAGAAGCGATTAACAAGCGCAATCAGGGTCAATCTGAATATTCACGCGCTAAGTGATCAGTTAAACAACAATAAATAAAACGAAAACGTTTAAGGATATTTGTATGAATCGATCATTTATTAGTGTCAGTCGCTCCTGGGCTTTAGCTCTTGGTGTCTCGCTAAGTCTTTTAAGTGGCGTTGCCTTGGCAGAACGTGCAGCAATGCCGCCTCTGCCTAGCCCAAGCGGAATTGATTTCCCAAAGAATCTCAACGAGATTTCAAAGGGTACCCAAGCGCAATCGCAACCCGCAAATACAGCGCCTAAGGAAGGCGCTATTTGGGATACCGCAAACAGCGACCCTTATAACTATGTCAGTATTCCTGATAAAGAGTCTAGTGTGTTGATTCAGCGTGCTGGTCAACAGTGGCGTTTGATTCGTAATGGTGTCATCACTGTTTACGGTGCTTGGATTCTAGCAATTGCCTTCTTTGGTATTGCTGCTCTGTTCTTGGTCAAGGGTCCAATCAAGCTTCACGCTCCTATGTCGGGTCAAAAAATCAAGCGTTTCAATGGTTTTGAGCGCTTCACGCACTGGGTAATGGCTGCCAGTTTTATCGGCTTAGCCTTAACCGGTATGTTGATTTTGTGGGGTAAGTACTTTGCAATGCCTTTGATGGGTGGTGCGGCTTACGGATCATTCTTGATGATTTGCAAGAATATTCATAACTACTCTGGCCCATTGTTTACTTTGAGCGTTGTGATTTTCTTCTTGCTGTTTGCCACTCGCAATATTCCTGGCAAGGGCGACCTTACCTGGTTGATGACGCTTGGCGGTGCATTGACCGGTAAGCACCCACCTGCAGGTTTCTTCAATATGGGTGAAAAAATCTGGTTCTGGTTTGGTATGGTTGTATTAGGCTTAACTATCTCAGCTTCAGGATTCGTGCTCGATATGATCGTACCGTTCATGGACGTGCAGTATCTCCGTGGCACTATGCAGTTAGCCAACATTGTTCACAGCTCTGCCTCTATCTTGATGACTGCAATGGCAATGGGCCACATTTACATTGGTTCTATCGGCATGCAAGGCTCATCGGACGGCATGATGACTGGCTATGTTGATGCTACTTGGGCTAAAGAGCACCATGAGCTCTGGTACGACAAAGTTAACAAATAAGGATATGGCTATGAAAAAAATCATCGCTCTCACATTCTGTTCACTCGCAAGCACAGCTGTATTTGCTGCCTTGCCTCCGTTGACACCTGAGGCTCAAGAGGCTGCAGCTTTGGCAAAAGCCAAGACTGCCTATGGCGACAGAATGGGCGCGTTCCAGCTATGTCAAGCTCAAAATAGAGTGGCTGATCGCTTCAGGGTTGCTGGTACACCAGCTCCCGCAGCTTGTGTAGCTCCGCCACCGTTTGTTGCTCCTGTAGCTGCGGCACCAGCAGCCAAGTAATTAGTCAACGAGTAATTCTTGATGTAAGTAGCGTTTAGCTGCTTGTGTCTGGGGATTGGCAAAGAAGGGACCTACGGGTCCCTTTTCTTTTATCTGGCCCTGATCAATGAAGATGATGTATTCCGCAATTCTTTGTACCTGTGCAAGTTGGTGGGATGTAAAGATGACATCAGAGCCTTGGCACTTAAATTGGCGAATGATCTCTTCGACTTGTTCTGTGGTGTTCGGATCTAAATTAGCCGTAGGTTCATCAAGCAGTATCAAGTTGGGTTTTTGCAAAATAACTCGACCTAAGCAAAGTTTTTGTCTTTCACCTGCCGAAAGTTTGTGCGCAGGACTATTGGCAAGGTGACTTAAGCCGATCTGCTCCATCACCGTATCAATAGCAATAGAAGAAATTGAGGGATCTGAGTCTTTCACCATCGACATGTTCGTTCGTGCTGAGGCTTTAATCATCGGCGTGTGATGCAATACCAGAGATGATTTAATGGGGCCGCTTGAGTGATTAACGGTGCCCGAGTCTGGCTTGATTAAGCCATCTATTAATTTGAGGAGGGTTGTTTTGCCAGCGCCATTAGGTCCAATGCAAGCGCAAATTCGATCTGCAGGAATCATTGCATGAGGGATATCTAAGATAATGCGTCCATCACTTTTGACAATGACGTCTTTGAACTCAATAAATTGCTGGAATTGTTCAGAATGATTAACCATAGCGACGCTCCGCAATTTGGCGAACTACAAATGTAAAGAGGTTTGCCAACAAAACAATGCCAAGCAAAACAATACCCAAAGCAAGTGCTAAGGGGAGATCGCCTTTGCTAGTTTCTAGGGCAATTGCTGTTGTCATGGTACGAGTAGATTGATCGATATTACCGCCGACGATCATGACGGCCCCCACTTCGGATATCGCTCTAGCGAGTCCAGCAAGGATGGCAATGGTGAGGGAGAAGCGGCAGTCCCATAAAAGCCATTTCAGGGCGGAAAGCCTGGGTAAGCGAAGTGCCATGAAAGCATCCCGATGAATTCTCCAAGAATCCTCTAGGATTTGGCGGCTCAGGGCGGCAATTAGGGGGGTTGTGAGCAGTGTTTGGGCCAGGATCATGCCCTTGGGTGTAAATAGCCACCCCCATACTCCTAAAGGCCCTGTCCTCGATAGCAGTAGATACACAATGACACCAATAATCACAGTTGGAACGCCCATGAGGGTGTTTAAGATCAGTGTAATTGTTTGTTTACCCTTAAATTCCTCTGTGGCCAATAGGGCACCAACTGGTAGTCCTAGTATGGTGCCGAGGATCAATGCGCTCAAGCTGACCTGAAGTGAGACCAGCACAATGCCAATGACCCCTGCATCTAAATGCAAAAGTAGTCTGAAAGCATCTTGAAAGGTCGTCAACATGGGCTAGATTCTAGCAAGGGGATGGCAAAATAGCATGAATGCAAACAATTTCCCCTTTTTGAACTCATGGCCGAAGTCATTTGCCTCTGTAATGAGGTTCTCGATGTTGATCTGCGCGAATATCTCGATACTCATCCAATTGACTCGATTGATGACTTACGCGAGCAGGCATCCATTTGTAATAAATGTATGCAGTGTCAGGATTTAGTCGAGGGTGAAATCTATTTAGCACGCGTGCGACGGCAGCGTGCTGCAGGACAGTTTTGATGACACAAGTGCTAGGTCGCTTTAGCATCATGACTATGAATGTCCACAAGGGGCTATCACCCTTGCACAGAAAATCCACTATTTATGAGTTGCGTCAAAAAATGCGCAGTCATCATCCAGACTTGCTATTTTTACAAGAGCTGCAACAAGAGCATCGTGGGCGGATTAGGAGATTTAGCCAATGGCCACTAACAGAGCTTACCCATTTTTTATCCGAAGACTTTTGGCATGATTGGCACTACGGTAAAAATGTTGAGTATCCAGACGGCCATCATGGCAACGCAATCCTTTCAAAGAGGCCATTGCGTAAAGGTGAAAACTACGACATCTCTGCCTATCGATTCGAGAGGCGAGGCTTGCTCCATAGCGTTGCCCAGCTAGAAGGAAATTCAACGCCGATCCATTGTTTTTGTGTGCATCTAGCTTTATTTGAGAGGGGGCGAGAGCGTCAATTAGATGAAATTATTCGCTACATTGATTTTCTTGCAGAGGGTGGACCCACTATTGTGGCGGGTGACTTTAACGATTGGCGTAATCGTGTTAGCGCCCCGATGCGTGCCGCTGGTTTTCAAGAGGTTTTTGAGGTACTTACAGGTGCTCCTGCAAAAACCTTTCCCAGTGTGAAGCCCATGCTTTCAATGGACCGAATTTATGTACGAGGCTTGAAGATTCATTCGGCAGCAGTTTTGCATGAATGGTTGAAGCTCTCAGATCATCTAGGTATTACTGCTGAACTGGAAATCATATGAGCATATTAAATTATTTATTAGGATCTATTTTTGGATTCTCTTTAATTTGGGTCCCCATAGTTCATGCGGTCATTGTGATTCTGTTTGGATTTAGATTAATTTCCGTCAGAAGACCAGTCGGTGTTGCGATTGCATGGTTTTTGATTGTGGTCTTGTTTCCGCTTCTAGGTATCAGTCTCTACATCCTGATTGGTGAGCGCCCTGTAGGTCGTAAACTCACGAGAAAAATTATTCGGATGGATAAGGAATATGCGGCCATCACAGCAGAAATGCGCAAGCACTATCAAGCTGATAAGCTACAACTACCTATCGAAGGCAGGGCTCTTAGCTTATTAGCTGAATCCAAAAACGGATCCCCCGTGATTGCTGGTAACAAGATAGAGTTGTTTACCAGCTCACTTGAGATTTTGCAGCATTTCATTGACGAAATTAACCAGGCAAAAAAATCACTGCATTTGGAGTTTTATATTTGGGCCTTAGGTGGTGATGCTGATCGCGTTGGCGAGGCCTTAATTGCGGCGGCTAAACGGGGTGTAGCCTGTAAGGTGTTACTAGATTCATTGGGAAGTAAAGATTGGTTTAAATCCAGCTGGCCTAATCGCTTTAGAAATGCTGGCATTCAAGTCACTGAGGCATTGCCAATTCAAATTGGACGCTTTCAATTTCGTCGTGCGGATCTCCGGCTACATCGAAAAATATTTGTGATCGATAACACCGTGGTTTGGACTGGCAGTATGAATATGGTCGATCCACGCAGTTTTAAGCAAGACTCCGGTGTGGGGGAGTGGGTGGATGCCATGGTCAGAATTGAAGGCCCGGTTGCATCTCAGTTTGAGCTGACATTCTCTTTTGACTGGAGTGTCGACAATCCGAAGATTACCCACTTTAATGCTGTGGCTCCCACTCCCACTCCGATTGAGGGGCGAGTACTTGCCCAAGAGTTTTCTTCCGGTCCGGTATATCGCGATGACATCTTGTATCAGGTATTGCTCTCCGCCATCATGGATGCACGCAAAGAGCTCATCATCACCACGCCTTACTTTGGTCCAGATGATGGCTTGATTCAGGCGTTGATGGCAGCAGCTGGTCGTGGTGTGAAGGTCACTTTAATTGTTCCTAAATTGAACGATTCAGCCTTAGTCGCCTGGAGTAGCCATAGCTTTTATGCTGACCTGATGGATGCGGGTGTCAATATCGCTGAATTTCATGGTGGTTTATTGCATACCAAGAGTTTGCTAATAGATCAGCAAGTGGCGATTTTTGGATCAGTCAATTTTGATCAGCGCAGCTTGCGCCTCAATTTTGAGATCAGTTTAATTGTCTACAACAATGAGTTTTGTGCCAAGCTAGAGACCCTGATTGAATCCTACTTAGCCCAATCGGATTTAGTTGATCCGGTAAGTTGGGCTAAGCGACCACGTTGGCGCGTCTTACTAGAGAACGCGGCACACTTAGCATCACCTCTACTTTAAATCGCCCCTTGGCTGCGCATTACCTCAATCTCACTTGCAGCAATACCAAGTTCAGATAAGATTGCTTCGGTATGCTGCCCCACCGCAGGAATGGCATCCATGCGGTAGTCGAAGCTGTTATTGCTACCAGGCGGAAGCATTGCGGGAATGGGACCTACCGGTGAACCGACTTGTACCCAGCGCTCGCGAGCTTTGAGTTGATCGTGATTCCATAAACCCTGCATATCGTTTAGTCGGGCATTGGCGATTTGAGCTTGATCCAGTTTTGCTATGACCTGCTCGGTAGTGAGTTTGCTAAAACACGCATCAATGATCGAAAGTAATTCATCGCGCTTTTCATTACGTTTGAAGTTTTTATCAAAGCGCTCATCTTTGGCGAGGGCTAGATTTTCAAGTACCACTTCACAGAATAAAACCCACTCACGATCATTTTGTAATCCCAGCATGATAGTGCCGCCATCACCAGCTTTAAATGGCCCATAAGGATAGATCGTGGCATGAGATGCACCATTGCGAGGAGGGGGTGTTGCACCCTCATAAGCGTAATAGAGTGGATAACTCATCCATTCACCCAAAGACTCGAGCATAGAAACATCAATCGTAGATCCCTTGCCAGTCTTACCCCGCTGTAATAGTGCCGCCAGTACATTGGTGTACGCATACATGCCTGCAGCAATATCAGCAATCGAGTTACCTGCTTTACTAGGAGTTTCTGGTGTGCCGGTAACAGATAAGAACCCAGCTTCACTTTGAATCAACAGGTCATAAGCCTTTTTGTCACGATAAGGGCCGTTATTTCCATAACCTGAGATGTCGCACAAAATCAAACCCGGATTGTCTTTTTGCAAGAGCTCTGCAGTCAGTCCCATGCGTGCTGCGGCACCAGGCGCCAAATTTTGTACTAGGACGTCAGCTGTTTTGAGTAGCATCTTCAGTGCTGCTAGCGCAGATTCTTGCTTGAGATCTAAGGTCAAACTTTCTTTGGAGCGGTTGACCCAAGTAAAGTGAGAGGACATGCCATTGACGCGCTCATCATAGGCGCGGGCAAAGTCTCCGGCACCAGGCCTCTCAACCTTAATAACACGCGCACCTAAATCAGCTAATTGGCGCGTGCAAAAAGGGGCGGCAATAGCGTGTTCTAGGGAAACTACAGTGATGCCATCTAAGGGGCGAATACTCATGTCATTACTTGTCTAAAAAAACTCAATCAATCAAAAGATCTAGCACATCAAAAGGAGCGTGGCAGACCCAAAATGTGCTCTGCCACATAAGAGTAGATCAAGTTCGTAGAGATAGGCGCAACTTGATAGAGACGGGTCTCGCGGAACTTGCGTTCAACATCATATTCATTCGCAAAACCAAAGCCACCATGCGTTTGTAGACAAACATTGGCCGCTTCCCAAGAGGCTTTTGCAGCCAAGTACTTAGCCATATTCGACTCTGCACCGCAAGCTTGATTATTGTCAAACAGTTCGCATGCTTTAAAGCGCATCAAGTTAGCTGCCTCGGTCTCAATAAACGAGTCGGCAATAGGGAACTGAATGCCTTGGTTCTTGCCAATAGGGCGATCAAATACCACACGGTCATTGGCATAACGCCGTGATTTATCTACAAACCAATAAGCATCACCAATGCACTCAGCTGCAATGAGGACGCGCTCGGCATTGAGGCCATCTAAGATGTACTTAAAGCCTTTGCCTTCTTCGCCAATGAGATTCTCAGCTGGAATTTCTAAGTTATCAAAGAAGACTTCATTGGTTTCATGATTGACCATATTAGCAATCGGCTGAATTGCCATGCCATTGCCAATAGCATCTTTCAGGTTGACGATAAAGATCGACATGCCCTCTGATTTTTTCTTGACCTCTGCTAATGGCGTAGTGCGCGCTAGCAGAATCATCAAATCAGAGTGCTGAATGCGGGAGATCCAAACCTTCTGACCATTCACAATGTACTTATCACCTTTTTTGACGGCAGTAGTTTTGAGTTTGGTGGTATCCGTGCCTGTGCTGGGTTCGGTCACCGCCATACTCTGAAGGCGTAATTCACCGGTTGCGATTTTTGGGAGGTAGAGTTTCTTCTGTAGGTCAGAGCCATGGCGTAGCAAGGTGCCCATGTTGTACATCTGTCCATGGCAAGAGCCAGCGTTGCCACCGGAGAAATTAATCTCCTCCATGATGACTGAAGCCTCAGCCAAACCCAATCCAGAGCCACCATACTCCTCAGGAATTAATGCCGCTAACCAGCCCGCTTGGGCCATGGCATCTACAAACGCCTCTGGATAGTCACGCTCATGATCTACCTTTTGCCAGTAAGCAGAGTCAAAGCTGCTACAGAGGTCGCGCAAAGCTTCACGCATATCTTGATATTGGTCTGGCTTGGGGATGGGGTGATTCATATGGCTATCTAAAGTAGGGGGAGGTTAATTAATGCTAAGACCTACAGTTTAAGCAAGAATTCAGAATTCAGGGCAGGTCAAAAAAGACCTCATTCCTAAGGGCCGCGGCCGACCTGAGTGTCTATTGGGGCATACTTGATAGATGACCAAGTACTTACTTTCTAAACCGTCCGGAGTTCTGGCGTAATGGAGCAAATGCTCAGTCAATTCTTTGACTTCTTTGGGATGCCATCGATTGGTTTGCCAGCGGTATTTATCAGCGCTTTTATCTCCGCAACTTTACTGCCTGTCGGCTCTGAGCCCATACTGTTTGGCTACGTCTCAGTTAATCCCCATTTATATTGGATCGCCATTATGGTTGCCACGATCGGCAATACATTGGGGGGTATGCTTGACTGGTGGCTCGGACTAATAAGCCGTAATAGCTTTGAGTCCCTCAAAGGACCCAGTAATGGCAGAATGCAGCGCTGGCTCGAAGAGCGGGGGCCAAAGATGCTCTTGTTATCCTGGTTGCCTGGCTTTGGCGACCCCTTGTGTTTGGCGGCAGGGTGGCTCAGGCTGGCTTGGGGCCCATGCTTAATCTATATGTTTATTGGTAAGTTACTACGCTATCTCACGATGACCTGGTTGTTAACTTTGGTGCCCACCAGCGTTTGGCACCAATTAGGACATTGGCTAGGTCTAATTTAAGCGGGGATTTGAAAGATTAAACAGCGCAGTATTTTTGCTGAATCTCGTCGTTATTCAACAGATTTTGAGCGGTGTCGTGGAAAACAATTTCACCTTGATCCAAAATATAAGCTCTATCGGAAATCTTAAGTGCTTGCTGAACATTTTGCTCCACAAGCAGAATAGTTAAACCCTGCTGCTTTAGTTTGGCAAATAGTTCAAACATTTCTTCAACCAAGACTGGCATGATCCCTTCTGATGGTTCATCCAACAAGATTACTTTTGGCTTGGCAATCATGGCGCGAGCAATCGCTAGCATCTGCTGTTCTCCACCAGACATCGAAGTACCATCCTGATGCAATCGCTCCTTCAGGCGAGGAAAGGTTTCTGCGATTTCATCAACCAGGGCATTCATATCGCCACGACTTTTCTTGGCAATCACACCCAGCTCTAAGTTTTCTTTGACGGTTAATCCTGGAACAATCCGCCTATCTTCGGGGACATAAGCTAAGCCTAAGTGGTAGCGCTCATGCGCCGCGAGATCTAAAAAAGAGGTGCCATCAATAGAAGCTTTACCTTCCCTCTTTGACAGCAGACCCATTAAGGAGCGCAGGGTAGTAGTCTTGCCAGCACCATTACGGCCCATTAAGGTAACGATTTCACCGCTATTGACTTCTAAGGAGACGCCTTGCAGAACGTGGCTGCGGTCGTACCAGGCATTTAAATTTTCTACACGCAACATATATACACCTTCTTTAACCTTGACCTAGGTACACACGTCGTACCTCTGCATTATTCTGAATTTCTTCTGGAGTGCCTTCAGCTAAAAACTCACCATGATGTAAAACAATGATGCGTTTGCATAAACCCATGATGAGTTTCATCTTATGCTCAACCAAAATCACCGTTCTTTCATTTGCAAGCGTGCGAATGAGATCCATCATGACGAGCGTTTCCTCAGGAGACATGCCTGCGGTTGGCTCATCCAGTAAAAGAAGGCTAGGGTTGCATGCGAGCGCCATCGCAATTTCTAAAGCGCGTTGTTGACCGTGGGCTAAGTCCCCCGTCTTTTTATTTCTGAGATGCTCTAAGTTAACGCGACGTAACAACTGGTCTGCAAGCTCAATGGGCTCTGGATAACTTTGTGCATTACGTAAAAAGTTATAACGCGCCGTTTCCATTTGGGCGGCAACGCGCACATTTTCATGAACGGTGAGTTGCTTAAATACATTGGTAATCTGAAAGCTCTTAGAGATGCCGATACGGGCAAACTCATATTGCTGCATGCCGGTAATATCTTTGCCATTAAATAAGATTTGGCCGCTAGACGGTGGAAATGCGCCACTAAGAACATTAAAGAAGGTACTTTTGCCTGCGCCATTAGGTCCAATGATTGCTGTAAGGGAGCCGGGCATAAATGTGGTTGAGACATTCTGTAAGGCTTTAAATTTCCCAAAGCTCTTACTGACATTACGAGCTTCTAGAATGGGGGTTTGATTTGAGCTACTCATTATTTCAAATCCTGATTGAGGTTTAGCTTGCTCAAGATGCTTCCCCAAATTCCTTTAGGGAAGAACAAAACGAAGAACATAAATATCAGTCCGATAACGGCCATCCAATGCTTGGTAAAGGTAGTAACCACATCCTCTAAATAGAGCATGACAGCTGCGCCAATGAATGGCCCAAAGAAAGTGCCCATACCACCTAAGATGCTCATCATTACCGCTTGTCCAGATTGGAGGTAGTGGAGTGAGTCTATTGGAACAATAGAAAGGTGTAGAGCGCGCAATGAACCCGCTAAACCGCAGATTGCAGCTGACAACACAAAAACCAATAGTTTGGTGCGGGCGACATCAAAGCCACAGGCTGCGGCACGTTTTTCATTCTCGCGAATCGCCTCCATCACGGCGCCCAGAGGTGAGCTCAAGATTCGGGATATGAGCCAAATTGCGATGACTACAAAAAAGAGAATGATGTAGTACTTCACCAAGGGGTTTAAAAAATCAACTGGGAAGCCGAGAATATTAAAGGTGTCAACTCGTACCCCTCTTAAGCCATTCTCCCCACCAGTCAAACCCTCAGCCTTGTAAAAGCAATAAAACACAATTTGACCCAATGCGAGTGTCACCATGGAGAAGTAAATGCCTCTGGTGCGAATGGCTAGAAAGCCCATAATCAGTCCGCCGATAGCCGCACCAATGACGCCTACCAATATTGCTGCGCCCCAAGGCATGGAGTAATGGACGATGCCAATACCAGTGAGATAGCTACCAATACCAAGGAAGGCTGCATGTCCGAAGGATAGTAGTCCCATGTAGCCAAACAAGAGATTGAATCCCATGGCGAATAAGCCAAAGATCAAGATATTGATAGCAAGCGCTTCGTACGGCATGATGAAAGGAAAAACCATCAAGAAAAGGCTGCTTGCTAGCACGCGATGGCGTTCAACGAGTTGGAAAAATGATTTCATAAATATTCGGAGGGTTAACCCATCGCCCCCGCTTTGCCAAATAAACCTTGCGGGCGAATTAAGAGTACTACTGCCATCAGCACAAAAATCGAAAGCTCTGCAAGGTCTGGAAAGAATAGGGAGGTCATGCTGTAAACCACGCCAACCAAGAGGCCTGCGACAACCGCGCCGACTGCTGAGCCCATGCCACCCACAACCGTCACAACAAAGGACTCTGCCAAGATCGGAATGCCCATTTCTGGATTCACCGAGCGAGTAGGTGAGGCCAATATTCCAGAGAGGCCGGCGATCGCACAGCCTAGTCCAAATACCATTAACCACACCTTAGCAATGTCTACGCCAAGTACCTTGACGATCTCTTGGTCAGCGGCGCCTGCTTTGATGATGAGGCCGTAGCGAGTCTTTTGAATGAAAAACCAGACTGCAAAAATAATGACAACGGTAGCCGCAATCAGGAACAGGCGATATTTTGGAAAGAAGCCAATGCCAACATCTAAAGTACCCTTCAATCCATCAGGCGTAACGGAAGGCAAACCTTCTATGCCAAAAGTAACGCGCATTGCCTCAATCAGGACATAAGACAATCCAAAGGTGAGGAGTAGCGGGTAGTCAATACCGCGACCGTATAGGGGGCGCACTAAGAATCGCTCGGTTAATAATCCGAGGGCTCCAGTGGCAAGCGGCGTGAGAATTAAGCTGAACCAAAAGTTTCCCGTTATGCCTAAAAAATAGACGCCCATAAATGCGCCAACCATGAAGAAGGCGCCGTGTGCAAAGTTCACTACATTGAGCATGCCAAAAATCAGGCACAAACCCAGTGCTAGAAGAGCGTAGATGCTACCCAGGGCAATTCCTGTGAGTAGCTGCATGCAGAGAAGTTCAAATGTAAGACCGGTCATATATATACTCAGAAAAACTCCCCTGCAGCCATTGCTATCAGGGGAGGTGCTCAGGGCAAATCAGATGATCTGCCCTGGAATTTCAGATTTAAGCCTTGTGGCCTAACTCTGCGCAACTACGCATATTCTTCTCGGTAGTCGGTTCAATCGTCAGAATATTAAAGACGTCATACTTATCCTTCATATTCTTAGATTTGGATTCCACAATGATGACCGTTTGCACTGCTTGGTGGTCACACTTGCGATAGTACTCAGGACCTTTATAAAAGTCGTACTTGAGATTCTCTAGTGCTGTGATTACCTTATTTGTATCGGTGGATTTAGCATTCTTCACAGCAGCGAGAACTGTTTTTACCCCGGCGTAACCTAGTGCGCCGTAGTCTGACGGTACTGAACCGTTGTACATCTTACGGAATGCGTCATTAAAGGTCTTGGCTGTAGGGATGCGATCCTCAAGTCCCCAGTAATAAGAAGTGCCGCCGACGATACCCTCAAATGCTTCTGGTCCACCAGCAAGGCGCGCAGTGTAGAGCAGGACTGGGGTCACAATTTTCATGCTGGACTTTAGACCAAAGTCAGTACATTGTTTAGCTGCATTCACGAGGTCGCGACCAAAGTTGCAAAGTACCAAGATGTCGGGATTTAAGGCTTTAATGCGCGGCAAGAATGCAGAGTAATCAGATGCGCCCAAGGGATGACGAATATCGGCCAATGTAGTGGCACCCATTTCCTTGCCTGCACGCTCAAAAGCGCGCACCATCTCATGGCCATAAGCATAGTCGGCGGTCAGGAATACGATCTTCTTGCCGAAACGGGGGATGGCATAGCGCGCCACTGCACCTGCTGTCATCGTTGGATTGAGTGCCTCGTGGAATGTGTAAACACTCCAGTCTTTTGCTTCGTTAATCGCATCAGATTGGCTAATTGAATTGAAGAGAACTTTACGCTCTTTACAAACGGCATTGATAGAGAGTTGAGTTGCGGCCGATAGTGAACCCACAACAAAATTCACTTTATCTTTTTCAATTAACTCGAGAGTGCGCGTTGCAGCTTCACCTGGGTTGAGTTTGTCGTCACGAACTAAAAGTTCGGCTTTGCGTCCATTAAAGCCACCGGCGTCATTAAATTCTTTAATGGCTAATTCAGCTGCTTTAACTTGATCTTGTGCCTCTGCAGAAAATGGCCCAGTTAGTGGTGTTGGAAAACCAATCTTAATTGGTTCAGCCTGGGCGCTGGCTACATTCATCCACAGTGGAGTGCTGGCAGCAGCAGCTCCGCCGATCAACATTTTTCTTCTTGTTTGATTCGTTACTTTTTGTTTCATGGTTGTCTCCTCCATTTAAAACAGTTAATTAATGGGACTACTGCGTATTGCATAAATCTTAACTGAATGCTTCTAGTAATACTAAAATCTACAGCGGGTTTTCATTCATGTGACTCTGGCACTGCTTTTCCAGCCGCCAACAAAGTACTGATATCGATGGCTGTTTCTGCCATGACGGTATCTGCATTTCTACGCAGGCTATCGTTATTTCTGCTGCCTTTGCTACCTTGTGCTTGCATGTAGCGCCCTAAGTATTGCGCTCTTGCAACAACCTGTTGCCCAAATTCAAGACGCTCCTTGCTGTACGCTTCAAGTGCTGCAGGAGTTGCCCCTAAGGCTGCAATGTGACGTGCGATTACCATGGCCTCATCACCTGCTTTGGTAACTCCCATGCCCACATGAGGTCTGCCAACAAAAGCGGCATCCCCCATTAAGGCAATTCTTCCAAAGACGATTTGCTCCGAACGGACGTCATAAATCGTTTGCAAAAAAGGTGAGGGTGTTTTTTCTAAAATTTCGGCATATTGTGGCGCCAGAATATCGCGCGCAACTGTGCGCATTTCGGCAATATGCTTCCATGAGACTTTTAGCGGTGGGATGCCAGTCGGATAATAGTGGCCATCCGCATCAGTCAGCAACTTGACTAGCTCATCATCCTCGGATGCCGGGCGATACCAAACAAAGTTATAGCGACGCTTGCCTGGTCTGGTGTCATTGCCAGGCCCTGCAACTGGATAGCCAAGCATCTGTTCGCCATTAGGTAAGCAGAATCCAAAATAATTAAATAGAGTATCTAAGGTGTAATTTGATAAATTACTTTCATCACAAACGCCACGCCACGCAATATATCCTGCGTATTCAGGTTGGATGTTTGGTGCTACTTGGGATCTGACTGTGGAGCGTATACCATCTGATGCAATCAGAAGCTCTGCCTGATAAGTGCTGCCATCTTCACAACTTACCTGAACGCTATTAGAGTCCTGTGTCACCACTTTGACATTCTTGCCTTGTAGGTAACGCTCGCTTGGAAAATTCTCTTTTAATAGGTGATATAAGCGGCTCCATGAGGTCAGGATTTGTGGGAGTGGCATTTCACCGAGGTTCTCGCCATCAACCCCCAAGGTAACTCGCTTCGATACAGCAACCCCTAGGCTATCATCAACTTGAATACCAGCTTCACTTAAAGCATCTGCAAGAGCGTCATGGGTCACGATTCCGGCGCCTCGACCATCTAGGGAGCCAATTGCTTTTTCTAATAAAGTGACATCATGCCCTTGGCGCAGCAATATATTGGCGGCAAATAAGCCCCCAAGTGATCCGCCGATGACAAGTATTTTGGCCATCTTTACTTACGCAGCCTTGGCATCTAGTGCCGCCTTTTCTGCAGCAGGGTAGTTCAACTCAACCACAACACCATTAGGATCATCCATAAAGACTTGGTGTAATTTAATGGCGGGTACGGTGCGTTGTCTGCAAGGTATGCCCAACTTCTCTAGTAATGCAAGTTTGGCCTCCAATCCCTTGGCAAAGAAGGCGATATGATCTACTGCGCCAGAGCCAAAGAGTGAGCTAGGATCTCGTTCCCCAAGATATTGTTTTAAGCCATTAGGATTGTTCTTATCAATTGCGATGAGATGAACAACTGCGTTAGCCCAATCGTTTTGATCACCGTTGTATAGCCACACACCCGGGAAAGGAAAATCAGGCCTGGGTCCAACTGTGAATCCAAAGACATCGCAGTAAAACTTGGTAGTTTGTTCAATCTCTAGGCTACGAATAGAGAAGTGATTTAAGCTTAAGTTCGTCATTTTATTTTTTACCAGTATTAAATAAAGTTTTTGCTGAAGCGAGGTAAGAGCTAACTCGATCTTGAATAATTTCTTGCTCGGTATGGGGGTTGCCGGAGTCATAAATGGCTTGCCCGTATATCCAACGTCGCATACCAATATAAAAGATGCCGCCATGCAGGCCCATCAAAAATTCTAATTCTCGCTGGGAAGGCTTGCTACGCGAGCTACGACCACAGTGTTTACGGGTTTCTCGAATCAGGCGCGGCAATAGACGATCACGCAATAATTCAAAGAAGCGGTCACTAATGGAATGATCGCTCAGCCCTGAGAAAATTAAAATACGTACAAAATCGTAGGTCAGTACTGTGTTTGAGTAGTCGAGATAGAAAGCATTAAATTTTTCTTCGGGAGAGAGCGTCTTATTGTCGAGTAGCTGCTCCCACTCCGGCTTCCAGCGTGACTCGAAGACATCTTCATAGACTGCTTTGATTAAAGCATCCTTGGTAGGGAAGTAGTGGTAAAGCAGGGTGTGGGTAACACCCAATCCCTTTGTGAGGTTCCTGAGTTGCCCATCCATTCCATGCTTTGCAAAGTATTGGATAGCACGATCCAGAATCTGACGCTTACGATCTGCAGTACTCATTCTGCGACGTGCAGGCGTACTGGATGTAGCTACTTCTGTAGCGATACTGCCTCTAGCACTGCCATCTCGATCGAAACTCATTGTCATCAGGGTTTATCCGAATTTGGCCTTATTGACCAAAAGTTAAATAATGGTACATTGTTGAACAATTGGTAGATAAGACTCTATTCGTACAAACCCCAAGGAGATGTAATGGAATTAAATGGCGAGCAGCTCATTGCAGCCCCAATCCCAGATGTATGGAAGGGCTTGAATGATATTGACGTGCTGGCAAAGTCCATTCCAGGTTGCGAGGAAATTAGTCGCATCTCCCCCGAGGAGATTCATGCCAAGGTGATGTTCAAAATTGGACCCGTCAGAGCCAGATTCTCAGGAAAGCTATTTTTGAGTGATGTCATTCCAGATCAATCCTGTTCTATGGCCTTTGAGGGCTCTGGTGGTGCTGCGGGATTTGCAAAAGGTCGTTCACGAGTGGAGTTGAAGGCTGCCGAGGGCGGGACACTGGTTTCTTATACGACTGAGGCTTCTATTGGCGGCAAGCTTGGTCAAATTGGTGGGCGGCTTATTAGCGCCTCTGCTAAAAAGATTGCGGATGACTTTTTCCAGCGATTTGCAAAAGAGTTAGGTGGTGAAATAGCGCCACTAGAGTCAGACCCGCAAGCCCAATAATGCGCGGCGATGTCAATATAAAAGTAGTGGAGGAGACACAATGAAAGCAGCAGCATTTGATTATGCAAAACCGAAGGCTCTCAGTGAGGCTTTAGCTATGTTGGCCGAAGCTGGTGAAGATGCGCAATTGATTGCAGGTGGGCAGACGCTCTTAGCTACCTTGAACCTGCGTCTTTCTGAGCCTAGCATGCTGATTGACATTACGAATTTGGATGAGTTAAAAGGTATTTCCGTTAACGGAGATCAATTACGTATTGGTGCATTAGTAACCCATACGGAGATTGAGGACTCCAAACTAATTGCGCAGCATGCACCACTTCTTAAGGCTGCAGCTCCGCATATTGCCCACAGAGCGATCCGTAATTTAGGGACCTGGGGCGGCTCTCTAGCCTATGGAGATCCTGCGGCTGAATGGCCTGCCTGTAGCCTGGCATTGAATGCAACCATGTTGATTGGTGGCCCTGATGGAGAGCGTCGAATTTCAGCGCAAGACTTCTTCATTGATCTTTACACCACTTCTTTAGAGCCTAATGAAATTCTTATAGCAACAGAAATCCCTATTGCTAGTGGTAATCAAGTTTTTTATTTCCATGAGTTAGCTCGTCGCCACGGAGACTATGCGATTGCTGGGGTGGCTTTAGTTGCGAATAAGGCGGGTCATGTTCTGAGCGATTGCACTTTTACCTTCTTCTCTGTGTGTGCTACGCCGATCATGGCGACAAAGGCTCAAGCCTTGGTAGATGGTAAGTCTCTTAATGACGAATTAATTGCAAATGCAGTTGCTGCCGCAAGGGAAGAGATTGAGTCGATCGCAGATATCACTAACAGTGCGCAAACGAAGCAACATCTGATTGGTGTTTTATTAGAGCGTGGCCTAAAGCACTTAATTGCTTGAGCAATCAATACATAAAAAGATAAATCTAGTTCGGAGATTTCAATGAGCTTAAAGAAAAAAATTACGATGACCGTCAATGGCTCGATAGTGAATGCGGAGATTGAGCCGCGTCGTCATTTGGTAGATTTTTTGCGAGAAGATCTCCATCTCAAAGGTCCGCATCTTGGTTGTGAGCAAGGTGCTTGCGGCGCCTGTACCGTGAAGGTGGATGGGAAAATCATTCGCGGCTGTTTATATCTGGCCGTACAAGCCAATGGCTGTGTAGTGGAAACAATCGAGGGATTAACTAAGAGTGGGGCATTGGCAGATCTTCAAGAAGCCTTTATGCGCCATAACGCAATGCAATGTGGTTTCTGCTCTTCTGGGATGTTGCTTGCTGCGGCCGAATTAGTAGAAAAACAACCTAAATCTACTCGTGAAGAAGTGCGTGAATGGATCTCTGGAAACT
Source organism: Polynucleobacter sp. Nonnen-W13 (assembly GCF_018881735.1). Classification (NCBI taxonomy): domain Bacteria; kingdom Pseudomonadati; phylum Pseudomonadota; class Betaproteobacteria; order Burkholderiales; family Burkholderiaceae; genus Polynucleobacter; species Polynucleobacter sp. Nonnen-W13. The sequence continues at coordinate 231,590 of NZ_JACVPU010000002.1, read as the reverse complement.
ACTGCCGTTGTACTGGCTACCATTCCATAGTAGACGCCATCATGGCTGTGCTTGAGGCTCGTGCCAAAGGTGAAAAAATTAAACCCGTTGTTGCTCTCGCTTAAGAAGATTGGGAAAACTGATTATGAATAAGCCAGTAGATCTCAAAGGATTGGTGCTTGATCCGGTAACCAATGACCAGCGCTATATCGGTAGCAGCGAACCTCGACATCAGTCCCGTCGGCTTATCGAGGGTCAGGGTACCTATGTAGATGATATTCAATTGCCTAGGATGGGCCATGTCGTCTATTGGCGTTCGCCAGTAGCGCATATGAAAATTGGAAAAATTCATACTGAAGAAGCTAGCAAGATGCCAGGTGTTCTAGCTATTGTCGATGGCGTGAAAATGGCTGAGCTTTGTAAGCCATGGGTTGCTACCTTAGGTCATCTTGCGGGTATGAAATCCGCTCCTCAATACGCATTAGCAATTGATAGGGCTTGCTGGCAAGGCGAGCCTGTAGTTGCTGTAGTTGCTGAGACGCGTGCACAAGCAGAAGATGCTTTGCAGTTCATTGATGTTGAGTGGGAGGAGTTGCCTGCAGTAGTTTCAATGGAAACGGCATTGGATGCAGATACTCCGGTAATTCATCCTGAGCTTGGCGACAATCTTTGCTTTACCCGTACTTTGGATGTTGGCCAGGTAGATGAAGTATTTGCAACCGCAGATATTGTGGCTGAAGCTACTTTTGGATTTGGTCGACATACAGGCGTTACTTTAGAGCCTCGCTGCCAAATTGCTGACTACAATCCTGGCGATCGTCGCCTCACGGTATATCACTCGCAACAAGCGCCGCACATGATGCAAGATTTATATTGCCGTCAGTTTGGCTTGTCAGAGTCTGATGTCCATGTCATTTGTAAAGACGTAGGCGGATCCTTTGGTATTAAGGTGCATGCGTATCCTGATGATTTTGCAACGGTGGGTCTAGCGATGATGTTGGAGCGCCCAGTCAAGTTTGTTGCAGATCGACTTGAATCATTTACGAGTGATATTCATGCGCGTGAGCATCGGATTAAAGGACGTATTGCAGCCAATAAAGAAGGTGATATCTTGGCATTTGAGATCGACGATCTCACAGCGATTGGCCCTTACTCTATGTTTCCGAGAACCAGTGCAATCGAAGGTAATCAGGTGGTGAACTTGGTTGGCGGGCCATATAAGCATCAGAACTACCGCGCCAAACTGAATGTGGTGTTTCAGAATAAAACGCCTACCTGCCAATATCGTGGCGTAGGTCACCCTATTGCCTGCGCCGTGACTGAGGGCTTGGTTGATTTAGCCGCTCAAAAACTAAAAATGGATCCTTTGGAGTTTCGTAAACGTAATGTGATTCCTGATGATGCATACCCTTGCTCGGGAATTTCCGGAATTAAGTTGGAAGTGCTTTCACACGAGCAATGCTTACGAACTATTGAAAAGATGATGGACTATTCTGCTTTGCGTAAAGAGCAGGCTGAGTTGCGTAAAAAAGGTATCTATCGTGGAATCGGTTTTGCCACATTAATCGAGTTAACTAACCCAAGTCCGGCATTCTATGGCGTGGGTGGTGCGCGTATCGCATCTCAGGATGGCGCCTCTGCGCGTCTAGATCCAAGCGGCGTTGTATCGATATTGATCGGTGTTGGTGAGCAGGGCCAAGGTACTGAAGGTATTTATGCGCAAATTGCTGCTGATGCCGTCGGTCTGTCGATTAAAGATGTGCGCATCATTACTGGTGATACCGATGTGACTCCTTACGGAGGTGGTACCTGGGCTTCACGTGGTGCCGGAGTGGGTGGTGAGGCAGTCTTATTGGCTTGCCAAGCACTTCAAGAGAATATCTTGAAGCTCGCTGGTGCAATCTTGAGTAGATCGCCTGAAGAGTTATCTGTTCGCCGTGGTCATGTTTTAGATAAAGCAAGCGGTGAGCAGCTCCTACCGTTTAGTGAGATTGGGCGAATAGGTTATTTCCGTACAGATACTTTGCCAGTAGGATTCTCGGCTGACCTGATGGTGACACGTCATTACACTCAAAAAGAATATCCATTTATTTTTACTAATGGCGTTCAGGCTTCTTATGTGGAAGTCGATCCGGATACTGGATTTGTAAAGCTCTTAAAGCACTGGGCAGTTGAGGATTGCGGTCGTGTGTTGAATCCCATGTTGGTGGACGAGCAAGTGCGTGGTGCAATTGTGCAGGGTATCGGTGGCGTCCTTTTCGAGGAGTGTATCTACGACGAGAGTGGCCTGTTACGAAATGGCAGTATGGCTGATTACTTAGTGCCAATGGCCAATGAAATGCCGGATATTGAGGTAGCTCACGTTGAGACCCCAACTCAGTCATCTAAGTTGGGTGCAAAAGGTGCTGGTGAGGCTGGTACAGCTGGCGCCCCTGGGGCGGTTCAAAATGCGATTAATGATGCTCTGGCACCATTTAACACTGCAGTGTTTGATCAGCCCATTACTTGTGAAAAGATTCTCAAGGCCCTTGGAAAAGTCTAATGTAGAGCTTGTTTATATGCGGTGCATTACCAGTATCCAAGGGGCTGATGCATCCTGTAAGATCCAGTTTTGACCATGCGCACATCCCCTGCTTGGGGATGTGCGACTAACTTGATATAGCGAAGAAAAATATGTCCCATTTAAAAGGTAAAACAGCTCTTGTCACCGGCTCAACCAGTGGTATTGGTTTGGCAATGGCTATTGGTTTGGCAAAGCAGGGTGCCAACATAATGGTGAATGGTTTTGGTGAAAAGGATGCTGTAATTGCAGCAATTAAAGCTTGTGGTGTTGAGGTGGAATATCACGGCGCAGATATGAGTAAGCCTGCCGAGATTGAAGATCTCATCAAGCAAACCGAAAAACGCTTTGGTTCGCTAGATATATTAGTAAACAATGCAGGCATTCAGCACACAGCGAATATTGAAGACTTTCCAGCAGATAAGTGGGAGTCCATTATTGCCATCAACTTAAGCTCAGCTTTTTATACCTCCCACTTTGCCTTGCCTGGAATGAAGCAGCGTAACTGGGGTCGCATCATCAATATCGCCTCCGTGCATGGCTTGGTTGGTTCTGTTCAAAAATCAGCTTATGTTGCCGCTAAGCATGGCATCGTTGGCCTAACCAAAGTAACCGCTCTAGAGAATGCCAAAACGGGGATTACTTGTAATGCGATTTGCCCGGGTTGGGTTTTGACCCCCTTGGTTCAAAAGCAAGTAGATGCCCGAGCAGAGCGTGAAGGGATCTCGAATGAAGAGGCTAAAAAAGCCTTGGTGTCTGAGAAGCAGCCTTCTGGTGAATTCGTGGCTCCAGAACAATTGGCTGCATTAGCTATTTTCCTTTGCAGTCCAGATGCTTCTGAAGTACGTGGAGCAGCCTGGAATATGGATGGTGGCTGGACGGCTCAGTAATCTTAAAAAGGGTCACTGGACACCTCTTGTTTGCCTTATGCCGAACAAATTCCTCGGAATCGTCTATAGTAAGGACGATTGTGGCTGTTGTAGCTACAGATTAGTACGTTTTATAATGTTGTGAAATTGGATTTTGCAAGCAAGAATTTTGCTGAAATCCTGCCTGATATATTTACTTTTTTCTTTAGGAAGCTCTCATGTCATCCATCTTTACCTCATTAGGCCGCACTGTTTTAGCCGGCTTTGTGCTACTCGCATTGATTGTCTTAGCCTTAGGTGCGAACCTGAGCTCGATTGAGTTGCCATTCTTATTCCGCTGGATTCACGTGATGGTTGGCGTGATGTGGATAGGCTTACTTTGGTATTTCAATTTCGTGCAGATTCCATCCATGCCAAAGATTCCGGATGAGCAAAAGCCAGCAATCGGAAAAGTAATCGCTCCAACAGCGCTCTTTTGGTTTCGATGGGCTGCTTTAGTAACTGTACTGAGCGGTTTGATTTTATCCATACTAAATGGATATGCGCATCAGGCATTTACTTTGCAAGCACCTTTCCGTGCAATCGGTTTAGGTATGTGGATTGCCTTGATTATGGCGTTCAACGTTTGGTTCATTATTTGGCCAAATCAAAAACGTGCCCTCGGCATTGTTGCGGTTGAGCCTGACGTCAAAGCAAAGTCTGCACGCATTGCAATGTTGACTTCCCGTCTCAATACAATGCTTTCTATCCCAATGCTATTTTTGATGAGCGCTCAGTCACACAACACAACATGGTTTGTGATTGCCTCATAAGCTTATCTTCTTAGATACATTAAAAGGCCCGCTGAGCGGGCCTTTTGCTTTAGTACAGAGCGCTAAGAGATGGTAATCAGCCATCTTGATTACAAGATGGGCGGCAACTCTTTTGTCAGTGCGCCACGTTGAGCAGTAGCTGTGCCCAGAAGGGCAAACCCAAGTAGCTTACCGTCACTAGATTCAAAGCGCGCTTCAAGACCGCCTTCTACTGTATTCATTTTCCAGTGTCCGACTGCACCTTTGGCTGGGGGTGAAACAATAGTTGCGAGGGCGGGGGTCTTCACCATCACTGGCATAGCGGGATAGTTGAGGGTAGTCGCTTGTCCAAGTAGGTTGGGTGCTAAAGCTCGTGCTGCCTGCATGATTGGCATCACATAAGGCAGAACCAAGCCCTCAACTTCGGCACAGTCGCCAATTGCATAAACATTCTTGGCGCTGGTTTCTAATTGACGATTAACTGTAATACCTGCGCCTGTTGCAATTCCGGCTGATTGAGCTAAATCTATGCGAGGTCTTAAGCCGACAGCAGATAGAAATGCATCACTATTGATTACTGTTCCGTTGGAAAGGGCAATCGAGAGAGAGTCGCCGCTTCGATCAACCGATTGCACGGTAGTGGCAAAGTGCCAACGTACGCCTGCCGCACTGAGCTTCGCTTGTAGTGCTTGGGCTGCCGCCTCGGGAAGTAATCTACCCAAAGCCTGCGGCGCTAAGTCGATGACATCTACTTCATATGAGCCTAAAACTAAATCATTCGCAAATTCGCATCCAATGAGGCCGGCACCTAAAATGGCAACGCGTTTTTTGCCTTTAATTGTCTTGCGAAATTGGGCATAGTCTTCCAGATCATTAACGGTAATGACCTCACGAGCTGCATTACCCTCTAAAGGTAAGCGAATTTGATCGGCGCCTAATCCTAGCACTAACTTTCCATAGGAAATACTGCCTTTAGAAGTAGTGACTGTTTGTGCGGCGGTATCAATTGCAGTGACATCAGCATCACCCAGAACCGTCATGTCTAGCTGTGTTGCCATACCCTCTGCATTAGTAGAGACCAATTGCTCTGCAGACTTATTGCTGGCCAATGCTGTAGAGAGCATCGGCTTTGAGTAAAAGTAGCCTGGTTCTCTTGTTACTAGGGTAATGGGAATCGCCTTATCTATTTTGCGAAGCTCGCGAATGACAGTGTAGCCAGCTAGGCCGCTACCAATGATGACAATCCCTGATGGGGATGAATGATTCTGATGATCCAAAACTGGACTCCCTAATAATGCGTTGAAAGGTGTTGCGTTTGGCTTGAGTTAGGAAACTTGTACCATTTCAAAATCAGATTTGGATACACCACAATCTGGGCATTCCCAATCTTCAGGGACATCGGCCCAAGCAGTGCCGGCAGGAATGCCATCTTCAGGTAAGCCTTTGGCCTCGTCATAGACGAAACCGCATACGATACATTGCCAAGATTTCATAGGGATTCCTTGCTGCAAGAGATTAAAGACAGTTTAAATTGAATTTCAAATTCACCTGCTTACCAAAGGTCTGTTCGTTTTGTATCCAGCAAGCAAGTAGGTAAGCAAACAATGATTTATAAGGTAAATAGGAATGATATTATTTATCTGATAAATAGATTATAGGGATAACTACAACTCATGGCGGCTCTACCTTCATTACGACAACTTCGCTATTTTGTAGCAGTTGCTCAAGAGCTCAATTTTACAAGGGCTGCAGAGGCCTGCTTTGTAGGTCAATCTACCCTGAGTGCTGGTTTAAAAGAGCTGGAAGATGTTTTGGGAGTCTGCTTAGTAGAGCGGGATAGACAAAATGTAGCCATCACGCCTATCGGTGTAGAGATTTTGGAAAGGGCTAAGGCTATCTTAGCCTCGTCTCAAGACCTGGTGGAGTATGCGAGCGCCTCGGGCGAGCCAATGGTGGGAACAATTCGATTGGGAGTAATCCCAACCATCACACCATTTTTATTGCCAAATGTGTTGCCTGATATTCGGGAGCATTACCCTAAGCTAAAAATTGTCTTGCGTGAAGATTTAACCGCTAATCTACTGGCGCGCTTAGCGGACCATCAACTTGATTTTGCATTAATTGCATTGCCCTATGACACAGCCGGCCTATTGGTCAAGGAGCTTTTTGTTGATGAATTTTGGTTGGTTGCAGGTGCAAATGATCCAGCATTAAAAGGTAAGGAAATTCATTTGCCCACCAAAATGGCAGAGAGATTGCTTTTGCTAGAGGAGGGCCATTGCCTACGCGATCACACTATGCAAGCTTGTAAGCATTCTGATATCCGCAATGCCGAAGGCATGGAGGCAACTAGCTTGCTCACTTTATTGCAAATGGTGGAGTCTGGCATGGGCATTGCGCTCCTTCCTGAGATGGCGGTAAAAGGTGGGATTTTGAATGGCAGCTCATTGATTGCTCGGCCCTTAGCGCCACCCGCTCCCAATAGAGTGATTGCGCTTGTTGCTCGCTTGTCAACCGCACATCAGGATGAGTTCCAAGCACTTGCCCAAAGTATTGAGTCAAGATTTAAATCTAGTCCAAGAATTAGTCGGGGCAGTCGAAAGAGTTTTCAAAAAGTCTAGTATGGTATTGGCGGGACTTTAATATCCCTGCTAAAGTTGCGCATCAATTGATGTATTCACTCTCAAAGAAAGTAGTTCATGTCTGGAAAAGAAATCATGTTTACCCCCGTCAAGCTTGGCGCTATTGAATTAAAGAATCGCCTTGTGATGGCGCCTCTCACCAGAATGCGTGCCATCGATGGGGATGTGCCACACCCTCTCGCAAAAACTTACTATGAACAAAGGGCAAGTGCTGGCCTCATCATCAGTGAAGCAACGCAAATTTCTGCTATTGGCAAAGGCTATCCCGCAACGCCTGGTATTTATTCTGCTGAGCAAACAGCGGCTTGGAAGGAGATCGTGAGTGCAGTGCATGCCAAAGGCGGCAAGATGATCGCGCAGTTATGGCATGTTGGACGCATTTCTCATTCCTCTTTACATCCTGAGCAGGGTATCCCTGAGGCTCCATCTGCGATTGCGCCTGCTGGCCAAACTTATGGCGCTGATTGGAAGTTGCACGATTACGAAACTCCTAAGGCAATGACTACTGAAGATATTGCTGGTCTCTTGAAAGATTTTGAATTGGCTGCCGCTAACGCAAAAGCCGCAGGTTTTGATGGCGTGGAAATTCATTCTGCGAATGGCTACTTACTCGATCAGTTTTTGCAAGACAAAACCAATCAACGCAATGACGGCTATGGCGGATCAATTGAAAATCGCATGCGCCTATTGGGTGAAGTGATTGAATCTATCACCAAGGTCTATCCAAGCGATCGTATCGGTGTGCGCTTATCACCATACGGTAGCTTTAATGATATGGCTGACAGCGATCCAGTTGCCTTGTTCACTGCGGTCATTCAAAAACTCAATGGCTATCACTTATCTTATGTGCATATGATCGAACCGCGTTCTACAAGTGCAGGTGGCAATGATCAAGTGAACGTAGGGGCACCCATTACATCAGAGATGTTCCGATCGGCATATCAAGGTCAATTTATTAGTGCCGGTGGATATGATCAGGCTATGGGTGAAGCTGTTTTGGAGGCTGGCTTAGCAGATGCAGTGGCCTATGGACGTTTGTATATTTCTAATCCGGATTTGGCTGAGCGCTTTAAGCAGGGTGCAGCACTCAATGCTTATAACCGCGCAACGTTTTACGGTGGAGCAGAAGTCGGATACACGGACTACCCAACACTCTAATTGCTGCAGAACAATCAGGGTCTCTATCGAAAGATAGAGACCTTATTTTTTGTCTTCGGGGTCTTTTAGTAGGCCATAGTGATTCGCAACGAGTAGCATGGCAATAGAGGCACATCCCATTGCAAAGAATTCCCATTGATGAAGCATGGCAGTACCAGTGACGGTCATTAAGATTGTCCATCCCACTGCCATCTTGGCTTTTTTGCTTAAAGGTTTCATATTTCAGAACTCAGGTGAAAAATTATCGAACGGTAAGTCTAGCTTTGGCGCTCAACTCGTTTGGTGTACCACGCTTATCTAGTTGAGAAAGTCGCAACGCTTCTTGCTCAAAATCAATTTGGGCTGGGTGAAACTCAAGATTGCCAAGGTGAATGACATAAGTCCACACAAGCTCTCGACCCCTATCTTTATATACATCAACAATGCGCTTCATTTATTAATGCCTCTGGTGGGAGCTGAGCCATTTGCGGGACTCATATTGTTTTTTAAATCAATCAGATTACGTGGATCGATACGAATAACACCACCACGAGGGCTATCAATGTCTGCAATCAGAAAGAAGGCAATGGCAATCATGGTTGGGAAAATCATAAACAGGCCGACATTACGTTGAAAGTTCCGCGCACCAAAGCCCACTAGCATATTGGCAGCAATAGCGATTGCAGCCATCAGCCACCAGGCCGCAGTGGGGATGCGGTTCCACCAAGCTGCTTGGGTATAGCCTTGGGAGTTAATCACATCATTCATACCAGAGATTACGAGTGCAATAGTGGGGGTTGATTGTGTTCGTGCTACAGGGAGTAATTCATTCCACATTGCGCTCTCTAAAGCAAGGGTGCGTTTCATAATTTGCATGGCCGTCTCGTGATCTTGCTTAGAGTAAAACAAGATGCGCTGATCTAGGTATTCACGAAGAAGGTCCTTGACACTCTCTGCGGTTTTGCTCGGCAGTAGATCGGCTCTTAAGAACTCCGTACCAATTGCATTGGCCTCAGCCTCCTCATAAGTCTGCCGCAAGTCATACCGAGCAATAGCCATGGAGAAGGTAAATCCAATAATCAGGCCAAGCAATGTGAGTGTTGCGCTCTGAATGATCCCCAAGTCTGCCGAGGTCTCAGTGTCCTTGGTGCGGTATTTGCTTAGTACGGCATTGCCAAACCATACTGAGCCCGAGAGGGCTACAGCAGAAATTGCAAATACCAGTTCAGGGGAATTGGCTAAGTGTGGAATATTAAAAAGTTCCTGGATACAAAATATCTTTAGTCACATTCTGGATGTCACGGTGTCCTGTAAACGCCATGGTGATATCCAATTCATTGTGAATAAGCTCTAGGCATTTAGTAACGCCGGCCTCGCCCATAGCACCCAAGCCATAAAGAAAGGGGCGACCGATCATCGTGCCACGTGCACCTAATGCCCATGCTTTCAATACATCTTGTCCGGAACGAATGCCGCCGTCCATCCATACCTCAATATCTTTGCCAACAGCATTTACGATGCCTGGCAATGCTTTGATGCTGGAGATCGCGCCATCGAGCTGACGACCACCATGATTAGAAACGATCAGGGCATCTGCACCAGAATTAGCAGCAAAGCGGGCATCTTCTTCATCCAAGATGCCTTTAATAATTAACTTGCCACCCCAAAGTTTTTTAATCCACTCCACATCATCCCAGCTCAGACCTGGGTCGAACTGCTCGGCGGTCCAAGAGGAGAGGGAAGACATATTGCCAACACCAGTAGCGTGACCAACAATGTTGCGAAAGGTTCTGCGGGGTGTCATCGCCATACCCATGCACCAACGGGGCTTAGTCATCATATTGATGATGTTAGCAATCGTCAGCTTTGGAGGTGCAGATAAACCATTTTTCAAATCTTTATGGCGCTGACCCAGAATCTGTAAATCTAAGGTGAGAACCAGGGCGGAGCATTTAGCTGCTTTGGCGCGTTCAATGAGGCGCTCAATAAAGCCGCGGTCTTTCATGACATAGAGCTGAAACCAAAAGGGTTTAGTAGTGCGTTCTGCCACATCTTCAATCGAGCAAATACTCATCGTAGAAAGGCAGAAGGGGACACCAAATTTTTCTGCAGCACGTGCCGCCAGAATTTCACCATCAGCATGTTGCATGCCGGTTAGTCCTGTAGGGGCTAATGCGACTGGCATGGCAACCTCTTGACCAATCATGGTTGTTTTGGTGGTGCGGTTGACCATGTTGACGGCAACACGTTGACGCAATTTGATTTTCTGAAAATCCGACTCATTCGCGCGGTAGGTGGATTCAGTCCATGACCCGGAGTCTGCATAGTCATAAAACATCTTGGGGGTGCGTTTCTGATGCAGAACTCGTAAATCTTCAATATTGGTGATGATCGCCACTAAAACCCCTCGGTATGTTGCTAATGCCAGATGTCTGACGCTAATTTAAGCTCTATCTTAGCAATACCGAGCATTTGTTTCTACAATGCCTAGGCAAAGCCCTTCTTGAGGCTTAAAACAGCTACTCATTCACCTACATACCCCGAATGCCTCAAATACCCCTGTCGACCGTCTTTTATTTATCGCTTGCAACCTTCCTCTGGGCAGGCAATGCAATCGCTGGACGGGTCTTGGTAGGAAGTATTTCGCCGATCACCTTAAGTGCTGTTCGCTGGGGTCTGGCAGCCTTGCTACTGCTCCCTCTTGGCTGGCGGATCCTAAAGCCAGCTAGCGCCCTGTGGCAAAACAAGAGTCGCTTCCTCGTCTTGGGATTGTTGGGGGTAGGTAGCTATAACGTGCTCTTGTATCTTGCTTTGCAAACCTCAACGGCTATTAATGTCACCCTCATTGGGGCGAGTATGCCTATCTGGATGCTTTTGATCGGTGCCGTCTTTTATGAGGTTAAGCCGAGGCTTTTGCAGCTCTTGGGTGCAGTCGTCTCCCTGATCGGCGTGACCGTAGTGCTCACACGAGGTGAGCCTGCCAGCCTCTTGAGCATGGAAGTAGTCATGGGCGATTTACTCATTATGTTGGCTACGATTCTCTGGGCCTTTTACAGCTGGATGATTAGTCGCCCAGGAGAGAGTACTGAGCGGCAGTGGCCATGGGCTGAGTTTTTAATGGCACAAGTGTTGATTGGATTCTTGTGGACGATGTTGTTTGAGGGTGCGGAAATTGCCACAGGGCACGCTTTTATCGACCTCAATTACTGGACTGGGGCATTGATCTTATTTGTAGCCATTGGCCCCTCTTTAATTGCCTATCGGTGCTGGGGTTTGGGGGTGAATGGTGCCGGACCTACGGTAGCAGCATTCTTTGCCAATCTCATTCCCTTATTTACAGCGCTGCTCTCTGCCGCAATCTTGGGGGATCCACCCCAGCTTTTTCATGGTCTCGCTTTTGTCCTGATTGTGGTCGGAATACTGGTTTCTTCCACAACGCAGAAAAGCGCCTAACCCCCTTTATTTGGTCAAAATGGCTGTTTTCAAAGCCTAAGTACCCAAACAGCACTAAATCAGTATCATTTAGGGCTAATCACACGATTTACTAGGAAATTACTATGCCAGGCTTACTCCCGAATGTTGATCCAGACGGTCTCTTAGAGTTCTCGGTTGTTTACACCGACCGCTCGCTAAATCACATGTCTGAAGAATTCAAAAAAGTCATCGTGGATATTTCTAGTGTTCTGAAAGATGCTTACAACGCAAGTTCTGCAGTCATCGTTCCTGGTAGTGGCACATTTGGTATGGAAGCTGTTGCTCGCCAATTTGCCAATAATGAAAAATGTCTTATTTTGCGCAACGGCTGGTTTAGCTATCGCTGGACTCAGATTTTTGATTTAGCCAACATCACCAAGGACATTTCCGTTATCAAAGGTCGGCAATTGGAAGATGCTACGCAGGGTGTATTTGCTCCTGCGCCGATCGAAGAAGTGGTGGCTTTTATTAAAAAGGAAAAGCCAGCAGTTGTTTTCGCTCCTCACGTAGAAACCTCTGCGGGCATTATCTTGCCGGATGCCTATCTCAAGGCAGTTGGTGAAGCAGTACGCTCTGTCAATGGTTTGTTTGTACTGGATTGCATTGCATCAGGTGCAACATGGGTAGATATGAAGGCTTGCAATGTGGACTTGTTAATCACTGCGCCTCAAAAAGGTTGGAGTAGTTCACCTTGCTGCGCAATGGTGGCTATGGGTGAGAGAGCACGCGAGCGCATTGAATCAACTCAAAGCAGCAGCTTCTCAATGGATCTGAAGAAGTGGTTGCAAATTATGGAAGCCTATGAAAAGGGTGGTCACGTTTATCACACCACTATGCCAACCGATGCGCTTAAAATCTTGCGTAACGTGATGAAGGAAACTCAGTCCTTAGGTTTTGCTGCACTCAAAGCAAAGCAACAAGAGTTGGGTGATAAGGTTCGTGCCTTATTGGTATCTAACGGTTACCACTCAGTTGCTGCAAAAGGCTTCCAGTCTCCTGGTGTAGTCGTGAGCTATACCAAGGATCCAGATATCCAGTCAGGCAAAAAGTTTATTGCTCTTGGTATGCAAACAGCGGCTGGTGTGCCTTTGCAGTGCGATGAGCGTCCAGACTTCCGTACGTTCCGCCTTGGTTTATTTGGTCTAGAGAAGTTGGCGCATGTTGACCGAACTGTAGATCACCTTGCAACAGCATTAGAAAAAATTACCGAGACTGAAGCGCAGCCAGCTTAAGATTCTGTAATTGGTTTTCACAAAAGGCCGTCTTAGGACGGCTTTTTAATTGAGTATCATTAAACTACCCATGAACCTATCGGAACTTCAAATGAATAGCCCCTTTGCAAAATTGATCTTAGCCACCTTCGTTTCTGCCTCAGTTGCTTTATCTCCATTAACTGCAATGGCGGCGGATCCAGCCCCAGCCGGAGCACCTGTGGCCGCTCCTGCAACGATGCCTGATGCTCAAACAGAGAAGGCTGCAAAAAAGACTGCGAAGAAGTCTAAGAAAGACAAAAAAGCGGACAAGAAAGCTAAGAAAAAAGCTAAGAAGAAACCAGCAGCCCAAGAGTCTGCTTCTCAGTAAGGAATTTGCTTATTTCACTATTTAATTTAGCGGGTCAGATCCCTCAAGATCTAAGGGCTTTGTAGAGCCCTGACCCTGTTGTTTGTTTGGCGCATCATTTCGTACCAGCAACCACATCGCCCCCATCACCAAACTCATCCCGCCCATCTGCATCCAGGTAATAGGTTCGGATAACACGATCCAGCCCATAAATAGGGTGGAGACGGGGCCTAGTATTCCGGCTTGAGCAACTAGAGGTGAGCCAATGCGATTAATGGCAATCATGATTAACAACATCGGAATGACGGTGCATAGGCTTGCATTGAGTAGGCTAAGCCAGTAGATTTGCGGTACTTGTACAAAAACAGCTGCAGGATCGTAAATCAGAATTTGAATGACGCTCATGAATGCCGATGCGGAACTGGCATAAACAACTAAGCGCACGCTCCCCACGCGCCTTACCATTTCTCCTGAGCCAATCATGTAAATTGCATACGAACACGCGCTAGCAAAGACCAATACCATGCCGAGTAATGCCATCGATCCGGTCGAGCTAGCATCTTGGATAAATACGACGATCACGCCAAGATACCCCACCGCTAGCGCATACCACTGCAGTCGACTAATGGATTTGTTTAATACAAAATAAGAAATCAACAACACGATGGTGGGCGTTAGGTAAAGTACGATACGCTCCAGTCCAACAGAAATATATTGAAGCCCTAAAAAGTCAAGATAGCTGGAAAGAAAGTAGCCCATAAATCCCAAAGAAAATATTTTCATTTTGTCTTTGAATATCAGTGGACTCATGACTTGCCTGCATGCTTGCCACCAATAAATTCCCCAGAAGAGGGGAAGCGCCATCAGCATCCGTAAGGCAATGAGCGTCTCAGCATTCGCGCCGTAGCCAAAAGCGAGCTTGACCAGAATGGCCTTGCCGGAAAATAGTATGGAGCCCAGTCCGGCCATTAAGAGACCGTAAACGTAACGACGATGATGAAGAGTTCTACTGGCTGATTGCATGATGTTTTATAACAGCTTGTTGAGTAGACTCCGCATTTCCAAAATGACCTCTGTTGGAGTAAGTCCAATGGGGCCAATTTGCTTAGCTACTAAGCTATCCGCTGCCGAGGCGTGCAGTTGCACCCCAATACAAGTAGATTCCCATAAATTGAGATTGTGGTGAAGACCTTGGGCTGCAATGGCTGCGATAGTGCCAGTTAAGACATCGCCCATTCCGCCAACAGCCATACCGGGATTTCCTTGAGCGCACTGTTCTGCAGGGTGAAGAGGGGAGGCAATTAGCGTATGTTGGCCTTTCAGCACAACAATCGAATTAGTGAGTTTTTTTAAGTCAGCAAGTGCTTCGGTGCGATTTGCTTGTATAGCAGCTGCACTGGTGTTGAGAAGATGTGCTGCCTCTCCAGGATGTGGGGTGAGCACAGTCATGCCCGGGAATGCTTGATTGCGCTGCTTGAGGAGATCTAACAATTCAGGGTTATCGGCAATCAGATTGAGTGCATCAGCATCAATCACGAGTGGCACTTTTGGATAACGTAGTGAGGCTATTAACCAATCTTTAGCAAGGACAGAGAAACCAAGGCCCGGTCCAATCGCAATCACATCTGGCGCTGTAGTTTCTAATTGCTCTTGAGCGTTAAAACTGGCTAGCCGGATCATCAACTCAGCTTGTTCTGGTATTGCATGGGCAGCTGTGGGATCTAGCATCTCAAGCATAGTCCAACCCGCTCCTAAGTGCAGTGCGGCACTGCCTGCCAAGAGGAGGGCGCCGGCCATACCTGGTGCGCCACCAACGAGCAGAACTTTACCGGCATTCCCTTTATGTTCTGAGGGTGCTCGCTTGAGGCGGCTAATAAGCTCGAGTGATCTCAGTTCAGTAGGAGGGTTCATTTAAATAGTATCGCTCTTCTACGTGTCTTAACAAGGAATTTTATCGGGAGTATGCTTAAGTCATGAAAATACAATTTCTGGGTGCGGCGGGTGAGGTTACGGGATCAAGGCATTCCGTACAGGCTGCTGTGGGTGGTCGAGATATCCGATTCATGGTTGACTTTGGTATGTTCCAAGGTGGGCGCGAGGCCACCACAAAAAACTTGGAGCCACTTCCGTTTTCCCCTAAGGAAATTGATTTTGTTGTGTTGACGCATGCACATATTGACCACAGCGGTCTGTTACCAAGACTCTGTGCCCAAGGATTTACGGGACCTATCTACTGTACAGATGCCACATTTGAGTTGTTAAAAATCATGCTACCCGATAGTGCGCATTTACAGCGCTCCGATGTGGACCGTGCAGTACGTAGAAAAAAAGCAGGCAAGTGGCGCGGGGACTTACCAGTTGCGCTTTACTCGATTGAAGAAGCGGAGCTTGCGCTTGGACAATGCGAAGTGCTTGCTTATGGAAAATCCATAGAGCTCTGTCAGGGTATTGGGCTTGAGTTTCAGAATGCAGGCCATATTTTGGGATCGGCAATTGCGATCATGGATATCAGCGAAGACCATGCCAAGAAAAAGCGTTGCGTTTTTTCGGGAGATATTGGCATGAAGGGCAAGCTCTTGATGCCCGATCCCGCCATCATTGCTCAAGCCGATATTGTCGTGGTCGAATCAACCTATGGCGATCGATTGCATAAAACATTGGCGGATACTGAGACCGAATTAATCAAAGTCGTGACTGAGACTTTAGATGGCCGTGGAAATATTGTGATCCCTGCATTTGCGGTAGGACGCACCCAGGAAATTTTGTTCCTGCTCATTGACTTGGTTAAACGTAATTTATTGCCCCATCTCAGTATTTGGGTCGACTCACCAATGGCAACAGCAGCTACCCACCTCACTCAGCACTTTTTCGCGCAATTAGACAAAGAGTCACAATCTACTTTTGAATGGTTTAAAAAAAATCCCAGTGCAGTTGATCTACGATTTATTGCCGACGTTGAGGAATCGAAAGCGCTCAATAAAATTAAAGGTGGTGCCATCATTATTTCTGCGAGTGGTATGTGTGATGCGGGTCGTATTGTTCACCATCTTCAGAACAATTTGCCTCGGGCGCAAAATGCGATCGTAATTACCGGGTTTCAGGCCTATGGCAGTTTAGGTCGTCGTCTGGTAGATAGGGCCGCAAAAGTACGTCTTTTTGGTGAGGAGGTTCCAGTGCGAGCATCCATTCATACTATCGGTGGACTTTCCGCCCACGCGGATCAAGCTGGCCTATTGGAGTGGTTGAGAGGTTTTCAATCTGAGCCTCAATTGGTCTTCGTGGTTCATGGTGAACCTGAAGCCTCTGCAGTTCTAGCGCAGACTATCCGTGAAGAGCTGGAGTGGAAGAATGTCACTATTCCAGAGCGTCTCCACTCCTACGCTTGCTAGCTTTTTACTCGGCTACCTTGGCGCCTTCGATGCCATGCTTTTTCATGGAGTTGGCGATAAAGCCTGAAGTCTTTAATTCTTCAACGATGCCACTCAAATAGAGCGTGATTTTTTCGAATTCTGCGCGTGATTTTGGGACTCCAATTGCCTGATGAATCACCATAAATCTGCCTGGCAGCATCCGTAAATTGTTATATCGCTTGGCATCTGCCTCTAACTGCTGCTTCACTCCTGCAGCAACATTGCCTTTTCCGCTCATAAAGTCATCAACAACCGATTGAGAGTTCATTGACCGAAGCAGGGTGGCTTTTTGAATTTCACGCGTAAGGTAAAGATCATAGGCGCTGGCTTTACCAACCACAATCTCGTTGCCAGCAACATCAACCTCATCATGACTCTTGATTGGAGAAGTAGCTTTGACCATATACGCACCCTCAATTTCTATATAAGCTGGGGTATAGCTAATATCTGCTCCACGTACTGGATCGATGGCTACAAAGATGATGTCAAGCTGATTGGCTTTAAGGGCCTCCACTATTGCTCCTGCACTTTTAAAGGAGATTAGCTCAACTGGTAGATGAGATCGCCTTCCAATTTCTTTAGCAATATCTATCGTCACTCCCTTGGGTTGAGGTTCACTCTGATCAATTGAACCTGCTAAAACGGGATTACCTAGATTGATACCAACACGAAGAGTGCCAGTCGGTGCGAAAGATTGCATCATAGTCTTATCGATGGGTTTATTCAGTGCCGCATTGGGTGTCTGAGCCAAAATGAATTGGCACATCAACAGCAGACTGCATCCAAGTATATTTTTCATGAAAAGGCAAAGGTAAATAAATCGGTATAAAAAAACCGCGGCGAACCGCGGCTTATTTATCTCGGGGAGAAATTACTTCTTGGCATCAGCTGCTGGAGCCGCAGGAGCTTCTGCAGGTGCAGCTGGAGCCGCAGGAGCATTTTTCTTAGCCTCTTCCATGTGAGCAGCTTCAGCACCATGCTTCTCGCCACCCATATCAATGTCGCCGTCACCTTTGATGAGTAAATAGGCTGTAGCAGCGATTAATACTAGTACCATGATGATGATTGAACGGTTGCTCATTGCATTTCCTTCGGTTTGGTTAATATCCTCTTATATTAATGCCTGAAGCGCTCCCGGTAAATCCGAATCAGCCCTAGATACAAAATTAATGCAATATTCTAGGTAGTAATACTAATTCTGACCTTGTATCCTAGGGCTTGCCTGTCTACCGAACTGACGATATGCCATTTTTTAAAGCTTGAAATAAAGGTGCAAATATGAGCCCAAAACTTCCTCTGAATAACTCTCAAACCATTACTGATTTTCTGAAACTTCAAAAAAACCAGTTGGCAGAAAGTGGTTCCGATGATTCTTATCGATTTGCATTCGATGATCAGGCCTTTTTAGCACGCCGTGAAACTCTAGGTCTACGCTTTCAGCTCGAGTTACTCAAGCCAGAGATCTTATTGCATGAACATGGTGTTGAGCACACGATTACCGTATTTGGTTCAACCCGTTTTGTAAGTTGCCAAACAGCTCAGGAATTAGAGAAGAGTGCCAAAACACCAGAAGCCCAAGCCGATGCTAAACGAGCTTTACTGCATTGCAAGTACTATGACTCTGCTAGAGAATTCGGGGCAATCGTTGCGGGCTATAACGCCAGTCAATCAGAAGATCGCAATAAGTTATATATCGCCACTGGTGGTGGCCCTGGGATTATGGAAGCCGCTAATCGCGGTGCATTTGAGGCTGGGGATAAAGCCATTGGTTTTAATATTAGCCTGCCAAGAGAGCAGCATCCCAATCCTTACCTGACCCCAGGTTTAAGTTTTCGCTTTCATTATTTTGCGATTCGTAAAATGCATTTCATGCTGAGGGCAAGAGCAATTGTGGCCTACCCCGGTGGCTTTGGTTCATTTGATGAGCTGTTCGAGGTCCTCACCTTGATGCAGACCAAAAAAGTTGAACGCTTCCCAATCATCTTGGTTGGAAAGACATTCTGGCAAGAGGTGATCAACTTCAAGCAGATGCTGGATCATGGCGTAATAGATCAAGCAGATATGGATTTAATCCATTTTGTAGAGACTGCCGATGAGGCCTGGGCGGTGATTCGGAATTGGTATCAATTGGCCTAAGAGAATACTTATAAGACCTGTAAAATAATCTCCTAAAGATCATGTCTATTACCAATACAGTTACCCTTACTTCCGAGCTAGATTTAGCGGCCTACTTGTTTGGCATCGCTATGCTCCTCATTGTGATGCTGGTACATGGATTTGCCTTGCTCCAAATAGCAAAGCGCTATGAAGTGAAGTCATTTTTATATTTGTCAGAGCATAAGTACTCTTCCGTGGCTCTCGTGTTTTATATCAGTGTGCTGTGTTTATTTCTGACCCATATCTTTGAGATTATTCTTTGGGGAATCTCACTTCGAGTTTTTAATCTTCTGCCAAATTTGGGTGAGAGCATCTTATTTAGTGGCAGCACCTATACTGCTATGGGTTTTATGGATGATCTTCTGCCGAGTGGCTGGAAGATGCTGGCAATCATCATTGCCTTTTCAGGGATGTTTGCTTTTGCTTGGACTGCATCAGTCATGATCTCTATGACAAAAAATTTCCGTCAAGCCTATACCCGTTTACATATGCAAAAGCTTAAGCTACCGACTGAAGTCATTGAGCGTTTTAAGTAAGGCATGCGTAAAACATGAGTAAGGCATGGGATGCCATTGTTGTTGGCGGTGGAGCTGCTGGACTCTTTTGCGCTGGTGTTGCCGGTCAGCTGGGTAAGCGGGTCTTGGTGCTTGACCATGCTGATGTCTTGTGCGAGAAAATTCGGATTAGTGGTGGTGGTAGATGCAACTTCACCAATGTGCATAGCAGCCCAGCAAATTTTTTATCCCTAAACCCCCATTTTGTAAAAAGTGCTCTAGCGCGTTATCCCGCAAAGGAATTTATAAAGCTAGTGCAGTCTTACCGCATTGCCTATCATGAGAAACATCAAGGCCAGTTATTTTGCGATGATTCAGCAAAGCAAATTATCGAGATGTTGCTTGCTGAATGCGCTAAAGGACATGTTGATATTCGCCATCCAGTCTCAGTGCAGTCAGTCTCGAATATGGCGGGGGAGTGGCTTGTTAAAACCAATGCTGGTGAAGAACGAGCTAGATCATTAGTAATGGCAACAGGTGGTTTACCGGTCCCTGCAATTGGCGCAACGGCATATTCCTTAGATATCGCAAAGCAATTCGGATTGAAGATTGTTGATCCGCGTCCCGCACTGGTGCCGCTCTCATTCACATCTGGTGAATTTGATAACCTCATTGAATTATCTGGTCTAAGTCTACCGGTGCGTATTGCGGCAGGCTCCAAGGGAAAGCGTTATGGAGCATGTCGCTTTAACGAGGATCTGCTCTTAACGCATAAAGGCCTCTCCGGGCCTGCAGTTCTTCAGGCTAGTAGCTATTGGGCCGAAGGTGAGGAAATTCACGTTGATTGGTTAGGTGCAGTAGAGGCTCATGGTCAATTTAGTTGTGATGAATTATTCAATCACGAGGATAACCGCCTTAAGTTAACAGAAAATATCTTAGCTTCAGTAATGCCACTGCGCCTAGCAAAAGCATTTGCTGAGCAGAAAAACCTTCTAGGTAAAAAATGGGCAGAGGTTTCTAAAAAGGATCGTCATTCACTCAAAGAGCTCATTAGCAATTGGTCGGTAAAGCCAGCTGGAACGCTGGGTTGGAAAAAATCTGAGGTGATGTTGGGCGGTGTTGATACCAAAGAGCTTGACGGTCAAACAATGATGGCCCGCAATCATCCGGACTTGTATTTCATAGGTGAGTGTGTCGATGTCACGGGGCATCTTGGGGGCCATAACTTCCAGTGGGCTTGGGCTAGCGGCTTTGCTTGTGCTAACTCTCTTTAGACTAATGTAGCTTTAATTCATTTTTCTCAATCATGTACAAACTATTCCATAAAGCAGTCATCCTCTTCATAAGCTTATTAGCTTTCTGGTTCTCTCTTGGCGCCCAAGCTGCATTCCCAGATAAGCCAATCAAAGTCATTATTGGTTTTCCAGCGGGTGGACCGCTTGATGCGCACATGCGCTTGTTGGTTGAAAAGCTACAAGCCATCTTAGGCCAACCCGTGATCGTAGATTACAAAGCGGGGGCGGGTGGTACGGTAGGAGCGCAATTTGTGGCTCAATCTCCCGCTGATGGATACACCTTGCTATTGGCTAATACCGGTACGATGGTAATTAATCCTGCGGTTTACACCAAAACTTCTTATGAGACTTTAAAAGAATTTCAACCGATAGCAAGGACGGCACAACAGCCCTTAGCCTTGATAGTGAACAAGGATGTGCCAGCACAAACGCTAAAAGAATTTATAGTCTATGCCAAAGCCAATCCCGGTAAATTAAATTATGGCTCGGCTGGTAATGGCGGCATTTCCCATCTGGTCCCGGAAATGTTAAAAAATGAAACCGGTATTTTTATGGTGCATATTCCATTTAAGGGCAGCGCTCCAGCCTTCACCGATCTTATAGCGGGACATGTGCAGTTTATGGCAGAGTCAGTTCCTCAAGCAGCTAACTATGCCAAGCTAGGGAAGGTGAGGGCGCTCGCCGTAACAAGCGCAAAGAGAAACCCGGCACTAGCAAATACACCAACAGTGATCGAAACAGGTATTGCAAACTTAGAGGTTGTTGGCTTTTATGGAGTCTTAGCACCTAAAGGGACTCCAGCAGAAGTGGTTAATAAACTGAGTCAGGCTTTTAAGGAGACCTTGGAGTCTGCCGATATTCAAAAAAGGATGCTTGAGCAAGGCGCCGACCCAGCTTATCTGAGCGCAGATCAATTTACTAAATTTCTAGCAGCGGAGATGCCGCGCTGGGCTAAAGCCGTAAAGCAAGCTGGAGCTAAGCTAGACTAATTAGCCTGGTTTCTCATCCAGTCAGCAGTATTAAAAAAAGATTCTTCTAGCTGTGCGCCAATTTGACTATCAATTCCGCAGTCTTCCATCGCGCGATACATGCAAGCTAGCCATTGGTTGCGTTCTTTGAGGCCAATCTTGAAGGGTAGATGCCTGGCACGTAACATTGGATGACCATGCTTGGGGGAGTAGATATCTGGACCGCCTAGCCAGCCTGATAAAAAGAGTTTGAGCTTTTCTCGGGAGCTCGATAGGTCTTGGGGGTGAATGGCTCTCAATGCTTCGAAGGGTTCTTCTAGCGCCATTAAATCGTAGAAACGATCCACCAGCTCCTCAATCTTCGCCGTACCACCAATTATTTCATAAGGGTTTTTTCTCTCGCTCATACCCTAATTTTAATGCTAAGACAGTAGGGAATTGGCAAGAATCTGATTTGGGTATAGAGTAGAAGTGTGCTTTTTAATTGATCAGAATGTTTATTTAACTCAAGGAGAGATGCAATGGACAACAAGGATATTCAAGCATGGCAACAAGAAAAGGCGAAGGAGCTATTTGCCTATTCCCATAAATTATTGGATGCCGCCAAAGATCTCAGTGCCCACCACCTTGAAGAGATTCAGTGGGGGATGAAAAATGCGATGGAGAGCGCAAAGTCTGCCGCCAAAAATGATCTTGCTAAGCTCAAAGAGCTTCAGGATCTGGCTACCAAGGAAGCCGCAAAACGCGCGACTGTTTATCAAAAGAAAGTGAAATCTGTTCTTAAGGACATTGGGGATGATGCGGCTGATGGAACTGAAAAGCATTTAGAGAAAGTTCGTAGTTCTTTGGTGACTTGGCTGGAGGATGTTGAAGGCAAAATACCAGGACATGCTGACAAGTTATCTAAGGTGGTTCATGACATGTCAACTGCTGGGCAGAAGATGTTTAAAGAGGGCCGTAAAATTGTGAATCAAGTTGCTGATGCGGCCGAGAAAAATATCGATGAGCATCTGAGAAAATCTTCGGATTCAAAGAAGACCTCTAAATAGCCAGACACTACGCAGGATTGGCAGCCACCCAGATGGGTGGCTTTTTTATACCCAGCCCTGAAGCCAGATCTCAGCATCTTTTAGTTCACGCCAGGGAATGATCCGAATGTGTTGATCAAAGACGGCCTCTAGCTCCACAAACTCAATCGCCTGCTCAGCCAACTCCGGAAGAATGACCTTACTCACTAAAAAGTGCTTACGCTTATGTAAGGGTTTCACAGCCGTCCATTTAGTTAGTAGTAGCTTTTTGGGGCTGAGGAGATTTTGTTCTTTAGAGTTCATTGCACTGAAATTCATTGGTGTTACTGACGAGTTTGCCCGAGCCCGTAGTAAAGATATTGCTAGAGTCCTGAATTTGAGCGGGACATTTCAGATCAAAATAACTGAGTGGACCCAGGCTTCCACAATAATCGTATTGACGATCCTGAAACTGCATCTGTGCTTTTTTAAGAATCAGAGAAGATTTGGTTCCAGTGCTATCTGTACACGACCAGGTAGTGTAAGTTTCTCGCCCACAAGCTGAGAGTCCTAAGGCCAATATCAAGAGGGCAATTGTTTTATAGATCACTTTTATCAAAGCACCCAGAAGTGATGAGTTCCATCCTTGCCAAGCTGTTCTACTAAACCAAATTCCCAATCTAGGTAGGCCTGCATCGCTGCGGGATCAACGCTGGTCCCTTCATATGGTCGCTTGTAGCGATCCATTGGGGGTGATGCCAAATGAGTCGCCCCTTTTTCAATATCAAGGCCAGCCTTGACCCAGGCAGCATTGCCTCCAGTCAATACAAGTACTTCTGCCTGAGCGAGAGATTGAATGAGCGCTTGAATTTCTTGTGCAGCAAATACAGCTAAATCACCCGTAGTGCTGGTGAGTACATAGCGATTTCCTGCAGGAAGATTCTTCAAGGCGCTCGCAAATTGGGAGCGTAGTGCAAACCAACTGCCAGGAATATGGCCTTTGACATAATTTGCATGGGTACTCAGATCAATGAAAATCGTCTTGGCATCACTCTTTAACCATGATGAAGCAGTATTCACATCCACCATTTGAATCTGAGGTGTTTGCGGCTGAGGTGCAATCCAAGGCCCTTTCTCAGTCAGATCACTTGCTTTGATGTCATCAATTACATAAACATCCCAAGCCATCTGTGCGAGCCATGAAGCTGGCATATTTGCTCTCACGCTAGCGGGATCGGATAACACAATGCGCGCACCGCGAACGGGCGCTACCATTTCTGTTTCTTGGACCAATTGCCCGCCTGGCGTTGATCTAAATCCAGGCAGGTGGCCTGCTTCATATTCTTCAGGCGTTCTTGGATCAAAAAAATACGTGGTGCGTTCAGTCTGAGACTTCCATTGCTCGATATCGGCGAGCTTCACTCGCTTCACCCCAGCCTGATCGGCAACGTTCCGTGCACGCTCAGCAGCCTTGGCAGCAGTACTCTCGCTAACGTCTTTGAATTTACGACTTTGACCTTTATCTAGTTCCTGACCGGCTAAGGTCCAACCAATCGTGCCATTGCGTAATGCATTCACTTCATTTGGGATGCCGGCATTGATGAGTGATTGCGTACCGATGATGCTGCGCGTTCTTCCTGCGCAATTGACGATGATCTTGGTCTTAGGATTTGGTGCTAATTCTGGCAGGCGCAAAACCAACTCGGCACCAGGGACGCTAATGCCCGTAGGAATGCTCATGGTTTGATATTCATCAAAGCGACGCACATCCACCACCACCACATCTTCCTTATCATCAATTAACTTCTTTACTTCTTGTGCCGACAGGGAAGGCGTGTGCCGTTTGGATTCCACAAATTCGCCGAAAGATTTGCTAGGAACATTCACATCTTTAAACACCTCTCCGCCAGCAGCCTTCCATTCTGTAACGCCGCCTTTAAACACTGAAACATCTAAATAGCCAAGCTTGGAGAGTCTTTCCGCTGCTAATTGCGCTAGCCCCTCGCCATCATCTAGCGTGACAATTGGTACATCTTTTCTGGGGAGCTTACTGAATGCATCAAGCTCAATACGTGATAGTGGAAGGTTGGCAGCAAATAAAGGATGTTCTTGTGCATGAGGATCTTCTTCGCGAACATCTAGTAGTGCAATCTCCTCTTTTTTAAGGAGCTTATTGCGTACAAATGCATAGTCTTGATTTTTGATGGACATCATTCTTTTCTGTATTGGTTGGGGTGGTTAATTTAGGTATTCATCTAAGGAAATCTTCAATTTTCACGCACGATATCGGACTAAAAGCCGTAAATAGGGCATTTTTCATATTTTGGTGGATTTGGGCAATATAAGAGTTATCCCTAGGGCTAGACCTGTAATTCCCTGCTTTTTATGGGGATATACTATTTCCGAGCTTAGTACTCAAACTTTTATTAAAGATCTAGGAGACAGGATGTCACAACACGATACATTGTTGGCTGCATTTGAAACTTACAAAGCAGAAAACGAAAAGTTTATTGAAAAGGGTGTCAAGGCATCCGCTGCTCGTGCCCGTAAAGCTTTGCAAGAAATTGCTGGTGCATGCAAAGAGCGTCGTAAAGAAATTACTGCTGCCAAAGAGGCTATGGAAGCTAAGAAGTAACTCTTCTGATTCCAAACTGAATTCAGCCTGGCCCCCACAAGGAGCCGGGCTTTATTTTTATAAGCTGACAGAAAATAAAGTGAGCTTCATCGCTTTACTGCGAATCGCTAGTAAGTTTTGATACTCAGGGCTATTAGCCCAGGATTCAGAGTGTTCTAGATCTGGGAACTCTAGCTCTACAACGGCGTTAAAGGAATCACATTTCAGTTCATTCCATAAAAATGTACTGAACGATCCACGAGAGAGGATCTTGCCCTGATAGAGGCTCACGGTATCTCCTACTTGCGACCGGTACTCCTCAAATGCCTCAAGATCATTTAGCTGAATAAGGCCAATTACCTTAATAGTCATTTCATTCCCCAATAATTGATCAAACTAGTTTATTAGCAAGCTATAGTGAGATGTTAGAACTTTACTATTGCATACGGGGCGTATATGAAAGTCGCATTTTTAGGTTTGGGCAATATGGGTCTTCCGATGGCCCTCAATTTAGTTACAGCAGGTCACCAGGTTCGGGGATTTGATCTGGTTCAGGCTCAGCTGGATGCCTTTAAGGCTGGCGGAGGAGTTCCTGCGTCGAGTGCAGCCGACGCTGTTCCTGATGCAGATGTCATTATTAGCATGCTGCCGGCCTCACGACATGTCGAGGCTTTGTACTTGGGCGATTCTGGCTTGCTTGCCGTGGCCAATCCGAAGACCTTATTAATCGACTGCTCCACGATTTCTCCCAAGGTATCGCAGGCGGTGGCTGCCCAAGCAAAAGCCAAGGGCTTTGCCATGATTGATGCGCCCGTATCCGGAGGAACAGCCGGTGCGCAGGCTGCGACCTTAACCTTTATGGTGGGTGGGGACGGCAATGATGTTGATCGAGCTCGACCATTGCTAGAGAAGATGGGTAAGAATATCTTTCATGCAGGTCCAAGCGGCAGTGGTCAAACCGTGAAGGTCTGCAATAACATGCTCTTGGGCATCCAGATGCTCGGTACGAGCGAGGCATTGCGCCTGGGTATCGCTAATGGCATGGACCCGAAGGTACTCTCCGACATCATGTCTAAGAGCTCTGGGCGTAACTGGGTATTAGAGCTCTACAACCCTTGTCCTGGGGTAATGGAAAACGTGCCATCCTCAAAGGGCTATGCGGGTGGCTTTGGCGTAGATCTGATGTTAAAAGATTTAGGTTTAGCTACTGAGAACGCAAGTGATTTGGATGCGAGCATTCCACTCGGCGACTTATCCCGCAGACTCTACGAGGCCCACAGTCAAGCCGGTAATGGACAGCTCGATTTTTCTAGTGTATTTGATCTAAAGCTAGATTGAGAGCGGGCTCTTCAATGCAGCCCGTTTCAAACCCGATGTCTATCGATTAAAGCTGCGCTTGGGTGGGTTACTACGCTTAGCTGCAGGCCTGGCTCCGCCGTTACCACTACTATTACCACCGCCAGCATTGCCTGCCCGAGGCTTTCTGGATTGTTGGTGCTGTTGGCTTCTCAATTGGATTGGTTGTGCTACGGCATTCGGATCTGGTTCAAATCCAGTAATGACTTCTTGCGGCAGCTTTTGCTTGATGAGTTTTTCAATATCTCGGAGCATCTGATGTTCGTCAACGCAGACTAAAGAAACGGCAACTCCGTTTGAACCAGCTCTACCAGTCCTGCCAATGCGGTGAACATAATCCTCAGAGACATTTGGCAGATCGTAGTTCACAACGTGAGGTAGTTGATCAATGTCGATACCGCGCGCAGCAATATCAGTAGCTACTAGAACAGTGATCTTGCCATCCTTAAATTCTGCTAAAGCTTTGGTGCGAGCACTTTGGCTCTTATTACCATGAATAGCCATGGCGGTAATGCCATCTTTCTCAAGTTGGGTAACTAATTTATTGGCGCCATGTTTTGTACGAGTAAATACGAGGACCTGCTGCCACTGATTTGATTTAATCAGATGCGCTAACAGAGGATGTTTTTGGTTTCTATCTACTGGGTGGATGAGCTGGGCAATAGCATCATTGGTGCTATTACTCCGTGCCACCTCAATTAATGCTGGTGAATTTAACAAGCCATCTGCTAAGGCTTTAATCTCGGTAGAGAAGGTCGCTGAAAACAGTAAGTTCTGTCGTTGCTTTGGCAATACTGCCAGGATCTTTTTAATATCTCGCAAGAAGCCCATATCTAACATACGATCTGCTTCATCAAGCACCAGAATTTCTATGTTGGCAAGTGAGACACAGTTCTGTGACATTAAGTCGAGCAAGCGACCTGGTGTTGCCACCAAAATATCGAGCCCTGCAGCAATGGCTTTAATTTGGGGATTAGCGCCGACCCCACCAAAAATAACAGTCGATTTAAGGCCCGTATATTTGCCGTAGGTAACAACGGATTCTTGAACCTGAGCAGCGAGTTCACGGGTGGGAGTCAAAATCAATACGCGTAATTGACGCTTGCCACCAGCCTTAGCTGTACTGCTTAAGCGTTGAAGAATCGGCAGTGTAAAGCCGGCAGTTTTACCGGTGCCGGTTTGAGCTGCTGCTAGTAAATCTCCACCCTTTAATACTGCAGGGATTGATTTTTCTTGAATGGGGGTAGGGCTGGTATAACCTTCCTCGCTAATCGCGCGAAGAATGGGTTCTGATAAACCAAGATCTGTAAATAACATAGGAGCCAAATAAATATTGGCCCGTATTCAATTAAACGACTATCCCGGCCAATGGGGTGAGCTGCCACACTTGCAGTGTTTGCAGAAAGAGTTGCTATTTTAAGCTATCAGGCCGCATTCCAAAGATTTGGCGTTACAGAATTGGCATATCCCGAGATAAATAATTTTTCAGAACCTGTAATCGGGTCAAACACAGCTCGTTCGATGCGGCCAATATTTCCACCATAAACATGGATGCTGATGGAAGTTTGGTCGCTCAAGGCGTTCTCAACTACATGAATGTCATGTGTATCGGGGGAGACAGTGGCTACTTGACCTGGATTGCAAATAAAAGCTCCATCAGCTTGATAGCTGCCATCAGACTGGCGGTAATAGTTGGCACTACGTTCTTGCCCGCGTAACTGACCAATCATTCCCCAGACGGTATGGTTATGCAGTGGCGTCTTTTGACCAGAACCCCACACAAAACTCACTACTGAAAAGCGATCCAACGGGTCTGCATATAGCAAGTATTGCTGGTAATACTGTGGATGTGGTTTGCAAAACTCCTCTGGCAACCAATCATCAAACGCAATTAAGTTTTCTAAGAGTTTTTTACCCTTGGAAAAAATGATCTCCTCACTGGGCTTAGTTTCCAGCAAGCTTGCGAGACCCTTCACAAAGCTCAGTAATTTTCCTTCTTGCATATAGGTTCCTAAATGGAAGTCTTATTGATCAACTGCAAATAGCCAATCAGGAAGTCCCTTGGGCTTAAGGGTGGTAGTGTCAACACAAACGATATGAAGAACGGCACTGGCAATCAGCTCAGGCTCGCTACCCGCAACAATTCGTTTAGCAGTTTGTTTTACTGCAATTTGAGTGCGACCACGATGCTCAATGATTTGATCAATACTGAACAGATCATCCAAACGTCCTGGCCTATGAAAGTTCATGGTGATTTCTCGAACTGGAAGAAGAATGCCAAACTCATTCACCAATTTTGTTGGGCTTAAGCCTCGTTGCTGAAGCCATTCTGAGCGACTACGCTCAAAGATCTCTAGATAACGAGCGTGATACACGAAGCCTGCCGCATCGGTATCGGAGTAGCAAACGCGAAAAAGGAAAGGTGGATGATTGGTCTGAGTCATGATCATTTCAATACTGTTAGATACGTAGAATCATATCGCGATGTGGGATGCCGGCTTCATCATAAACATCGCCTTGGGCAATAAACCCAAATTGCTCATAAAACGGGATTACTGTTACTTGGGCATGCAGCTCTATTTGCTTAATACCCTGAGATTGACATGCTTTTAGTAAAGCCCCTAGTAGTTGTTTACCAATGCCGTGCCCTCGATACTTTGGCAGTACCGCCATACGTCCAATTCTTCCAATGCCCCCAAATAGAGTCACTAAGCGAGCAGTACCTATACATTCTGAGTCTGCATAGGCAAGAGCATGCAGGGCATTAAGATCGAATTCATCTATCTCCATCTCTTCTGGAACACCTTGCTCCTCGATAAAGACGCGCTTTCGAATGGGGTAAGCATCTAGCTCGGCATCCTGCCAGGTTTTAATCAGGATCACCATAGCCATAACCAGTGCCATAACAATAGCGATCTGTTATTGAAAGTAGAGGGGGTAAATAACTCATCGAGGCTCCTAATTTAGCAAATTGCACTCATTTAAGGTTTAAATGTGAGCTCTAAGGTTAGAATAAATCGGAGGCTTTGCTTAGCATTGCCCCTTAAAACCTTTATTTAGGAGTTATTTTGAAGAAATCTTTACTAGCTACATTAGTTGCCTCACTCGGTTTAGTTGTTGCAGGCTCAGTATTTGCTCAAGCCCCTGCAAAAATGTTGCCTTTGGCAGCCGAAGCAGTTGTATTGACTGCTACTGTTGATTCAGTCGACGTAAAGAAGCGCATCGTAGTGCTAAAAGACGCTAACGGTAACTTGGCTCAAATGAATGTATCCAAGCAGGTCAATGATTTGGATAAAGTGAAGAAGGGCGATCTGTTTGTAGTTGAACATGCTCAAGCGATTGCAGTTGGTTTGGTTGCAGCCCCTAAGGATGCTAAGCCTGGCGTTTCAGGTGTCCGTGCAGTTGTCATCTCTGGCAAAGGTTCAGCTAAGCCATTTGAAGAGACTACTGATACTGTTTATGCAACCGTCAAAATTAGCACAATCGATGCAAAAACCCGTGTTGTGACATTCACATTGCCATCAGGTGAGAAGCAAAAAGTGAAAGTGGATCAAAGCGTTTTAGGTCTTGAGAAATTCAAGGCTGGTGATGACGTGATGGTGGAGTTCGTTGACGACACTGCAATTGGTTTCGTAACACCAAAGAAGTAAGCATTTAATAATGTATTCAGCATGACTTAGTGCTGATGTACTAAAGAAAAAGGCCCGCATTGCGGGCCTTTTGCATACCAGCTAATCACTTAAGCGTCTTTAGCAATCATGACATCAGAGGCTTTAATGACCGCCCAAGCCTGATCTCCAACCTTGAGATTTAACTCGTCAACTGCCTCATTGGTAATGGATGCGGTGACAATATGACCGGCACCGATATCTAATTTAACGTGAGAGGTAGTTTGACCCATTTTGAGTTCAACTACTTTTCCGCTAAGAGTATTGCGTGCGCTAAGTTTGACTTTAAGTTCCATGATTTCTCCTATTGGACGTATTGTTTGGCGTAGACGGCATCATTGTAGAGGGCTTCTTTGTACTGAGCTTTTCCATAATTGCGAATGATGGCCTGACCTTCATCAGATGCTACAAACTGAATGAACTTAGCAGCAATATCGCGATTTTCAGTTGCACCTACAGGTGCTACTAAAGCATCATAGGTATTGACTAAGTAAGGATCCCCTCGATACAGAATTTGCAACTCAGGAGCGATATTTTTCTCCGCCACCCAAGTGCTGCTATCTGTCATGAAATACGCTTTATCTGCATTCGCTCTTTTGAGTGATGCTGTCATAAAGTCATTAGTCACGATATACCAATTACCCTCTGGCGCGACCCCCGCTTTTTTCCAAATATCCATTTCTTTTTGGTGCGTACCCGATTTATCACCTCGAGAGATAAAGTTGGCTTGGGTCTTCGCAATCTTTGTATAAGCATCTGCACCACTACTTGCAGATTGGATCTTGGCCTTATCGGCTTTGGGGCCCACTATATAAAACTCATTAGATCCAATCAGCGTTCTACCAGTTGCCCATCCTTCAGCAATTGCTTTGTTAACCCCATCTGGTGCATGCACCATGATCATGTCAACTTGCTTCGTTTTCAGCAAGTTGAGGGAAGCGCCGCTTCCTGCCTTAATCCACACCAAGCGCGCACCTTCTTTTTTATCAAAGGCCTCACCAAGTTGTTGTAGTAAACCCAACTCACCAGGGCTACCAGTGGCTAATTTAAAGCTCTTAGCACCTTGACCATAAGTAGCCTCTACTTTTGGCGGATTGGATTGCGCTGTCGACGTTTGCATTCCAAGTCCTAATAGCAAAGTGGTGAGTAGGGTACTAGTGAATAGATGTGGATATTTCATATGCATTATTTCTTGGCATTCGGGAAGAAGAGTTGTTCGCCACCAATTTGATAGCTGGCAATCACGTCTTGACCATTTTTGGAAGTAATCCAATCAATGAATTCTTGGCCTTCAGATTTTTTCACATGCGAGAACTTAGCTGGGTTGACTAACATCACGCCATATTGATTAAATAGCTTTGGATCACCTTGAACCAAGATTGTCAAATCACCACGGTTCTTAAATGAAAGCCAAGTAGCACGATCAGCCAAGATGTAGCCATTCATTGCTGAAGCAGTATTTAATGCTGGACCCATGCCTGAGCCAGTTTCTTTATACCAAGCACTTGGAGCCACTGTGACAGCGGCATCTTTCCAGTAACGCAATTCAGCAGCGTGTGTACCGCTCTTGTCACCACGGGATACAAAAGGTGCCTGTGCTGTAGCGATCTTTTGAAATGCGACTTTGATGTCCTTGCCACCGCCAATTTTGGCTGGATCTGACTTAGGTCCAATCAAGACAAAGTCGTTGTACATAACTTCAATACGTTTTGTGGCAAAGCCCTCAGCAACAAACTTTTCTTCGGCAGGTTTGTCATGAACAAACACGACATCTGCATCGCCACGACGTCCAATGTCTAGGGCTTGTCCAGTTCCAACAGCAACTACTTTGACTTCAATTCCACTCTTCATTTTGAAGATCGGCAGGATGAAGCCAAAAAGACCAGACTGCTCTGTGGAGGTAGTAGAAGAAAGGATAATGCTTTTCTCTTGTGCGTAAGCTGAGCTTCCTACAAGCAGCAGTGCAGCAATGGCGCTTGCCATTAATCGGTTAAATGAGAATGTCATTTGAATTGAGCTCCATCAGTTAGGTTCGGTTAAGATTTGTCATATTACAAAACATCAATATGCAAAAAATTACATATGAGAATTCAGATTCGACCAACCCTAGTTTTTGGAAGTAAGAATGCAAAAGATCCCGCTGTAGTCGATTTGGTGTGGTTGACTGCCTTATTAAAGGATATTGATCACGGCAAAACACTGATGTCTGCCTGTAAAAAAATGGGGCTTTCTTATAGAAATGTTTGGCAAAAGCTCAATGAGGTGGAAATGGCGCTGGGCTTTAAATTAATTGATCGAGTGAGGGGGCATGGCTCTCAGTTATCGGAATACGCAAGATACTTGATTCAATTTACCGAAGACTTTGATCAAAAGACGATGCGATTGGGGCAATCTAGTCTCGCGCATCTAGAAGAGGGGTTTGCTCAATTCAGAGTGAAGGCCAAAAAACAATTACGCCTTGCTAGTAGTAGTGACCTGATTATTCAAAAAGCAGTATTCAATTTTGATGGTATTGAACTCATTACTGCTGGATCGGGTGAGGCTTTGGAACGTCTACTGAATTATGAAGTCGATATTGCTGGCTTCCATGTTTCCGATGCGCAGAGTTCTCTGATCATTTCTAGGAGACTGCAAAAAGAGGGTATGAAAATATTCCCTGTGATGAAGCGTGTGCAGGGCCTATTAGTAGCCAAGGGAAATCCTCTCAATATCATTTCAGCCAAAGACTTGCTAAGACCCAAAGTGCGCTTTATTAATCGTCAGAAAGGATCTGGTACGCGCTTGCTCTTAGATACCATTTTGTCTAAAGAGGGTATTGATACACATGGCATTAAGGGCTATGAAACTGAAGAGTTCACTCACTCCGCAATTGCTACGGCGATATTGGCTAAAAAGGCAGACGTAGGTATGGGTGTTAAAAGTATTGCCTTAGAAAATGGCCTGGATTTTATTCAGCTTAAAGACGAGATCTTCTTTCTGGCGATGAATGAGGATCTGAGTATCAATGGTGATCTTGCAAAACTCATTCGGAAAATTCGTGTTCTCTCTAGCGCTAGTCCAGGCTATAAGTCGATTGGGTTAAACCGGCAGATTGAAGGCTGGCTTTAAGTAGTGCGAGCCTAAAAGAGTGCACCATCTGAAAATGAGATAAATTATGAGTCATACCCACTGACCTCAGAGAACTTGCCCATGAAATCATTCTTCCGCCCCTTTATTCTTGTTGCTTGTTTCCTCTCCCCATTCGCTGCCCTTGCTGAACCCGGTGAGAATACGTATAAGCAAGTCTGCGCAGCCTGCCATGGCGCTGGCGTTCTCAAGGCTCCCAAGTTCGGGGATAAAGCTCAATGGGCTCCATTGATTGCTGAAGGCCAGGTCACCTTGACTGCACACGCTTATGTTGGTGTGAGAGGAATGCCTGCTAAAGGTGGTAACCCCAATCTCACAGTTGAAGGTTTCTCAGATGCAGTGGCTTATATGGCTAATAAGGCGGGTGGAAACTGGAAGTCTCCTGACGCAAAAACTCTAGCAGCTATTAATAAAGAAATTGAATCGCGTAAGGCCGGCTTGAATAAAAAGCAGTAATGACATGAATTTACTGCCACATCAGATTGAGCTCATTGGCTACTGCGCTGCATTTTTAACCACGATTGCCTTTTTGCCTCAAGCTGTTCAATCCTGGCGCACCCGAGATCTCTCTGGAATCTCGGTGGGAATGTATAGCTTATTTACTGCTGGGGTAGGTTTGTGGCTTATCTACGGACTCATTATTGAGAAGTGGCCTTTGATTCTGGCAAATGCCTTGACCTTTGCCTTAGCTCTGAGCATCTTAGTGCTCAAACTCCGTAGCAAGGGTCAGTAATGCCATTGATTCAAGTAGTGTCATAATTCATTTAGATCAGAATGATTAAAACATTAGACACTTATTAGAAAGGCCATTTATGAGCACGACATACGTTATCGATCCACCCATTGTTCCATCGCTACCCGTAGTGGGCGATACCCGTCGTTTTGCTGTGAATCGCATTTATTGTGTGGGTCGTAACTATGCTGATCATGCTCGTGAGATGGGTCATGATCCCGATCGTGAGCCGCCATTCTTTTTTATGAAGCCAGCTAACTCGATCGTTACCGATGGTAAAGATATGCAATATCCAAATCTATCAAATGATGTTCATCATGAGATTGAGATGGTCGTTGCTATTGGTAAAGGTGGTGTCAATATTTCTGCGGATAAAGCGCTCGAGCATGTCTATGGTTACGGAGTTGGTCTTGATATGACTCGTCGTGACTTGCAAGGTGAGGCCAAAAAAATGGGTCGTCCTTGGGATACTGGCAAAGCATTTGATCAATCCGCCCCCTGCGCTGCGCTGACCCCTGCTACTCAGTTTGGTCATCCAACTAAAGGCACAGTGAAGCTTTTGGTGAACGGAGAAGTGCGCCAAGAGGGTGACTTAAATCAATTGATTTGGAATGTTCCTGACACCATTGCTTATCTCTCTACCTTGTTTACGCTTGAGCCAGGCGATTTGATTATGTCTGGCACGCCTGCAGGCGTGGGTCCTGTGAAAAAAGGTGATGTACTTGAGGGATCAGTTGAAGGTTTAAGTCCTCTGAAAATCAAGATCGTATAAATAGTTTAAGCAGTTCAGACAGACAAAGGGGTGGAGATGAAAATGAAGGCACTGGGTATCGCTTTGGTGATGTGCGTGGGAGGAGTTTTTATCTCAGCTTGTACATCGGTTGATCAGCCCAAAGTTGAAGCTCCACCACCCAGTCGCTATGCCAATGCAAGTCCTTTAGATTTACGCCTGAGTACTTGGCCTTATCCCTATCCCACTAAAGAATTTAAAACCTCTCTTCAAGGGCAGCCCGCCAGCATGATTTATATGGATGTGCCTGCAGTTGGCAAGCAGAAGGGTGTCGTAGTTTTGTTTCATGGGAAAAATTTCTCCAGTGATTATTGGGCGCCTACGATCAAAGGATTGACTGCGGCAGGCTACCGAGTCATTGCCCCGGATCAGATTGGCTTTGGCAAATCTTCTAAACCAGACGTGGCATACCATTTCGATGATCTTGCCCAGAACACACAAGTTTTGTTGAAATCGCTTGGCGTGAGTAAGACTTCAGTGATTGCCAACTCGATGGGCGGTATGGTGGGTATCCGGTTTGCGCGCCTTTATCCTAAAACTGTCCAGAAACTGATCTTGGAAAACCCATTGGGTCTTGAAGACTACAGCAAAGATATTCCGCCACAGACCAATGACAACTTACTGAAGTTGGAGATGGCGCAAACAGAAACTAGTTATCGCCGTTTCTTGCAATCGTACTTTCCAGTGTGGCAGCCAAGCTTTGAGCAGTTTGTAGAGGTCTATGTCAGGATTCAAAAAGGACCTGACTACCCAGCCTATGCAAAGACCTCAGTGTTAACTTATCAGATGATTGCTGAAAAACCAGTAGTGGGTGACTTGCCTCAACTGAAGATGCCGGTATTGCTGGTTATTGGCCAGAAAGACAGAACCGTATTTGGTCGCCGCTTTGCTCCACCCGAAGCGGTCAAGTCTTTAGGTAATTTTCCTGAGTTAGGTCGTAAAGCAGCGCAGGTCATTCCGAATGCAA
This sequence comes from Polynucleobacter sp. Nonnen-W13, assembly GCF_018881735.1. Lineage (NCBI taxonomy): Bacteria > Pseudomonadati > Pseudomonadota > Betaproteobacteria > Burkholderiales > Burkholderiaceae > Polynucleobacter > Polynucleobacter sp. Nonnen-W13. Next base: position 195,993 of record NZ_JACVPU010000002.1, on the reverse strand, counting down.
AGTTAGTTCCCCTAGATAATGTCGGGCATATTCCGCACATTGAAGCGCCGGATGTTTTTGTTCAGACGGTAGTGGATTTCTTAAACTCGAAATCCTAAATCAGGCGGTCATCGAAATGGTGGTCGATCTTTATTTACCAAGCCACTGAGGCGGGCGTCCTTCAAGGAAGGCATTGACCCCTTCTTTGAAGTCAAGGCTGTTGTAAGTCTGCCTCATGAGCTCGGTGCAATCCGGTAAGTTACTCTCCATCAAGCGTGCCAAAGTGACTTTGCTCGCCTTTTGTGTCATGGGTGCGAGGGTCGCTAATTTCCCAGCTAAAACTTCAGTTACTTCTGCAATAGCATCAGGGGTAGTAGTTTGGTAGAGGTAGCCTGAGCCAAGTAACTCGGGTGCTGTAATCAGTTCTGCACTGAGTAACATGCGCTTTACCATTGGCACGCCTAAGTGATAAGCAATCCAAGATAGATTGCTGGGCGATAAACAGTTACCCAAGGTCTTGGCGACTGGAATACCAAAGCGCGCATCATTGGTCGATATTCTGAAATCACATGCAGTAGCAATGAGTAAGCCGCTACCTACTGCTAATCCTTCGATGAGTGCAATTGTCGGAATCGGCAAATGTTGAAGGGAGTGAAAAATAGCATCTACGGCAACTTCATAAGGCTCATCTTTTTTGAGATCTACAAATTGCTGTATGTCGCTGCCCGATACAAAGGCTTTATCACCGGCGCCTCTAAAAATAGCTACCTTGATCTCTGGCATGTTTGCGATCGCATCGCAAATTCGCTTGAGTTCTTCATACATAGGCCATGTCAAGGCATTGCGTGCACTAGGATTATTGAAGGTGATTCGGGCTGTAGATCCATCAAGCTGAAGGTCGATGCAGGGTGGGGCGGAGTTCATTGCCTCATTCTATACAAAAGACCCTTTGAGGCGCTTGTTTTTCGGTATAGATCGACCTGCGATAGAATTCATTTATGTATATGTTTCTACCTTTCCTGACAGCCTTTATCGGTCTTGTCCTTGTGTGGTTTGAGAAACGACTGGCAGGTTTAGTGCTACTGGCTATTACCGTTGGCATCTTGATGTTCTGGTTCCGCATTCATGCGAACAGTCATCTCAATCTCAATTTCTAAAGAAGATGAGTAAGCACTCTTTTCCTTCTTTGGCAGGTCTTGGTAATCAGTTGGCTTTGACTGCGATTATTGGCATGTTGTCCTATGCCTTTGTCGATCAACTGTATTTCGGTGAACTGCCATGCCCACTGTGTCTTATGCAGCGTATGGGTTTTGTGATTATCGGCTTTGCACTAGTGCTCAATATTCGTTGTGGTGCGCATTCTGCTCACTATGGCTGGGGCATCATTGGTGGCTTAGTAGGCATGACGGTATCTTTGCGCCAAGTACTCTTGCATGTTTTACCGGGAGACAAGGGATTTGGTGCCACTTTTCTGGAGCTGCATTTTTATACCTGGGCTTTCGTAGCTTACCTTGGCCTCATCGCAGGGCTTGCGATTCTTTTGATGTTACCTAATCGAGAAGTACGCTCACGATCCTTGTTGGCCAATACATTAATCATTCTATTTATTGTTTTAGTCTTTGCTAACCTAGCTTCTACTTTGCTGGAATGCGGCATTGGCCCTTGTGCTGATGATCCTGTTCAATATGAGGGATGGATTTGGCTGCGTACGCGTTTTGGTTTTTAAGTCGGCGCCTGTGAAGTGTCTTCTAACCTTACTGGTTTTCTTGGGCCTCACTAATTTCGCCCAATCCCAAACAATTAAAACCGATACTGCTTGGCCTAAACAAGCCATCAAAATTGTGGTGACATTTACCCCCGGTGGTGCGCCCGATATTTTGGCGCGTGTACTAGCTGAAAGTTGGCAGAAAAGTCTAGGTGTGCCAGTGCTGGTAGAAAATCGTCCCGGCTATGGCGGCAATATTGGCGCTGAGCTGGTAGCCAAGAGTGAACCGGATGGCTACACACTCCTGATCGGTACTGTAGGTATTCATGCAATCAACGGCGCCCTTTATGACAAGATGTCTTTTCATCCGATCAATGATTTCACGCCCATTAGTTTTTTAGCGAGCACCCCCAATGTACTGGTGGTCAATAAGAGGTTGGGCGTCAATAATCTTCACGAACTCATTGAGCTCGCCAAAGCCAAACCGAATGAGCTTACTTTTGGCTCATCTGGTGTCGGCACTTCATTGCATATGTCTGGCGAACTCTTTAAAGAGATGACTGGTGTTCAGATTCGGCATATTCCATATAAAGGAAGAGCCCAATCCTTGCCTGATCTCATCAGTGGTCGTATTTCTATGTTGTTTGACAACCTGTCTTCATCCTTGCCTTTGATTAAGGCGGGTGAGGTTCAGGCTTTGGGAGTAACGACTCTAAAACGCTCTCCAGTAGCTCCAGAGATTCCGACCATGGCAGAGCAAGGCTTACCTGGATTTGAGGCAACCTCGTGGTTTTCTCTCATGGCGCCAGCAAATCTACCTCCAGATCTACAAAAGCGTTTAAATACCCTAACTCGCCAAACCCTCAATCAGACCGAAGTCAAAAATAAGCTTCGTGCCAGTGGTTTGGAACCAGCGCCAGGAAGTCCCCAAGACCTTCAGAAGCTGATCCAATCCGAGACGAATAAATGGGGTAGGGTTATTTACAAATCAGGCGCAAAATTAGAGCAGTAGCACAATGCGGCAAAGTAATAAATATCTTAATAAAAGCCCTATTCCTGTCAGCTTGGATTTAGCTGATGCGTTAAAGGTAGTAGGAGGCGACCATTTAAAGGGGTCCACTATGAATACAGCTCAACTGCAATACAAATACAGCATCTCTAAAGTGATGATGATGCTCCTCACGATAGCAGGACTATTAGCGCTTATATCGGCGTCGGCACCAGCTCAGGCGGGTAATGTCGGCTGGGCGGTCTCTGTTGGGGGTGGCTATGGTGGCGGTTGGCGTCCTGCAGCATATGGGCCAGGCTATGGCGGCGGATGGGGCCCAGGCTGGCGTGGTGGATATTATGGTCCTGGCTATGGCTACCCTTATGCTGCTGGCTACTATGCACCACCCGTAGTTTATGCAGCGCCACCCGTGGTGAGCTATGCGACTCCGCAGCAGCCTATGGTATTGGCTTCTCAGCCCCAGGCTCCAGTTTGGTATTACTGTGAAGCAAGTGGGCAATACTTTCCATACGTACAAAGTTGTGCGTCAGGCTGGCAGACTCAGCCGGCAATGCCACCGTCGGGCAACGCGCCTACCAAGCAGTACAGACAAAATTAACCAATGAACTAAGTGACTCAATTTAGGAAATGAATATGAAACGTGCCGTACTGACTTTGGTCATCATCAGCTCTTTAGTCTCTTTAGCTGCTTGTGTCTCTGCGCCAACTGGCCCAACGATCGCCATCATGCCGCGTGAAGGCAAACCTTTTGAAGTGTTCCAGCAAGAAGATCAGCAGTGCCGTGAGTTTGCTGCAAATGCAATCAAAGATACTAGTAATGCTGCCTTAAAAGAAGGCGCGACCAGTGCGGCAATCGGCGCAGCTATCGGTGCGGCAGCTGGTGCTGTCATTCAGGGAGGCAGTAGTCAGAACATTGGTACTGGTGCAGGCGTTGGCTTACTCGGTGGTGCCGCCATGGGTGCTATGAATGCATCTGGCAAACAAAACCAAGCGCAGGCGCAATACAACATCGCTTACCAACAGTGTATGTACTCCAAAGGCAATCAGGTACCAAGTTATCCATCGCAGGGAGGCAACCCTAACTACAGGCCTCCAAGTAGTGGATTTAAACCGATTCAGTAAAACAATTTACCGAAATTAAACCTGAACCGGCGGATGCGTTTTCTCAAATCGTGCTGCCGTTCTTCTAAAGAGATAGAGTAAGAGTAGAGCAGCTAATCCTAGGCTCATACTATTGCCAGCCCAAAAGCCGTTAGCGCCTTGTAAAAACTCCGGCGTATTGCCTAATACATTAAAGCCCATCAAATATCCACCACCCAAACCTACACCCCAAAGTGAGCCTGCATAAATCAGCATAGGCCAGAAGGCAATACGATAGGCACGCAGAATAAATGCTGCAGTCACTTGCAAGGCATCAAAGAGTTGGTAAAAAGCAATAAACAGAAAGAGGGGGATGGAGAATGCCTTCACCTCGTCCGGTGGATCGTAAAGATCTAGTAAGTCCACTCTAAAAATCCACACCATCACCCCAATGAAAACACATAAAGTGGTGGTGAAGAAAACCGACGACCAGCCAATTTCTTCTGCACGTTCTTGTTTATCTGCGCCAATAGATTGAGATACTAAAGTCATCGTGGCAATCGATAGGGACAGGGGCACCATGTAAATTACCGTTCCCATATTCGCCACAATTTGATGGCCAGCTAAAGCAGTGGTGCCTAAGCGCGCAATAAAGAGTGACATAAATGTAAAAGAGGTCACTTCAATTAAATAACTAAAGCCAATGGGCGCACCCAATTTGAGTAGGGTCCAGATGCGATGCCAGTCAGGCCAACTAAAGCGTACAAATATTTTGAATGGTTTATAGAAGCCATCAAAGAGCACAAAGCCTAGCGTGATGATGAGCCAGAACCAGTTGATGATGACAGTAGCAACTGCGCAGCCTGGTCCACCCATACCTTCAATGCCCAAGCCCCCATAAATAAACAAAAGATTGAGTGGCAGTTTTAAGCCCAAGCCGATCAGTTGCACTACGGTAATAACTGTTGGCCTTGAAACCGCATTGTGAAGCGCCATGAGCACGCGCATTGCCATGCTGGCCGGCAAACCAATTGCTAGGATATTGAGATACAACTTGGCCTTACCTTCAATATCTGGTGTTACTTGAGAGATTTCTAGTAAGTGATCTGCATTGAGCAAGATCGCAGCGCCTAATAAGGTCAGCCCAAGAGCGAGCCAGGTGGCTTGGCGCACTTCCTCGCCAATCTCACCAAAACGCTTGGCTCCAAAGAGTTGTCCGGCAATTGGGGCAAGGGCAGAGATTACGCCAGTGAGCCCAACATAAATACTAATAAAGATCGCTGAAGCCATTGCCAGAGCAGCTAAGTCATCGGCAGAATAGCGCGCTGTCATTGCAGTATCTAAAACACCAAAGGTAATGACTGCTAGTTGACCAATGAGAAGTGGGCCTGCGAGTTTTAGAAGGGAGGGAACATCCTCGCGCAAACGCGATAATTTAAAGTGCAACACGTTTTATTCTTTACCTGCAGGGGTAATTTGATAGAGGCGCAGACGCTCATCACGATCAGACGCACGGCGATCTTCCCAGAGTAATTCAATTTTCTTTTTATTGAGGCTGGCATATGCCTTGGCCTCTAAAGAACTGTGAGTCAACATCAGATTGCAGCTGGAATCATCACGCAAAGGTAGTTTGGTGAAATAGCTAAATGATGCTAATTGAGCTGGGCCCAGATTAGATGTATCAATGCATCCTGGTGTATTGGCAATAATCGTTTCCAGACGATCAGAAACATAGCGATAGGTCTTAGCGTAATTGATGGTTGGCAACCATAAGGTCATTAGCAGAACCCACATCAAGGTGGTGCCAGAGGCGGAGATGATGAGGCAGCGCCAGATTTCTTTAGGGGCGCGAGAAGTTCTCCAGCGCACAATTGCCAACCATACACCCGTAACCACTAGGGCGACAATAAAACTGATGTAATCAAATTGCGCCTGAAAGCCAGGTAATAGTCTTGCTAAATTTGCAGCGGTTGATTCTGGGAAGCCAGTCACCTTAGCGAGCCAAATAATCCAAATAGCCAAAGCGATCATGGTGAAGCTAAACATCGCAAACCAATCAATAAAGCTAATCAGGTTGCGCTTGAGAATCGGCAAACTAAATGCAGCAATGATCGATAAACTGGGAATCAAAATGATGAGGTCATGTTCGTTTGCCTCTAGGCGGAACAGAACATAAATCAAGCAACCAATAAACAAACTCAGCGGAATGCACAGATGAGGAGCGCGCCATTGGCCTGCCTCTTTTACTCGACCCCAATGTGCGAGCGAGATGATAGCCAAGGGCCAAACAGGCCAGGCGTAGGCCCAAAAGTTAACACTCAAAAATCCTAGGGATTCAATAGAAGGTGTTGCGCGCATTTCTGGCATGTTGCGCCAACCTTCTTGTGCGATATGACGCCACTCGGGAGTAAGGTCACCCAAATACCAAAGTGCCGGCCAAATCGCAAAACCGATGAGACCGAAGACCGTACTAGTTAAGGTCCAGCGAAAGCGTAACTTCGCATTACTGGCAATCACTGCAATGATGGTGGAGCTGACGATGATGAGGCTGAGCGTCAGATTGCTTGAGAGCGCCACGATCGCAATACCAAGACCAGTCCAAAGGCCGCCTTGCCAGGGTTTATCCAAACCACGTACTGTGCCGTATAAGACAATGCTGATGCCCATCAGTTGCGCCATCATTGGCGTAGTCTCATGCGCACGTTGCGCAAGTCCAACGCAAGCTAAGAAAATTAGTAGCGCACCATCGGCCATAGTCATGCCGTAATTTTTACGACCAGGCTGACCACCAACTGCCAGTACCATTGGCTGCACTTCTGGACGACGCCCCAATAGATAGGTTGCGTACCAAATGGCTAGTGCAGCGGCAAAGAAGCAAACTGCCGCATAAAGACGTGCCGCATTGGCCATGCCAATGAATGGACCAAACAAATCCATCAGGGTGGCGCCTAGCCAGTAGGGGAAGGGTGCGCCAAGAGAAACATCACGCCCCGCAAGGTGCGGCACAATCCATTCGATTGCTTTGCCACTGTGCAAAGTCCACATGCCACCAAATCCAATAGCATCTTCGTTCTTCCAGGGGTCACGCGCAAAGAGTCCGGCAAAACCATAGACTAAAGTCAACGCAAAAATAATGATGCGTGGAATGGAGGTAGTGGCGGCGGCGGTGAGTTTGACCATATAAAACTAGCAATAAAAAAGGCAGCAAACGCTGCCTTGATTATCTCGCAGGGGAGGGTGAGTAGTGAATACCCAACCCTTTGTCGAGTAAGCCTATTACTTCTTCTTAGCTGGCTTTTCAGCAGCTTTAGCTTCTGCAGCAGCTGCTTTTTTCTCAGCTGTTTTAGCAGCGCCATCACCAGTAGCTTTAGCAACTGCTTTGGTGCCGAATTTCTGACGGAATTTCTCAACACGACCAGCAGTATCCATAATCTTCTGGGTACCAGTGTAGAAAGGGTGTGACTCAGATGAAGTCTCGATCTTGGACAAAGGATATTCCTTGCCATCTTCCCACTTGATTGTCTCTTTAGTAGACATGGTGGAGCGAGTCTTGAAGCTGAAGTTATTGGAAACGTCTACAAAGACGATTTCACGATATTCGGGGTGAATGCCAGGTTTCATTATTGAGTCCTATTAGCGGGCAGCCGTTTTGGAGAGGTAACAAAATACGAGACCTAAATACTTACCCAAGTTAAATGCAAATGATTAAAGCGGTAAAGGCGAAATTATGCCATGAAATCAACAACAAAGCGCATTTTTACCAGCTCTGAGAGCCTAAATTAGCCACCCTTACGCATTAAATCGAAGAATTCGCCATTATTTTTAGTGGATTTGAGTTTATCAACGATAAAGTTCATTGCCTCAATATCATCCATATCGGCCAATAATTTACGTAATACCCAGATTTTCTGTAGATTTTCTGCTTTAACCAGCAACTCTTCACGGCGTGTACCGGACTTGTTGAGATTAATCGATGGGTAAACACGGCGCTCAGCCAAGCGACGCTCAAGGTGTACTTCCATATTGCCGGTACCTTTGAACTCTTCGTAGATGAGGTCATCCATACGGCTGCCTGTTTCAATCAGAGCAGTAGCAATGATGGTGAGTGAGCCACCTTCTTCTACGTTACGCGCCGCACCGAAGAAGCGTTTTGGACGTTGCAATGCGTTTGCATCCACGCCGCCAGAGAGTACTTTTCCGGATGAAGGAATGACGGTGTTGTATGCGCGAGCTAGACGGGTAATCGAATCAAGCAAGATGATGACGTCTTTTTTCATCTCAACTAAGCGCTTGGCTTTTTCAATCACCATCTCGGCAACTTGAACGTGACGCACAGCCGGCTCATCAAAGGTCGATGCAACAACTTCGCCGCGAACAGAGCGCTGCATTTCAGTCACTTCCTCAGGACGCTCATCCACTAACAATACGATCAAGATAGCATCGGGATTGTTTGCAGAAATCGCATGCGCAATATGCTGCATCATCACGGTCTTACCGGATTTTGGTGAAGACACGATCAAGCCACGCTGGCCATAGCCAATCGGGGAGATCATATCGATGATGCGGCCAGTTAAATTCTCTTCCGCCTTGATATCACGTTCTAATTGAATCACGCGATTTGGATGCAAAGGCGTTAAGTTCTCGAACATGATGCGGTTTTTCAAGGCCTCAGGAGCCAAACCGTTAATCTTGTCTACCTTAACCAGTGCAAAGTAACGCTCGCCATCCTTAGGTGTACGAACCTCGCCTTCAACGCTGTCACCAGTGTGTAGGTTAAAGCGGCGGATTTGGGCAGGGGAAATATAGATATCGTCCGGAGAAGCCATATAAGAGGCGTCTGGGGAGCGCAAGAAACCAAAGCCATCAGGCAAGACTTCCAAAGTACCATCACCGAAAACGGATTCGCCTTCTTTAGCGCGTTTCTTCAGGATGGCAAACATCAACTCCTGTTTGCGCATACGTTGCGTATTTTCAATCTCCAGGCTGGCTGCCATTTCAAGCAGGGCGGATACGTGGAGTACTTTGAGTTCAGATAATTGCATGTGGTTCTCGGGTGTAGATAAGGGTGTAAATGTGTTTTGGGGTATCGCTGTCTAGATGGACATCAGACAGAATTGAAAAGCGGAATGTTTGGGGGAGTTTGCTAGAAAAAGAGGGGCACTTGAAGTGCGTTGAACTGCTAATGAAACAGATACTACACTAAAAACAGCTAAAAACCACAGGCTCACCCAGTGAACCTGTGATCTGGGACTATTTACAGATGACTATCAATAAAGGCGGTCAACTGCGATTTGGCCAAAGCGCCTACTTTTTGAGCAGCAACAGTGCCGTTCTTAAAGAGGATCAACGTCGGAATGCCACGAATATTGAACTGGGCAGGAACGCCTTGGTTCTCATCCACATTCATCTTAGCGATTTGAATCTTGTCGCCGTATTCACCAGCCAGCTCTTCAAGGATGGGGCCGATCATCTTGCAAGGGCCACACCACTCAGCCCAGAAGTCCAGGAGAACAGGTTTATCGGACTTGAGAACGTCTTGCTCGAAAGAAGCGTCAGTTACATATTTGATGCCGGCACTCATGAAAATTCCTTAATTAGTCTTATTTAGTTTTATATAGTTATTGCCTTACAACGCTTATATTAGCAATAAGCCACATTTTCTGCCTAATTTCTAAAAATCGCTCACCAACTAGCCCCAAAGCCAGCCCCATCACCACACTCAATGCCACACCCATTTCCGACCCTAAACCAGCAAAAGCAGCCACATGCTTGGGCAATTGCGCCAGATGCTCATGCTCTTGAGTCGCTAGCTGAGGGTATTTGGGATTGTGCAAGGCAGGCCAACCAGCGCCCCTTAGTAGTGCTGAGTACGGCAGGCCCATTAATGGGGGTGAGAGCCGCTTTAGAGAAGTATCGACCCCAGAATCTACCAAGTCAGATTGCCTTTCTACCCCAAGTCATGAGTTTTAACGACTGGCTAGAAGCAGCGCCAGGTGCTTGGAAGTTCCCCAAGAAGCAAACGAATCTAGAGCGTTGGTTATCTGTTTACATTAATCTGCGCAAACATAAAACATTGCAAAGCTGGTTCAAGGCTGAGAATGAGGCGGGTGCATGGGGATTAGCCCAGGCAGTGATCGATGCATGCGATGCTTTATCAGAGGCAGTCGTACCACTCATGCAAAGTGAGATTAATGCCTTAGTGCAAAACCCAACCCTCGATGCAGAGTTATGGGTAAAAAAAGTGGAAACACTGTTAGATCAAGCAATCGCTAAAGCCTATGTTGGTTTATCTCGGCAGGTTGTTGATCAAGAATCCACAGTGTTATTAGCCTTCTGGCGCTATCTCAGCAGTCCTGGTGATCCTGTAATACGTAAACATATCGCCTTGGCTGCCCATCTTCAAGCAGCCGGCGCGAATCAAGCTCTTGCTAGGCCTTTGATTTGGGTAGAGACTGCCGATCCTAAGCCAATCGATCAAGAGACGATCTCGGAGTACTTGCAGGAGTATTCGCAATTTGCACCCGTAGTCAATATTGGATTAGATTGGCATTCAGTAGCGCTGTGGTCTGAAGCCTTAAGCGGTCAAAATGCTGAGGGTCAACTCAAACCCGTAGATAGCGAACAACAGATTCAGATTGATCGCAATGTTCAAGCAAGCTTTCACAATGGGTGGAAGTTGCTAGCAGCTAGACGCTTTGAAGAACTAGCTTGGGCAGCAGCTAAGTCAATTGAGGCACACTTAATTGCGGGCAAGACCAATATCGCTCTAGTTGCACAAGATCGTTTGGCTGCAAGAAGGGCGCGGGCATTGTTATCCCGCTTTGGTCCTAGTTTGCGTATTCGGGATGAAACCGGTTGGAAGCTGTCCACTACTCGCGCCGCTGCTTCGCTCAATAGTTGGTTAGAGTTAATTCGTTCACCAAAAGAAGGACCGAGTGCCAGTGCTTTGCTCGAGTTTTTGCAAAATCCATTTTTTGATATTGCGCATACCTTGCAAAAGCCGCCACAGGCTTGTGTCAGTCTGATTGCGCAGCTCGAGGATATTCTGATTGCAAGCCAAGCAAAGTCTGGTTGGGAAACCTTTCGGATGGCGATTGAGCGAGCTAACGCTTATTCATCATCACGCGGTAGCGTGCCTTATGAATCACTCTTAGAGCTACTTACTTTCTTACAACGGCATCATGCCCAGTGGTTGGAGCTCAAGCTCGATTGTGAAAATGCTTATGTGCTTCTAAATACCAATCTACAAGAGATGGGTATGACACAAGAGCTTGAGAAAGACTCTGCCGGTAAACAATTACTTGAAGTACTCAAGACCTTTGATCTGGGCGCGGGAGCTTACCGGCAAGTTAGTATGCGTTTGCCGGAATGGCTGAGCTTACTCAAGACAGTGATTGAAGAAGCCTCGTATCAGGAGGTGGGGCAACAAGCGGAAGCAACCCTGAGCATCCTGCCTCTGAGCTCAACACGTTTACGAGAGTTTGATGCTGTTGTCTTGGTGGGTTGTGATGAGCAACAATTGCCAGCGTTTTCTGAGCCGCCATTATTTTTCTCGGACACGCTCAATCGATTATTAAAAGCCTCCACCATTACAGCGCAATATATTCAGCAAGCCAGAGATTTATCGCAATTATTAATTTCTTGTCCTGAGGTGGAGTTACTTTGGCAAAGTAAAAGTAAGAGCGGTGAACCACTCAGACCATCAGCCTGGATTAGTCGTCTGCGTACGCAACTTCCAGATTGGTCAATATTAGAAGTGAAGCCCGATACGCATGCAGATCACTCTCGTCCTTTGCAGGAGGCAGTCACTACGGTCAATCCAGGGATTGCTTTGCCAGTGAGCATGTCCCCTAGCGCATATAAGGCTTTGAGAGATTGCCCTTATCGCTACTATGTCCGCAGCATCTTGGGATTGCGTAAGGCAAAAGAATTTGAGGAAGGCTTTGATGCCTCATTGGCAGGGCAGGTTTTGCATGCTGTATTAAAAAACTTTTTCCAAGCATTAAAAACAGAAGAGCAAAAATCCCATTCAAGCATTCATCAGGGCGAAGATGCTCGTCGTTTGTGGATGCAAGAGCATCTCACAAAGCATTCAGAAAAAGAGTTTGAGCGCTTAATTAAGGGCGATGCTAGGGTCACCGGAACTTTGCGTGATTGGCAAAAACAGATCCCTAGCTTTGTAGCTTGGCAACTCAAGCGTGAGGCAGAGGGTTGGCAATATCACGATGCCGAGCTAGCAGTCGGCTTCATCCTAACCCTGATTGACTCTGATGGCATCAAGAGGGAAATTGAGATTGCGGGGCGTGCTGACCGCTTTGATGTCAACACCAATCATTCCAATGCCGCAGCAGTCATTGATTACAAGAACCAAGGCATCACCAAAATCAAGAAGCGGGCAGAGCGTCTTTTAGATGACCCACAGCTATTAATCTATGCCCGCGCTGTAAATGAAAATGCCATTGCTGCGCATCTTCCTAGGCGAACTGTTGAGCAGGCTGAGTGGGTTTCATTAAAGGCAGATCTCAAGAAAGCCGATGACAAGATTGTCAGAACACATCCAGTTGAAAATATGCCAGAGATGATGGAGCAATTTTCAGAGCAGCTACATGAAGATCTAGAAGTCTTATGGGCGCGCAAGCCCATGAAAGCTTTTGCCCCAGATAGCGTGTGCCAGTATTGCGAAGCTAGGGGCATTTGCAGAAAGGGGATGTGGTGAAAGATAATTTTGATTACCCTGTAGCCTGCAACCCCAATAACTCAGTAATTGTTTCTGCTTGTGCGGGCAGTGGCAAAACTTGGCTCTTAGTTGCGCGCATGGTGCGCTTATTACTTGCTGGCGCTAAGCCTCAAGAAATCCTAGCACTGACTTTTACCCGTAAAGCTGCACAAGAAATGCGTGACCGCTTATACGGATTGCTAGAACAATTTTCTCAAATGACTGATGGGCAACTCCTGCAGGAGCTCACCATCAGGGGTTTAGATGGTGCCCAAGCCAAGCACTTATTACCGCAAGCAAGAATGCTTTACCTTAAAGTATTGATGAGCCCCCAATCGATTGTGATTGACACCTTCCATGGCTGGTTCGGAAGGCTTCTTGGAGCAGCCCCAATTTCAGCAGAAGTGCAGCCTGGATTTAGTCTTCGTGAAGATGCTAAGCGTTTACAAGAAGAGTGTATGCAAGATTGGTGGGGAGATTTATCTGCTGATCTTAAGCAACACTATGACGTTTTACTCAAAGCGTTTGGCGCATTTGAGACCGAGAAGTTTTTGATGGGCAATTACAGCCTCTTTAAGCAAAGAGGTGCTTGGACATTCTTTTTAGCTTCATGCAAGGCTAGGGGCATTTCGCCAGTGGATGCTTTGGCGCAATGCTTGCCCAATCTAACTTTACCGAACCCGCTAGAAGAATATTGGCGGCGCCCTGGCACCAAAGAAGATTTGCAGGTGATGCTAGATTGCTTTAGCAATGGCACAGCCACTCAAAAGAAAAGGGTGCCATTGATACAGAAGGCGATCGCTCTTCACGAAGCAGGCCAATCTATCGTGGAGATTGCAGATGAATGGCAAAGCTGTTTCTACGCTAAAAGTACGCTGACACCATCAGACGATATTGCCAACATGTCTTCACCCATGCAAAAGTACCTTGCTTCGACTGGTGGGGATCCAGCTCAGATCACCGCCATTCGAAATGCCTGGGTAGATGCATATGAGGCATGGTTTGCCTGGCAAAACGATCAAGATACTGATGCGATTAACACCGCCTGGTTTGCAATGAGTGAAGCCATGCTAGGGCATATGCAAAAGGCGAAAGAGTCCATGCGCGTGCGCGACTTTGATGACTTAGAGATTGGTGTGAGCCAGCTCATGGCGGATCCGGCGAATGCCGCTTATCTACAAGCTAGATTGGATGCGAAGTACAGTCACATTCTGATTGATGAGTTTCAGGATACCAATCCACTGCAATGGCAGATTTTGCGATCCTGGTTAGAGGGCTATGGACAAGATGGCGCTCGTCCCAGCGTTTTTATTGTAGGAGATCCCAAGCAGTCAATCTATCGCTTCCGCCGTGCCGACCCTAGATTATTTGATAGCGCCAGAGATTTTCTAACTGCTAACTTACAAGCTAAATCACTCCAAAAAAACACTACCCGCAGAAATGCACATGCAATTAACGATGCAGTGAACAATATCTTTTTAACAGATGCAGTTCCACCAAGTTATGTGTTTGCCAAACAAGATACTGACTGGAAGGCGCCAATAGAAGGTATCGCTCAGCATGAGTTTGCTACCAAGGGTGAGGCGATGTTATTGCCATTGATTGAGCGTGTAGAGCAAGAACAAGCTGAGCGTACTGGTAGTGCTTTAGATAACCCCATTGAGGATGCAGGACTGACTGTCGGAGTGCAGCAACGCTATTGGGAAGGTCAACAAGTCAGTCGCTTGATTCATCATGTATTAGCAACACGCCAAGTAATTGATAAAAAAGATGGTAAGGACTATTGGCGCCCAGCAAGAGCTAGCGACTTTATATTGCTCGTGAAACGACGCGCCTACTTACCGCAATTTGAACGAGCCCTGCGTGAAGCGGGCCTAGCTTATGACAGTTCTCGCCTCGGTGGTCTTCTCAATACTCTAGAGATTGATGACTTAATTGCATTGCTTACCGTCTTGGTATCCCCAAGACATGACTTGCCATTAGCGCAAGTATTACGTAGCCCAATCTTTAGTTTTACTGAGCAACAAATGCAAAAGCTCAGTAGTCATGTAGGCGATAGCCAAAGCGAGCGCCAAGGTCAAACCCAAGCTTCTTGGTGGGATGCATTGCAAAGTAGTTCTGAGGCAGAGATTCTAAAGGCGGCACGCTATTTAGAACGTTGGAGAGGTTTAGGCGAAGTATTACCTGTACATGACCTGCTGGACTTGATCTATCAAGAAAGCAATTTGCGAGTTAGTTATGCAGTGGCCTCTCAAAATCTAGCGCGTGCACAGGTGCTGGCTAATTTAGATGCGTTCTTGGAGCTTGCCTTGAATCAAGATGGTGGCCGCTACCCAAGTTTGAGTCGTTTTATCGAAGAGATTAATGCGATGCGTCGGGGTGACGATGATGAGACTCCTGACGAGGGGGATGTAGAGGCGGAAGCCGACGAAGATATTGGTGAGGTGGATCTCGATAGCGAGATGTCCGATGAAGAGCAGCATCAGCGTGTACGCCTCATGACTATTCACGGCGCTAAGGGATTAGAGGCACCATTTGTGATCATGTTGGATGCTAACCATACCGAGTGGAAAGCGCCTAAGCGCGGAGTGCTGCTCGACTGGTCTCCTGATGAGACTAGCCCAAGCCATCTGTCTCTATATACCGCGAAGTCTTTGACCGAGAAGCGCGCAGCAATCTATCAAAAAGAAAATGAAGTGAGTGAGAATGAAAATTGGAACCTTCTCTACGTTGCAATGACTCGTGCACAGCAAGGCTTATGGATTAGCGGTGTGCAATCTCACATCAAAGATGGCATTGGCCAAAAATCTTGGTATGGCAGGGCGCTGGCAGCTGGGATGGAAATCTTAGACCCCACCCAATTGCTTGAAGTAATCCCGCAAGAGCAAGAGAGGGCGATCTCCAGCGATAGCGAACCATTTCAGATGGATCATTTCCAGCTGTCATGGGATGCGGCCAAGCAATCTCATCAAGAAGTCATTGCCAATATTGAAAGCGGTGCACTAGCCATTGCTACAAAAGCAAAAGAGCAAGCACAAGCGCTAGTGCAGCCCGATCCAGAAATTTTGGAAGAGGGTACCCATTTCCATAAACTGCTAGAGTTCTTGACCACACATTCTGGCAGTCAAGTTGCGCTTGCAATGCCAAGCGAGCAAGAGCTCATGAATTGGCTCGGTATTGATCAAGAGCGCGCCAAAAAACTCATGGAGCGTGTCCAGCTTGTTATGGATGCGCCCATACTCAAACCCTACCTTACGGATAATCAATGGATCCAAGCCTGGAATGAGATTGATATAGCAGAGGAGCAGGGTAAAAGCTATCGCATGGATCGTCTAGTGGAGTTTGATGATCACTTGGCCATCCTAGATTACAAGCTCACGATTCCAGAAGAGGGTAGTGAGGCGCACAACAAATACCGTACGCAACTTCATAACTACAAGCAAGAGCTCGGTAGGATTCGTCCAGATAAGCCTGCTAAGGCGTATTTAATCTCCGCCAAGGGCGAGATTCGGGAAATTGCTTAATTTGTTAACTTTTTGATCTAAGAGCTTGTTTCTACCGCGAACTGCAGTATGTTTAACTGCTTCCCACTCTTCATCGGTAAATGGAATGGAGTCTGGATCTGCCATCGCTGCTTTTGTAATTGCGGCATCTTCTTCCGCAGTGGGTTTAATGAGCTTTTTCATGCGATTAGGATAGCTAAGTCTAGGACTTAGCCCTTGAAATCCCCCCTAAAGACCCAATATAAGTAGGGAATAGCAAAAATCCCCAAACTAGGGATAATGAAATTCACACGAAACATCCTACAAGGAGTCTTGATGAACATTCGTAAAGCAACCCATTTATTCGTTAGCGTATTCGCAGCAGCATTACTGCTAACTAGCAATGCAGCATTTGCCGAGGCCACTTTGTCTGAGGTGTATCAAGCCGTGCAATCTGGACAGATGGCCAAAGCCGATGTCATGATGAAAGAGGTTCTGCAAAACCATCCTAACAGTGCAAAAGCCCACTATGTAGCATCTGAGCTTTACCTCAAAGAGGGTAAGTTAGAGCTGGCGCGCAATCATTTCATTAAAGCGCAAAACTTAGCTCCAGGTTTGCCGTTTGCACAAGCTGAGTCTGTGCAAAAACTCCAAGTGCAATTAGCAAGTGGTGCAAGCGCTCCTGCTGCTAGCCAGACATCTATTTTCAGCAACCCACTTTTCTGGGGTTTGATTGCTATCTTAGTAGTTGGCGTCATCATTGTGATGAGGCGTCGTAAGGCTGAAGCGGTACAAGTCTATAACGCCCCAAGCGCTGGATACCCTGGAACTCCAGGTGGACCCGCTGGCTATCCCGGCGGTCCTGGTGGCCCTGGCTATCCTGGAGCACCAGCAGCAGGTGGCATGGGTAGCGGCTTGATGGGTAGTCTTGCCACTGGCGCTGCATTGGGTGCTGGTATGTATGCTGGCCAGGCATTAGCAAGTAATCTCATGGGTGGTCACGATAATGGACATTCCAATGCTGGCTCTAACCCCAATCTGAATCAAGTTGGCGGCCCAGCATCTTTAGATCCTAACTTTGGTGTACGTGATGCCGGCTCTTGGGATGATGGTGGTGCAAGCTCATGGGATGACAGCGGTGGCGGTGACTTTATGAGTGACGTCTGATTTTTACACTGCTCACAAAACAAAAGCTACCGACATGGTAGCTTTTGTTTTTATGAAGACAAATTAATGTATTGCTTTATCAACCTACTCAGTCATTATTTAATCATCCCAGCATTCTTTGCATCTTCCATTGCCTGAGGAATTTTCTCTTTCATAAACGCCGGCATTTTGGAGAGTGGGATATCGACAATCACAAAGCCCGAGTCCTCTAACTTTTTCTTAGTCTCAGGGTCGGCATTGAGCTGTGCAAAATAATCAGACATTTTTTGCTGCAAGACTAGTGGCGTAGCCTTGGGTACTGCAACGCCGCGGTAGGCGCCATCTACCCAGTTCAGGCCCAACTCTTTAAATGTGGGCACATCTGGTAGGGCGGGATTACGTTTTTCAGTAGCAATTGCCAGTGTGCGCACCTTAGATTTTTGTTGAATCGCCAAAGGTAGATAACCCATGGCGCCATCTACGTGCATCCCAATTAAGGCGGTGATTAAATCTCCTGTACCTTTAAAAGGAACGTAATTAATTTTCACGCCAGCTAATTTATTTAAGCGCTCTACTGCCATATGGTTTGCAGAGTATTGCGCAGAGCCAGCAAGATTGATCTTGCCAGGATCCTTTTTAGCGGCAGCAATTAGCTCTTGATAGGTCTTATAAGGACTGTCAGCGGAGACCATGAGGGCATCTGGAGTGAAGTGGTAGTAGTAGATTGCATTGATGTCATCGGTTTTGTACTGAATACCTTCTTGTAATGGCTGCAAGATCGTATGGGGAATATTGACGCCGACTACTGTAGTGCCATCGGCAGGATAGGTATTAAGAGCGCTCCAGACAAGTGCGCCACCGGCACCTGCGCGATTCATGACCACCATGGGTTGTTTGAACTTTTTGGCAGAAATATCGGCTTGATAGCGTGCCACTAAGTCTGACTCTCCAGCGGGTGGAAAGGGGATGATGTATTGGATGGTTTTATCAGGGAATGGCTGTGCACTAACAACTGAGATAAAGCTGAAAGAGAGTACGGCAAGCTTAATTAGTGAAAACACTTTCATTTTGAAATCTCCTGAATTACTGCATTAGTCACATCACTCATCATTGCAGAGCCTCCTAAATCACGGGTATGTAATTTCGGATTAGCAGTGACGATTTCAATTGCATGCATGAGTATCTTGCCAAGCTCCTTTTCTCCCAAGAAGTCGAGCATCATGACTGCAGACCAAAACGTACCAATGGGATTTGCTAAACCCTGGCCCATAATGTCAAATGCCGAACCATGAATCGGCTCAAACATCGATGGATACCGTCTTTCAGGATCAAGATTGGCGGTAGGGGCAATGCCTAAGCTACCGGCAAGCGCTGCTGCCAAATCACTTAAGACATCCGCATGCAAATTGGTAGCCACAATCGTATCGAGTGACTCAGGACGATTGACCATGCGAGCAGTAGCAGCATCGACCAGTTCTTTATCCCAAGTCACACCTGGAAAATCTTTGGCCACTAGTTGAGCGATTTCATCCCACATCACCATACCGTGTCGCTGGGCATTGGACTTAGTAATCACGGTGAGGTGTTTACGGGGCCGAGACTGCGCGAGCTGAAAGGCAAAGCGCTGTACACGCTCTACGCCAACGCGCGTCATGATGCTCATATCGGACGCCACTTCAATCGGGTGACCTTGGTGGGCTCTGCCGCCTACCCCGGAATACTCACCTTCTGAGTTCTCCCGCACAATCACCCAGTCCAATTGTTCCGGCTTGCAATTGCGCAAGGGAGTTTGGATGCCAGGAAGAATGCGAGTGGGGCGCACATTGGCATATTGATCAAAGCCTTGGCAAATTTTGAGACGTAAACCCCACAGCGTAATGTGATCCGGAATATCAGGGTCGCCAGCTGAACCAAACAAGATGGCATCTTTAGAGCGTAAGGGTTCTAGGCCATCATGAGGCATCATGATGCCGTGCTTGCGGTAGTAGTCACCACCCCAATCAAAGTGCTCAAATGCAAAGGCCACTTGAGGATGTTTTTTACTTAAAGCGTTTAATACTTTCTCGCATTCAGGGATCACTTCTTTGCCAATACCATCACCCGGAATCGAGGCTATTTTGTAAGTCTTCATTCGTCTCCTACTGCCATTTTCTAATGAGTGCATGCGCTTTTACATGCATTTCCATAATCATTATGTGGTGCTTCCCCTGCTAAAGAACTTGGGGTTTATGACTAGAAAAAGGGGGGATCAGCAGTAAAACAACAAAAAATGAGTCACTTTTAAGGTTTTTACATATACTGTATGGATATACAGTATATTAATCACTATGACGACTCAGCTGATCTCCCCAAAATCGACCCTCAGCCAGGCTCCACAAGCCTTGGGGGTGCATTCTGCGTATGAGTTCAAGCTATTAAGTCACCGAATTTCAGCGGGATTTCCGAGCCCAGCGGCCGATTATGCCGAGGAAGGTCTAGACCTTAATAGCTACTTAGTCCAAAACAAGCCAGCCACCTTCATGTTTACCGTCAAAGGGGACTCGATGATGGGCGCGGGTATTTGTGACGGCGACAAGGTAGTAGTGGATAAGGCTCTCAAACCAAAACACAAAGATATCGTTGTTGCCGTAGTCGATGATGAGTACACCATCAAGCGTCTCTATCAACTGCGTGGCAAAACTGAGCTGCAGCCCGAGAACGTCAATTACGAGCCCATTACCTTTAATGAGAACAGCGAACTCCAAATCTGGGGTGTGGTTGTTGGGGTGGTGCGCAAGTACAGCCACGCTAGCAGCAGAAACGGAAGGTCCGCATGAACCAAGCCGGCCAAACCAATCAACTCTTCGCACTGGTCGATGTAAACAATTTCTATGTATCTTGCGAGCGTGTATTTGCTCCCAAGTTAGAAGATGTGCCGATGGTAGTGCTATCGAATAACGATGGTTGTGCCGTAGCGCGTAGTGCTGAAGTCAAAGCGCTGGGTGTGAAGATGGGCACGCCCTGGTTTCAGATGAAAGATCTGGCTCAGCAACATGGTATTCAAGCCTATTCATCAAACTACACCTTGTATGGCGATATGAGTGGCAGGGTAGTAGAAGTCTTAAGAAAGTTCACACCCAATTTAGAGGTCTACAGTATTGATGAGAGCTTTCTGCAAATCGAGACAGTGCTCAAGCAATATGCTGATCCCACTAGCTTGGGTCAAATTATTAAGCAAGATGTTAAAGACACTACAGGCTTGCCAGTATGCGTCGGTATTGGGGCTAGTAAGACGCTTGCCAAGTTAGCAAATCATTTGGCAAAAAAACACCCTCAGTTTGCTGGCGTGTGTGACATCAGCTCCATGCCTAAAGCAGCGCTCTATCAGTGGATGGCCGAGACAGCAGTAGGTGAGGTGTGGGGTATCGGCGGCAAGACTGCCAAGAAACTCAAAGAGCTCAAGATCAATAGCATATTTGATCTAGTACAAATCTCGCCACAAGCTATGCGTCAACAGTTTGGCGTTGTGATCGAGCGTATTTGCTATGAGTTGCGCGGAGTATCTTGCCTGCAGTTAGAAGAAGTAGCACCAGCTAAGCAACAAATCATTTCCTCAAGAAGTTTTGGTAAGCCAGTGACTTCAATGGAAGATTTGTCTGAGTCTGTTGCCACTCATGCCGCAAGAGGTGCTGAGAAGCTTAGAAGTCAGAAGTCAGTCACGGGCGCGCTGACGATCTTTGTGCAAACTAACCCGCATAAACCATTTGAGCCACAACATCATCAAAGCATCACAGTAGTGCTGAGTGATCCTAGTGATAACACCTTAACGCTGACTAGCGCTGCATTAAAAGGTTTGAAGCAAATCTACAAAGCAGGCTTTAAGTACAAGAAAGCAGGAGTCATCCTCAATCTCTTGGCTGATAAGCCGACGATGCAGCAATCCCTATTTGATGACATGGAAGTCAAAGGCAAGTCCGCGGGACTTATGAAGGCCATGGACTCTATTAATAGCCGCTTTGGTAATGCCGCCATTAAAACTGCAGCATCTGGAACGAAGCAAGATTGGCAAATGAGATCAAGCAACCGGTCGCCGAACTACACCACGCAGTGGGATGAGTTGCCGGTAGTGCGCTAAAGCGCAAGCAAAAAAATGAAAAAAACGATGAAACAAATGAAGAAAAAACAACAAATAATGAATCTAATTTTACTAGCTCATTTCGTGAGCTAGTAAGCCCATATTCTGAATACATAGAAACAAAACAGTCATCAACAATAGTAACAAAACCTTATTAACGTAAATCAACACCAGGAGAAATCAAATGGAACTATTAAATAACTTTAACGGCATCTCACTCGCAGTGATTATGGTTTTGTCCTACTGCGCAGTATTGAAAAATACGAAGCGCAATGAGCGTAGCAATACTCCAGTATTTAGCCGTAAGTATCAGTAAGAAAAAGCAACAGTAAAAAAGCAGCAGCTGCCTAGAGGGGGAATAAGGAAATCACGGATTCCTTATTCCCTAGTCAAGGCGGGAGTCATCAGAATCCCCCTACACAAGATATGTGTAATGAGATTATAAAAAAGTCATAAATATGGATAAAATCCAAACATGATCGATGATAAGCAAACCTACATAGATAAGAAATTACGCCCACTGCCACGCTGGATATTTATGTCCCGCTGGTTGCAGGCGCCACTCTACATTGGCCTGATTGTTGCCCAGGGCGTTTATGTATGGCAGTTTTGGTTGGAGTTGGCCCATCTAATTAGCATGATGTCAGAGAAAAGCATGACAGAAACTGCACTCATGCTCATTGTGTTGGGCTTGATTGATGTGGTGATGATCTCTAATTTGTTGGTGATGGTTATCGTCGGCGGTTGGGAAACTTTTGTTTCTAGGTTAGAGCTGGAGAATCATCCAGATCAACCTGAGTGGTTATCGCATGTCAATGCCGGTGTGCTCAAGGTGAAGTTAGCAACAGCCATCATTGGAATTTCATCAATTCATTTGCTAAAGACCTTTATTAATGCGTCCTCACACGATGAAAAAACCTTACTATGGCAAACCGTCATACACATGACCTTTGTATTTTCAGCAGTAGCGATTGCGTATACAGAAAAGCTAGTGACCTCAACACATAAGCAGCACTAAGGCAATCAGAAGCGAAGCTTTAAGTCTGCAATGCTTTGCGAAGGTATTCAGAAACATTGTCCTGACGTAGCATCCACTGCTTATAGTCTGACGGCACCTGGCTAATCAATTCACCTTTGTGTTTGCCAAAAGGCATGATCGTCGGAATACGAGCCTTCTCAGACATTTCCCATAAAGCGTCCAGAGAAGCGGGTTTGAGCTTCTCAATAATCTGCCCAAGTATCTTGGAGCAAATCCACACATCCGCTAATGCACTATGGGCATCACGCAGTTGCTCTCTAGCAGTCGAACGTTCAAAGTAATAGAGCAGGGCACTTTGCGTATGGCTATCGAGATCAGGCCAAAGACTGCGAGCTAGGGCAAGGGTGCAGATGCGTTTCACTTCGGGTTTGCCAATGGCCTCCCAGTCAAAATCCACGCTATGACCGATGATGTACTTGGTGCCAGCAGGTAATTTAAAAGAGCTGCTAGCAGGGCAATTGACTAACTCTTCATCCAAGATATGGTGGGTTGCCAGTGCACCTAAGCTAATTGGCTTGCCTGGGTTATACCGTTGCACCCAAGGGTTGCCAACAGATAATGGATTGATTGAAGTGACATCTAAAGCGGCGGCTTCAATAATGACGGCATCCGTCTTATCGGTGGCTTCAACATCGAAAATAATGGCTTGAGACATAAAATTCTTCAAAGAGAATGGCTTAAAGCCAGGCTAGCTACTGATTGCCTGGGGGTCCTGACTTACTAGCATCATCCGGGGATAAACCCTTGTTTTTATCGTGTTCAGCCAGTTTTTGCAGTATGTTTTGAGCCATTGGGGATAATTCTTGAGTAGGCTCAGCTGGTTTGACCTTCTTTTTCTTGATTAAACTTTGCAGAAGCGTTTGGAAAAACATTGATAATCCCCGAGTGGCTGTCTTATTAATTCAAAATCTAAATATACAGTAATTAAAAGCGGCAAGATAGTCGCGTTTAACTAAAGAAAAGCTGGGAGAGCGTATTGGGCAAGAATATCCAAGTTCTATTTCGAGACATGCGCGTCTCAGACTATTTCTTTATTTTGGCTGTAATAGCCAACGTGCTTCTAGTGATCTATCTCGGAATAGGAAACTATCAAAATGCCGCGAAGGTGGCAGCATCACAAAACAATGCCGAAGAGATCATTGTCTGGTTTGAGGCTCTTGCCAGCAAGAACGAAGCCAATGAGCCCATTGAACCTGCGGCATGCACCCCCATCGATGAAGATGAAAAATTGATTAAAGGCGTCAAGCCAAATCACTGGAAAAATTGTGTTGAAGCACTTTTTGCAGCCAAAGGCCCCTTTGAGAGCTATGTCAATCTGTTAAATCCGGCTGGCCCAGCGTATACAGCTAAGTGTAATAAAACAGATCTGCTCAATAGCGGAGCTCTCGTCTTTGAAAAACTGACCCCCAATCCGGCAGGTCCTCCCGGGGCATCTCCACTGGAGCCTGGGGAGCGGCTCGTCAGCGGCTTGCAAATTCGCCTCAGTCTTTGTGATACCGGTTTTTACCTCATCAGAATTGGAGAATTTAAATTATGAATCTCCAGTCGATTTCATTATCTAGTTTGAACTTATACATCCGTAAGCGGATATTTGATTTATTGTTTAATCACCACATTAAAGCAAATTATTGCAACCAGTTCGAGCGCTTTATTACGTACATGATCGTACTGAATATGGCAGGTTTAGTGCTTGAGCATATTCCGGTGTTCTATGAAACTCGCGAACACCTCTTTCATATTTTCGATGTGGTCTCGCTGGCTATCTTTTCGATTGAATACGTCTTACGTGTCTATGTTGCGCCAGAAGATCCTGCCTTTAGTTCGGCTAAATACCCTCGTCTTGCTTACTGTAAGAGTCCATTTGCCCTCATTGACTTGGTATCGATTTTGCCGTTTTACTTGAGCGCTTTCTTTGAGGCTGACTTACGGATTCTGAGGGCCTTACGATTACTACGTTTACTCAAGCTCTTCCGTGCTTTGGCACCAGCGTTCAATGAATTTTTAGAGCTGAATAAAGACAAATCCTATCGTTATAAGATTTATGCCCTAGTCAATGAAACTCCGACCAGCGGCAACCTCCATCATATCTTTGATATGTTTATTGTGAGCTGGGTCATTGTGTCGGTGCTGGCTGTGATTTTTGAATCAGTGCAGAGCATTAGCTATCACTTACATTCTGAATTTATTATTCTCGATACTATTGCAGTGGTGATTTTCTCGACAGAATACATCATGAGGATTTATAGCGCCCCTGAGGATCCTAAGTACCAGGCTTGGTTCAAAGGACGCTTAAGATACGCATGTAGGCCAACGAGCATTATTGATTTTATGGCAGTTGTGCCATTCTATTTAGAGAGTCTGCTGCATCACCTCTTTGACTTGCGCTTCTTGCGAGTCTTTAGATTGATGCGTTTACTCAAGCTAGCGCGTTATTCTGGCGCCACTCAATCCTTATTTACTGTGATTCAACGCGAGTGGCCTGTCATGAAGGCTGCGGTTTTCATTTTGCTTTTATTGGTCATGCTTGCCGCCTGCTTGGGTTATGTCTTTGAACATGAAGCTCAGCCCGATAAGTTTGAAAATATTCCCCAAGCAATTTATTGGTCTGTGATTACTTTGGCCAGCGTGGGTTATGGCGACATTTCTCCGATAACCCCAGCGGGTAGAGCGGTGACAATTGTTATTGCGCTCTTGGGTATTGGTATTTTTGCGATTCCGGCGGCGATTCTTTCATCCGCACTGAGTGATCAACTACGGATTGAGCGCGAAAGAATGATGAATGAGCTCTACCACATGCTAGAAGATGGCGTGATTTCAGCCGATGAGCAAGAGCTCATTGAGGCCGAGGCTAAGCGTTTGCATCTATCTCAGGGAGAGCTCACGCGCTTACTAGAAAAGGCGAAGGTGGAAATGGGTATTGAGCATGCCCCAGCCAAGGATGCTAAAACAGGTAAGGGTGCCACTAGCGAAATGAGTCTAGAGTTTTTGTCTAAGCACCCAGAGTTAGCTGCTGAGCAACTGAAGATCACCATCTCTAAGTTGCAGCAAATTGTGAGTGTGTCAGACCGTCAAGAGCTAAGTAAATACATTGATAATCCTGATAATGTGACGGGACTGCAAAGTAGTATGCTAAAAATACTACTGCAAAACGCCACGGCAAAAGAACAGAAGAAAGATTAATAGCTCATCCTTATAATAGGCGACATCATGATTAATCATTTTGTTCTTGCCTTGGCATTTTCAGCTGAGAAGCATAAAAATCAGCGGCGCAAGGATGCGCAAATAACGCCTTACATTAATCACCCCATTGAGCTAGTGAATGTTTTAGTAAATGAGGGTGGAGTGTTGTCTTGGGATGTTCTGTGCGCAGCCTTACTACATGATGTAATTGAAGATACCCAAACGACTGAAGAAGAGTTAATTAACCATTTTGGTGAAAAAGTCACTGCGATTGTGAAAGAGTTGACCGACGATAAATCGCTTGCCAAAGAGGTACGCAAAAGCTTGCAAATTGCCCATGCTCCTTTTGCTAGCCATGAGGCCAAGCTTGTCAAACTTGCTGATAAGATTTGCAATCTACGCGATATATTGGTTGCCCCGCCAGCTGGGTGGGATCTCAAACGCAAGCAAGAGTATTTTGCTTGGTCTGAAGCAGTGGTGGCTGGCATCAGAGGAACTAATGCCAAGCTAGAAAAGGTATTTGATGCTTTGCTACAAGAGGCTGAGCAAATGCAGTAGGCGAGCCTTGATGTTGGATTTAGGTATCGAGCTTGCTAGTGATTGATAATTCACCCCACATGACGATATCCATATCAACTAATTGCCAACCTTTGTGTTGAAAACCAATATCAAAATCATCTGTAGTATTGCTATGCATAAAAATCTCAGTAAGCGTTGCTTGCTCACCTTTGGGAGTGGTCTCTGAGAAGTAGATAAGGTGCTGACCTTCGCTAGAGAGATTCACCTCCGTAAAGTCCTGACTCCCCACGCTAATACCAATATGCTCATCATATTCGGCTAAAAAATTGGGTGGACTCTCCGTAATGAAAGACCCACTTTTCCACAGAAAACCACAGTTAATCTCTTTATTGTCTTTGCGGTAGGTCATACGCTCAGTGATGTGAAATTCATTTTTAGGTGAAATTCTAAAAGGCATAGAGGACTCCGTTGAGTTGTAGCCGAAGTAGTAACTGAGGTTAGTGGATTATGAAGCGATCTTTTTGGTGAGATCAAAGGCAATCACATCCGATGGGTTCAGTGCGCCCTTATCTAACACTGCGCAGGTAAGAAGCCCATTGACTCTGGCATTTGGATGGATATCAATCGATTTATAGTGAATATCACCGCGGATCAGCGCGCTAGGATAGACCTCAATTTTTTCATCTACGGTAATAGTGCCTTCAATCGTGCCAGCAACAATGAGATTGGTGTAATGCAGGTCGCCAGTTAAGACCCCATCTTTGTCGATTACTAGGGTTGCTTTACTCTCTGACGCTTCGGTAATATCGCCCACAAAGTGACCCAAAACCCGGATATTGCCATTGCCCTCTAGGTTTCCGAGTACTTTAGACCCCGAGCCAATTTCATTGGTGAAGGTCAGTTGTGCGCTAGTTGGTTTTCTATCAAACATCGTTATTCTTGCCTTAACTTGCTAGAGTCTGACTCTGGACTCCACTTCATCTTGTGCAATTTCTTTCTCGTAAGATGATGCCAAATGAGTCTTTCTTCGACTAATTCGTGATTTTGTAATTCAAATGCCTGCTTCGGAAACTGGTCTTCCTCAATTTCTAATTGTTTGTGATTCATGATGTGCTCTTCAGGAATGTACATTTGGTTGTCAACAAATCAGTTAATTCATGCTGTATCGAAACGGGACCGTTCGCACGCTTAACTGATTCATCGACATAGCTTTATCTTGTTCTTGAAGAACCATCTTGTCCAATGATTTTTTGAATTTTTTACGAGATGAAATTTAGTTGCAAAGCAACAATACGATGTCGCTTCTAAGTGCTTGATTTATTTATACAGGGGCCATGTTTTTAAAAGGCATGTGACAAAAAATAATGACACAATTCCCCTACATCAAATATTGATTATCTCTAGCGTTTTCCCTAGGCACGGAGGGCGTGAAATCCCACAAAAGTAATCTTTGTTAATTGGGTGTGTGGGAGTGCAATACTTTCCTACACATAGATCAACACCCATCCCTGTCATTTCTTCATCAAACCCTCTACGCTGAACTTTTCTAGCTACAGAGGGATCAATAATGCAAGTTTCAGTTGAATGCACTCACAAGCAATTGCGTTTGTTTAGATTGGTGATGGACGCGCGCACTGTATTAGTGTTATTAATCATCTTAATGATTTGGCAAATCATGAAAATTCTTCATATTCTTTAAATTCCTAAAAATGCCTCCTTCAAAAGATCGCGGTAATATTCTGATCATGAATGACCCTGCACTCATAAGTTACTTAGGAGGCTCTCATGGATGATTTTATGGACGATTTGGTATATAAAAAGCGTGGCAAAGGCCCTGCTTTAGGCTCTTCTGCTGATGGCTCACCGAACTCATCTAGCGCAAATTCTCCATTACCTTCATTTGCCCAGCTCCAAGAAAAGCAGCGCAGTGAACTCATTGAGATGGCTCAAGTGCGCTTTGGTATTAAGGGCAGCGCTGTGCAAATCAATTTGGCGCCATTACAGATTCATGTAGGCATGACGCAAAAAGAAATCTTTAAGGCTTTACTAGATGCCCCAGAAGCAGAGCACGCTGATCAAGTGCTCTATGCACTAGCCAAAGGGGAGATTGATGCAGATATGGCCAATCAAATCTTAGCTAGCTTGGCACTCTTAGATAAGTTTAAGAAAATCAAAATAGAGTCCTAAGAACTTGACACTAGGCCCATAACCCTAAGGGGCGACAATTATTCTCAATATATGAGGGGGGGTGGACGAGCCCGACCCCCGGCACTGACAGAATTGGGTTTGGCTGCTTCGTTCCCGACCTGACCAGGTTATCCAAACCGCCATGCGGGGAGGCCCGTCCAATTCCATTTTAGCTTGTTAGAATGTAATACATGACAGCATTGGCTTTAGCCCGTTCGTGGCGACCTAAAACATTCTCCCAATTGGTAGGACAAGACCATGTGGTTAAGGCATTAACCCATGCCTTAGATCAGGGTCGACTACACCACGCATGGCTCTTTACAGGCACTCGCGGAGTCGGAAAGACCACCATTGCCCGAATTATGGCCAAAGCCCTCAATTGCACCGGAGAAGATGGCCAAGGGCGTATGACCTCCGAGCCTTGCGGAAAATGCCCAGCATGCCTAGAAATCGATGCAGGACGCTTTGTTGACTATATCGAGATGGATGCTGCGAGTAATCGCGGGGTAGATGACATTGCCGCGCTATTAGAAAAAGCAGCCTATGCCCCAAGTAACGCACGTTATAAGGTCTACATGATTGACGAGGTGCACATGCTCACCAATCATGCCTTTAATGCGATGCTAAAAACGCTCGAAGAGCCGCCTGAACATGTGAAGTTCATACTAGCAACTACCGATCCCCAAAAGATTCCTGTCACTATTCTTTCGCGTTGTCTGCAGTTCAATCTCAAGCAAATGCCAGTACCACTCATCGTGGAGCATCTAGAAAAAGTACTCGCCGCAGAAAAAGTCGATAGCGAGACCAATGCACTACGTGTTTTAGCAAAAGCGGCGCAAGGCTCGATGCGTGATGCTTTGTCTTTGACTGATCAAGCTATCGCCTATGCTGCCGGCAAAGTATCTGAAGAAGCCGTGCGCGGCATGCTTGGCACTTTGGATGATGCATACCTCATTAAAATTTTAGATGCCCTCATTGCAAAAGATGGCGCAACACTATTGGCTATCTCAAATGAAATGGGTGAGCGCAGCATGTCTTTCTCATTAGCGCTGGCTGATTTATCTAGCCTCATCCAAAAAATCGCAGCCGCACAAATTGTTCCTGAATCAGTATTAGAAGATTGGCCAGAAGCAGCAGAGATTCGTCGCTTAGCTAGTGCACTGACAAAAGAAGAAGCGCAGCTCTTCTATCAAATCAGTATTACCAGCCGCCCAGACTTATCACTAGCACCCGATGAGCAAACTGGCTTTGCCATGACGCTCTTGCGGATGTTGGCCTTTCGTCCTGGAAATGAAACTCCAGGCAGGGCAGGTAATTCAGCGCCACCAGTAGCATCAGCGCCAAGACCCTCTGCGCCAGCAAATCAAACTGCTGCCCCAGTCAGGTCTGCACCTGCAGCATCTGCTCCAGCACCAGTACCAGCAGCTATGCCTGCTGCATCAGCCTCTAGTTCTGATCGTCCAGACTGGCATACCTTAATGCGTCAGTTGCCCGTTAAAGGTCTAGTGCAACAGTTGGCGTTTCAGACAGAGTTGCAGAATTGGGAAGATTCACCAGCAGGCGTACGCGCCACAGTGGTGACACCGATGCCGCAATTAGTTTCAGAGGCTTCCATTGGCCGCCTTGCGGATGCACTCACTGCACACTTTGGCAAACCTATCAAAGTAGTCATGGAGAAGGGTGAGGTCGAAGGTAAGACCGTCGCAAAAGTCGATGCCAAGATACACCAAGAGAAAAGACAAAACGCAGAACAAATGATTGCGCAAGATCCATTTATTCAGCAATTGGAAAAAGAGTTTGGAGCCAAAGTAGTCGGGGGCTCTGTTAAGCCAATCTAAAGATCAGAAAACATAAGGAAATAAAGCGATGATGAAAGGCGGCCTTGCTGGTTTGATGAAACAAGCCCAGCAGATGCAAGAGAAGATGAAAGTAGCGCAAGAGCAATTGACTGCGCTCGAAGTCACCGGTCAAGCTGCTGGTGGTTTAGTCAAAGTCACTATCTCTGGTAAACACGAAATGAAGCGTGTACAGATTGATCCAGGCGCAATGGATGATCGTGAAATGCTTGAAGACTTACTAGTTACTGCCTATACAGAAGCATTCAAACAAGTCGAAGCAGCTAGCTCACAAGTGATGTCCGGTGCTACTGCGGGCATGCCAATGCCCCCGGGCTTTAAGTTGCCGTTTTAATCATTAACCAAAAACTGTTCATTTAATGGCGCGTCAAGAAGCTCCGCAAGATGCCCTTGGTCGTTTGATCGAGGCATTGCGCGTATTGCCTGGAGTAGGGCCCAAGTCAGCGCAGCGCATGGCTTTTTACTTACTGCAGCATGATCGCAATGGCGCAGCAGTGCTAGCTCAATCATTAGGTGAAGCAGTAGAGACTGTAGGTCACTGCGCCCGTTGCAATACTTTTTCAGAGACCCAAATCTGTGGCACTTGCATGGATGACCGTCGTG
Organism: Polynucleobacter sp. Nonnen-W13; assembly: GCF_018881735.1. Taxonomy (NCBI): domain Bacteria; kingdom Pseudomonadati; phylum Pseudomonadota; class Betaproteobacteria; order Burkholderiales; family Burkholderiaceae; genus Polynucleobacter; species Polynucleobacter sp. Nonnen-W13. The sequence continues at coordinate 165,378 of NZ_JACVPU010000002.1, read as the reverse complement.
ATCCATCTTTGCTGTGCATTGTGGAAACTCCTGCCGACCAAGTCATGGTTGAGCAGACTATGAGTTTTAAGGGTAATTACTTTGTATTAATGGGGCGCATCTCACCACTCGATGGCATGGGTCCTAATGAAATACATTTTGATCGACTACTCAATCGTATTGAATCTCCCGATACTGGAATATCAGTGAGAGAAGTAGTTCTAGCAACGAATTTCACCAGTGAAGGTGAGGCCACTGCCCACTACATTGGTGAAGTACTGAAATCCAAAGGAATTAAAGTCACCAGAATCGCTAGAGGTATTCCAGTTGGTGGTGAGTTGGAGTATGTGGATGCAGGCACCCTGGCCAGAGCGCTGATGGATCGTCGCTAGGTCTAGTGCATCTAAGTTATACCCTAAATCCCTTTTAATAGGGTACTTAATACAAAAGGTTGCTTTTTGCAACCTTTTGTATTAAATTGTTACCAGTTTAATAAGGGGTTCATTATGGCTATTGCAATCAAGTTATCTGATCTTTTGGTGGAAGATGCCAAGCCTTATGCTCAAGCAATGCATAGGTCGGTGCCAAAGCAAATTGAGTACTGGGCTCGCTTGGGTAAAGTGGCCGAGGAGAATCCTGATCTGCCCATCCATATGCTTCAAGATATGCTTGTGAGTATTGAAGAGGTAAAAGCTGGCAATCTTTCCCCATATCAATTCGGATGAGGATATTAACAACTCCTCGATTTGATCGAGCTATTAAGAAAATCTCCCCTGCCGAAAAAAAGACCCTTGATTCTGCAGTCAAGGCGATTATTTCTGAGCCATTTGCTGGTGAGATGAAGAAGGGTGATTTATTGGGTGTACAGGTTTATAAGTTTCGCCATCTTCAGCAACAAATGTTGTTGGCTTATTCAGTCAGTCTGGATGGAACTCAGATTGCATTAATTGGCTATGGAGTCCATGAAAATTTTTATCGAGACCTTAAAAGGTAAGGCACTGCCTAGCCTAAGAGTCTCGATGGTCACTGAATCGACATAAAGTCTAGGTAAATTACCTATTTTTGGGGATAATTTGGTCTGCACCCCTGTTGAGCTTCAATCTCACGCCGTGCCTAACCGAGCTGTCTTGTTGTTACCCCGGTTGATTTGGCCTTTAGTTACTTCTAGTTTCTTTTAGTGTTTCATTGGTCATTGATGCTAAGTATTGTGAAATTGTGAATGACCCACAAATCCTATTTTCTCCTGTTGAGCTTGCTTGCTGCCTTTGGTAGCACGACTGCGCACGCACAGAAGGCGGGATCTGGCTCAGATCAAATCGCAACCTTTGCATCTCCGATTGAGAGCTTACCCACTGAGGGGGAACTCTTTGGATTGCCAGTCAATGTCCACGGTCAGACTACGTATATCAATCAGCGATATAACAACTTCACATCTTCGTATTCCGGCATGCGAAGTCTGTCCAACGATAAGGCGATGAGCTACACCTGGTCAGGCACCTTATTCATGGGTGCTCGTGTTGCACCAGATACCGATATTTACTTTAATCCAGAGGTGATTTCTGGAGTTCCTTTTTCTGGCTTAAATGGTTTGGGTGGCTTCACCAACGGTGAGGCGACCAAAGCCAATGGTGCGCAGGCCAAAATGTATTCTGCTCGCGCTTTTGCGCGCCACATCATTAATCAAGAAGGCGACAAAGTCGTTCTGGAGAATGAAGCCAATCAAATTACGCAAACAGTGAGTAGCAATCGCGTGGTGCTCACAGGCGGTCAGTTCTCCACACTCGATATTTTTGATGACAGCCGTTATGCCAAAGATCCCCGTATTCAGTTCATGAACTGGGGCAATATGACCTATCTAGCCTATGACTATGCAGCTGATGCCAGAGGCTACAGCTGGGGCTTGGCGGGTGAGTGGTACCTCGATCACTGGGTCATGCGCGCCTCCCGCATGCTCGCCCCTAAATCACCGAATGGTCGTGATCTCAATTGGCAAATCTTTAATACCTATGGTGATCAAGTAGAAGTAGAGCGTCAGCACAACATTGCAGATCTGCCTGGCAAGGTCAGCGTTTTGGCCTATCGCAACAAAATGATGTTGGCACGTTTCTCAGACGCTACTAATTACATTGACCAAGATCCGAGCGCTCGCCAAGGTACTCAAGCGATTAATAATGTCCGCAACAATATGCAGATCAAAACGGGTATTGGTTTGCATGGTGAGCAGGCTCTCACGAAAGACCTCGGTGTTTATGGCCGCGCCTTTACTTCCGATGGTCATACCGAAACAATGTCTTTTACAGAGGCAGATAATTCCATATCTGTGGGCATGGGCATGAATGGCACTAGTTGGAAGCGGCCGCATGACAGTATTGGGATCTCCGCAATGCAAAATGGTTTATCAAGCTATCGTCGCAGCTACCTCAAAGCAGGGGGTGTGTCTTATTTCATTGGCGACTACGCTAGCCCAAGTCAGACGATTTCTTATTCACCTGAGCGGATTGGTGAGGTCTATTACAACGCTACGGTGATTAAGAACGTGCTTGCCGGTTTGAACTTCCAACACATCATCAATCCAGCCTATAACTCTGCCCGCGGACCGGTCAACATCCTGTCATTTAGGATTCATGCCGAGTTTTGAGCCTTTCAAGGCCGCTCAGATTAATTATTTTCTTTATAATCAATAAGTTATAAAACTCCAATAATTCGACTTTTGGAGTTTCTCACCTATAATCTTCTAATTCCCTTGCAAGCATAGGTAAACCTGTGTTTTGGGCTACAAAAACAGCATTAGTACAGATTTAGAGGTAGCCGATTTGATTTACGGCCAGATAAAAACGAGCGAATTTGTTATTGCTACTGCAATCCCCATGAAACGGGTTGCCTGTGTATTCGCCTCGCTGATTTTTGCCTCCCCTGTATTTGCCCAGATCAATGCTCCGATTCCAGCCAGCGTCACAGTGCAAGTGAGTCAATCTAACGATTCATTATCAACGCCGCCAGTAATCAGTAATGAGACCACCAACCCTGCAAATGCAGCATCACTATTTGCGCCAGTAACGAAGAGCGATACCCCTAAGATTTATACCAAGGGTGCACCATCTGGTCCAACGGATATGGATTTGCGTCAACTGTGGAATGAGCTTAAGCTCAATAACCCGCAATTGTCTTCATTGCGTGAGTCCTATTTATCCGCCAAGGCAACCGTGCCGCAGATTAATTCTCCAGCCAATCCTCAGGTAGGTTTGGTGTGGTCTGGTATGCCGGTGAATTCTCCATTTGCATTAGGTGGGGCTAATACGCCTAGTGCTGCAAATCCTGGTGGTATCAGTAACAATAATTCCATCTCGATAGCCCAGCCATTTCAGTTCCCAGGTAAGAAGAGTTTGGCATCCGATATCGCCAATACCAATGCTGAAGCACTCTTAGCGCAAAGCGAATCTACCTACTTACAGCTAGGTGCTCAGCTATCTACTTTGTATTACACCGCTTTGGCATCACAAAAGCAGTTACAGGTGCTCAAAGAATCGGTCATGCGTTTGGAGATGATTAAGAACGTAGCCAAAGCGCGTTATGCCAATAATGCCGCTGCTTATGTTGAGTATCTCAATGCGCAAGTAGCGCAAAGCGCAGCTCAGGCGGATCAATTTAATGTTGAGCGTCAGCTATCGGTCGCATTAAACAACATCAATACCTTGGTGGGGCGCCACTCAAGAGAAAAACTCGTCTTGCGTGGTGATGTGCGTCGTGCCATGAACAGCGTGCCAACCTTGCTAGAGTTAGAAGACTATGCTGAAACTAGTCATCCTTCATTAAAGAGCTCTGCGCTGCAGCTCGAGGCAGCGCGTAAGGGTGTTGATCTGGCTAAGAAGGCGTACTTGCCCGATTTTCAGGTGATTGGGTCTTCATTTACACCACGTGGTCCATTTTCTGCCAACAACGGCGCAATGTTTTATCAGCTAGAGCTTGATCTCATCATTCCACTGTATTTCTTTACCAAAGAGAGATATGGGGTAGAGCAGGCGCAGCGCAATCAAGCGGCTGCCGAGGCAGGCAATATCTCCAATCGTCAACAAATTGTGTTGGCCGTCAATAGTGCTTATGCTGGCTATGAGCAGGCTAAGAATCAAACCCAGTTTTTAAAAGAGCGCCAAGTCCCCCAAGCAGATGCTGCTTATAAGGTTGGCTTAACTCAGTACTCAAATAATGGTCAGGGATTTAATGATTTGCTGACAGCGCAAACGCAATTGCGTAATCTGGAAGTTCAATTGGCGCTTGCAGAGAGTAATCTACTACAAGCGCAAGCAGTATTGCTGGCGACATCTGGCAAAGAACCTTTTTAAGGAGCAGTGTTGAAAGACCAAATTCTTTCTTTTCTAAAGCAGTTAGCCGATAAGGCAAAGCCTGTTACTGATAAGGCCTTGCGTTTTGGTGGTCATCGATTGCAGCTAGCTTTTGCTAGTGTTGCCGGCCTGTATTGGAACTTGACTCCTCAAAATCGTCATCGCGTTCGTTTGGCTGCTGTTGCATTCGCCATTCTTTCAATGGGTATCGTTTTGGGTCGGATTACTAACGTCAATCGCAACGTCAAAATTGAAGCCTCTGATAAAGCGTTGAAGGTGGAGAAGAGTGGCATTCTGGAATTGAAGTTGGCTGGCGTCAAACTGAATCCTGAAGTGTATGTTTTCCAAACCGCTGAAAAAGTGCAGGTACCAGTCGATATTAGAGTGCCAGGCCGCTTAGCATTTAATGCGGAAAAGTCTAAAGTGCTATCCGCACGTGCGCCGGGTCGCGTAGAGCGTATTTATGCATTTGATGGTGCTGAGGTCAATATTGGCTCTCCAATAGTGGAGCTTTATAGCCCAGAATTTCTATCTGCCCAACAAGAGTATTTACTCTCTTCAAAAACAGCTAGGGTGTTGGAGACGAGTAAGACTATGAGCGATTTACTAGGCGATGCCCGCATTACTCAGCAAGCTGCAGCAAACCGAATGCGTAATCTAGGTGCTGGCGATGCTGATATTCGGTCCATTGAAGCAACTGGTAAGACTCAGAATAATTTAATCATGCGCGCTCCCTTAAAAGGGGTAGTGGTTAAACGTAATGTAGAGCCGGGATCTGCAGTGAGTTCCGGAGATGTGATTGCTACCTTGGCAGACCCAAAGCAACTGTGGTTTTTGGGAAATGTGTTTGAACAAGATTTTCGTTTTGTGAAGCCGGGCCAAAAAATGGTGCTGCAAGTAGAGGCTTATCCCGGTAAAGAGTTTGTGGCTTATGCAAATTACGTGGCTCCGACGATTGATTCACAAACCCGTGCTTTACTGATACGTGCAGACATTGAGAACAATGATGATCTATTGCGTCCAGATATGTTCGCCTCAGCAAGGTTAACCACTGGCATGGCTGATGCGATTGTCGTGCCGCAAACCGCGGTCGTGCGTATACGGGAGATGCGTTATGTCATCGTTAAAGCGGGAGATGAGGTGTATCGCCGCTTGCCAGTGAAGGGCTACGATTTAAACAGTAAAACTTTTGCCATTACCGAAGGCGTTGAGCCTGGTTCACGTATCTTGGCCGAAGGCGCAGTCTTGTTAAATGATCGATTTGCAAAGCAGGAAGACTAAGTGAGCGCATTTACTTCCTTTATTCGGGGTGTACTTGAGAAACGCGTATTGGTTATCGTCGGCTCAGTCGTACTCCTCGGTTTGGGAATATTCAGCCTTTCTAAGTTGCCAATTCAGCCTTACCCAGGGGTGGCGCCACTAACCATTCAGGCGATTTCTCAATGGCCAGGCAGAAGTACGACTGAGGTAGAGCAGCAGGTAACCATCCCCGTTGAAAATGCATTAGCAGGTATTCCTGGTCTACAGGCCTTCCGTTCGGTTTCTTTATTTGGCTTGTCCGTTGTTACGCTCAAGTTCAACGACACAACCGATCCGTTTAAAGCTCGCCAAACATTTATCACTAACTTAGCTAATGTGAGTTTTCCTCCAGGGGTGACCTCCAGCATCAGTCCGGACTCTGATGCTACTGGCGAAATTATGCGTTATGAGGTGAAGTCGGATTACGCCTCATCTACCCAATTAAAAACATTACAGAACTACGATATTTATAAAGGGCTCAAGCAAACACCTGGTGTTGCAGATGTTTCTTCTTTTGGTGGCAAGGTCCGTCAGTATCAAGTGATTGTTAGTCCAGAAAGCCTCCAAGCAAAAGGCGTGACCGTTACCGATCTTATTACCGCTCTAACAAATGCCAATAGCAATACTGGTGGCGGACTATTGCCAAGCGGTGAACAGCAATTTGTGGTGCGCGGTGTTGGTCTACTGAGAGATATTGATGATATTAAACGGGTAGTGATCTCCATTCATAACGGTGTGCCAATTCGCATCGGCGATGTAGCCCGGGTAGAAATTGGTAATGCGCCACGTCTAGGCATGTTCCAGTTCAATGAGAATCCCGATTCTGTTGAAGGTATTGTCTATTTGCGTCGTGGCGAAGATGCTTCCGAAGTATTGGCTCGTGTGCGTGATACTGTTGAAAATATCAACAAACAAGTGCTGCCACCCGGAATTAAAGTGGTGCCGTTCTATGATCGCCAAGTGCTATTGGACATCACCATCGGTACTGTTAAACATACTTTGTTCTTTGGTATCTCTTTAGTTCTAGCAGTACTGTTTTTCTTCTTAGGTAATTTGCGCGCAGCTGCAGTGGTAGCAGCAGTCATTCCATTAGCGCTCTGTGTCTCGTTTATTCAGATGCACCTATGGAGTGTGCCGGCAAACCTGATTTCTTTAGGTGCGATTGACTTTGGTGTGATCGTGGATTCTGCAGTGATTCTGACTGAGAATGTCATGCGTCACTTGGAAGAGGGCGGAAAGCGCCTCAATCAAAGCATTATTTTGGCGACGAGTGAAGTACAGCGCGCCATGATCTACTCTACAGGGATCATTATTGTTGCCTACTCCCCATTGTTCTTTATGGGTGGAGTAGAGGGCATCATCTTTAAGCCAATGGCGTTCACGATGGGCTTTGCTTTGATTGCCGCGATGATTCTGAGTCTCACTTTCTTGCCGGCCATGATCTCCCTAGTGTTTGGTGAGAACTTGCATCACAAACCGCCAGGATTTATCACTAAGCTTCTCAACGCTTATAAACCGCTTTTGAGAAAATGGATGGACCGTCCATTAACAGTGGTATCTGTAGCGGTATTTGTTCTGGGTCTGACCTTATTAAGTGTTACTCGCCTAGGCACAGCTTTCTTGCCAACACTAGAAGAGAACAATATTTGGCTACGCGTCACTTTGCCAAATACAGTAGACCTAGATTATTCAGTCAAGATTGCCAATCAGTTGCGCGAAACATTCTTAAAGCAGCCTGAGATTGAAAAGGTTGCCGCTCAAATTGGCCGTCCTGATGATGGCACAGATTCTACTGGTGTATTTAATCAAGAATATGGCCTCTATCTAAAGAGCCCGGAAAACATGCCAAAAGGCACAAGTAAAAAGGATTTGATTACAAATCTAGAGATGGAGCTCAATAAGATCCCCGGCATCACTTATAGTTTCTCGCAATACATCCAGGACAACGTCAACGAAGCGCTCTCTGGCGTGAAGGGTGAGAACTCCGTCAAAATCTACGGAACCGATTTAGAGGTTTTAGATCAAAAAGCCCATGAGGTGATTAATCAACTCAAAAAAGTACGCGGCGTAGCGGACGAAGGCATTCTGAAAGAATTAGGTCAGCCGACTTTAAATATTCAGATTGATCGGGAACGTGCCGCTCGTTACGGCATTAATGTAAATGACATACAGACAGTAGTTGCCAATGCCATTGGCGGTGCTGCCGTTACCAACCTCCTCGAGGATGAGAAGACATTTGGTATTGCCATTCGTTTAAATGAAGGCAGCCGTAATGATATTGCGGATATTGGACACCTCTTAGTAGATTCACCAAGTGGGGCAGCGATTCCTTTGTCGATGGTCGCAACGGTTCAGCTCAGTGATGGTCCATTCTTTATCTATCGTGAAGCAGGTAAGCGCTATATTGCAATTAAATTTAGCGTCCGTGGCCGTGACCTAGGTAGTGCCGTAGAGGATGCACAGTTCTTGGTTGAGAAAAACATCACCTTGCCACCAAATTACTCGATTAGCTGGGATGGTCAATTTAATCAAATGAAGCAGGCACAGAAGAAGTTGATGCTGATCGTGCCATTGGCCTTGCTGGGTATCTTCTTGTTGCTAGTAAGTGCTTTTGGTAATTTCCGTGACGCAGTGATCGTGATGATTAACGTACCATTTGCTGCTATTGGCGGTGTGATTGCCTTGCACCTTGCGGGTGAGACCTTAAGTATCTCTGCTTTCTTTGGATTCTTATCCTTGTTTGGTATTGCGATTCAGGATGGCGTGATTCTGATCTCCTTTATTAATAAGACGGCAGCTACCGAGCATGGTGAGATGAAAGATGTGATGGTGGAGGGGGCCTCCTTGCGTGTGCGTCCAGTATTGATGACCGCCGCACTATCTGGCTTAGGACTTTTACCAGCCGCTTTATCCCATTCAATTGGCTCTGAAGCGCAACGTCCTTTGGCTCTAGTAATTGTGGGTGGCATGGTGACGACGACTATTTTGACCCTCTTGGTATTGCCAGTAATATATGGATGGTTCCGAGGTCGTGCATTAACCAAGATGGCAAAAGCTTAGGGCTGCTAAGAAAGCATTGATATTGATGAGTGAAAACACAAAACAGCCACATATTCTGATTTCAAATGATGATGGCTATCTTGCGCCTGGTCTTTTAGCTTTGGTCAACGCCATTCGCCCATTAGGTCGAGTTACAGTAATTGCTCCTGAGCAAAATCACAGTGGCGCATCAAACTCGTTAACACTCTCACGACCACTATCAATTCATCGGGTGGCAGGTGGTGAGCGTGATGGCTTCCTATTTATTAATGGCACGCCGACCGATTGTGTGCATATCGCCATGACGGGTTTCTTGGATGAGAAGCCAGACTTGGTAGTTTCTGGTATCAATCAAGGCGAGAACATGGGTGAAGATACCCTGTACTCGGGCACTGTAGCTGCCGCAGTAGAAGGTGTGATGTTTGGTGTTCCAGGAATTGCCTTTTCACAAATCGATAAGGGCTGGAACCGGATTGAAGATGCCGCCAAAGCAGCGCACGATATCGTCGCGCAAACCCTGGCATCCAATGTGACCCACACCGATGGCGCCGCTACCTTACTCAACGTCAACATTCCGAATCGCCCCTATGCCGACCTTAATCGCTGGCGTGTGACGCGCTTAGGTAATCGCCATCACTCGCAACCGGTAGTGGTGCAAAAAAGTCCACGTGGTGATGATATTTATTGGATTGGTGCAGCAGGACATGCCAAAGACAGCTCTGAAGGTACAGACTTTCATGCCATTGATGAGGGGTGCATCTCCATCACGCCGATGCAATTAGATTTAACGCATCATGCGCGCTTGGCTGCCATGCGGGCTAACGGCTGGACACGCGGTTGAAGTCAGCGGCAGAACGTAACGCTGGCCATCGGCAAGCTTTAGCAGCCAAAGTTCTTGCTGCTGGAGTGAAGCACGGCAAAACCTTAGAGGCCATTGCTACCGTCCCGCGCCATGCATTTATGGATGCAGGTATGCATCCTCAAGCCTACGAAGATACCGCTTTACCAATCGGTCACTCGCAAACGATTTCCAAGCCATCGGTAGTGGCACGCATGATTGAGCTTTTGCATAAGCCCAAGCAATCTTTAGGAAAAGTATTGGAGATTGGTACTGGCTGTGGATACCAGGCAGCCGTTCTCAGTTTGTTATCGGATGAGGTGTATTCAATCGAGCGTATTCGTCCATTACACGATATGGCAAGAGAGAGGTTGCGACCTTTCCGGATTAAAAACCTACGCCTCATTTATGGGGATGGTATCCTGGGTTTGCCTCAAGCAGCCCCTTTTGATGGAATCATTCTGGCAGCTGCAGGTTTAGGTATTCCAGACGCCTTATTGGATCAATTGGCCATTGGCGGACGCCTAGTGGCCCCGGTTGCCAAGAATGAGAAAGAACAGCAATTGATCATGGTTGAGCGGATGAGCTCCCAGCGCTATCAAAGAACCGTTCTGGACGAGGTCTTTTTTGTCCCCTTACAATCAGGGGTAGTATGAAAATTCCTATGAATCTCCCATCTAAATACCTCCTACTGATACTGGCAATCACTTCTTTGCTGCTCAATGTCGGTTGCTCAACTACCCCGAGAGCTAAGCCAGCGACTGTGGTAGATCGTAGCGGTGGCGGTGGCAGCAGTGAGCCAACTCCTCCAGGCTACTATCGCGTTAAACGCGGTGATACCTTGGCGAGGATTGCATTAGATAACGGTCAGTCTCCACGCGATTTAGTGCAGTGGAATAATTTATCGAACCCAAACTTAATTGAAGTAGATGAGCTCATTTTGGTAAGGCCGCCAGCCAATAGCAAAATGACTGTGAAGCCAATTCCGAAAACAGCTGGCGATACTCCCAAAACCGATGCGCCAAAAGTAGATGCTGCCAAAGAAGTCCCTAAAGAAATCGTTGCTGAGCCGGGTATTCGTTTATCGTGGCCAGCTAAAGGTAAGGTCACAGATGATTTCAGTGAAAAGACCAAGGGTATTGATATTGCAGGTAAGTTAGGCGAGCCTGTAATGGCAGCTTCTGAAGGCAAGGTGGTTTACGCTGGCAACAGCTTGCGTGGCTACGGCAACCTGATCATCATCAAGCATGACAATACATATCTGACGGCCTATGCTCACAATCGCACACTCTTGGTGAAAGAGGGTGATTCAGTTAAGAAGGGTCAGAAGATTGCCGAGATGGGTGATACCGATGCGACTTCAGTCAAGCTCCACTTCGAATTACGCGTGAATGGCAAGCCTGTAAATCCAACGCCGTACTTGCAGTAATTGCTTTCAATCTATTGCTAGCGATTTAAGTATGGCAACCGTTCTCGTCTTCGATATTGAAACTATTCCTGATGTTGCAGGACTACGTCGCCTCAATGACTATCCGGATATGCTTTCAGATAGTGAAGTTGCTACAAAAGCGATGGCAGAGCGCGCCGAGAAAACCGGTAGCGAATTTCTCCCACTGTATTTACAGCGTATCTGCGCTATTTCCTGTGTCATTCGCAGAACCAGCAAAGACGGCTCACCTCAAATTAAGGTGGGAACCTTAGGCAGTGCGCAAGATGATGAAAAAGTATTGATTCAGACCTTCTTTGAGCTCATTGAAAAGTACACTCCCCAGTTAGTTTCGTGGAATGGCAGTGGTTTTGACTTGCCGGTACTGCATTACCGCGCATTAGCAAACCATGTGCAAGCCCCGCGGTATTGGGAGATGGGTGAGAGCCAAGAAAACGATAGCCGAGAATTTAAGTGGAACAACTACATCAGTCGTTATCACATGCGCCATTTAGATCTAATGGATCTCCTAGCTAAATTTAATGGTCGCGCCAACGCACCTCTCGATGGCCTAGCAAAACTTTGCGGTTTCCCAGGCAAGATGGGAATGGATGGCAGTCAAGTATGGCCTGCGTATCAAGAAGGCAGAATTGATGAGATTCGTCGCTATTGTGAAACTGATGTGGTTAATACCTATCTGATGTATTGCCGCTTTCAGCTACTGCGTGGTGGTTTCTCATTAGAAGAATACAAAGAAGAAATTGCTTTTGTAAAAGCGTATTTAGAGAAAGAGTCTAAAGAGCCACATGGTGAACAGTGGCAAGAATATCTCTTAGGCTTTACTCCGGATGCGTAGAGGAGAAAAGCCAGTCCACATTATTGTGACTGAGCCAGTCCGAGTTGATTCCCTTGATTTAGAAGCACAAGGGATTGCACGCTTGACACCTAACGAGGAAGAGCTTAATCAAGGTCAAAGCGGTAAGGTTGTCTTTATTCAAGGTGCCTTGCCAACTGAACTAGTCACTTACGTCATTACGCGTGACAAAGCTCGCTTTAGTAAAGCCAAAGTTCTCGATATCCTCAAGCCTGCCGTATTTAGAGCGGAGCCTAAGTGCAAAGCATTTGGCGTATGTGGTGGCTGCACTATGCAGCACTTAGATATTCGAGCGCAGGTAGCCATGAAGCAACGGGTACTCGAAGATGATCTCAAGCACATAGCAAAAGTGGCTCCTGAAGAGATTCTTCGTCCGATGGGTGGCCCTGCTTGGGAGTATCGTCATCGCGCACGCTTAAGCGCCGTCAATCGCTCGATTAAAAAAGGTACCGTACTGATTGGATTTCATGAAGGCAAGAGTGGCTATGTCGCTGATATGACTGCTTGCGAAATTTTACCTAAGCATGTATCTGATTTATTGCCAGAGATGCGTAAATTGGTGATGGGCTTATCGATTGTGGATCGTATGCCGCAAATCGAAATCGCTGTTGGTGAGCCCGAGGATCCCAATTCGGACGACCTTAAAAAAGCAAAGCCGGTCACTGCCTTGGTGTTTAGAAATCTCCTTCCACTTACACCAGCAGATGAACAGTTGCTCAGAGATTTTGCAGATGAGCATCAGGTCTGGATTTGGTTGCAGCCCAAAGGCATAGAAACTGTTGCGCCGTTCTACCCGCTAACAGGTAAGCTTTGTTATCGCTTACCTGAATTTGAAATCGAGATGCCCTTCAAGCCGGCGGATTTCACGCAAGTCAATCACATGATGAATCGTGCATTGGTCAGTAGGGCGATTCGTCTTTTAGATGTTCAGGCAAGTGATCGTGTACTCGACTTATTCTGTGGCATTGGTAACTTCACCTTACCGCTTGCAAGGCGAGCAAATACTGTCTTAGGTATTGAAGGCTTAGAAACTCTGACAGCTAGAGCTAAAGCCAATGCCGAACACAATCAACTGGCAGATAAAGTCAGTTTCATGCAAAGCAATTTGTTTGAAGTGATAACAGAAACGATTGCCTCATGGGGCAAAGCTGAGCGCTGGTTAATGGATCCGCCGCGCGAAGGTGCTATGGAAATATGCCAAGCCTTAGCCCAATTGCATGAGCAAGGCAGCGATCTACCACCACAACGTATTGTCTATGTCTCCTGTAATCCCAAAACTCTTGCTAGAGATACAGATATTTTGTGCCATCAAGCAGGCTACATTCTTAAGAGTGCAGGCATTGTAAATATGTTCCCCCATACCTCCCATGTGGAATCCATGGCGGTATTTGAAAGACCCTGACAACTTTGCAGCTAGTAATCGAGGTAAAGAAAAAGGCACCCTCAGGTGCCTTTTCTATTGAAGCATACCAATGCTTAATCTCTATTACCGCCCACAATACCCAAGAGTGCGAGCAAGTTTGTGAAGACGTTATACACATCTAGGTAGATAGCTAAAGTTGCCATCACGTAGTTGGTCTCACCACCGTTGATGATGCGCTGTACGTCAACCAAGATGAACGCTGAGAAGATCGCAATTGCGAGAACCATCACAGTGAGCATCAAGGCAGGTAGTTGCAACCAGATGTTGGCTAATGAAGCCACGATCAAGAGCAGTACACCTACCATCAACCACTTACCCATGCCTGAGAAGTCGCTCTTGCTCACAGTTGCAATGGATGCCATGACTGCAAAAATTGCAGCTGTACCACCAAAGGCCAGCATGATTAAGGTGGCGCCATTACTGTAGCTATTGAGGGTGTAGCCCACTAAGCCGGACATCATGATGCCCATAAAGAAGGTGAAACCCAGCAGTAGCAGAACGCCTGCTCCAGTGTCTTTGTTTTTCTCAATCGCCCAGAAGAAACCAAAAGCGATTGCCATGAAGACGATGAAGCCTAGAAAAGGACTGCCCGCCATAAAGTTCAGCCCAAAAGCAACGCCAAGCCATGCGCCAATGACAGTCGGAACCATCGACAGCGCCAAAAGGGCGTAAGTGTTGCGCAGTACGCGGTTGCGTACTTGAGGGGTGCTAATCGAGCCAGTTTGCCCAAAGCCGTAAGAGTTTAGATCGCTCATATTGACTCCTTTTTCATAGTGAATACATAAGCCCACAAGGGACTGTTGACAGTAAGTATAGACAAAATAGGGTAATTTCAAGCCCCCCCTGAAAAGGACTACAAATTGAAGGGTTATGCCCTGTAAATTCAATGGCTTAGACCCGCTCAGATCAGGGTAAATACGGTCAGCCGATGTATAATTTGGGGGTCGCCGAAATCCTGGCGCGTTGTAGGAAGTAGGGGAGAAGTTCTCTCTAGACCTAATTCAGCGCCAATTTGGCAAAATCTTTGAAATCACTATTGGAGTTTTACATGGCTATTGAACGCACCCTTTCTATCATCAAACCTGACGCTGTAGCAAAAAACGTCATTGGCAAGATCTATGACCGTTTCGAGTCTGCTGGTTTGAAGATTGTTGCGTCCAGAATGGCGCATTTGTCACAAGCTGAAGCCGAGCAGTTCTATGCCGTTCACTCAGCACGTCCTTTCTTCAAGGATTTAGTGAGCTTCATGATTTCTGGTCCTGTCATGATTCAGGTATTGGAAGGCGAAGGCGCAATTGCTAAGAACCGTGACTTGATGGGTGCTACCGATCCTAAGAAGGCAGATAAAGGCACTATCCGTGCTGATTTCGCTGACAGCATCGATGCAAACGCGGTTCATGGCTCTGATGCTCCTGAAACTGCAGCTGTCGAAGTTGCATTCTTCTTCGCTGGCATGAATGTTTTCAATCGTTAATTCACGATTGCTAACGAATAAGCTATTTCATACATAAGTAGTCGCATTGACCTCCCCGCGCGTAAATCTCTTAGATTTTGACGCTGACCAAATGGCAGCGTATGTCGCGGGGTTAAATGAAAAGCCCTTTAGGGCAAAGCAGCTCATGCAGTGGATACACCAACGTGGTGTTTCTGACATTAATGACATGAGTGATCTAGCAAAAAGCTTTAGAGCAACGCTGCTCGATAAGGCAGAAGTTCTTTCACTGCCAATCATGAAAGATGAGCATGCAGCCGATGGCACCCGGAAGTGGTTGCTTGATGTTGGCGCTGGAAATGCTGTCGAGTCTGTATTTATTCCTGAAGATGATCGTGGCACCTTGTGCATTTCATCTCAGGCTGGTTGTGCAGTCAATTGCCGTTTTTGCTCAACGGGGCATCAAGGCTTCTCACGCAATCTCACCGCTGGTGAAATCATTGGTCAACTCTGGTTTGCAGAACATTTACTCCGCACAGATCCAAATGCCGTTCGCCGTATTGAGAAATACCCGACTCCAGGTTGGGAGCACACGGGTCGTGTAATTTCGAACGTAGTGCTGATGGGTATGGGTGAGCCTTTGCTCAACTATGACAACGTGGTAACGGCTTTACGTTTGATGCTCGATGACAGAGCCTATGGTTTATCGCGTCGGCGTGTGACGCTCTCAACCTCTGGCGTAGTGCCGATGATTGATCGCTTGGCACAAGATTGCCCAGTCGCATTGGCGGTGTCATTGCATGCACCTAACGATAAGCTACGCGATCAACTCGTTCCACTCAATCAAAAGTATCCATTAAGAGAATTGCTTGCTGCGTGCGAACGGTATTTACCTTTTGCCCCAAGAGATTTCTTAACTTTTGAATACTGCATGCTCGATGGCGTTAATGACTCTGATATTCAGGCTAAGGAGTTAGTGCGTTTACTGGCAAACATCAAATGCAAAATCAATCTGATTCCATTTAATCCATTTCCAGAGTCTGGATTAAAACGCTCAACAGCGCAGCGCGTTCATGCCTTCGCCAGCATTTTGTTAGACGCTGGCATGGTCGCTACTGTTCGTAAAACCCGGGGTGATGATATTGCTGCAGCTTGTGGTCAATTAGCGGGTGATGTGGTTGATCGCACCAATGTGCGTGAGCGTGCCGTACATGACAAGCAGATGAATTTGGGTCAAGATGGCGATACTGATAGTCTTGATGATGAAGAAGAGCAAGAGTACCAAGCCGAGCACCCAGTGCAGTGGCTTAAAAGATTAGACGACTAATTTCATAAAAAGAGTCCTATGAGCGATACATCTAGCAATCCTGCAAAGCTGCCATTAGGCCCATTGCCAAAACGAGAAACACGTCAGGCAACAGTTGCCTGGAAAACCAACATCATTACGATTGGTGGTAACGCGCCTGTGCGCGTGCAATCGATGACCAATACCGATACTGCTGATGCAGTCGGTACCGCTATCCAGATTAAAGAGTTGGCTCGTGCTGGCTCAGAGATGGTTCGTATTACTGTGGATACACCAGCTGCAGCTGCAGCAGTGCCCTATATTCGTGAGCAGTTAGACAAGATGGATGTCTTAGTGCCATTGATCGGCGACTTCCACTACAACGGACACACCCTATTAAAAGACTATCCTGAGTGTGCGAAGGCTTTATCTAAGTATCGAATTAATCCCGGTAACGTAGGTAAGGGCGCTAAACGTGATCCGCAATTTGCCCAAATGATTGAAGCGGCCTGTACATACGACAAGCCAATTCGGATTGGTGTGAACTGGGGTAGCTTGGATCAAGACTTGTTAGCCAGCATCATGGATGCTAATGCAGCACTGCCAGTTCCCAAGACTGCGCAAGAGGTCATGATTGAAGCTTTGATTCAGTCAGCCTTGCAGTCTGCTGAAAAAGCGGTGGAGTTTGGTATGAATCCAAACCAAATTATTTTGTCTTGTAAAGTCAGTAACGTACAAGATCTGGTTGCGGTGTATCGCGATCTCTCTAATCGCTCAGATTACCCATTGCATTTGGGATTAACCGAAGCAGGCATGGGAAGCAAGGGTATTGTTTCCTCCACTGCGGCATTGGGTATCTTGTTGCAAGAGGGTATTGGCGACACCATTCGAGTTTCTTTAACGCCTGACCCAGGTGCGCCACGAGAGAATGAAATTATTGTGGCTCAGGAGATTTTACAAACTATGGGATTGCGTAATTTCACACCCATGGTGATTGCCTGTCCGGGTTGTGGCAGAACAACGAGCACCACCTTTCAAGAATTGGCCGCCAATATTCAATCCTACCTTCGTCAGCAAATGCCGGTGTGGAAAAAAACCCACCCGGGTGTTGAGGCAATGAATGTCGCTGTGATGGGTTGTATTGTCAATGGCCCCGGTGAGAGTAAGCATGCCAATATTGGTATCTCATTGCCAGGTACTGGCGAAACTCCAGCTGCACCTGTATTCGTGGATGGCATCAAAGTCAAAACCTTGCGTGGCGATAATATTGCTCAAGAGTTTCAGGTCATTGTCGATGAGTACGTGAAGCAAAATTACGCACCGAAATAACAATAAAAAAGAAATCCACCAAAGCACCTCATGACTGACCAGGCAAACCCAACTAAAGCGCAAAAGATTCAAAAAATCAATGGCGTACGCGGCATGAATGATCTCTTGCCAGCTGATGCTGCGCAGTGGACACATTTAGAACATGTTCTGCGTGACCTCACCCGTGCCTATGGATATGAATTCCTCCGCACTCCGATTGTTGAGGCCACTGCAGTATTTCAGCGCGGTATTGGTGAGGTAACCGACATTGTTGAAAAAGAGATGTATTCGTTTGAAGACCGACTGAATGGTGAACAGCTCACATTGCGTCCAGAAGGGACTGCTGCTTTAGTTCGCTCCGTGATTGAAAACAATCTTTTGTATGAAGGACCAAAGCGTCTTTGGTATACCGGACCGATGTTCCGTCACGAGCGTCCACAGCGTGGTCGCTATCGTCAGTTTCATCAATTTGGTATTGAAGCCTTAGGCTTTGCTGGTCCAGATATCGATGCGGAAATCATTTTGATGGGTCAACGTTTGTGGGACGAGCTTGGTTTGAAGGGTGTGCGTCTGGAGATTAATTCTTTAGGTCAAGCACCTGAGCGTGCCGAGCATCGCGCCGCCTTGGTAACGTACTTTGAGAAAAACAAAGATCAGCTCGATGAAGATTCTCAGCGCCGTTTATTAACGAATCCATTGCGTATCTTGGATTCTAAGAATCCAGCAATGCAAGAGTTGGTTGAAGGCGCACCCAAGTTATTGGATTTCTTAGGTGAAGAATCGCTCAAGCATTTTGAGGCGGTGCAAGCATTACTCAAGGCCAACAACATTCCTTGCAAAATCAATCCCCGCTTGGTACGTGGTTTGGATTATTACAACCTGACTGTTTTCGAGTGGATTACAGAAGAACTAGGGGCTCAAGGCACGATTGCTGGCGGCGGTCGCTATGATCCCTTGATTGAACGTATGGGTGGCAAAGCTGCTCCAGCCTGCGGTTGGGCAATGGGAATGGAGCGTGTCTTAGAGCTCATGAAGGTTTCTGGGTCTTTGCCAGAAGCACAGGCTCAATGCGATGCTTTTGTTATTCATCAAGGGGGTGAGACTTTAACTTCCGCCATGATCATTGCTGAGCGCCTACGTAATGCGGGCATCGATGCCATCCTGTTTTGCCCTCCCGATGGTCAGGCTGCTAGCTTTAAGTCGCAAATGAAGAAAGCGGATGCGAGTGGGGCAGCCTATGCTGTCATCATTGGCCCAGATGAGTTGGCTAAGAATGAGGCTCAACTCAAAGATTTGCGTAGTACTGGTGAACAGAAGGCAGTTGCCCTCGACAGCGTTGTAGAGGCGGTAATTGACGCCATAGTAGGCGCCACCGAATAGAATGAAGCCATTGATGATTAATACTGTATTTATTTGCTTGGATTGACATGCCTTTAGACCTAGAAGAACAAGAACAATTAGATCAACTTAAAGCGTTTTGGCAAAAGTATCGCAACCTGATCACTGCTGTGGTGACAGCTGCCTTATTTGCCTATGCAGGCTATAACGGATATCAATGGTGGCGGACTAGCCAAGCTGCAGCGGCATCCCAGTTATACGAGACTATGGTTACTGCGATTAACAAGGGTGATAAAGATCAAACTTTACGTGCCGCTGATGATTTGCAAAAACAGTTCTCTGGAACTCCCTATGCGGCAATGTCTAGTTTAGTGGCTGCCAAGATTGCCTCTGATGCGGGTGACGTAGTAAAAGCGATGGATTATTTGCGCTGGGCTACGAAGAATGCCTCTGATCAAGGATATTTAGCCTTAGCTAAATTACGCCTAACTGCACAATTAATTGAGCTTGGTACAGAAAAAGATTTTGCAGAAGCGGATGCAATATTGAAAGAAAAACCGGTTTCAGGCTTTGAGCCTTTATGGTCAGAGCGCCGCGGCGATTGGTATTTGGCACAAAAGAATACGGCGGATGCACGCAAGAGTTATGAGGCTGCTTGGAAGCAGTTAAATGATGCAAAAGAATTCCCTGAAGAGGCGCGTCGTCTTTTGAAAGTTAAATTGGATGCCGTCGGAGGAGTAGCTCAGTGATGATGGATTGCAAACGCGTAGCAAAACTAGCAAGTACAGCTTTAGTACTAGGCTCTGTGGTGGCAGCCCTAGTAGCTTGTTCAGGCGGCTCGCGTGTACGCAAGCCTGCGGAGCTAGTTCCCGTTAGCAATCAATTTGACTTTGCTCCTGTATGGACAGCCAGCGTAGGTTCATCTGAGCCATTTAATTTTCATCCTGCAGTGACGGGTGATGCTGTTTATGCTGCCTCTCATCGTGGCAATCTCGCCAAGATTGATTTACGCACTGGTCAAAAAGTATGGGAAGTATCTGTACCAGATCGCCTATCGATTGGGCCTGGGTCGGATGGTCGTACTACCGCAGTAGTCACCACCAAAGGAACGGTCTATGCCTACGACGATACTGGCAAGGCTATTTGGAATGTGAGCGTTGGTAGCGAGGTTCTATCAGAGCCGGTGGTTGCTGGTGGCATAGTGATTATTCGAGCTTTGGATAATCGCTTTATTGGTTTTGATGCTCAGACCGGTGTGCGCAAGTGGACTTATCAGCGCCAACAATCCGCTCTTTCATTGCGCGTTGGTTACGGCATGCTCGCCATTGGTAATGAAGTGATTGTGACTGGGTTTTCTGGTGGTCGCTTTGGCATGATTGCGATTGCGAATGGCGGTCTAGTTTGGGAAACCCCGGTTTCATTTCCAAAGGGATTTTCTGAAATTGAGCGGCTCAATGACGTGACAGCTAAGCCGAGCATGGAAGGCGAAATCATTTGCGCAGTCTCTTATCAGGGCCGTATAGGTTGTGGTCAAGCGCGTACCGGTAATTTACTGTGGTTCAAAGATTACTCAAGCTATACCGGCACAGCGCAAAGTCCGGATTTGGTTTTCTCCTCAAATGAGAAATCGCATGTTACCGCCTTTGCCGTAAAGGACGGTTCACAATTTTGGGAAAATACGCAACTGACATTTAGAGATGTCGGCGAGCCAATGGCGGTTGGCAAGGTTTTACTCCTTGGTGATGCACAAGGTTATGTGCATGCACTCTCACAAGCAAATGGTGAAATGCTGGCACGCATTCGTCATGACAGTAGTCCCATCACAGCCGCACCGATTGCGGTGAATGGCCTCATCTTGGTTCAGTCTCAAGGTGGAAAAATAGCGGCGTACAGTCCAAAATGAATCCAGTAATTACTATTGTCGGTCGTCCTAACGTTGGTAAATCGACTCTCTTTAATCGCTTAACGCGTTCACGCGATGCTTTGGTTGCTGACTTCTCAGGTCTGACCCGTGACCGTCACTACGGCAAAGGCCGGATTGGCGAACGCGCATTTATTTGCGTAGACACCGGTGGTTTTGAGCCTGTAGCCAAGACCGGCATTGTTGCCGAAATGGCAAAGCAAACCAAACAAGCTGTTGCTGAATCCGACATTGTGATTTTCTTGGTGGATGGCCGTTTAGGTATGGCTCCACAAGATCGCGTGATTGCCGATTTCTTGCGCAAGACTGGTAGGCCGATCATCTTGGCGGTGAACAAAACTGAAGGTATGCAGTCTGGCGTGGTCACCGCAGACTTTCATGAACTGGGTTTAGGCGAGCCATTCCCGATCTCATCAGCGCACGGTGATGGTGTACGTGGTTTGATTGATGACGCTTTAGATTCTCTAGGTATTCCAGAGCCAGAACCAGAAGAGCAAGAAAACGATCCCAATCGTCCCATGAAGATTGCGGTGGTGGGCCGTCCTAACGTTGGTAAATCCACCCTGATCAATAAATTGATCGGTGAAGAGCGTGTGATCGCATTTGATATGCCAGGCACTACCCGTGATGCCATTGAAGTGCCGTTTGAGCGCAATGGTAAGCCTTATATCCTCGTAGATACTGCAGGTTTGCGCCGTCGTGGAAAAGTATTTGAAGCGATTGAGAAATTTTCAGTTGTTAAAACATTACAAGCGATTGCAGATTGCAATGTGGTTATTCTGATGCTCGATGCTCAACAGGATATTTCTGAGCAAGACGCCCATATCGCTGGATTTATTGTCGAGGCAGGACGTGCATTAGTCGTGGCCGTGAATAAGTGGGATGGTCTGGACACTTACGTCAAAGAACGCGCGCGTTTAGAGATTGCTCAAAAATTACGTTTCCTCGATTTTGCAAACGTACATCCGATCTCTGCTAAAAAGGGTACCGGCCTCAAAGAGCTATTTAAAGATGTTGATCTAGCTTATGCAGCAGCGATGGCGAAATTGCCAACTCCGAAACTGACTCGCATTTTGCAGGAGGCTATTGAGCACCAACAGCCTAAGCGTGTCGGCATGGGTCGTCCAAAATTACGCTATGCCCACCAGGGCGGTATGAATCCCCCCATTGTGGTGATTCACGGAACCTCCTTGAGTGGTGTAACCGATAGCTATAAGCGCTACCTAGAAGGTCGCTTTAGAGAGGTCTTCAAGTTGCGGGGCACCCCTTTGCGCATTCAGATGAATACCGCTAAAAACCCTTATGTTGATGCGGACAAGGCTAAAAAAGGTAAAAAGAAGTAAAAAGATAACAATAGAGCTACAGTTTTAATTGTGTTCTAAGTGAGGGGCTTGTTTTTTTAAGTATCAGCCCCCTTATGTTGGAGATATACAGCCGTTTTAGCATCACCTAGTAATAGATCAATAGATAAAAAAGCAAGACTCCCAAAATAGCAGCAAAGAAAAACCATTAAGGAGCAGTATGAACAACAGCAAAATCCAATTACTACAGGATCCTTTCCTCAATGCCTTACGCAAAGAGCACGTTCCTGTCTCCATTTATCTTGTTAATGGCATTAAGCTGCAGGGCAATATTGAATCGTTCGATCAATACGTAGTCCTCTTGCGCAATACCGTAACGCAGATGGTCTACAAACACGCAATTTCTACCATTGTTCCTGCTCGCGCAGTGGAGTTCCGCACGGAAGAAGTTAGCTCTGTTTAAAACGGGTGTAGATGCGGCGCGTGCCGTTCTGGTTGGTGTCGACACAGGCCGTGAAGATTTTACGGACAGCATGGCAGAGCTCAGCCTGCTTGCGCAAAGTGCCGGCTCCATACCTATCACCAGTGTGATTGCCCGCAAGGGTAAAACGGATCCCGCTTTGTTTATTGGTTCAGGCAAGGCGAATGAAGTTAAAAAAGCGATGGAAGAGCATGGTGCAGAATTGGTGATCTTTAACCATCCGCTTTCCCCAACCCAGCAACGTAATTTAGAGCGCCATATTGGCTTTCATGTGATGGACCGAACTGGTCTGATTTTGGACATTTTTAGCCAAAGAGCGCAAAGTCATATCGGTAAAACGCAGGTCGAGTTAGCCCAGGTTCGCTACCGTATGTCTCGATTGG
Organism: Polynucleobacter sp. Nonnen-W13; assembly: GCF_018881735.1. Lineage (NCBI taxonomy): Bacteria > Pseudomonadati > Pseudomonadota > Betaproteobacteria > Burkholderiales > Burkholderiaceae > Polynucleobacter > Polynucleobacter sp. Nonnen-W13. Next base: position 142,711 of record NZ_JACVPU010000002.1, on the reverse strand, counting down.
TACGTGCCTGGAGTCACCTAGAGCGTCAACGCGGTGGTATTGGTGTGCGGGGCGGTCCTGGTGAAACCCAGATGGAGTTAGATCGGCGGATGCTGGCAACTAAGGCTAAACGTCTAGAGACCGAGCTTGAGAAGCTTCAGCGCCAGCAGAGAACGCAAAGAAGAGCTCGTAATCGAAGGGACATTTTTTCAGTTTCGCTGGTGGGTTACACCAACGCTGGTAAATCCACTTTGTTTAATTCCCTTACAAAAGCAGGGACTTATGCGGCAGATCAGTTATTTGCAACCCTAGACACAACCTCCCGTAAAGTCCATTTAGACGGTGTGGGTTCAATTGTGGTTTCCGATACAGTGGGATTTATCCGAGAGTTACCGCATCAACTGGTGGAGGCATTCAGGGCAACCTTGGATGAAACCATTCATGCTGATCTGATTTTGCACGTGATTGACGCCTGTAGCCCAGTCGCAAGGGAGCAAAAGGCTGAAGTAGAAGCTGTTTTACGGGAAATCGGGGCTGATGATATCCCCCGAATCGAGGTCATGAACAAGATTGATCAGATGCCCCAGACTTTTACGGAAGGGGCGGTCCTAGTACGCGATGCCGAGGGAATTCCTAGCCAGGTTTTCCTCTCCGCCAAGACGGGCCTAGGCCTTGATTTATTGCGATCAGCCCTTGCTGAATGCTCTCAAATGACTGATAGAATAAGGGTCGAGCAGAATCGCGCCAAAGTTCAAATGGACCCAGACGAGTTTTTAGCTCCTTTACCAGAACGACCAGAAACTTCCGAATTTAATCCGATTCCTAACCGTAAGTACTCACCAAACGATGCGTAAATTTCTCGAACTATTTTCGGTCAATGATCCAGGCTGGGGTAACAGTCAACCTGGTAATGGATCTAAAGATGCCAAAGAAGGTCAAGGCTCTGATCAGGCTCCAAAAGTAGATCCTGCTAAGCCGGGGTCAGATAAGCCTGTTGAAGCTCAACCACAAAATCAGCCTGCGAGGCCAGATGGTCCTCCAGACTTGGATGAGTTATGGCGCGACTTTAATGATCGCCTGAGTGGTATTTTTGGCGGCAAGAAAAAGCCAGGCTCCACATCCAGTGCGCCAGGCAATAAGCCGAGCAGTACTGATATTCCTCCGCCATCACAGCGCGGTAATGGTGGTAACGGTGGTGGCGGCTTTAATGCGCCTAACTTTAATTTCACCAATCCCTTTGGATCTAAAGTCACGGTAATCATGGCTGCAGGCGGTGTCGTACTGCTGTGGATCTTTAGTGGCTTTTACATCATTCAAGAGGGCCAGTCGGGCGTGGTTACCACTTTTGGTAAGTATGCTTACACTGCTGGTCCTGGTATTAACTGGCGCATGCCTTGGCCTGTTCAGACCGAGCAAATCGTTAACGTCTCCGGTGTACGTTCTGTCGAGGTTGGCCGTTCTATTTTGATTAAAGCAACCAATCAAAAAGATACTTCCATGCTCACGGAAGACGAAAATATTATTGATGTGCGTTTCGCAGTGCAGTACCGCTTAAAAGATCCAACCGATTATTTGTTTAACAATCGCGATCCCGACACCACTGTGGTGCAAGCTGCAGAAACTGCAGTACGTGAAATTGTGGCGCGTAGCAAGATGGATACCGTTTTGTATGAAGGCCGTGAAAAGATTGCGATTGACTTGGCTGCCTCAATACAGAAGATTCTAGATAGCTATAAAACTGGTATTTACGTGACGAGCGTGACTGTTCAAAACGTTCAACCGCCTGAGCAAGTGCAGGCAGCATTCGATGATGCTGTTAAGGCTGGACAAGATCAGGAGCGACTCAAGAGTGAAGGTCAAGCATATGCGAACGACATCATTCCACGTGCCAAGGGTACAGCCGACCGACTCATTCAAGAGGCCGAAGGTTATAAGTCTAGAGTAGTTGCCACCGCAGAGGGTGATGCAAACCGCTTTAAGCAAGTGCTGACTGAGTACGCAAAAGCGCCAGGTGTGACACGTGATCGGATGTACATCGATAGCATGCGCGAGATGTACAACAACGTGTCTAAGGTATTAGTAGACACTACTAAGAGCAACAGCATGCTGTACTTGCCTCTAGATAAAATCATCGCCCAGGTAAGCGCGGAAAGCGCGCAAGTTGCTTCCGGTCAGGCGCCAACTTCAACGCCTACTGGATCTGTGACAGTGGGTGGTGCGACAGGTAATCCAGCGGCTCCATTTAGTAACAATACTGCTAGCCCCAGCCCCAGCAACACCTCAGGCATTGGCGCTTCCGATAAACGCGACGGCTTGAGAAACCGTGATAGAGGGGATGCAAGATAATGAACGCAAATCGTCTCTTAGCCGCCACTGCTGGCCTGATTGGCCTGTTCTATGTTCTGACTTCAAGTATTTTTGTGGTCGATCAGCGTAACTTTGCTGTGGTGTTTTCTTTTGGGCAAATCGTGCGCGTGATTGAGCAGCCTGGTCTGCAAGTGAAGTTCCCAGCACCCTTTGAAAACGTACGCTTCTTTGATCGTCGTATTTTGACAATTGACACTCCGGAAGCGGAGCGCTTTATCACCTCTGAGAAGAAAAATCTCTTGGTAGATTCTTATGTGAAGTGGCGTATTGTTGATCCCCGCAAGTTCTTTGTTAGCTTTAAAGGTGATGAACGTTTGGCGCAAGATCGCTTGACTCAATTAGTGCGCTCTGCCTTGAATGAAGAATTTACTAAGCGTACGGTCAGAGAGATTATTTCAGATCAACGTGAGCAAGTGATGCAGGGTATTCGTACAAAAGTAGCTGACGATGCCTCTGATATTGGCGTTGAAATTGTTGACGTTCGCCTCAAGCGAGTTGATCTATTGGCAGAAATCAGTGACTCCGTTTATAGGCGGATGGAAGCAGAGCGTAAACGCGTCGCTAACGAGCTACGCTCCACAGGTGCTGCAGAGTCAGACAAGATTCGAGCCAATGCAGAGCGTCAGCGTGACACGATTTTGGCTGAAGCCTATCGTGAAGCCCAAAAAATTAAGGGATCTGGTGATGCCACAGCTACTGCTTTGTATGCCGATGCGTTTGGACGTGACCCTCAGTTTGCACAGTTCTATCAAAGTCTTCAGGCCTACCGAAGCTCCTTTAAAGATAAGAAGGACGTGATGGTGCTTGAGCCTAACGGCGAATTCTTTAAATTCATGCACAAAAAAAATTAAGAGTGAATATTTCAAATCATGAATCGCTGGTTACTTCCTGAAGATATTGCTGATGTTTTGCCAGCCGAGGCTCGCAAGGTGGAGGCTCTGCGTCGCGCTATTCTGGATTTGTATCAGTCCTATGGCTATGAGTTAGTTGCCCCTCCTATATTGGAGTTCCTGGATTCTTTGCTCACTGGTACTGGTTCAGACCTTAATTTACAGACATTTAAATTGGTTGATCAGTTGTCTGGCCGTACATTAGGTCTACGTGCAGATATGACCCCGCAAGTTGCTCGTATTGATGCGCATTTACTCAATCGTAAAGGTGTAACACGGCTCTGCTATGCAGGATCTGTTGCTCATGCGCGCACACCAGTAGGCAGTTCCGCTCGCGAAGAATTACAAATTGGCGCAGAGATTTATGGATGCGCTACTTCGGAAGCCGATTTCGAGGCGATTACTTTATTGCTACAAACCTTACGTCTAGCTGGGCTGAATAAGGTATATCTTGATCTTTCGCATGCGGGTGTGCTGGAAGGAATTCTGGATGGACAAGTTAAAGAGAAGGGCGATGTTGAGGCTCTGTATAGCTTGCTCCAAAGTAAGGATCGACCACGTTTGGCTATCTGGGCTAAAGGACTACCAGCAAAATCTGCTCAAGCCTTAATGGCTCTCACTGAATTAAATGGCCCTTGCGCGCAAGTATTGGCTGGCGCTAGAAAGTCTTTGCCTAAACATCAATTGATTGATGAGGCTTTGGCGCAATTAGAAAATTTAGCTGCAACCACTGATGCACTTCCAGGAAATGTTGAGCTCAGTATCGATCTGGCGGATTTGCGTGGATATCAATATCACAGCGGTGTGATGTTCGCAGCTTATGTTGATCAGTTGCCGCAACCAATTGCTAGAGGTGGCAGATACGATCATGTCGGTCAAGCATTTGGACGCTCCCGTCCTGCGACTGGCTTTTCTATGGATTTATTGACTCTGGCTAACCTTGCCCCTGTAGCGCAAAAAAAGCCCGCTATCGTAGCGCCTTGGACTTTGGATTCCAGCCTAGCTAGCAAGATTAGCGAGTTGCGCAATGCCGGTGAAGTGGTCATTCAAGCGCTTGGCGGTGATGATGTAGAAACCGCTGAATATCATTGCGATCGTGAGTTGGTAAAGCAAGATAGCTCATGGGTAGTAAAAAAGAAGTAAAAGCTTTATTAACAACACACTAATTCTGTAATTACCTTTTGGATTTCATTATGTCTTCAAAGCAACAAGCTCATGGTCGTAACGTCGTTGTCATTGGCACCCAGTGGGGTGATGAGGGCAAAGGCAAAGTAGTGGATTGGTTGACTGACCATGCGCAAGCAGTCGTACGTTTTCAGGGTGGACATAACGCTGGTCATACGCTGATTATTGGCGATAAAAAAACGATTTTGCGTCTGATTCCTTCTGGCATCATGCACAAGAATGTGATTTGCTACATTGGCAATGGAGTTGTGCTTTCTCCAGAAGCGCTCTTTAAAGAAATTGCTGAGCTAGAGGCTGCTGGATTGGATGTTCAGTCTCGCTTAAAGATTTCTGAAGCGACAACCTTAATCTTGCCTTATCACGTAGCGATTGATCATGCCCGTGAGAAAAAGCGTGGCAATGCCAAGATTGGGACAACTGGTCGTGGTATCGGACCGGCCTATGAAGATAAGGTAGCCAGACGCGCCTTACGTGTCCAAGATTTGTTTTATCCAGAAAAGTTTGCTGCGCAATTGCGCGAGAACTTGGAATATCACAACTTCATGCTCACAAATTACTATGGGGCTGAGCCAGTCGATTTCCAAAAGACTTTAGAAGAGGCCATGTCTTATGCGGAGCGCATCAAGCCGATGGTGGTGGATGTCTCTAGTGCTTTATACGCAGCAGAACAGGCTGGTCAAAACTTATTATTCGAGGGTGCGCAAGGCACCTTGCTTGATATTGATCATGGCACCTATCCGTACGTAACTTCCAGTAATTGTGTGGCTGGTAATGCCGCAGCTGGATCTGGCGTAGGCCCAGATTCATTGCAATATATCTTGGGTATCACCAAGGCTTATTGCACGCGTGTTGGCGCCGGCCCGTTTCCAAGTGAGTTGTACGACTTTGATAACCCAGCCAAGCAAGATCCAGTTGGGATTCGTTTGGCTGAAGTGGGTAAGGAGTTTGGTTCTGTTACTGGCCGTCCGCGTCGCACTGGTTGGTTGGATGCCGCCGCACTAAAGCGTTCTATTCAGATTAACGGCTTATCTGGCTTGTGCATTACTAAGCTTGACGTATTGGATGGCTTTGAGACGATTCGTCTTTGTGTGGGTTACACCCTTGACGGTCAAAAATTAGATGTATTGCCGCGTGGCGCCGAAGCGGTTGCGCGTTGCGAACCAATTTATGAGGATTTCCCAGGTTGGAAGGGAACTACTTTTGGTATTCGTGAATGGGACAAACTCCCAATAGAGGCACAGAAGTTCCTGCGTCGTATCGAAGAAGTTGCAGGAAAGCCGATCGCCATGGTCTCAACAGGACCAGAGCGTGATGAAACGATTCTTCTGCAACATCCATTCAAAGGTTAATAAAATACTTCTTTTTTAACTTTTTATATTTAATTTACACATTTGCTTTGGGATTTAGAAATGACAGCACGTACACAATGTAATAGCCTTCAAGTAGCTACACCGCTTTACCGTTTTATTGAAGATCAAGTTTTGCCTGGCACAGGTATTAAAAGCGCAGATTTTTGGAAGGGTTTTGACGAGATCGTGAAAGATCTGAGTCCAAAAAATGAAGCTTTACTAGCTAAGCGTGATCGCTTGCAATTGGATTTGGATAAATGGCATCAAGCTAACCCTGGTCCGATCAAGGATATGCCTGCTTATCGCAAGTATTTAAAAGAAATTGGTTATATCGACGATGTGCCTGCCAAAGTTTTGGCTACTACTCAAAATGTGGATGACGAATTAGCTCTTCAAGCCGGTCCGCAGCTGGTTGTTCCGGTACTCAATGCACGCTATGCCTTAAATGCTGCAAATGCGCGTTGGGGTTCTTTATATGATGCTTTGTACGGCACAGATGTTATTTCTGAGGAAGATGGCGCTACTAAAGCGGGGGCCTATAACCCAATTCGTGGCGCCAAGGTAGTTGCCTACGCACGTCAGTTTTTAGATCAAGCAGCACCTTTGGCTAAGGCCTCCTATGGTGATGTCCTTGCTTATAGCGTCGTAGACAAAAAACTGTCCGTGAAATTAAAAGACGGAAGCACAACGGGTTTAGTTGATGAGAAGCAGTTTGTTGGTTACCAAGGCGATGCCTCTGCACCATCATCTGTTTTATTGCGCAATCATGGTATTCATATTGATATTCAAATTGATAAGACCAAAACCATTGGGGCTGCTGATTTAGCGGGAGTAAATGATGTGGTGCTTGAAGCCGCGCTCTCTACTATTTTGGACCTTGAGGACTCAGTAGCAGTAGTTGATGGCGATGACAAGGTACTTGCTTATGAGAATTGGTTAGGCATTCTCAAAGGCACCTTGGTTGAAGAAGTCAGCAAAGGTGGCAAGACGTTTACCCGCAAACTCAACGCAGACCGTCAATACACCGCAGGCATTGGCGCTATTAATGCTAAAGATGGTGTTGTTACTTTGCATGGCCGATCACTCTTGTTTCTCCGTAACGTTGGTCACCTGATGACCAACCCAGCCATCATCACTGGCGATGGCAAGGAAATCTACGAAGGCATCTTAGATGCAGTCGTGACAGTCTTGATTGCTTTGTATGACATCAATCGCCCAGCGACTCAGGCTATTGGTAATACACGGAAGGGCTCTGTCTATATTGTTAAGCCAAAAATGCATAGCGCAGAAGAAGTAGCATTTGCTAGCGAACTATTCGGTCGGGTTGAGAAATTACTCGGCTTACCTGAGAACACTGTCAAATTAGGCATCATGGATGAAGAGCGCCGTATGAGCGTCAATATTAAAGCTGCTATTGCTGCGGCTGGTGCTCGTGTTGCCTTCATTAATACTGGATTCTTAGACCGTACTGGTGATGAGATGCATACCGGCATGTATGGCGGCGCCATGGTTCGTAAAGGTAGGATGAAGATTGCTAAATGGTTTGGAGCTTATGAGCGCCGCAACGTATTAGCAGGCTTAGATTGCGGCTTACGTGGTCGCGCACAAATTGGTAAAGGTATGTGGCCTGCGCCAGATCTCATGAAGGAAATGGTAGAGCAAAAAGCTGCACACCCTCAAGCAGGAGCAAATACAGCTTGGGTGCCATCACCTACCGCTGCAACTTTGCATGCAATGCACTATCACCAAGTCGATGTAGCAAAGATCCAAGAGGACATGGAGAAGCAGGATACTGCAGCTGAGTATGAGGCCTTAACCGATGAGCTCTTGACTGTGCCTATTGCGCTTTATCCTGATTGGACTAAAGAGGAGATTCGCGAATCTCTGAATAATAATTGCCAAGGTATTTTGGGTTATGTAGTTCGCTGGATTGACCAGGGTGTTGGTTGCTCCAAGGTACCTGATATCTATAACGTAGGCTTAATGGAGGATCGCGCAACATTGCGTATTTCTAGTCAGCATATTGCCAACTGGTTGCTACATAAGTATGTAACTAAGGCTGAAGTAGAGGAAGCGATGCAACGTATGGCTACTATTGTTGACACGCAAAATGCTGACGATCCTTTATACAAGCCAATGATGCCAAACTATAAGGATTCATACGCATTTCAGGCTGCAAGTGATCTGATTTTTAAGGGTCTTGAGCAGCCAAACGGGTATACCGAACCCTTGTTGCATGCTTGGCGTTTGAAGGTCAAGCAGGCGCAAGCAAAGTAATCTTAAGTGAGCAGCATTTAGAATGGATTTGCCGAAAGGCAAGTCCATTTTTTCTTTTTGGTCACAACTTCCATCCATTCCCACTCATTCAATGCTGAGCTTTCTAAACTTCTTCACCAAGCCATCTAGCAGTCGTGGCCAAGAGCTAGGCTTTGAAGTCAATGACGGGGGTAGGGAGTTGGCAGGCTTCAAAGGTGGGGCAGGTGACTGCGTTGTTCGGGCGATTGCTATTGCTGCCCAACTGCCTTATATACAAGTTTACGAAGATCTTCGTGCTGCCAATGCGGCCTATGCCGATCAAAGAAACGATAGGTTAGCTAGACGGCTCAATGCTCAGGGTGCTTCACCGCGCAACGGCAATCATCGCAATGTATTTCATGACTACATCCTGGGTCATGGGTTTGATTGGGTGTCGACTATGCAGGTTGGTGCTGGCTGTAAAGTCCATTTACTGGCAAATGAGCTGCCATCGGGTAGATTAATTGTGAAGGTTTCTAAGCATCTTACGGCTGTCATTGACGGCGTTATTCAGGATACCCACAACCCGTCTCGGGCTGGGTCACGCTGTGTTTATGGCTACTATATTTTCCGCTAGGGGCGCTATTGATAAAGAAAAAGCCTCCAAAATACGGAGGCTTAATTCATCAAAAATGACCAAAAATGGCCTAAAACAGAGCTAAATCAGCAATAAATTACCAATTTCCACTAGTTCTACGTGATTTCTGTTCCATCACTTTAGCTTCGCTAAAAGCAACTGCCAGCAATACGAAAAAGTCTTTAATCGCTAAAAAAGGCTTAAAACTGAAAGCGGATGCCTGTTGAAACTGTACTGAGTTTGAATGTGCCATGGTGAGCTCCTTTAAGGGTTAACCCTAATGATACACCTTATGCTAATTTATTGCAGACGTTGACTATCAGGATCCACTTTTACTGGGCGGCGCTCTCAATTCAGCAAGGCTAGGTTTCCATCCCCTAGGTTGATAATGCAGTATCCCTAATTTCATATTAAGAAACCATTGACCGAGCATCACATGCCAGGCGGCAAAAAGAAGGAACACTTTTTCTTATTCTCCTTGGCCGGAATTCAATTCACCCACATCCTGGACTTCATGATCATGATGCCTTTGGGCCCCGAATTTATTCGCGAGCTCAATATCAATACTCATGAGTTCGGTCTATTACTTTCTTCCTATACTTTTGCCGCGGCTCTTGCTGGTGTCTTTGCCACTTACTTTGTAGATCGCTTTGAGAGGCGAGTACTGCTTCTGAGTTTGTACGCCTGTTTCATTATCGCTACCTTAGTCTGTGGTTTGGCGCCGGATTACCACTCCCTTTTTATTGCTCGCGCATTTGCAGGTGCATTTGGCGGTATTTTGAGTGCACTAGTGCAAACGATTGTTGCGGACTCCATTCCGTTTGAGCGGAGAGGCAAGGCTTTAGGTACGGTAATGTCTGCTTTCTCGGTATCAACTGTAGCGGGAGTTCCTCTTAGTCTATTGTTGGCTCACAATATTCCGTACTTAGGTTGGCGAGCACCATTCTTTTTTATTGCTTTGATATCCAGTCTCATTTTGTATTTGGGTTATCGCAATATCCCCAAGATCTCTGGCCACCTACAGCACATTCACGAGGGAAGTCGCCTCAGCCAGATCTGGAATATCTTGCTTGCCCACCAACATCTACGCGCATTCTTTTTTATGGCGTTGATCATGTTGACGGGGTTTTCTGTCATTCCGTATATTGCACTCTATCTCACCTCGAATGTCGGTGTTGAAAACTCCTATATTTCTTTGATCTATCTTTGTGGCGGCCTTGCTACGCTGTTGAGCTCTCGCCTGATTGGGCAGATGTCTGATCGTTACGGCAAGGTCAAAGTGTTTAAGGCGCTGGCATTGATCAGCTTAGTTCCATTACTAGTGACCACTAATTTAATGCCGGTACCGCTATGGGTAGTATTGATTAACTCCACGGCATTCTTTGTCTTAGTTTCCGGGCGCATGATTCCGGCGATGGCAATCGTGAGTCAGGTGGTGGACGCCAAAATTCGGGGTACCTTTATGAGCTTGATGGGCTCAGTGCAAATGTTGGCGTCGGGGCTTGCCTCAGTGCTTGCTGGCATGGTGGTGACAATTAGTGCAGATGGAAAAATGGAGCACTACAACCTAGTTGGTTATGGGGCGGCAGCATGTGGCTTGCTTACCTTCTGGTTGGTGGGCTATATTCATACTGATAAGCAAGCGCAGTAAATCTAATATATTTGAAAAGAAAGATTGTGATGATTTCATATAAGAGACCAGATGGTACTTCAGTAGAAGCTTATTTAATTGAGCCTGCTAACCCGACAAATGCTCCTGGTGTGGTGGTGATTCAAGAGTGGTGGGGTCTTGATGATGAGATTAAGAACGTTGCTAGCCGTTTAGCAAAAGCAGGATATCGCGCCTTAGTTCCAGATCTGTATCGAGGCAAGCTCGCCTTGGAAGCAAATGAAGCAGAGCACCTCATGAATGACCTGAATTTTGGTGACGCTGCCAGTCAGGATATTCGTGGCGCTGTTCAGTATCTCAAAGAAACAGGTAGCACTAAAGTTGCTGTTACTGGCTTTTGCATGGGCGGGGCACTCACAGTTCTATCAGCTGGCCTTGTTCCAGAATGCGATGCAACGGTAGTTTGGTATGGCTATCCTCCATTAGAGTACGTTGATGCGCAGGCCATTAAAAAGCCGATGTTGGCCCATTGGGCTCTGCATGATGAATTTTTCTCTATCGCTGGCGTAGATCAACTAGAAGAAAAGTTAAAAGCCGCTGGAGTTACCCATGATTTCCAGCGCTATGACGCTAAGCATGCTTTTGCTAATCCAAAGTCAGACGCTAGAGGCTTGCCACCATTGAAATACAACTCTGCAGCTGCAGATTTAGCGTGGGATCGCACGATGGCCTTCTTAAAAGCTCAGCTCACTTTATAAGCGCCTTACTTATAGATCTACTTTATGCATCTTTTCGCCGAAAACCTCGCTGTTGAACTTTCTTCTTATTACCGTAATCTTGCCCTAGGGCATGGAGTGATTCCTAAGGTCTTTACCTTGGTCAATGGAGAGGGGAGTCAATACCTCTTTTTTATTGACGACTTGCGTATGAATGGGGATGAAGAGAATCAATTTTTAGCTTATATCGTGCAAGAGCATGAGGCGGTTTGTTATGCACGCGGTACATTAGTGGTTCTGGAGAAGTCTCAACAACTCATTGAGTTTGCAGTCATTGATCAGGATGACGCACAGGCAATTGTGTGTTCTGCCCAATTAACTCGAGATATTGACGATAAGCCAGTTGGGCTAACAGAGTTTGAAAAGATCCTAGCTCCCAAAAAGACAATCTTCTTTAGCGGACTCTTTGAGCCTATTGAGTTATCAGAGGATAGAGTCGAAGAGTTTGAGGGTCTTTGGGATGAAATGAAGCCTAAGATTTTGCATCGTTCTATGGGTCTCTAGTTGATCGATATGAGGCCAGCACAACAGCGAGAATTTTTTTCATGACTGATGAATCTAACCCAAAGCATTCGGAGAGTTTACATTCTCATAAAGTCCTTGATGAAAAGAAGTTCAAGCATCGCAATGAGACTGAGGAAGAGGTTCGAATCAATTTAGCTGCAGCCTATCGTCTAGCTGCGATGAAGGGGTGGGATGATGGTATTTATACCCATATTTCAGCTTCTATTCCAGGCGAAGAGGGCGCTTATCTAATCAATCAATTTGGTTTGCGCTTTAATGAGGTATTACCAGAAAATTTAGTTAAGGTGAATCTTCAAGGAGATATCATCTCAGGCCAAGGACCAGTCAACCAATCTGGTTTTGCTATTCATGGAGCGGTACATGCGGCTAGACCAGATGCAGCATGTGTACTGCATTTGCATGTTGATTCCGTTATTGCTATCTCTGCACAAAAGTCAGGTTTATTGCCGATATCACAGCATGCCTTACGCTTCTATGGTGATATTGAAAGGCATCGCTATCAAGGTCTTGCTTTATCAGCGTCTGAGCAAGTGGCGCTCATATCGGCTCTTGGAGATAAAAAGGCTTTATTGTTAGAAAACCACGGCAGCATTATCTGTGGAGTCAGTATTCAGCAGGCATTTTATTTGATGGATGTATTAGATAAGGCCTGCAAAATTCAGCTATTGGCAGGTGGGGTAGAGGGCTTGATCACTCCCGACCCGGTAATTTGCAGGATGACTTATGAGCAATTATGCAGTGATGGTGTTGAGGAAGGCCAGATGGAGTGGCCAGCTTATCTAGGATTATTAAATCAATAGTGAATAGGAGATATCTGTGCCATTAATTCAAGTTCAATTATTTGAGGGTCGTAGCGATGAGGTCAAGCGCGAATACGCTAAGGCAATTACGGAAGCAGCAGTCAAAATCATGGGATGCAGTGCTGAATCAGTAGATGTTATTTATCAAGACGTCAAGAAATCAGATTGGGCGACTGCAGGCAAATTATGGAGTGATTAATATGACGTATTAGCGAATGCTCGATGCGTGAAGCAAAATAGGGCTTGTATTTAAGAAAGTCGTCCCCATATAGTTTGTAAGTATTTTTATATAGAAATGGCCAGTTTTCTCCATAATGGCCTTGTATTTTCAGGCGCAGAGCGCCGTTAAGCCTTGTTTGGTGCCCAGGAAGGGACTCGAACCCCCACAACCTTACGATCGCCAGCACCTGAAGCTGGTGCGTCTACCAATTTCGCCACCTGGGCATGCCGTTATTATAAAGGTATGCGCCTTCTGGCCCACCTCTTAATTTGTTTTCGCCTTTCATCCTTCAGACTTGATGGTTTGATACAGTAAGCTAATTCAGAGTTTTCATTGAAATATATGGCATGTATTGCCGAAGGAATTAAATGCGTAAAGCAAAAAACTTGGTACCACGAGAGGCTGACCGCTTAGGTACAGTCCAAGGTCACCGAGATGGATTTGGATTTGTTATTCCAGATGACGGTGGTGAAGATATTTTTCTTTCTGAAAGAGAAATGTCCCGCGTCATGCATGGGGATAGGGTCAATGTCAGAGTATTAGGAACAGATCGGCGCGGTCGCCCAGAAGGTCAGATCGTTGATGTCATTTTGCACGCCAATAAAGTAGTCATCGGGCGTCTCTTGAATGAGAATGGTGTTTTGATTGTTGCGCCCGAAGACAAGCGCATTGGCCATGATATTTTGATTCCACCAAAAGGCCAGGGTAATGCCAAATTAGGTCAGGTCGTCAGTGTTGAGATCATTGACTATCCGGATAGTTACCGTCAAGCCGTTGGTCGCGTTGTTGAGGTGCTAGGTGAAATTGATGATCCTGGTATGGAAATCGAAATCGCTGTGCGTAAATACGGCGTGCCCCACGAATTTTCAGCAGCCGCAAAAAAGGAAGCGGATGCCTTACCCGATACCGTTCAGCAATCTGATCTCGAAGGTCGCGTGGATTTGCGCGATGTTCCTCTAGTCACTATTGATGGTGCTGATGCTCGTGACTTTGATGATGCGGTGTATTGCGAGCCGGTGATGTACGGCAAGAGCAAGGCTTGGCGCCTGATTGTTGCTATCGCCGATGTATCTCATTATGTAAAGCCAGGACATCCTCTGGATGATGAAGGACTCCTGCGTGCGACCTCGGTGTATTTTCCAAGGCGGGTAATACCTATGCTGCCGGAAAAGATCTCCAATGGTCTTTGCTCATTGAATCCCAATGTAGATCGTTTGTGCATGGTGTGTGATTCGGTAGTGGATCAAAGCGGAGTAGTCTTGGCTTACCAGTTCTATCCTGCAGTGATGCATTCTGCGCAGCGCTTTACATACGATACGGTCTGGGAGATTCTTTCTAATAGCAAAGGTCCTGAAGCGACACGCTTTGCGCAGTTAAGACCGCTACTGACTAATCTCTACTCACTTTACAAAATTTTGCTAGACGCACGTCAAAAACGTGGTGCTATCGAGTTTGAGACAACCGAAACCCAAATTATTAGTAATGAGTTGGGTAAGATTTTGCGTATTGAACCTCGTCTTCGCAATGACGCACATCGCTTGATCGAAGAGTGTATGTTGACAGCAAACGTCTGCGCAGCAGATTTCATTGATAAGAATAAGCATCTTAGTCTGTACCGGGTTCACGGCGAGCCTTCAGAAGAGAAGTTGGTCACTTTACGCCAAGTTTTACGTACCTCGGGCTTGTCATTGGGCGGCGGTGAAAAGCCGAAACCAAAAGACTATGCCAAGCTCATGCGTGAAATCAAAGAGCGTCCTGATGCAAACATGCTTCAGTCAGTTGTTTTGCGTTCTATGCAGCAGGCGATGTACCAGCCTGATAACGAAGGACACTTTGGACTTGCGTATCCTGCTTACTCTCATTTCACAAGCCCGATTCGTCGCTATCCTGATCTGCTAACCCATCGCGTCATTAAGGCAATTCTCACTAAGAAGCCTTACACGCCAGTATTGCCGCCAACGGTTCCCTTAAATCTTACTTTGCCACGCAAAGGTAAGGGTCGCGAAAATGCCGTGAATGCCAAGAAGTCTCATAGCGATGCAAAAGAGGCTGCGGCTAATGGCACGCGTTTACCTAAATTGCCTAAGGGCGCTAATGCGGCCATGCCTATTTGGGGTCAACTGGGTGTGCATTGCTCATCAAATGAGCGCCGTGCAGATGAGGCATCTCGTGATGTTGAGGCATGGCTTAAGTGTTATTACATGCGCGATCATTTGGGTCAAGAATATGCTGGCACAGTTACTGGGGTAGCTACATTTGGTTTGTTCATTCAATTAGAAAATCTCTTTGTTGAGGGCATGATCCATGTAACTGAATTGGGTGGTGATTATTTCCAGTACGATGAAGCCCGTCAAGAGTTACGTGGTGAGAGAACTGGCATTCGATACCGCTTAGGTGATCGGGTGCATGTTTTAGTCAGTCGAGTGGATCTAGATGCGCGCAAGATTGAATTTAGCCTGGTCAAATCTGTTGGCTTGGAGCCTGGAGGCACCACTAATCGCCGTCAAATTGTATTGGCTAGTGATACTGGTAGACCCAATAAAAAAGCGTCCCCTAAAAAAGGGCGCCCTGGCAGCAAAGAGCCGCAAAAGCATTCTGGTGTGAATGTGAATGCCGCCAAATCTGCTGCTAACCTTGGCGCAAATCAATCTAAGAATCAAGCTGGTCGAACCGCAAGTAAAGTTGCGAAGTCTGGGAAGCCTACAAGACCTTCCGGCAAACCTGCTGGTACCAAACCACCTGTTCGCAGCACTAAAGCGCGTCGCAAATAAGTATCAATATTAGATCGAGATAAGTAAAGATGAAGCAAATATTAGTTGGTTTTCATGCTGTTCAAGCGCGCTTACGAGTAGATGCCGCGAGTCTGAAGTCGGTTTATTTTGATCCCAGTCGACGAGATCGCCGTATGGGTGATTTTTTGAAGCAAGCTGAAGAAATTCTAGGGGAAAGATTACATGCCGCCGATGCCGAGCGGCTTCACAAGCTCGCGGGCCATGATCGCCATCAGGGTGTGGTGGCTCTAGCAGAGAAGATGACCATAGCTCGGACCATTACTGAGGTAGTTGAAGATGCAGAAAGCAATCAAAGTAAGGTCATGTTCTTGGTCTTGGATGGTGTGACCGACCCACATAACTTTGGCGCATGCTTGCGCGTGGCTGATGGCGCTGGTGTGGATGCCGTAGTGATCCCTAAAGATCGTTCAGCTTCAATTAATGCCACTGTGAGTAAAGTATCTAGCGGTGCTTCTGAGGTAATGCCCGTGATTACGGTTACTAACCTGGTTCGAAGCATGAAAGAAATGCAAGAAGCGGGTGTCTGGCTAATCGGTACCGATGATGAAGCTGAAAAATCGATTTACGATTTAGACCTGACCGGCCCCATCGGTATTGTTATGGGTGCAGAGGGTGAGGGCATGCGCCGCTTAACCCGCGAGACTTGTGATGAGTTGGTGCGTATTCCGATGAAGGGTGTAGTAGAGAGTCTGAACGTATCCGTTGCAAGTGGCGTCTGCTTGTATGAGGCACTAAGGCAGCGTTTATCTACAGAGCCTAAATAGTCAACTGCTTCACAAATTGCTCTAGTTCGGCTGGCGGCAGAGCACCACTAATGCGGTGTACTTCTTTACTGCCCTTAAATCCCGCTAGTGTTGGAATTGAGCGGATATTCCATTGCGATCCGAGTAGTTGTTCTGCCTCAGTATTCACTTTCACAAATAAAACTTGATTTGCATGAGTGCTGGCGCTTGCCTGAAAGGTTGGCCCAAACATCTTGCATGGTCCGCACCATGGTGCCCAGAAATCGACTATTACTGGCAGCGTAGATTGAGTGACGAGTTCGCTAAAGTTAGCTGCTGTGGCATTAATCGGGAGCGATAGGAGCTCTTGTTGACAAGCCCCGCAGACAGGCGTTTGATTGAGTTTTTCAGCTGGAACACGGTTCCCTTTATTGCAATGCGGGCAATGAATAATCATCTTGACTCCTCAATCTAGCAATTTACAGAATTAGTTACTTAAGAGCGCTTCTAGTTTCTCAGTATCGATGCAGAAATTCCTGATGCCTTCAGCTAACTTTTCAGTGGCCATTGCATCATTATTCAGTTGCAATCTAAAGTTCGACTCATCTAGCTTAAGTGCTAGGATATTTTCGCTAGCAAGCGCGCTAGCTGCATTACTTGCAATGAGTTTTCTCTCTACGACCTCCGTACTTTTTTGAAGATCGCCCAATAACTCCGGACTAATGGTAAGTAAATCACACCCGGCTAACTCTAATATTTGGCTAGTATTGCGAAAACTAGCCCCCATAATTTCTGTGCCGATCCCAAAGTGCTTGTAATAGTGGAAGATACGTTTGACTGATGTAACGCCAGGATCATTTGCCCCGGTATTTTTTTCATCACTCCAATTGATACCAAGTTTGGCCTTATACCAATCAGTAATTCGCCCTACAAATGGAGAAATCAATTTTGCATTGACTGCACCGCAGGCTGCAGCTTGTATTAAAGAAAAGAGTAGCGTCATATTGCAGTGAATACCTTCTGCCTCTAAAGCTTTGGCTGCTTCAATTCCTTCCCATGTACCAGCTAGCTTAATCAAGATGCGCTTGCGATCAATCCCGTGCGATTCATACAGCGAGATGAGATGCTTAGCCTTCTGAACCGTCGCCTGAGTGTCAAAAGAGAGGCGCGCATCGACTTCTGTCGAAACTCTACCTGGGACGATCTTCAAAATCTCCAGACCAAAAGCTACCAAGATATGGTCGACTAAATCGACTGGTCTTATGCCAGGGTGCTCTGATTTGACCTGTTTTACCAGTGCCTGGTAGTTGGCTTGCTGGGCAGCCTTCAAGATCAGAGAGGGGTTGGTGGTAGCGTCTTGCGGTTGGTATTCCCGCATGCGCTCAAAGTCGCCAGTATCGGCCACGACGGTAGTGAGTTGTTTGAGTTGGCTTAGGGCACTTGCAGATGAGGTCATGGTTATTTGCAATACTCTCGATAAATTAATCGGTTAAATAGATTGAATATCATATGATAGATGGATAAATAAGGCTGTTCCAGTTCAGATAAGGATATCGGGCAAGATCATGAATCAAGATCAACTAAAACAATTGGTAGGTGAAGCCGCTCGGGATGAGGTATTAAGGCTGCCCGCAGGTCAGATCTTAGGTGTTGGCACAGGCTCTACCGCCAACTTCTTCATTGATGCCTTGGCACCTCATCGGGCGCATTTCTTGGGAACAGTATCTAGTTCTAATGCCACGACTGAACGCTTGTTAAAACACGGTTTTAAGGTCTTGGACCCCAATGAGGTGGACCATCTTCCTGCCTATGTGGACGGCGCTGATGAAATTGATCCTGCTGGTTACATGATTAAAGGTGGCGGCGGTGCTTTGACCCGCGAAAAAATTATTGCCTCCATGGCCAAACAATTTATCTGTATCTGTGATGCCTCAAAACAGGTTCCGATATTGGGTAACTTTGCATTGCCTGTGGAAATCATTCCACTGTCTAAAGGAATTGTTACTCAGGAACTGATCAAGCTGGGCGGCACAGTAACACTCAGAACTAATAAAGAGACGCGTGCAGATTTAGGTCAAACACCCAGTCAGCCTTTTGTGACAGATAACGGCGGATGGATTTTGGATATCGCGGGTTTAAAGATCGCTAATCCCATCGCTCTTGAAGCCCAAATTAATCAAATTGCTGGCGTAATCACTGTTGGGCTATTTGCAAAAGAGAAGGCCAATATTTTGCTGGTAAGCAATGCCTCCGGTGTAAGCAGAATTACTTTCTAAGTAAAAAACCCGACGGGCAGCTAGACTGATCCATCGGGTTTGTTTGCCATGATGATTCATGGCGCAGGCAAAGAGAAGAGTTTTAGTTCCCAATGCCCATAAGCATATAGATATGCTCACGAGTAGTGGCTTTCGCCAATGTAGTCGATCACGAAAACTGACTGACTACGACTTCATCCTATGCTTCTGAATTTGACTCGTCAAGCGATATTCAAAAATTCTTATTCAGTTGGCGGTACATAACCCTGGGCCATATCTGCACCACCTTCAAAGAAGTATTTTTCAACCTGCTTGAGGAGGTACTGACGAGCACGAGGGTCAGCCATATTCAGGCGATTCTCATTAATGAGCATGGTCTGGTGCTTCAACCAAGCGGCCCAAGCCTCCTTAGAGACTTGATTCCAAACTTTCTTGCCGAGATCGCCTGGTAGTGGAGCGAAGTCCATGCCTTCAGCTTCTTTGTTAAGTTTAATGCATTGAACCATGCGTGCCATTTATGTTGCCTTTCAAATACGATGTACTAAAGAGAAAATATGAAATAAAGAGCTTGTTAGAGATCTTTGGTCAAGACCATAGATTTGCGATCCCAGTTGTAAATTTGCTTTCTTTCTTCCGGGAGATCATCTACCGAGGCGCGTTTAAAGCCGCGCTTCAAAAACCAATGTTCTGTTCTAGTCGTCAAGACGAACAGTTTCTTAATGCCTTCCCGTTTAGCTCTCATTTCAACGCGCTTGAGCAAACGTTCTCCATCGCCTGAGCCTTGGACATCGGGATCGACTGCGAGGCAAGCAAGTTCACCTACGCCATTGGGGAATGGGAAGAGGGCTGCGCATCCAAAGAGAACACGGTCATGCTCAATCACAGAGAAGCGCTGAATATCACGTTCGATGACATCTTGACCTCGGGCAGCCAGAATACCCTCTTCTTCAAGCGGGCTGGTGAGCTGCAGAATGCCGCCAACGTCATCTTGATTGGCTTCACGCAAATTCTCGATATCAGATGAGGCTAGCATCATGCCAATACCATCATGAGTAAAGAGCTCTTCTAGCAGTGCACCATCTTGATTGCAAGGTAAGAAGTGCACCCGACTCACGCCAGCACGAATTGCTCTGCCAGAAATATTTAACAAACTCTTCATGCCTAGATCGAGTTCTGGATGCTGAGCTACGTATTCTTGAAGCTGAGGCATTGAGAGTTCGGTGATGAAGTCATCTTCCTCATCTTTCAAGCCTGCATAAGGACTTAAGAAAATCAATTTATCAGCTTTGAGTGCTGCAGCAGTAGATGCTGCTACATCCTCAAAAGCGAGATTAAATGCTTGACCAGTTGGCGAGAATCCTAATGGTGAGAGCAGTACGATCTTGTTGCTATCCAGAGAGAGCTTAATGGACGTAGAGTCCACCTTACGCACCAAGCCAGTATGAATGTAGTCAATTCCCTCCACTACGCCTACCGGCATTGCTGTAATAAAGTTGCCTGAGATAACAGATATTCTTGAGCCTGCCATCGGAGTATTCGGCAATCCCCGACTAAATGCTGCCTCGATATCTAGGCGCAATTCACCGGCAGCTTCTTTAACGCATTCTAGGGCGGCTGCATCGGTAATCCGGTAACTATGCATTGCGCTTTGGCCAAATTGACTCTTAATATTACGAAGCATTAACTGCTCTTCAATTTGAGGGCGGATGCCGTGAACCAAAACAATACGCATGCCCATGGCGTGCAGCATGGCGATATCTTCAATCAGATTTTCTAGGCCAATTTCTTGGGCCAGCTCACCAGCAAAGGCAATGACAAATGTCTTCTCGCGGAAGCTATGGATATAGGGCGCAACATCACGCAGCCATCCTACAAAAGGAAAGTTAGAGCTGGATTCTTCGGCATTTGAGCCGGGATTCGGTGCATTTGTTGGCATAGTGAGAAAATTATAGGGTGCAAGAGCCCATAAACCAACAAAAACCCAAAGCGAGCCCTGAGACTGTGCCTGCTTCCAACACCCTTCGAAGGCTGGAGATTCGCTTTCCGGAGGAGTTGCCGGTATCAAGCCAACGTCAAACCATCAAGGATGCCTTGAGCTCTCATCAGGTTGTGATTGTTTGTGGAGAGACTGGATCAGGCAAAACAACCCAATTACCCAAAATCTGTTTAGATCTCGGCAGGGGCACTATGAATGGTGGTTGTCTCATTGGGCACACGCAACCCCGTCGGATTGCTGCTACA
Organism: Polynucleobacter sp. Nonnen-W13; assembly: GCF_018881735.1. NCBI lineage: Bacteria > Pseudomonadati > Pseudomonadota > Betaproteobacteria > Burkholderiales > Burkholderiaceae > Polynucleobacter > Polynucleobacter sp. Nonnen-W13. The sequence goes on along the minus strand of NZ_JACVPU010000002.1, from coordinate 122,129 downwards.
GCTACTGCAAAGCGTATCGCTCAGGAGTTGGGCACTCCAATTGGTCAAGACGTAGGCTATCAAGTGCGCTTTGCTGACAAGACTAGCCAGGGTGCTTCAATCAAGTTGATGACTGATGGCATCTTGCTGGCAGAGACGCAGCGAGACCCTCAGCTGCGCACCTACGACACTCTCATTATTGATGAGGCCCATGAACGCAGCCTCAATATTGATTTTCTACTCGGTTATCTACGGCAGTTGTTACCCAAACGTCCAGACCTGAAGTTGATCATTACCTCAGCCACCATTGATGCAAAGCGTTTTTCGGATCATTTCGCCTTAAATGGCAAGTCTGCTCCGGTAATTGAGGTAAGCGGGCGACTTTTCCCGGTTGAGCAACGTTATGAGCCACTGGAGCCTGATGTTAAGCCTGATGGAAAAAAAGAGTCTAAAGAGGCCAAAGAGCTTTCTGATGCCGTAACAGAATCAATTGCAAAGGTATGGCGTGAAGGTGTATCAGGTGCAGGCGATGTGCTCGTCTTCCTGCCCGGCGAGCGGGAAATTCGGGATTGTGCTGAAGCTCTTAGAAAAGATCATGTTCTGCAGCAACGCTTTCATCCGGAGATTTTGAGTCTTTTTGCTAGACAATCGGTTGCGGAGCAAGAGCGCGTATTTAACCCCGGCAATGGCCGCCGTATTATTTTGACGACTAACGTTGCCGAGACCTCATTAACAGTTCCCAATATTCGTTATGTGGTTGATAGCGGCTTGGCTCGCGTCAAACGCTATTCCTATCGCAACAAAGTAGAGCAACTTCAGATCGAGCCAATTTCGCAGGCAGCTGCCAATCAGAGGGCAGGTCGTTGCGGTCGCGTATCAGATGGTATTTGTATTCGTCTCTACAGCGAGCAAGATTATTTAAGTCGCCCCAAATTTACTGATCCAGAAATTCTGCGTAGCTCATTAGCGGCAGTATTGCTTCGCATGAGCTCTCTAAGATTGCCCCGTATTCAAGAGTTTCCATTTATTGATAAACCTTTAGGTCGCGCGATTGCCGACGGTGTCCAGCTTCTAGATGAGTTGGGCGCTATCGTCTATGACGATGTCACCCTCAGCAGTGATTCGGATAGCAACAGCAGATTCAAGCTCACTCCTATTGGCAAACAGTTAGCAGATCTGCCATTAGATCCTCGGATTGGTCGTATGCTGTTAGCGGCCAAGGAGCACAATGCATTGCGTGAGGTCACCATCATCGCCTCCGCTTTAGCTACTCAGGATCCCCGTGATCGACCAATGGATCAGGCTGCAGCCGCTGACCAAGCGCATCTCCTGTTTGCGGATGAGCGTTCCGAGTTTCTCAGCTTCGTCAAACTTTGGGATTGGTATCAAGATGCCCTGAAGCACAAGCACAGCAATCGACAATTAGAGAATCTATGTCGTAGTAAGTTTTTATCACCAAGACGTCTGCGTGAATGGCGCGATGTTCATGGTCAGCTGCATACGATGTTGGCTGAAAAGGGCTGGAAAGAAAATCCATCCGCCGCTACTTATGAACAAGTTCACCTCTCGCTCTTAACCGGCCTCTTGGGTTATGTAGCTAAAAAAGAGGAAGATGAAAAATCTCAGGAGCGTGGCAGCAAGACTGGTAGCTATATGGGCGCACGCGGTATCCGTCCCTTTATTTGGCCAGGCTCAACGATTGGCAAAAAGGCCGGCGCCTGGATTTTGGCTGGTGAACTACAAGAAACCAATCGCATGTATGCGCGCACGATTGCCAAAATCGAGCCAGGGTGGGTTGAGAAGGTTGCAGCCCATCGCCTGATTAAATCTTTGAGCGAGCCTTTTTGGGATCACCGTCAAGGAGAGGTGATGGCCTTTGAGCGCGGCACTTTATATGGACTCCCGATTTATCACGGTCGTCGCGTCCGTTATGAGCCTCACAATCCAAAAGATGCTCGTAATTTATTCATTACCCAGGCCTTAGTTCAAGAAGAGATGTTTGGCCGTATGGATAGCCCTGCATTGATGCGGGAGACCGAGGCCGATGCTAGAAAAAAATATCCTGGGATTTTTGAATTCTTTTGGCATAACCGCAGACTGATTAAAGAGATTGAAGCTTTAGAGCATCGCTCACGACGTCCCGATGTGTTGGTAGATGATGACCTCCTTTTTGCTTTTTATGATTCGCGCATTCCTCAGGATGTTTTGAGTAGGGAGAGTATGAAAGCCTGGTTGCTAAAGACATCAGCGAGTAATGGCGTTATTGAGGAAGCGCCCGATAGTCTTTTGCGCCTAGCCAAAGCAGACTTAATGCGCCACGAGGCAGCTGGAATTACAGTAGATCGTTATCCTAAAAAGATGATGGTCGGTGGTAGCGAATTGAGTTTGACTTATCACTTCGAACCGGGCAGTCCCAAAGATGGAGTAACGCTGGTGGTGCCTTTGACTCTATTGAATCAGGTTGATGGTCGTCGATGTGATTGGCTGGTTCCGGGTATGTGTGAAGAAAAAATTGGGTTATTACTCAAATCACTTCCTCAGAAACTACGTCGCCACTGCGTCCCACTGCCCGAGTATGCAAAATCGTTTTTAGAGCGGATGCTATCAGGCAAACAGTTTGGGGTGGGTGACTTTTTAGATAGCCTGATTACTGATATTCGTAAAGAACGTGGCTTAGAAATTAAGCGTACTGATTTCAGGCCCGAATCCTTACCTTTGCATGCTTCAATGAATTTCCGCCTAGTGGATGAGCACGGTCGTCAGCTGGAGTTAGAGCGTAATTTATCTCGATTACGCGCTGAATATGGAGAGACTGCCCGAACAGCCTTCCAAGCCATAGCGCAGCAAGCAGTCCATGATGAGCTCGGGAGTAGTGTTCCGTTAAATAACATGGCCCCTATTGGCAAAACCAATCAAAGCGTCAATGCATCAACAGTAAAAACGGTAGAGCAGGGTGGTTATCGAGGCTGGGACTTTGGTGAACTGCCCGAGACTCTAGAAATTCAGAAAGGCAATCGCACTTTATTTGGCTACCCCGCTTTAGTGGATCGAACCGAGGCGTGCGATCTTGAAGTGTTTGATGATTTACTAGAAGCTCGCAAACATCATTGGCAAGGATTGCGTAGACTATTTGCGTTATCGAATAAAGATACGCTCAAGGCACTGCAGAAACAGCTCCCTGGAATTCGGGAGCTTGGATTACTCTTTATTAATATTGGGTCTGTTGATGGCTTAATTGAGCAAATTCTGAATCTCGCCTTAGAGCGGGCATTTATGAATGATCCATTACCCGTGAATGCCGAGCAGTTTGCAGAGCGTTTGCAGGCAGGTAAGCCCCGTTTGGCTCTGATTGCGCAGGAGATTTCAAAACATGCCCTGGCGGCATTGCAGGCTTATGCAGATCTACAAAAGAAGTTATCCCAGGCAAAGGCTGCCTCAGCAACTGCCCATGTGGATATTCAGACTCAAATCCAGGGTTTGATCTTTGCTAAATTTATTTCAGATACGCCTTACGCTCAGTTAGTGCATTTCCCTCGTTATCTCAAAGCCATTGCCATGCGTATTGATAAATTGCGCGCTAACCCTGGCCGGGATTCACAGTGCCAAAAAGACTGGGAGTCGGTTGCTAGGCCATGGCAAAAACTCGTTCAGGCCAGCCATGGCTCTGTAGCATATGACATTAACGAGGATCAGGCTTTAGCAGATTTTCGCTGGCAACTCGAGGAATTGAGGGTGGCTTTATATGCCCAAGAATTAAAGACCCCAAGCCCAATGTCCTTAAAGCGCCTAGAAAAGGTCCTAGCTAGCTTGCGATAGGTCAAGTGATTGTGGTTAAAGGCCTACGTCAGGTGAATCATTTGCTTACAATGTGAGTCATGCACACTTACATTCGTAAAGCCAAATTTGGCAGTATTTCAATCTTGGCAATCTATGCCCTGACTGGGCTCTTGAACGCTGCCTATGCTCAAGGCTCGAACTCATCCGAGCCCAAGTTAGCAGTTGTCTTGAACTCTGGTGAGGCTACTGTCAGTCTGATCGATATGCCAAGTCGCAAAGTGATCAAGACAGTGCCGGTTGGAAAAGAGCCTCATCACTTGATGATGACCCAAGATCAAAAGACTTTGCTGATTGCGAATGCTGCAGGCAATGATGTGGTGCTGATGAATCCCACTACTGGTGAGTTAACTGGCAAGATACCGAACATTATTGATCCTTACCAAATTGGTTATTCGCCCAATCATAAGTGGTTTGTTGCAAACGGTAATCGCTTGGATAGGGTGGATGTTTACCATGCGCAGGGCGCAGATCTCAAATTAGCTAAAACAATTAAGCTTGGTAAGACGCCAAGTCATGTCGCATTTACAGCAGATAGCAAGATTGCATTTATTACCTTGCAGGACTCGAATGAACTGGCGGCAATTGATTTAGATACCCAGACTGTCATTTGGAAAATCACCACAGGTAAAGTGCCAGCAGGAGTTTGGATGACGCCTGGTGATCAATACCTATTGATTGGTATTACTGGTGAAGACTATGTTCAGGTCATTGATTGGAAAACCCGTAAAGAGGTCAAACGAATCGTTACTGGTAAGGGCGCTCACAACTTCCGTCCCTTAGGTGATAAAAAGCATGTGTTCGTCAGTAATCGTATTGCGTCAACTATCAGCATGATTAATATGCAGACCTTGGAAAAGGTGGGCGATATTACCGGCCTGCCGGCCGGTCCAGATGATATGGAAATTACGCCTGACGGAAAAACCCTGTGGGTCACTCTCCGCTTCTCTAAAAAGGTGGGGGTAATTGATATACCTACGATGAAGTTAGTCTCGGTAATCCCTGTTGGTAGATCACCCCATGGCGTTTTCTTCACACCGCATGCTAGCTGGGAATAGCCCAATTAGATGTATTTCAATGCCACTCTCGCTCGACTGACAGTATTCATTATTCTAGCTTCATGCTCTTCGTTTGGCTTTACACAAGAGGCGAATTGTAAAAAAACGGTTTACCTAACTTTTGATACCGGCAATATGTCTGTAGCACAAACTATCGCCGATATTTTGAATCGTCAAAATGTGAAAGCTACTTTTTTTCTGGCTAATGAAAAAACTAGCCGTGGCGATTTTTCTTTGGATGACTCTTGGAAATCGTATTGGCAAGATCGGGTTCGTGAAGGCCATCACTTTGGTAGCCACACCTATGACCATGTGTACTTTGTTAAGGATGGTCCAAGTGGAGAGATCTTTGCAAAGCCACAATTTGGTCCCAAGGCGGGAGTGACCACTCTTTACAACGAAGCAGCTTATTGTCGAGAAATCCGCCGAGTGGATGAGCGCTTTAAAGAGTTAACAGGCGCCAGCATTGAAAAAATCTGGCGTGCCCCTGGCGGTAATACATCGCCCCGTTCGGTCAGGATGGGCGATCAATGCGCTTATCAACATATTGGCTGGAGTCCTGCGGGATTTTTGGGTGATGAACTGAGTTCGCAGACGCATCCCAACAAAATGCTTTTGGATAAGGCTAGTAGCCAGCTGCAGGATGGCGATATCACTATGGCGCATTTGGGTATTTGGTCACGCAAGGATCCCTGGGCTCCGGCAGTTCTAGAGCAACTCATACTGAACTTAAAGGCCCGGGGGTTTTGTTTTGCAACCCTGCCAAAACGTGATAAATGAGACACAATTGAGCATATGGACTCAAACCCTTTGATAGCTGCCATCGCTTCAGCCTACGCTAGCGTTCAAGAATTCTTGTTTACCTATGTGGCTGGACCAATTTTGTATCACTTCGATCTGATGGCGATGGCCGAGGATGTATTTGATGGTATCGACTGGTTTTTATTTGGATGTATTCAGATTTTCCTGATTGCTGTGATTCTCAGAGCCTGGGAGAGATTTTCTCCCGCAGAGATGCAAGAACGATTTGCAAAGAGCTCTAAGGCAGATATTTTTTATACCCTATTTCATCGTCTAGGTATTTTTCACGGTCTGATTTTCATCGCCTTATCAGGATTTTTCTTTCAGATTGATTCTGTCTTACATGACTTTCGTTTTGGTAGATTGAATGTGGAGTCTTGGTGGCCGTCAGTGACATCGATACCGTTGGTGAGTTTTTTTATCTACTTCATATTGCTTGATTTTGTGGAGTACGTATATCACCGCGCCTCCCATGTTTTTAATTGGTGGTGGCAATTGCATGCCTTGCATCATAGTCAAACGGTGATGACTGCTTGGTCTGATGATCGTAACCATATCGTCGATGACATCATGCATGCATTAGTCTTTTCTTTCTTTGCCCTATTGTTTGGGGTGTCACCTAGTCAATTTATTCTATTAGTGGTGTTGAGCCAGTTAATTCAAAGCTGGCAACATGCTAATTTAAGGATTCATCTTGGACCATTTAAGTATTTGTTAATTTCCCCGATGTATCACCGGATGCATCATGCGGTAGGGTACGGTCATGAGGCCAAAGGTAAGCCAGGCGTTTTAGGTGGTTGTAACTTTGGAGTCTTGTTTCCTTGGTGGGACATGATGTTCAATACCGCAATCTTTTCAAAAGAGGTTCATCCCACTGGCGTTAGAGACCTAGTGTTGTCGCCCAATGTATTGCAGCATCAGTGGCAGGGTCTAATACATTCCCTTCGAGAAATCTTTCCCAAAGCAAAATAGAAGCTAGAAGTTCACATGGCAGCAATGGAAATCTATGGACAGCATGCAGCAAGTTTTTAAATCTTTTGGCTTGGCTTTAGTTGGTGCAATGCATCCGAAAATGCTATTGCTGAGCTTGCGGCCATTTATGATCGTCTCCGTCTTATGGGGCGCCTTAATTTGGCTAACTTGGACGCCAGCATTAGAGATGCTGAGTACTTTTCTGACGGCATCCATATTTACTGGCTGGATTGCGGATGGTTTGATCTGGGCCGGCTTCGAGAGTGCTCGTGCATGGATCGCGCCACTCTTCTTTGTAATGTTACTGATTCCTCTAATCTCAATCAGTTTATTGGTATTCATCGCCTTAACAACCGTGCCAACTATCGTTAAGGTGGTCACGCGGCAATATGCTTATAAAGACATTGCGAAGAAAAAGGGCGGTAGCTTATTTGGCAGCTTTGTCTATACCCTTTGGTCAGCTTTGATCTGCTTAGTTTTAGTGATGCTCACTTTGCCAGTATGGTGGATGCCACCATTGGTTGCCGTCTTACCCCCATTACTTTGGGGCTGGTTGACCATGCGTTTGATGTCTTACGATGTATTGGCTTTGCATGCTACTGCAGAGGAGCGCGATATCCTGTTGCATCAACACCGTTGGCCACTATTGGCTATGGGAGTGATTTCTGGGGTGTTAGGAGCAGTACCTACCTTTTTCTGGGCAACCTCTGTTTTAGCTCTTGTCTTATTTCCTATTGTTAGCTTTGTTGCGCTCTGGATCTATTCTTTAATATTTGTCTTTGCTGCGCTTTGGTTTACATATTATTTGCTTGAGGCTCTAAAAGAATTGCGCAGCAATGAGTTGACTCAATCCCTCAATATAGAAGCGCGTGTTATTGATACGGAGTTACCAAACCATGGCTGAGGTATTGAATAAGCCGATTCTCGAGGACTCCGAAGTGAATTCGCGTCGTTTCGGTTTAATTGTGATTGGCGATGAAATTTTGTCCGGTCGTCGTCAAGACAAACATCTCAATAAATTGATTAAGCTTTTAAATGAGCGTGGCCTCAGCCTATCTTGGGCTAAATATGTTGCAGATGATCCCGAGCAAATTACCACTACCTTGAAAGACAGCTTCACTAGTGGCGATGTAGTTTTTAGTACTGGTGGTATTGGAGCCACGCCTGATGACCACACGAGACAATGCGCTGCTTTAGCCTTGGGTACGCAAACGCAACTCCACGCGACTGCACAAGAGCTTATTGCCGGACGTATTCAGACCATGGCAGAGGGCGACCCATTAAAGGCCGATCTGAGCACTCCAGAAAACCAGCATCGCTTCAAGATGGGGGAGTTCCCCATTGGGAGCGATATCATTCCGAATCCCTATAACCAGATCCCTGGCTTTTCGATCCATGAACACTATTTTGTTCCTGGCTTTCCTGTCATGGCTGCGCCTATGATGGCGTGGTGCTTAGATACCTATTATCAAAATTTGTTTCATCGCGAGAACTGGGCAGAACAAAGTTTCATCGTTCCCAAGGGCATAGAGTCTGTCCTAACGCCCTTAATGGAGCGTATTGAGGCCTCTTTTCCGGGGGTAAAAGTCTTTAGTCTCCCATCGGTTGGAGATGCTTCCAGAGGGGGTGTTTATGCCGAGCGGCATATTGAATTAGGCATTAAGGGTAATGCCAAGCTTCTAGATAACGCCTGGATCGCTTTGCGAACTGGCACTGAGGCTTTGGGTTATGACGTTCATGATATTTCGAAATCTGATTAAGCACTACTTTGGTGCAAATATAGTGATTTTTAGGGTTTTAAGGGGTTTTTCAGCACTTAATTAGTGCAATAATGACTATTCCCGTTTGTTTGCTTCAGTAAATTAGATACATCCCAAGGGCATATTTGATGCCTGGAATAAACAAGGGTGTACACCTTAGGTTTGTATTCCGAATTCAGTTAATAGAGGAGATTTGCATGACGAAGACCGTCGCTGATGTGATGAAGTTGGTTAAAGAGAAGGAATGTACTTTCGTTGATTTCCGCTTTGTAGATACAAAGGGTAAAGAGCAGCACACAACGGTACCTATTTCCCATTTTGACGAAGACAAGTTTGAGAGCGGTCACGCGTTTGACGGCTCATCTATTGCTGGTTGGAAAGGTATTGAGGCATCTGATATGTTGTTGATGCCAGATCCGACTGCTTGCTATATCGACCCATTCTATGAAGAGCCAACACTGGTGATCACATGTGATGTGATCGAGCCTTCAGATGGTAAAGGTTACGACCGTGACCCACGTTCGATTGCTAAGCGTGCTGAGTCCTATTTGAAGAGCACTGGTTTGGGAGATACAGCGTACTTTGGTCCAGAGCCAGAATTCTTTATTTTTGATGGCGTCCGTTGGGGTGCTGATATGCAAGGTTGTTTCGTTAAGGTAGATTCTGAAGAGGCACCATGGTCTTCAGCTGCTGAAATCGAAGGCGGCAACACTGGACATCGTCCAGGCAAAAAGGGCGGTTACTTCCCAGTTGCTCCAGTAGATACATTCCATGACATGCGTTCTGAAATGTGTTTAATCCTCGAATCCTTAGGTATCCCAGTTGAAGTGCATCACCATGAAGTTGCTGGTCAAGGTCAAAATGAATTGGGCACTAAGTTCAGCACATTAGTTCAACGTGCTGACTGGACTATTTGGCAGAAATACGTTGTTCAAAACGTGGCTCATGCATACGGCAAGACAGCAACATTTATGCCTAAGCCTATCGTTGGTGACAATGGTTCTGGTATGCACGTTCACCAATCCATTTGGAAGAACGGCGAGAACTTGTTTGCTGGTAACGGCTACGCAGGTTTGTCAGAGTTTGCCTTGTTCTACATCGGCGGCATTATTAAGCACGCTAAGGCATTGAATGCGATCACTAACCCAGGTACAAACTCATACAAGCGTTTAGTTCCAGGATTTGAGGCTCCAGTGAAGTTGGCTTACTCTGCGCGTAACCGTTCTGCTTCGATTCGTATTCCACACGTTTCAAGCCCCAAGGGTCGTCGTATCGAAACTCGCTTCCCTGATCCATTGGCTAACCCATACCTCTGCTTCTCAGCATTGATGATGGCTGGTTTAGATGGTGTTCAGAATAAGATTCATCCAGGTGAAGCTGCTGACAAGAACTTGTATGACTTGCCGCCAGAAGAAGATGCAAAGATCCCAACCGTTTGTGCAAGCTTGGAAGAGGCATTAGAAGCTTTGAACAAAGACCGTGAGTTCTTGACTCGTGGCGGTGTCTTTACAGACTCTATGATCGACGCATATATCGCTTTGAAGATGGAAGATGTCACACGTTTCCGTATGACAACTCATCCGATCGAATTCGATATGTACTACTCCCTGTAAGCGAAGGAAAAATGTTGAGCGCAGGTCTGTTGCGCAATTCGTTCAAAGGGGCAGCTTCGGCTGCTCCTTTTTTTCCGACATTGCTTGATCAGTTGCCTAATGCCATTGTGGTATTTGAGGCTGATAACCAACAATTGGTTTATGTGAATCCTGCAGCAGAGTCTGCGCTGGACCTCTCTCGTAAATCACTTGAGGGTCAGTCTGTGCACGACTTGTTTGGTTCCAATGAGTCTCTCAATCACATGATTGAAGAGGTTAAGGCAGGACACTTTTCTGCGAAACGACAAGAAATGATGCTGCATTCATTGCCCGGTAGCATCCATCAAGAATCTATTCCTGCGCATGTGGTGGTAGCTAGCCTTGAAGATCCAAGCCTCATCATGATGGAGTGGTTCCCAATAGATCAACAGTTACGTAGTGAGCGTGATGAGCGCGTAACACAGCAAGTTGAAGCAAATAAACAGTTAATGCGTAACTTAGCGCATGAAATCAAAAACCCTTTGGGTGGCATTCGTGGTGCCGCTCAATTGCTCGAGTTCGAGCTACCAGAAAAGGGCTTGCGTGAATATACCCAAGTCATTATTAAAGAATCTGATCGTTTACAAAACTTGGTTGATCGACTGCTCGCGCCGCATCGTAAGGCGCATGCTATGGAGTCCTTCAATGTTCATGAGGCCTTAGAGCGAGTGCGCAGTCTTGTATTGGCTGAGTTTCCTAAAGGACTCAGAATCATTCGTAACTATGATACTAGTCTTCCTGAGGTTTTGGGTGATCGTGAGCAGTTGATTCAGGCCGTCTTAAATATTGCTCACAATGCAGCCCAAGCGCTGACTGAAGAAATTGCTCAAGGTACGGCTCAAATTGAATTGAAGACCAGAGTAGCTCGCTCGGTGACTATTTCTAAACAACGCTACAAAATGGCAATGGATTTGCACGTAATTGATAACGGACCTGGTATTCCAGATGAAATTCGCGAGCGCATTTTCTTTCCATTGGTATCTGGCAGAGATGGGGGCAGTGGCCTTGGTCTCACCTTAGCTCAAACCTTTGTGCAGCAGCATCAAGGCTTTATCGCTTGCAACAGCCGTCCTGGACGGACTGATTTCCAAATTCAAATTCCTTACCGTAGGCAGGAGAAAGTTATATGAAACCCGTTTGGATCGTGGATGATGACCAATCTATTCGTTGGGTCCTAGAAAAAGCGCTTACTCGCGAGAATATTCCTCATAAGAGTTTTTCTAATCCCAATGATGTACTTGATGCATTGGAAAAAGATGCGCCACAGGTATTGATTTCAGATATTCGTATGCCACGCGGCAATGGTTTGGATCTGTTGCAGAATGTAAAAGAAACCCATCCGCTACTTCCAGTCATTATCATGACCGCCTATTCTGATTTAGACTCTGCGGTCTCATCATTTCAAGGTGGCGCATTCGAATATCTGACTAAGCCATTTGATATTGATAAAGCAGTTGAGTTGATTCGTCGTGCTATGGAGCAGAGCGAGCGCAATCAATCTGGCAATAAAGAGATGAATGGTTGGAGACAAGACTCCACTGAAATTATTGGTCAAGCTCCGGCAGTGCAGGAGGTTTTCAGAGCGATCGGGCGTCTAGCTCAGTCGCATTCAACAGTATTAATTACAGGCGAGTCTGGTACTGGCAAAGAGTTGGTGGCGCAAGCATTGCACAAGCATAGTCCACGCGCTAAAGGTCCATTTGTTGCCTTTAGTACTGCAGCAGTACCCAAGGATTTATTAGAGTCAGAGTTATTTGGTCACGAGCGCGGCGCTTTCCCTGGAGCTTTGACTTTACGTCGTGGCCGTTTTGAGCAGGCTGATGGCGGCACCTTATTCTTAGATGAGATTGGTGAAATTCCATTCGACCTACAAACACGTTTATTGCGGGCGCTAACGGATGGTCATTTTTACCGTGTTGGCGGTCAAGATCCGATTAAGGCAAATGTACGCATCATTGCATCAACCCATCAGAACTTAGAAGCCCGAGTTGCTGCAGGTGCTTTCCGGGAAGATTTATTGCACCGCTTAAATGTCATTCGCTTGCGCATGCCTGCATTGCGTGAGCGCGCAGAGGATATTCCCGTTTTGGCACGCCATTTTATGTTGTCTTGTGCAAAGTCCTTGGGAGTTGAAGCTAAAAATCTTTCGGATGAGGTTTTAAAAGAAATGAGTGTCATGCCATTTCCTGGCAATGTGCGTCAATTAGAAAATCTCTGTCACTGGTTAACAGTCATGACGCCATCTAATGTCATTGGAGTGAGTGATTTGCCTGCTGATATTTTGGCAGAAGCTGTTGAACAGCCAGCTCTATTACAGGGCGAGTCTAGCCCTAATGTGCAGCTTGCTGTTAAAGCTGGTTCTGTCGATTGGGAGGGCGGTTTAGGTCGCCTTGCGGTTAAAATGTTGCAGGACGGAGATTCGGAAGTATATGACGTGTTGTGCTCTAAATTTGAAAAGGCAGTATTACAGGCCGCACTAGAAGTTACGCGTGGCAGACGTGTAGAAGCAGCTCAAAGACTGGGTATCGGTCGCAATACAATTACTCGGAAGTTGCAGGAGTTGGGAATCAATGACTGATTCAATCAGAATAGCTGCCTGGAATGTGAATTCCCTCAAGGTACGCTTGCCCCAAGTGCTCAAATGGTTGCAAGATCATGAGCGGGCAAAAACACCTATTGATGCGCTCTGTCTTCAGGAGCTCAAGCTAACTGATGATAAATATCCGCATCAAGAGCTTGAAGAGGCAGGATATATCAGTATTGCTGCTGGGCAAAAAACCTATAACGGCGTGGCTATTATTGCTCGAAAGGCGGCATTGGCGCCTATTGCTACTGATCATGACACTACTTTTCTAAAGCCAGTGAGAAATATTCCGGCAAATGCAGATGAGCAACAACGCATCTTAGCGGCTACAGTATGCTTCAAGGGAATGCAGCCGATTCGCCTAGTATCAGCATACTTTCCTAATGGACAATCGCCTGATAGCGACAAGTTTGTTTATAAACTAGGCTGGCTCAAAGCACTCGAAAATTGGTTAAGAGAAGAATTAACCCAAAATAGCCGCTTAGCCCTTTTGGGTGACTTCAATATCGCGCCAAGTGATATCGACGTACATGATCCCTCAAAATGGATCGGCCAAAACCTAGTTTCCCCAGAAGAACGTAAAGCCTTCCAGCAGCTTGTGGAATTAGGTTTAACAGACTCTTTCCGAATGTTTGAGCAAGCACCTAAATCTTTTAGCTGGTGGGATTACCGCATGATGGGCTTTAGAAGAAACGCCGGTATGCGAATCGACCATATTCTTCTGAGCGATGCCCTGAAAGAAAAGTGCAACTCCAGCATCATCGATAAAGAGCCACGCACTTGGGAGCAGCCTTCGGATCATGCCCCAGTCATCGCAGAAATTAAAGCTTAGATCATCGCCTTCATTGAGTCACAAGGCCGCCGTGACGAAGTAGGGCATCGATACTAGGCTCGCGACCCCTGAATGCCTTAAATGATTCGGCAGCAGGGCGGCTACCACCCACCTCCAGAATCTCTTGGCGATAGCGTATACCTGTTTTTTCATCAAGGACGCTACCAGTTAGTTTTGCCGCTTCTTCAAAAGCAGAGTAGACATCAGCAGAAAGAACTTCAGCCCATTTATAGCTGTAATAACCAGCAGCATAGCCACCAGCAAAAATATGGCTAAAGGTATTTATCCATCGAGAGATGGGTGGCTGCGGTATGACATTAAATTGATCTGCAATATTTCTAGACAGATCTAGCACGGCGTGACCTTGAGAGTTTTTTGGATCAAAACTAGCATGTAGGCGCCAATCAGTTAGCGACATCACAACTTGGCGCAATGTCATATAGCCATTTTGAAAATTCTTGGCAGCCAGTATTTTTTCAAATAATTCGCAAGGCAGTGGCTTTCCAGTTTCAGCATGCGCTGTCATTTTTTCCAATACCTCCCATTCCCAGCAGAAGTTTTCCATAAACTGGCTTGGCAGTTCAACGGCATCCCACTCAACACCATTGATACCCGATACGCCTAATGCACTGACTTGCGTTAAAAGGTGATGCAGGCCATGACCACTCTCATGAAAGAGTGTAATCACATCATCATGGGTGATTGTCGGTTGGCGTAATGCGCCATTTACTTTTACAGGTGGAGCAAAGTTACAGACTAGATATGCTACTGGTATCTGGATTTCTCCATTAGGTAATTCACGCCGACCACGTGCATCATCCATCCAAGCTCCACCACGTTTACCTGACCTTGCATAGGGATCAAGGTAAAAATAGGCCACCGTATTATCAGCCGCATTTTTGACGGAGAAGGACTGCACATCTGCGTGCCAAGTTGGCAGATCAGCCTTTTGAATCTTCACACCAAACAAAGTTTGAATTACGCCAAATAAGCCCTCCAACACTTTGGGCAAAGGAAAGTATTGTTTCAACGCATTCTCAGAGAAGGAATAGCGCTCTTGCTTCAATCTCTCGGAAGCATAGGCAATATCCCAAGGTTCTAATCCATCGTGAATGGATAGCTCAGTCTTGGCAAATAAAGAAAGTTCTTGCCAATCCTTTAGTGCAAAAGGTTTTGCCTTTTGAGCAAAATTCGTTAAGAAGGTATCGACTTCCTCAACACTACTTGCCATTTTTGGGGCTAAGCTCAGGGCAGCAAAGTTTTTGAAACCCAGCATACGTGCTTCTTCATCACGTAGCTTTAACTGCTCAAGCATGTTTTGCGTATTATCCCAATCGAGTTTGCCTTTAGAGTATTGAGGGCCTAGCTCAGAAGCTCGAGTTACGTAGGCCTCATAAATTAGGCGACGCAGGGATCGGTTCTCGGAATACTGCATTACTGGGTAATAAGAAGGGAAGTGTAGTGAAAATGCCCAGCCTTGAAGATTCTTCTGCTGAGCAAGATCGGCTGCAGCGGCAATGGCATCCTCAGGCAAGCCAGCTAAATCAACCTGATCTGTAATGAGATGAATAAATCCATCGGTGGCGTCTAACACATGATCGGAGAAAGCCTTTCCTAACAAGGCTTGCTCATCTTGAATCTTCGCAAAGCGGGGTTTATCAGCATCGCTCAGCTCTGCGCCACCAAGGCGGAAGTCTCTTAATGAGTTTTCAATCACTTTCTTCTGGGCCGAATTGAGTTTTGAAAAGTCACTACCTTGACTCAGGGCCTTAAACTTTTCATACAGCGCGAGATTTTGTCCTAAGCTTGAAAAGAAGGCCGTAACTTTAGGCATCATCTCCCCATACGCTGCTCTAAGTTGAGGAGTATCGGCAACACTATTGAGATGAGAGATCACGCCCCAAGATCTACTTAACAATTCGGTGGCATCCTCGAGAGGCTCTACCAAATCATTCCAGTTTGCTGGAGTGGCCGGGTCCACTGCATGATCTACCGCAGATTGCGCCCGCTGCAGAAGGAAGTCGATTGCTGGGGCAATGTCAGATGGCTTAACCTCAGAATAGGCGCAAATACCTCTTCCGAATGCAATGAGTGGATTTTGTTGGAGCTCGGGAGAGGGCTTTGATGTCGTTGGTTTAGTCATCCCTATAGCTTAATGGACGACAGCAACTTTTGCTAATCAGGTACTAAAACGGCCTCGTGTGAAGAGGTCTATTAGGACAGTCTTGCTGCTTTTTCCGCTGCCTCTAAAGTGTTCATTAGGAGCATAGTGATGGTCATGGGGCCTACTCCACCTGGTACAGGAGTGATCCAGCCGGCAACATATTGAACAGCATCAAAATCGACGTCGCCACAGAGTTTTCCATCGGGCATGCGATTAATGCCCACATCAATGACTACGGCGCCATTTTTGACCATATCGCCGGTAATCATTTTTGGCTTGCCAGTAGCAACCACCAAAATATCAGCATCCTTAGTATGATGCGCCAAGTCACGAGTCTTGCTATTGCAAATTGTGACTGTTGCACCTGCTTGCAACAAGAGCATCGCCATTGGTTTGCCAACAATATTGGAAGCGCCCACGATCACCGCACGTGCACCACGGATGGGATATTCAATACTCTCCAGTATTTTCATACAGCCATAAGGGGTGCATGGCTTGAATTCTGGCTGGCCCACCATTAAGGCGCCAGCATTAGCTACGTGAAACCCATCCACATCTTTTGCTGGTGCAATGGCTTCAAGAACGCGCTCGGCTGCAATATGTTCAGGAAGCGGTAGTTGAACCAAGATTCCGTGAATTGCTGGATCAGCATTAAGTGTAGCAATACGAGCTAACAATTCTTCTTCGCCTAGCTCGACGGAGTAGCGCTCAAGCACAGAATGGAAGCCAACATCTTCACAGGCTTTTACTTTGTTTCTGACATAAACCTGGCTGGCGGGATTTTCGCCAACAACAATCACTGCTAAACCTGGTCTAACACCTTTAGCAGTAACGATTGCACCACGTGCAGCAATTTCAGTACGTAATTTTTTGGATAGCGCAACGCCATCAAGTAACTGTGCAGGCATAAAAATTAATTGGGTTGTGGATCAGAGAGAGCAAGACGGAGAAGATCGGCAACGGTATTGACGTTGAGCTTTTCCATGATATTCGCACGATGAGCCTCGACAGTTTTGATTGAGATACTTAGATCATCTGCGATTTGTTTATTCAATCGACCGGCTACGATACGTTCAAGCACTTGGCGCTCACGCCCAGTGAGTTTGCTCAAGAGGCTCTGGGTTACCTTACGCTGACTGGCTTGGGAGTAATCAATCCGAGCTTTTCCAAGCATTCGATCAACTAAGCCGCAGAGATCATTTTCTTTAAATGGTTTTTCGATAAAGTCCACCGCTCCCCGCTTCATGGTGGAAACTGCCATCGATACATCTCCGTGACCAGTAATGAAAGCAACTGGCATGGGTAGGTTTTCACTAATGAGGCGCTCTTGTAATTCAAGGCCAGACATACCAGACATGCGGACATCTAGGATGGCGCAAGAGATGGTTGATTTATCAGTGCTTTGGAGTGACTGCAAGAAACGTTCAGCACTTGCATGGCAGCGAACTACATAGCCATTACTTTCAAGCAGCCAGGTAAGGGAGTCGCGAACTGCCTCGTCGTCATCTACAACATAAACTACTTCAGCTTGATTGGGTTTGGTGGCAGCACTGATATTCATATTAGCTCTCGCAGATAAACCTAAAAAAATACGTCAATTAAATACTATCCTGAGAGCCCGGAGACTCTAGGGGTAATAGTATTGTAAAGGTGCAGCCCGACAACTTTGTATGTTCGGCATCCATCAGATTTGTTGCCCAAAGACGACCCTGATGGGATTCAATCACAGATCTGCAAATGTTCAGACCCATGCCCATACCATCACTTTTGGTGCTGAAAAAGGGCTCAAACATGCGTTCAATCACTGATTTTGCAATTCCGCCACCCGCATCCTTCACCTGAATGCGCAACATAGCGGGGAAGGTGCTGGTGTCTAAATCTGCTGAAATCTGCACAGGAGGAGCCGACCAGCGCGAGGAAAGGGGGTAAACCTCCCTCAGGCTATCCAAAGAGTTTTTCAGGAGATTAACCAAGACCTGCAGAATTAAGACTGGATCTAAGTCGACCGCAGGGAGTTTTTCAGCAATTTCAGTGCTAATGCTCAAGCGATGGCGATGGGCTTCAATTTCCACCAACCCAACAGCATCATGAATAATTTCAGCGATATCGCAAGACTTTCTTTGCGGTTCACTTCGTTTTACAAAGCCTTTAATACGCTGAATGATCGTGCCAGCGCGATGAGCTTGATCGGATGCCTTTTCTAGCGCCGGAAGAATGTCCTTTTGTAAGGCAGGGTCAAGATGACCCTGTAAGCGCTTTACTACACCCATGCAATAGTTCGAAATTGCTGCAAGCGGTTGATTTAATTCATGGGCTAAAGAAGAGGCCATTTCACCCATCGTTGTTAAGCGGCTAGTAAATTGCATCCGCTCTTCTTGTTGTCTAGCCAAGTCATCCGCTTCGACGCGAAGCGTAATGTCTGTGGCAATTAATAATTGTGCCAAGTGACCATCCACCCATGGGACATTACGTCTGCGAACTTCATACCATTTTGAGATGCCCGATGCTTCATCTAGTAATTGAATTTCTTCTGATTCAGTTTCTTGGTAGGGTGGTGGAGGTGTAATGACTTCAGCTGTCTTATCACTAGAGTTATTAGGCAGACTTTGCATGATATTTTCATTGATATCGCTACCCGCTAATTCAAAATGACCCTTGGCGGTATTACCAAAGCGCTCACGATAGAAGCGATTTGCGAATAATAGTTCACCATTCTCATTCGACACCACTGATACGGCTGCATCAAGTCCTTCCAGAACGGCAACAAATCGCTCTTGTGATGCCGCTAATTCTTCTCGAATTTTTTTAGGTTCTGAGATATCAATTAATGAGGTTACCCAGCCAGTTTGCTGGCCCTTTTCATTTACTAGAGGTGCAATAAATGTACGCGTCTGAATGACTGATCCATCTCTGTGGAGAATGGAGCCCTCAATCCCAATTTTCCTTTCATCGCTCAGCGCAATTTTGAGGGCCTTATTCATTTTGTCAGTCAGTTCATTTTTCTGCCCTTCGGGCCAGAAGGCAAAAGGGGGGCTCAGTCCGATGAGCTCTTCTGCAGACCACCCAGTCATCTCGCAAAATGCCGGATTCACATAAGTAATCACTCGATTCATGTCGTGCGCACGGATTCCCACTGGAGTGGAATTTTCCATCGCACTACGGAAATTGGTTTCTGCCCGAAGATTGGCTTCGGCCTCTTGCCTAACTTGCATTTGTTTAAGAACGGACCATAAACTCCAAATCACAAATGCACTCAAACCCAACACCACGCCTATTAACATCCTAAAAGTTAAATTCGTGGCTGGCGGGTAGGTGTCAATGCGCAGACTCAGGTTTGGACTGAGAACCCCAATATCCAAACTAGTTTGATTGCTAAATGCACGTTTTGGTGTATTTTTATCAGATGAGATTGCTAGTATCTTTTCCTCATCTGTAATTAAAGTAAATCGATACTGGCTCTTGAGCTCGCCAGGGATCATTTCAAGTAGACCCTGTGT
The DNA here is from genome assembly GCF_018881735.1 of Polynucleobacter sp. Nonnen-W13. Taxonomy (NCBI): domain Bacteria; kingdom Pseudomonadati; phylum Pseudomonadota; class Betaproteobacteria; order Burkholderiales; family Burkholderiaceae; genus Polynucleobacter; species Polynucleobacter sp. Nonnen-W13. The sequence goes on along the minus strand of NZ_JACVPU010000002.1, from coordinate 103,017 downwards.
TGTATAGAGCACAGCCACCATGCCTTTAATTTCGCTGCCAGACATCTGTGGAACAGCTTGCCAAAACACGTTACGGATTTCTTTTGACACTACTTCGTCGCTTGGAACTTCAATAGTAATGAACTGACTAAATGCAGGTCTATTTGTTGCAGTGCTGAGTTCGAGCGTTTTTTTCAGAGCTTGGTTTATTGGTATTGCATTATTTGCTTTATTGAACCAGTCCGTTTTTAAGTTATCCGTAGGAATTTTCCACAGGCGCTGATCAGATTCATTGATCCAGGCAATTTGCGCTATTTCATGATTACTTTGCAAAAGATTTTCTGCTTGAATAATCACGTTCTCTTTTAACTTTGCGGAATCTCCAGCGCTGACATAATCCCGTCCAATAGATTGCAACACATCCGTATTGTTTGCAAAACGTAATTGGATGCGTTGCTTTGCAAAAGAGAGCTCTCTAAATAGTGCAGCTTCTTGCTGGCTCTTTTCTTGCAGTTGTAGGGTGCCCATAATGACTCCCATGACAACCGTAAACAGCACAATGGCTATTAATGGCGTGTAGACAAGCTTAAATCCCCGTATTCGACGGAGCCATTGCACAGGCTTTAGTTGCCAGATTGAAAATACTATTTTTTTCATGTAATTGGCTTATTTTGCCCTACAGATAGGCATTCTTAGCCAAGCTACCTTTTTCTCACTTGAGTGCGATGCAACAAAATATCATATAGTGAGAAATATTATCATTATGTGGAAAATTGCTTGTTTACACCCATAGACCTTCCTAGAATATTGCCTATAGAGTGAATCAATAAGATCGATGTAATTAATGGAGGCAGTTTATGGCAGCGGTTCCAGAACAAATTTTGGGTAGCGCAGGAAAACAAGATGCGGATCCAGGTGAAACCCAAGAGTGGTTACAGGCTCTTGATGGTGTTATTCGGAATGAGGGTCCAGAGCGTGCTGCCTATTTAATTGATCAGCAAATTTCTCATGCTCGAGTCAATGGAGTAAATCAAGCCTTTCATGCAGAAACACCCTACATCAACACAATCCCAGTAGAGCAACAGGCACGTCTACCAGGTGATCAAAATGTCGAACACCGCATCCGCTCCTACACACGTTGGAATGCGATGGCTATGGTGTTACGCGCTAATAAAGATACCAACGTTGGCGGCCATATTTCCTCTTTCCAGTCAGCGGCAACGCTATATGACGTTGGCTTTAACCATTTCTGGCACGCCCCATCTCCGGAACATGGTGGCGATCTCATATTTGTTCAAGGACATTCCGCCCCAGGCGTGTATGCCAGAGCCTACATGCTTGGCCGTTTGTCAGATGAACAGCTGAATAACTTCCGTCAAGAAGTAGGCGGCAAAGGTATTTCTAGTTATCCACATCCTTGGTTGATGCCCGATTTCTGGCAATTCCCTACAGTGTCGATGGGTCTTGGCCCCATCATGGCTATTTATCAAGCGCGCTTTATGCGCTATATGCAGGATCGTGGATTTATTCAAGCGGAAGGTAGAAAAGTTTGGGCCTTCCTCGGCGATGGTGAAACTGATGAACCAGAATCACTCGGCGCTATTGGTATGGCAGGCCGTGAGAAATTAGACAACCTGATTTTCGTAGTGAACTGCAACTTGCAACGTCTTGATGGTCCAGTGCGCGGCAACGGCAAAATTATTCAAGAGCTCGAAGGGGAGTTCCGTGGCGCTGGTTGGAATGTAATTAAGGTAGTTTGGGGAGGTCATTGGGATGCCTTGTTCGCTCGCGACAAAAAAGGCATCTTGATGCAGCGTCTTGGTCAGATCGTCGATGGTGAATACCAGACAATGAAAGCCAAGAGTGGTGCCTACGTGCGCGAAATCGTTTTCAATACTCCTGAATTAAAGGCATTGGTCAGCGACTGGAGTGATGACGAGATTTGGCAACTCAATCGCGGTGGCCACGATCCCCATAAAGTATTTGCAGCTTTTCATTCAGCCGTAAATCACAAGGATCAGCCAACCGTTATTTTGGCCCACACGATTAAAGGTTACGGTATGGGTGGCTCTGGTGAGGCGATGAATATTGCGCACCAAGCGAAGAAGATGAATGCGGATGACGTGCGTCGCTTCCGCGATCGTTTTGAGATTCCTGTAAAAGATGAGCAGCTAGATGAAATGCCTTTAGTAAAATTTGCTGAAGGAAGTCCAGAGCTTGAGTACATGAAAGCTCGCCGTCAAGAGTTGGGCGGCTACTTGCCACAACGTCGGATGAAGGCTGAGAGCTTGCCTGTCCCTGCGCTTGAGGTATTTGCACCATTACTAGAAGCAACTACCGATGGCCGTGAGATTTCTACAACGATGGCTTTTGTTCGCATACTCAATACGATTGTGCGCGACAAGGTGTTAGGTAAGCGGGTTGTTCCCATTGTTCCAGATGAGTCACGCACTTTTGGTATGGAAGGCATGTTCCGTCAATTAGGTATTTGGAATCAGCTAGGTCAGCTTTACACCCCAGAAGACCATGACCAATTGATGTTCTATAAAGAGGATAAGACTGGCCAGATTTTGCAAGAGGGCATTAATGAAGCGGGTGGTATGTGCGACTGGATCGCTGCTGCTACTTCATACTCAACCCATGGCGTACCGATGTTACCTTTCTATATCTTCTATTCCATGTTCGGTTTCCAGCGCATCGGTGACCTATGTTGGGCTGCTGGTGATATGCGTAGCCGTGGATTCTTATTGGGCGGTACTGCCGGTAGAACTACTTTAAATGGTGAAGGTCTTCAGCACGAAGATGGTCATAGTCAAGTATGGAGCGCCTCAATTCCTAACTGCATTAGCTACGACCCTTCATTCTCTTTTGAGGTAGCCGTAGTAATTCAAGATGGTATGCGCCGCATGCTGGCTGAACAAGAGGATGTCTATTACTACATCACTTTGATGAATGAGAATTATGCTCATCCAGCTATGCCAAAGGGTGCAGAGCAAGACATTATTAAGGGCATGTATAAGCTCAAGTCGGTTGGTGATGCCAATGCGAAATTGCGCGTACAGCTCTTAGGTTCAGGTACGATTTTCCGTGAAGTGATTGAGGCTGCTGAAATCTTGCATACAGATTGGGGTGTCGCTTCTGATTTGTGGGGTTGCCCAAGCTTTACTGAGCTAGGTCGTAATTGGAATACGGTTCATCGTAATAATCTTCTAAATCCAACTGCTGCACCTGTTTTATCTCATGTAGAGCAGTGCCTCAAAAATACTGCGGGTCCAATCATCGCTGCTACTGATTACGTGCGTTTATTTGCCGAGCAAATTCGTCCAGCCATTCAGCATTTAGGCCGTCGCTTTGAGGTGCTAGGAACAGATGGTTTTGGACGTTCCGATACTCGTGAAAAATTACGCGATTTCTTTGAAGTAGATCGTCGTTGGGTCGTTCTCACAGCCTTGCGCTCTTTGGTTGACGCTGGCCAACTGGATCGCCAAATGCTAGCTGAAGCGATTAAGAAGTACGGCATCGATACCACTAAACCAAACCCAATGACGGTTTGATCAGAGACAGATACTATGAGCCAACTAATTGATATTAAAGTCCCAGATATTGGGGATTACAAAGATGTGCCCGTCATCGAAGTATTGGTAAAAGCCGGTGATCGTGTTGAGAAAGAGCAGTCTATTGTTGTTCTTGAATCAGATAAAGCAACCATGGACGTTCCATCTTCACACTCCGGTCTTGTGAAAGAGGTCAAGGTTAAAGTGGGTGACTCTATTTCAGAGGGTGCCATCGTTCTGGTGCTTGAAGAGAGTGGCGCAGTCGCAGCTCCAGCTGCTGCACAAACCGCTGCCGCTCCCGCATCAGCAAAAACCGAACCTACTGCGGCACCAGCCCCTAAAGTAGAGCCACCAATTGTGCGTGCTCCAGCACCTCCTCCTGTTAGCAATACACCAGTTGAAGTAGATCCAACAGCCAGTCACGCAAGTCCTTCAGTCCGTAAATTTGCTCGTGAACTCGGTGTCACAGTTCATCAAGTTAAAGGTTCCGGCCCTAAAGGCAGAATTACCCAAGAGGATGTTCAGGCTTTTGTTAAGGCCGCAATGAGCGGTGGCGCTGGCGGTGGATCTCATGCATCTACTGGAAGCCTAGGTGGCTTAAATCTTATTCCTTGGCCAAAAGTGGATTTCTCTAAATTTGGTGATACGGAGCGTCAGCCATTAAATCGTATTAAGAAGCTAACTGCTGCGAACCTAGGTCGTAACTGGGTCATGATTCCTGCGGTGACTTATCACGAGGATGCGGACATTACTGATCTCGAAGCATTTAGAGTGCTGACCAATAAAGAGAATGAAAAGCAGGGTCTCAAAATCACGATGCTAGCTTTCTTAATGAAGGCTGCTGTAGCTGCGCTCAAAAAATTCCCAGAGTTCAATAGCTCTATTGATGGAGACGACTTGGTATTGAAAAAGTATTTCAATATTGCCTTTGCCGCAGATACGCCAAATGGTTTAGTGGTGCCAGTGATTCGTGATGCAGATAAAAAAGGTATCTTTGAGCTTGCTCGTGAAACTTCGGAGTTAGCTGCGCTAGCGCGAGATGGAAAACTGAAGCCCGAGCAAATGCAGGGCGCTAGTTTCACTATTTCTTCCTTGGGTGGTATTGGCGGTACTTATTTCTCGCCTATTGTGAATGCGCCAGAGGTAGCAATTTTAGGGGTCAGTAAAGCTGCCATGAAACCAGTTTGGGATGGTAAGCAATTTGTGCCACGCTTAATTTGCCCATTGTCATTAAGTGCCGATCATCGTGTGATTGATGGTGCTTTGGCTACACGTTTTAATGTCTATATCGCTCAGCTGATGTCTGACTTCCGTCGCGCAGCACTGTAAGGAGAGAATATGACTAAGCAAATGATTCTCGTACCAGATATTGGTGATTATTCGGATGTACCAGTTATTGAAGTACTCATCAAAGTGGGCGATGTGATTGAAAAAGAACAACCACTGCTCGTTCTAGAATCTGACAAAGCCACCATGGAAGTTCCAGCTGATGCGGCTGGAACGGTTCTGAGTATTTCTGTAAAAGCTGGCGATAAGGTTGGTAAAGGTAGTGTGGTAGCTGAAATTGAAGTGGGGGCAGCATCTACTCCTCAAGCTGCTGTGTCTGCAGCCTCACCAGCTCCAACTCCTACACCAATAGCAGCAGCGCCTGTAATGAGCGCTCCTGTTGCTGGTCAATACAGTGGCAAAGTGGATCATGAGTGTGAAGTGCTCGTATTGGGTGCCGGTCCAGGAGGCTACAGTGCCGCCTTCCGAAGTGCAGATTTGGGTATGAGTACTATTTTGATAGAGCGCTATTCAACTTTAGGTGGTGTTTGCTTAAACGTGGGCTGCATTCCTTCGAAAGCCTTGCTGCATACAACTGCAGTGATGGATGAAGTGAAAACAATGTCTAAGCATGGTATTAGCTATGGCGCTCCCAAGATTGAAATTGATCAGTTACGTGGCTACAAAAATTCAGTCATTGCCAAATTAACGGGCGGATTAGCTGGCATGGCCAAAGCACGCAAAGTGAACGTGGTGCGTGGATTAGGCCGATTCTTAGATGCAAATCATGTAGAAGTTGAGTTAACCAAGGGTGATGGTCAAGATTTAACAGGACAAAAAGAAGTAGTTCGGTTTCAGAAGGCAATCATTGCAGCGGGAAGCCAGCCAGTAAAACTTCCATTCTTGCCAGAAGATCCTCGTATCGTAGATAGCACTGGCGCCTTGTTACTCAAGAGTATTCCAAAGCGCATGTTGGTCATCGGTGGCGGCATTATTGGTTTGGAGATGGCCACTGTATATAGCACTCTAGGCTCCCGTATTGATATTGCTGAAATGATGGATGGCCTCATGGCAGGTGCGGATCGTGATTTAGAGAAGGTCTGGGAGAAGTTTAATGCTGACCGTTTTGAAAACATCATGCTCAAGACTCGCGCATCAAAAGCTGAAGTGAAGGCTGACGGTATTCAGGTTAGCTTTGAAGGTGAGGCTGCTCCATCGGAACCGCAGACTTACGACTTGGTATTAGTTGCAGTTGGGCGCACTCCAAATGGCAAGAAGATTGACGCATCCGCTGCAGGCGTTGTCGTAGATGAGCGCGGCTTTGTACCTGTTGATAATCAAATGCGTACCAATGTCCATAACATCTTTGCGATTGGCGATATTGTTGGCCAACCCATGCTGGCTCATAAAGCGGTGCATGAGGGTCACGTTGCTGCTGAGGTTGCTGCTGGTGAAAAATCCTACTTTGATGCGAAGCAAATTCCATCAGTGGCATACACTGACCCCGAAGTGGCTTGGGCAGGTTTGACTGAAGAGCAGTGCAAGGCTAAGGGAATAGCCTATGAAAAAGGTTTATTTCCTTGGGCGGCCAGCGGTAGAGCGATTGCTAATGGTCGAGATGAGGGCTTCACCAAACTCATTTTTGATGCTACTAGCAAACGTATTATTGGTGGCGGTATTGTTGGTACGCATGCCGGTGATTTAATTGGCGAAGTCTGCCTTGCTATAGAGATGGGTGCTGATGCTGTAGATATTGGTAAAACGATTCATCCGCATCCAACCTTGGGAGAATCTGTTGGCTTGGCCGCAGAGGCTGCCCTTGGCCATTGCACTGATTTGCCGCCTGTAAAGAAAAAATAGAGACCAAATAGACTGTAAATATTAAAAGCCCTGAAATATCGGGGCTTTTTTTACAGTGCAATATAAATACTTATCAAAAGAATAAGTTTGTGAGATGATTTAAAGCATGTCTAAGGTAATCCGACTTCTTCATGGTGATTTTGGTAGAGTGGCTCTTCTAGAGATGGATGCGCCCTTGGTAACCCATGCACATCACCACTGCCACATCTTATGTAAGGTGGCTGGACCGGACATTGCTTTTCAAGTAAGAGGGCAGTTATGCCCTTTAACGGATGACAATGCAGTGCTTATCAATGCTTGGGAAGAGCATTCTTATCTTCACTTACCAGTTAATGGTGAAAACCCTATTCTGCTTGCTCTGTACCTTGAGCCTAAGTGGCTAGCATCTTTCAGTAAAAAATTCTTAGCAAGCAGTCATCCCCGATTTTTTATGAACAATTTATCTGGGTTGGGCGTTCATCAAAAGCAAGTATTAGAAAAGATTTCAATGGAGCTTTGGTGGGCCGATCAAATTACCCATGATTATCTTGAGTCTATCTTGCTTGAACTCGTATTGAGCTTCATGGATAATGCCGATCTTTTAACTCCAAGTGATTTGCGTAACTCCGGAAATTCACTGGCTTTTATGGATCCTAGAATAAGGAAAGCAATTCACATCATGAGGACATCCCCGCAGGGGTTTAGTGATATTGCCATGGTTGCGCAAAGCGTTGATCTTTCCCGCTCACACTTTTTTGAGCTCTTTAGGCGCTGTACCGGGCTTTCACCGGTTGTATTTGCGAATGTCCTTAGAATGGAGTTTGCCTTTGATGCCCTAGCTGACAAAGGAGAGAACCTGATACATATTGGCACTGAACTTGGCTTTTCTGCCCCAAGTCATTTCACTCGTTTTTTTAAGCAGCATCAAGGGGTTACCCCCAGCCTCTATCGTCAGCAAGTAGAAAAGGCTCCTAAGCTAGACTCTTAGGGTTTTCCTGATATACATAATCGGACTCTAAGGTAACTCATCGGACTTTAGGGTAAGCATCCTCACTGGTCGATCATTAAGCTTCTTTCAGCATCAATTTTTCTCAATTTAGCTGAAAAGAAGTCATTGAAAACAAGTTCAAACTATTTAGGCAAGGCATGTGAGCGCGTAGAAGATACCGCTCTACTGACAGGAGAAGGTCGATACTTAGATGATCTTCCATTGCCAGTTGGAACTCTATACGCAGCTGTGGTTCGATCACCGATTGCTCATGGAAAAATTCTTTCTGTAGATATTGGGTCAGCATTGCAGCTTAAGGGTGTCAGGGCAATTCTGACGATCGAGGATGTGCAGGCCTGGTCAAATCCATTGGTAGTTGCCGTTAAAACTCCCATGCGTCAGTGGGTATTGGCTAATGAGTATGTGCGCTATGTTGGAGAGCCTATAGCTGTTGTCATCGCTGAATCAAGGGCTTTGGCAGAAGATGGTGTTGAAAGGGTGGCGTTAGATATTCAGCCCCTTCCCGCTGTGGTCGATGTAGATATTGCATTAACAGATGCATCAATTGTTTTGCATAAAGACATTGGCAGTAATTGCGTTTTAGATAGGGCATATCAATATGGCGATCCCGATAGCGCATTTCAAAAAGCTGCCAATATTGTTGAGGTTGATATTCGTTACCCTCGGAATTCTTGCACGCCCTTAGAAACTGGTGGAGTGGTTGCTCAATGGCGAATGGCTGATTTGTCTTATGAAGTCACGTCGAATTTTATGGGTCCATTTTCATTGCATGTAGTTATGGCAGCCGCCTTGAAGGTCCCAGGAACAAAATTACGTCATCATGTTGCGCCTGATTCAGGTGGTAGCTTCGGCGTTAAGCAGTCGGTACTGCCATACATCATCATGAGTTGTTTGGCGTCGCGTAAGGCAGGCGCTCCTGTGAAATTTATTGAGGATCGCTTAGAGCATCTTCAGGCAGCTACCTCTGCCACATCTCGGCACACTCATTTGCGTGCTGCTGTGGATGGCGAGGGAAAAATTCTGGCTTTGGACTACGATCAAATTGAAGATTGCGGCGCATATTTAAGAGCACCTGAGCCAGCAACACTCTATCGTATGCATGGATGTGTGACTGGTCCTTACCAAATTCAGAATTTAAAAATTCGTAATCGTGTTGTGCTTATTAATAAAACTCCTACCGGATTAGTGAGGGGATTTGGCGGCCCTCAGGTTTATTACGCACTTGAACGCTTGATTCATAAAATCGCAAAATCATTAGGAAAAACGCATCAAGAAATAGCTGCATTAAATTATGTTCAAAAAGAGCAATTCCCTTACCGAGCAGCCGCTGGGGCATTACTGGACTCGGGGGATTACCAGAAAGCCTTAAAAACTCTTGAGGGTTCACCAGAGTTTAAAAAAATACTAGATCGTAGAGAGCAGGCAAAGAAAGAAGGTCGTTATTACGGTATTGGTATTGCGTCGATTGTTGAGCCTTCGGTTTCTAATATGGGTTACATCACTACCGTTCTGACAAAAGAACAAAGAGCAAAAGCTGGCCCTAAAAATGGCGCCATTACTTCTGCGACTGTTAGCGTGGACCCTTCCGGAAATATTGCCGCCAATATTGCATCAGCTCCAGCTGGACAAGGGCATCAAACAGTTATTAGTCAATTATTGGCAGATGTTTTTGGTGTCTTGCCATCCCAAATCCAGGTGAATGTAGATTTTGACACTGCAAAAGATGCATGGTCAATTGCTGCTGGAAATTACTCAAGTCGATTTGCGGGTGCTGTCGCAGGAACAGTATTTCTGGCAGCTGAAAAGCTCAAGGCTAGGATTGCGGATTATGCCGCTCATGTGCTTAAGGTGAAGCCAGATCAGTTAATTTTTGCAAACGGAAATATATCTGTAGTTGGGGGTGATGAGAGAGGAATTCCTTTCTCCAGAGTATGTGGAAATTTTCACTGGTCTCCTGGATTAATTCAAGAGGCTCTTGGGAGCGAAGCGATTCTGGCGCTTCAGGAAACGCAGTTTTGGAGTGCTGCTGTTCTAGAGGCGCCTGATGAGGGTGATCGAATCAATACTTCTGCTGCATATGGTTTTGCTCTTGATGCTTGCGGCATTGAAATAGATCCTGAAACCTGTTCTGCCAAAATCGATCAGTACATTACCGTTCATGATGCGGGAAAAATATTAAACCCTGCCTTAGCAAATGGTCAGATTTATGGGGCATATGCACAGGCTGTAGGGGCAGCTCTTTTTGAAGAGTTTGTCTATAGCAGCGATGGTAATTTTCTCTCAGGGACTTTTGCAGATTACCGTTTGCCAACTGCTAGCGATATTGGTGTCCCAAAAATTTATCATCAAGAATCTCCAAGCCCATTTACACCTTTGGGTGCCAAAGGAATTGGAGAGGGAAATAGTATGAGTACCCCCGTTTGTATTGCAAACGCCATTGCAGATGCGTTAGATATTGAGAATATTATTTTGCCTGCGACTCCGAGTCGAATTCATGCACTGCTTGTCGAAAAAGGCTCTTTAAAACTTGATAAATCCTCGAGCCAAGTGTCGTCGATGACAGCAAATACTGACTATCCTTTGAAAGCTCAAGGCGAGGTTAGATTGCATGTTCTGCAAGAAGAGATCTTTGCTGTTTTGCTTGATCCAGAAAGATTAAAGAATGTCATACCGGGCTGCGAATCCATTCATAAAAAAACTATAACTGATGGTATTCAGTTTGACTGCGTAGCAGTTGTACGCATTGGTATTGCTAAAGCCCGATTTGAAGCTAAGGTTGTTTTAACGAATGTTCAAAGTCCCGATAGCTTTACCTTGGGTGGAGAAGGTAGGGGCCCATTAGGAATGGCACTCGGAATGGGCCAAGTTAGTCTTAAAAAAGACAATGGAGTAACTGTTCTAAGCTATGACTACCAGGCGCAGGTATCGGGGAAGCTAGCAGCGATTGGCAGCAGGTTACTAGAGGGTGCTATTCGATTGGTTTTGGATCAGCTATTTAGAGCGCTTGCAAAAGAGGCCGGAGCAAAGCAGGAGGGTTTATTTAAATCCCTCATTGGCAGGCTCTTTGCCTTATTGGGAGTAAGCAAATGAAATCTGCTCCGTTCGTGATGCACCAAGCCCACTCTCAATCGAATATTTTGGATTTGCTCGATAAATATGGAGAGGATGCTCGCATTATTGCTGGTGGGCAAACCCTTGTCCCTGTATTGGCCATGAGGGTGGCTAGCCCTGACCATTTAATTGATATTAACAAGGTCGAAGAGCTTAAAAAATTTGGTGTTTCAGGCGACATGCTTCGGGTTGGGGCTGGTGTAAGACAATCTGAGTTGGAGCATTGGAGTGAACTACAAACGGTTCAACCGCTGTTAAGTATGATGTTTCCGTGGATAGCCCACGCGCCTATTCGAAATCGTGGAACAGTATGTGGATCGATAGCACATGGCGACCCTAGCTCTGAATTGGTTCTTGGGTTGGCTGTATTAGGGGGTTCCGTAACTCTAGTCAGCAAGAAAAAGAGGCGGGTAGTACAAGCCAGAGATTTTTTCTTGGGCGCTCTTCAGACTGATCGTCAGTCAAATGAATTTATCGAAGCAGTCGATTTCCCTATTCGTAGACCTAATGCTGGATTTGGATTTACTGAATACGGATATCGTCATGGCGATTATGCGGTTGTAGCTGTTGCAGTTATTAAGGAGGGCGATCACTGGACTATAGGATTTGGTGGGATTGATGATGTTGTGAAGGTATATAAATGTGTTGCCAATTCTCTAGATGAGGCCAATCAGTTTATTGATAATTTAGCTACTGAAACTGAGGTAAGAGAAGATCCCACTGCCACTTCAGGATTGCGTCGACATTTGATGCGTTCGCTTGGCAAGCGCGCATGTCAACAGGCGATAGATTTTAAAAGCGATGAAATAAGATGAAGAACCACTTGGTAAGGCTCATTTTAAACGGTGTAGAGCGTGAAGAAAGTTGTGAATCACGCACTACATTACTAGACTTTATTCGCCATGATTTAGGGGCAACTGGCACACATGTAGGTTGTGAGCATGGCGTATGCGGGGCATGCACGGTAGAACTTGATGGACAAATTATTCGCTCTTGTCTCATGTTTGCATACCAGGTCGATGGCGCTAAAGTGAATACTGTAGAGGGGCTTGTAAAGTCAGGGGAAATGTCTGACTTACAAAATGCCTTTAAAAAACACCATGCGCTGCAATGTGGATTTTGTACGTCAGGATTTTTACTATCTGCAGAGGATTTACTCAAAAAGAATCCCGATCCAACTGAGAAAGAAGTGCGCGAGGGCTTGTCCGGTAATTTATGTCGTTGCACTGGATACGTTGGGATTGTCGAAGCTGTATTAGAAGTTGCTTCAGCCAGAGCGCACAAAGACGGAGGAGAGCATGCTTGACCTAGGTCGAACTTTTTTACAGGCTGTTGAGCGTGAGCCTGAAAAGTTAGCAATCGTTGATGGGAGTAGACGATATACCTACAAGGAGTGGGCACTACATATTGGCGCTATTCAGCAATTTTTTAATGAGCAGGGTCTGAAGCGTGGCGATCGGATTTTGACTATTTTGCAAAATCGCTATGAGGCAGCAACAATTCACTGGGCATGCCAGATGGCTGGTATCGCAATTGTTCCTTTAAATTGGCGCTCCAAGCCAGATGAAATTGATTACTGTGCACAAAATGCTGATGTGAAATTAGCGTTTGTCGAGGAGATTTCACTCAATAACTATTTAGAATCCGAAACAAGCAAGTCAATCTCTGTGATTCTATGTATGGAGAAGACGGATTCAGATGCTTACAGGTATTTTGAGAGCCTCATTCAGAAAGGGATTGAACCTGTTGCGCGCGGTCACGTTGAGGATATATCTGTCATGCTCTTTACCTCAGGCACCACTGGTAAACCGAAAGGGGTTCCAAGAAAGCAGCGCGCAGAGCGAGCTGCAGGCATTGCGCATGTGGCACAAAATCAGTATGCAATGGGTGAAGTGACCTTGGGAGTAATGCCCCTGTATCACACTATGGGTGTACGAACATTGTTATCCCTATGCATCGTTAATGGTACTTATATCGCAGTTCCTCGTTGGGATGTGAATAAAGCTATTGAAGCAATTGAGCGCGAAGCAGTGACGCATCTTTACTTAGTTCCGACCCTTTATCACGACATGATCGAGTCAAAAAATTTCAATTCAAGTAGAGTTAGGACGGTTAAGAAGCTTGGATTTGCAGGTGCTCCAATGCATGACGCTTTATTGCTTAAATTAAGCGAAGCCTTTTCTCCTGAATTATTTGTGAATCATTATGGTTCAAGCGAGATTTATACATACACCATCAATCAAAATGCCGTGTTGAAGCCAGGTTGCGCTGGAAAAGCAGGGTTGAATGCACGTATTAGAGTGGTAAAGCTGGATCAAGGCTCTGTACAAACATTGCCAAATCAAATGGTGGTTATCAATGAAGAGGGTCAGATTATCTGCGATCTCTCAGGTGATGAAGCGTTTGAGGGTTATTGGAAAAGACCTGATGCTGATCAAAAGTTAATTCGTGATGGTTGGTATTTCACTGGTGATACGGGTTATTTTGATGGGTCGGGTGACTTATTCGTTACTGGGCGTGTCGATGACATGATTATTTCCGGTGGAGAAAATATTTCTCCGGTTGAAATTGAATCTATTTTGTCATTGCATCCGTCTGTGAGTGAAGTGGCTGTTGCAGGCTTAAAAGATGACCGACTCGGACAAAAAGTGGTGGCCTTCATTAGGGCGTCTGGGAGTGTGGATTCAAATACTCTGGATGAATATTGTCGTGGATCAGATTTGATCAACTTTAAACGTCCCCGTGAGTATGTATTTGTGAAAGAAATTCCCAAGTCGCCTGTGGGGAAGGTATTGCGACGAATGTTAGTCGCTGGCGAATATGAAAGAGCTTAATTTTTTACTAGAAAGACCTTATGACTACTATTTTGAAGCACCCCTTTAGCAATATTCTCGACAATCTTGATGGTTTTTATGTGGAGATTAACGAATCCCAGCAAAGGGCTGACATTGTTTTAAAGAGGCCGCCATTTAATGTCATACAAATGCCTCAGCGTGATCAATTGCGGGCTACTTTCGAGACTTTAGATGCAGATGACCGCGTACGCATCATTGTATTGAGGGCTGAAGGGGAGCATTTCTCAAGTGGGGGAGATATTAAGGGCTTTTTAGAAGCAACACCTGAGCACTTATCAAAGCTTGCGTGGAATATTGCAGCACCAACGCGTTGCTCTAAGCCTGTCATTGCTGCAAATCATGGCTATTGCTTCGGAGTAGGCTTTGAAATTTCTTTAGCATGCGATTTTCGTATTGCAGCCGAATCAACTCTGTATGCCTTACCAGAGCAAAAATTAGGACAAATTCCTGGCTCAGGTGGATCAGCGCGCCTACAAAAAATGGTTGGTATCACGAGAACTAAGGATATTGTGATGCGCTCTAGGCGGATCAAAGGGCAGCAAGCTTATGAATGGGGTGTTGCAACTGAATGCGTTCCTGATTCTGAACTCAGCAGTGCTGTTTCTAAATTGGTAGATGAGCTTCGCGCATTCTCGCCTATGGCTCAGAGAACTGCCAAAAAGATGCTTAATGAAACAGAGGATTGTTTATTAACTACGGCAATAGAAGTTGAGGGTCATTGCTATAGCCGTTTGCGTAGTTCTGAAGATTTTAAAGAAGGGGTTGAGGCATTCCATGGGAAGCGTCAACCAAATTTTGTTGGTCGTTAATTTTTTAAAGGAGACGTGCATAATGAAAAAGCAATTTCAAACAAAGAAAATCGCTCTAGCAGTAGCGTTAAGCCTTGGGGCGTCATTAGTTTCGGCGCAAACAGGCCCAATCAAAATCGGTGTTGTGACACCTTTATCTGGTACTTACACACCAATTGGCGAGCAAGTCAAAATGGGTTTAGATTTAGCGGCAAAAGAAATTAATGCTGCAGGCGGCATTAATGGCCGAAAAATTGACTTAATTTACGAGGATGAAGAAGCCAATCCTGCCGTTGCGACTCAAAAGGCAGAAAAATTATTCCAAGTTGAAAAAGTAGACTTTTTGACAGGTACAGTAAATTCAGGCTCTACCTTGGCTGTTGGGCAGTTGGCAGAGAGAAACAATAAGCTGATTGCGACAACTGTTTCATTTGCTGATTCAATTACAGCTGATAAATGCTCACCAAATGTATTCCGAGTAAATGCACGTGCAGGTATGCAGTCTGCTGCATTAGCTGCTTGGGTGGATAAAGAGATTCCTAAGGCGAATATTTTCTTTATTGGCCCTGACTATGAAATGGGGCGGAGTACGGTCTCCGCATTTAAGAAAGCATCTACTGAAAAAGGCGCCAAAGATGTTGGTGAAGTTTTTGCACCACTCGATAATAAGGATTACTCACCATATTTTGGTCAGGTAAGGGCTGCTAAGCCAAACGTTATTTATACCTCTGTAGCCGGTAACGACACTGTACGCTTATTCACTCAAATGGAAGAGTATGGCGTGAATAAAGGCGTCACGGTTGTTGGCGCCTCTGGCACAGTGACATCGCAAAATCTAGGTGCAATTGGTAAGTCTGCGAATGGATTTGTTACTGGTGTTGGCTACTCACCCAAGCTAGATAACCCAGCTAATAAAAAGTTTGTAGCTGATTTCCAAAAAGCCTATAACAAGCTCCCTGATCTTTATGGGGCTGACTCCTACGGACTAATGTATTTTTATAAGGCTGCTGTAGAAAAGGCTAAGTCCACAGAAACTGATAAGGTCCGCGCTGCCATGAATGACTTAAGCTGGCAAACCCCGCAAGGCACAAAGAAGATGCGTGCTGGTGATCACCAAGCCATGCAGGATATGTTTGCAGTTCGTGTAGAAAATGGCGAGTTCAATATTGTTGGAAGAGTACCTTCTGATCAGGCAATTGGCCCTGATACATGTACTCGTTTTTAATTAATCTGTAAATTACTCCATATCCATCTTATGCGGATGTGGAGTTTTTAGGCTTGTGAATTTCATTAAGGGATTGGGTTTTCAATGCTAGAGAGCTTGCAATATATTTATGCGCCACAGATAGTCAATGGACTTTCAATTGGGGTTGCTGTAGTCCTCATGGCTTTGGGGTTAACTATTATTTTTGGCTTGCTAGATGTTATTAATATGTCGCATGGTGAGTTCTATGCAGCTGGTGCTTTCATCAGCGTGAGTCTCATGGCTATAGGCGTCTCATTCTGGCTTTGCCTAATATTGGTTCCTTTGATATTGATGCCAATTGGATTTGGAATGGAAAGGCTGTTGATTCAAAAAGTATTTCACTATAAAGACCGACATATCCTGACATTGCTCCTCACTTTTGGCGTGGCAATGGTTTTGGAAGATGGATATAAGATTATTTGGGGCGCAAACCCAATAAAACCCAGTGCCCCAATCTCAGGGGCAAGTGAGTTGCTTGGAGTGATGTTCCCAAATTACCGATTATTTTTAATGGGATTTGGCGCATTAATTATTTTTTCTGTTTGGGCGCTTATTTATAAAACCCAGTTGGGTGCAATTGTGAGGGCTTCAGCATATGACAAGGATATGAGCTCATCATTGGGTATACCGGTCATGCGCGTTTATGCACTAACTTTTGCATTTGGTGTTGCCTTAGCTGGACTTGCAGGAGTGTTGCTTGCTCCTATCTATTCGGTATTCCCTACCATGGGGCGAGACTTTATTTTGATGGCCTTTAGTGTTGTCATTGTCGGAGGTCTTGGAAGCATTAAAGGGGCTGTTATTGCCGGAATCTTATTAACCCAATTGCAATCAATATCTTCTTTATTTATTTCGCCAGTATGGTCAGATCCCCTGGTCTTTACGGTGATGGTTTTAGTGCTTATGTTTAAACCAGCTGGTTTGTACGGAGGCATGAAAAATGCATAATCCGCAGGTAAAGGCAATTAGGATTATTGAGATATTTTTATTAGTATCTGCCATCGTCTTATTTGTAGTAGGAAGTGTTCTTGGGGACACTTTCTTTCTGAGGCTAGCTACAGAGTCATTGATTTTTGGTGGGCTAGCAATGTCCGTTGACTTATTGCTCGGCATTGTTGGTTTACTGTCTCTTGGTCAAGCTCTATATTTTGGCTTTGGCGCCTATTTATCTGCCTTGATTTTAAAAGAGGTTTCCCCATCTTTTTTCTTGGCAATCGGAATTGTTACCCTTTCATCTATCTTGTTAGGTTGGGTTGCTAGCTTTGTAGCACTGAGATCAAAGGGTGTTTACTTTGCTTTAATTACCTTTGGCTTGGCGCAAGTAGCCGCAAAAGTTGTTTACAACACTCGCAGCCTTGGCGCCTCTGACGGCATGATGGGAGTGCCCATTTTGCAAATCTGGACTCCAATTGGCTCTGTTGATGCTGGTCAGCCCGGTGTATTTTTTGTCATCACATTGCTTACGATTGGTGGGTTATATAGTGTCCTAAAGTATTTTTTGACAACCCCGATGGGATCTATTTGGCATGCCATTCGATCTAATGAGGACCGTTTGGCCTATATAGGCTACAAATCCAAAGGCCCAAAACAGGTAGCTTTTATTTTGGCTACAGTGGTGGCTGCAGTATCTGGTGCGCTTTATCCAATGTTGAGGGGTTTTGTTTCTCCGGAGTTAATGTTCTTCAGCGTTTCTGGAAATGCGGTTGTAACGGTTGTTTTAGGCGGAGTGGGCACCTTAATTGGACCCATACTGGGGAGCGTTCTTCTAACCTCGTTTAAATCCATCATTGGAACTTGGACGGTGCATCACCATATTGTTATTGGACTGATATTCGTAGCAGTGGTTGTCTCCGCTCCCAAGGGTATAGCAGGATTGCTAGCTACCTATTTCAGAAAAACTCATTCTCGCAAAGGAGAGGAGTGATGGAGAATATGGAAATCATTCTTAAAGCGAAGAGTCTAAGCAAGCGTTTTGGCGGTCTTGCGGCTGTCGATGATGTTAGCTTTGAGGTAACACGTTTAGGTGTCACCTCTATTATTGGGCCAAATGGTGCCGGCAAGAGCACTCTTTTCAATTTACTTAGTGGTACTTTCATGGCTGATTCTGGGCTGGTTGAGCTGGAGCATAAAAATATTACGCGAATGAGTCCTGAAGAAAGATTGTCATGTGGAATGGCTCGATCATTTCAGATCACCAATCTTTTCTTTGATCTTTCTGTGATTGATAACCTAAGAATTGCAAGTCAAGCGTTAGAGCCAAGTTCTCATTTGTTTTTACCTTTAAGCAAAAGCACCATAGCAATACATAGGGCTAATGAATTATTAGAAGAATTTGGCTTGCTTGAATGTCGCGATCAACTTGCGGGAGCCTTATCCCATGGCCAGCAAAGACGCTTAGAGATTGCGGTGACCTTAGCAACTCGGCCAAAACTTCTGCTGCTAGATGAGCCAACTCAAGGGATGTCCCAGGGGGATACTCAGGACACCGCTGAGCTTATTAAGCACCTAGGATCAAAAATTACAGTGCTATTGATTGAGCATGATGTAGATCTTGTGATGGATCTATCTAAAACAGTAATCGTCATGGCGCAGGGTAAGAAATTAGCGGAAGATATTCCTAGTGAGGTTCGCGCTAATCCGCATGTGCAAACGGCATACTTTGGTGAGGAGTTGGCATGATTTTGGAGATGCTTGATGTACATGTCAATCTTGGCCTATCCCATGTTTTGCAGGGTGTTAATTTAGCCATTAAACCCGGTGAGACAGTAGGCCTGTTTGGAAGAAATGGGGTCGGCAAGACTACCATTGTAAAAACTATTGCCGGATGGCATAGGCCTTCTCAGGGAAAAATACTATTTCAAGATCAATCTATCGAAGCTTTACCGCCAAATGAAATTACCCGATTGGGCATGGGCTTAGTTCCCGAAGACCGCAGAATATTTCCAGGCTTGAGTGTCGAAGGCAATCTTAGGCTTGGATTGATGCAAGTTCAAGCAAGTGAGCGTAAGGCTGCTGAACAGCGAATGCAAATGGTGTTTGAGCGATTTCCGCGGCTAAGGGAGAGGCAAAATCAATCGGGAACAACCTTATCTGGCGGCGAGCAGCAAATGTTAGCAATGGCTCGTGTGTTGGTAGGTAATCCAAAATTACTGTTAATAGATGAGCCTACAGAAGGCCTTGCACCAATGGTGGTTGCTGATATCTTTCGGTTGATGGAAGAGCTAAAGTCTCAAGGAATTTCAATTCTATTAATTGAGCAAAATATTCATAAAGCCATTCATTTATGCGATAGACATTATGTGGTTGAGCGGGGGAGGGTTGTGCTTGAGGGCAATTCTCGAGATCAAGAAGAGCGTAAAGAATTAATTAGGCGTGTCAGTGTTTAATACAAATTGGAGAAATTCATGAGAGCCATCAAAACAGGTTTTTTTCTTACATGTGTAGTTACTATTTTTGGTTTTAGTGCGAGTCATTTGTTTGCGCAAACCCCAGTTACATATCCAGAGAAACCAATCACCATAGTTGTCCCTTATCCGCCTGGTGGATTTAACGATACGCTTGGCAGAATAGTCGGCAAAAAATTAAGTGATGCTTGGGGTGTAAACGTGGTGATAGAAAATAAGCCAGGAGCCGGTACTACCATTGGAACTAATTTTGTTGCGCGCTCCTCGCCAGATGGCTACACAATATTGGTTTCTCAGTTTCCCTTTGCGGCCAATCCATATTTGTACAAATCTTTACCTTACGACACCTTAAAAGCCTTCAGTCCGGTGGTCTTGGCTGGTAGATCTCCGATGGTATTAGTCGCTAATTCCAATTCACCAGTTAAGACAATGGGAGATTTCTTAGCGCTTGCTAAAGCAAAGCCTGGCTTTATGAATTACGGTACATCGGGCCCAGGATCTTCAAATCATTTGGCAATGGTTTTGTTTGAGATGATGGCTGGCGTTAGTTTGAATCAGGTGCCTTATAAAGGCAGTACGCCACTGCTGACTGATTTAGCAGGCGGCCAAGTGGAAGTGGCGTTTGATGCTTATCCTCATGTGCGACCTTTTCTCCAGTCAGGAAAAATTCGACCAGTTGCCATAGCAACAGAAGCGAGATCCCCGTTGATGCCAGATGTGCCAACAGTAAGCGAATCTGGCGTGAAAGGATATGAAGCTTCATCATGGCATGGTTTTGTAGTGCCAGCAGGGACACCACAGCCAGTTGTTGATAAGTTGAATAAACAAATCAATTTGATCCTAAAGCAAGAGGATATTAGAAAAACATTCAACGAGCAGGGCGTTGTTCCAGATGGGGGAACAGCTGCTCAATTTGAAATTTTTATTCGTAAACAAATGGATATTTGGAAAAAAGTGGTTTCAAGCGCAGGCATCACTCCAGAATGATGGCCATGTTTTATCTCGTATAGGTGGTATTGATGAAAAAGTTTACCCAACTTCGGCCATGGCTATCGCAGCTTGCTGATACCAATCGACTGGTTGCGACAAAGAAGAATGTATTACTTAAGCATGAATTAGCAGCTATAGCTAAAAAGCTCGATGGCAAAAGTAGTGTATTTTTTCCAAGTCCAGATGGTCATTCAATTCCTGTAGTTTCTGGTTTCATGTCTTCGCGCTCATGGATTGCAGAAGCAATGGGTGTAAATGAATCTGATTTGTTGAATGCATTTCGATTAGCGGCCGACAATCCGCTACCTTGTAAATTAGTCACAAAGGCACCCTGTCAAGAGATTGTGCATCAGGAATTTGATGTAAGGACTTTGCTGCC
Organism: Polynucleobacter sp. Nonnen-W13; assembly: GCF_018881735.1. NCBI lineage: Bacteria > Pseudomonadati > Pseudomonadota > Betaproteobacteria > Burkholderiales > Burkholderiaceae > Polynucleobacter > Polynucleobacter sp. Nonnen-W13. The sequence goes on along the minus strand of NZ_JACVPU010000002.1, from coordinate 82,597 downwards.
AGTGCCCACACACAGTGAGCACGATAGCGGACCCTACATTACCGCTGGTTTGGTGATAGCCAGAAATCCCAAGACTGGAATACAAAATGTATCTATTAATCGCATTCAAGTAAATTCAAAAGATCGTATGGCTGTTCTGATTTTGCCTAGGCATCTTCATGCTTTTCAACAGGTTGCCGAAGAGTTAAATCAGCCATTGTCTGTTGCGGTGGTTATTGGCGTAGACCCTCTAACACTCTTAGCCTCTCAGGCAATTGCCCCGATTGATGCAGATGAGCTTGAAATTGCTGGCGCATTGCATGGAGCGCCCCTGGAGGTAGTGAAATGCTTAACTAACGATGTTGTAGTGCCTGCAAATGCGGAGATTGTTATAGAAGGGCATATTCCACCTAAGGTACGTGAGCTTGAAGGTCCATTCGGCGAGTATCCCAAATACTATAGTTCTAAGGAGAAGCGCCAAGTCATTGTGGTGGATACGGTTACTCATAGAAAAGATCCTATCTTTCACACTATTGTTCCAGCAGAATTAGAGCATTTATTGCTTGGATCAATCCCGAGAGAAGCGACCATCTTGTCCCATCTTCGCAGAAGCTTTCCTGGAGTCTTAGATGTGCATTTATCGCTAGGGGGAGTTGGGCGATATCATCTTTATATCAAGATTAAAAAGACGCACGAGGGCTTGCCTAAGAATGTGATCTCGGGCGCTTTTAGTTCTCACTATGATGTGAAGCATGTTGTGATTGTCGACGAAGATGTCGAAGTTCATGATCCAGTTCAGGTTGAGTGGGCTATTGCTACGAGATTTCAGGCTAAGCGCGGTTTAGTGGTGATTCACGATGCACAAGGTTCTGTTTTGGATCCTTCAACGACGGTTGGATTGCCTGTTGATGCGGATGGAGTTATCCCAGCTCAATTTCAAGGGATGAGCTCAAAAATGGGTTTAGATGCAACTAAGCCGCTAAGTTATGAGGGTCATGTTTTTACCAAAGTGAAGATACCTGGAGAGGATGTTGTGAATCTGGAGACCGTTCTTGATGCTGAATTTCCCGTATCTTCCTATTTAAAGACAAACTAATTTTTAGGGCTCATCGTGCAAAAACGTTTAATAGTCGCTATTACAGGAGCATCGGGAACAATCTACGGAATCCGAATTCTTGAAGCCTTAAAACATCTTGGTGTTGAATCTCATTTGGTGATGAGCGACTCTGCCAAGCTCACCATGGCTGCTGAAACGAATTACAAGCCAGCACAAATTGAGGCTATGGCTGATTTTGTTCATTCAGCAAAAAATATTGGCGCTTCAATATCTTCTGGTTCATTTAAAAGTCTTGGCATGGTGATTGCCCCATGTTCAATTAGAACTTTGTCAGAAATAGCTAGTGGGGTGACTAGTAGTTTGGTTTCTAGGGCTGCTGATGTAGTGCTGAAAGAGCGTCGTCGCTTGGTATTACTGGTCAGAGAGACACCGTTGCATGCGGGGCACTTACGTTCAATGTCTCAGGTTACTGAATGCGGTGCAATTGTGATGCCTCCGGTACCAGCTTTCTATGCCAAGCCAGAATCTATTGATGATATGGTGAATCAAACGGTTGGTAGATGCTTAGATCTTTTCGACTTAGATAATGCATTAGTCACTCGTTGGAACGGAATGGATGGTGGGAAATGAGTTTATATGTCTACTTTAAATTTATTGTGTCAGACCATCCCATGGTCTTGAAGCTTATCAGAGCTATGCATGATCAGTTAGCGCTTGAGTTTCCGGGGTTAACTTGTGAGTTACTCAAAAGACCATTGCCCGATCAAGATGGCAAGGAGACTTGGATGGAGGTTTACTGCGGAGTAGTAACTAAGACTTCTGAATTCAATGAGCGACTTGCAGAATTAGTTTTAAAAAACGATTTGCCCCAGCCTAGGAGAAATGAAGTTTTTATTTCAATCGAGTAGGACTTTTTTGAGACTGCGTTATAAATTACTTCTTCTTTATATTTTTACGCACAGTATCAGTTTTCTTCAAAACAGTATTAGTAGCACCGCTTAAATTATTTTGTGCAACTTCAACCGCATGCTTCACAGCCTTTTGGCTAGTTTCAAAGACATTGTTCGCAGTGGCAATAGCTTGCTTCATTGCTTGAGCGGCACCATCAGATCCTGCTGGCGCATATTTAGTCCACTCTTGTACTAAAGAATTCATTTTTTTCTGACCCGCTTGAAATTCTTTTTCAGCAGATTGAGTAAAGCTGTTTTGTGTCTCATGTGCTAACTCATTCAAATGACGACTGTAAGCCATCATTTTTTCTGCCATTGGCTGCACCGCCTCTGCTTGATGTGCGAGCAATTGCTGGATGTCTTTTACTTCTAATGCTTTCTTGGCGCTATTCATGCTGTCGCTCAAACTTTGCTTGGCAATATATAAATTGAGTTCCACTAATTTTTCAATACTTTGTAATGCTTGTTTGGTTAATTCACTTAAAGTCTCTAGGTTTGCTTTTTGTGCCGTGACAATTTGTTCTGGAGTTAAGTTCATCTATCTCTTTCCCATTTGACTGGTTCTGTATTTTTTTTTAGATTTCCTAAATGTACTCTTTTTCTATTTCCACTTCGCTTATATTATATTGCGTTGCAACATAATATAAGCGAAGTGGATTTAAGAGGGGTTGATTGAGAAAAGAGCCTAAAATTAGACTCTTAGTAAAAATCTCAATATTTTCAATAAGTTATTCATGAAGCTCTCGTTAGATAGTGCCATTGCGCCGATTTTTGTATTAATTTGGAGTACTGGTTTTGTAATCGCACGCTTAGCAATGCCATATGTAGAGCCAGCCACCTTTCTATTTTGGCGCTTTGCAGGGGTTTTAGCGGCTATGGCAGCCCTTAGTCTAGTTTGGAAAATTACATGGCCTAGCTGGTCTCAAATCAAGCATATCGCTATTGCAGGCATCTTGTTGCAGTTTGGATATTTGCTGGGAGTTTGGTTTGCTGTCAGATTAGGGATGACGGCGGGTTTGGTAGCGATCATCGTTGGGCTTCAGCCAATTGTGACCGCTTGGTTTGCTGCTTGGATTTCAGAAAAGGTAACGCCACATCAGTGGATTGGCCTAGGGTTTGGGTTTACGGGGGTTGCTTTGGTAGTTATCGAAAAGATTGGCTTTGCACACATCCCATTGGCTAGTTATGTATTGGCGTTTATTGCACTTTTTTCTATTACGTTCGGCACCTTATATCAAAAGAAATTCTGTCCTGTATTTGATTTACGTGCTGGATCATCCATTCAGTTTGGCGTATCGGCAGTGCTGTGCTTTATCTGTATGTTTTTGTTTGAGTCGGGAGAGATGGTTTGGAATCTCTCAGTTATCAGTGCATTGCTATGGGCCATCTTTCCTATATCTATTGGATCCATTAGTTTGCTATTTATGATGATTCGCAAGGGGGCTGCAACCAAGGTAACGAGCCTTCTTTATTTAACGCCGCCCACCACTGCGGCGATGGCATGGTTCTTATTTGATGAGCCCTTTACCTTTATGATGGCAGGTGGTTTATTGCTCACGATGACTGGAGTTGTTCTAGTTAATCGTGGTCAAACAAGTACTGTTGCTACGATTGCAGAATAAGCTCTCTAAAAGCGCACTAAATAGAAGCATTATTGTTGCCTCAGTAGCTAAAAACTGCAGTCGAGAAGTAAAAGTTATTTATCATTCCGTATGTTAAAAGTTTTGGAAGGCAATTTGGGATGTATTTGAATCGTTTTTGGCTCGTCGCCCTCGTTTGCCTAATCTCGTTTGGAGCTGCTAGCTCCTCTCCAGTAATGGCGAACAATTCAGATTCGAAAACTGCAAAGTCCACCAAAGCAGCAGGAAAGGCGCCTGCAAAATCTGAGTCTAAAAAGGTTGTTAAGTCAACTAAAAAGCCAAAAACAGTCAGGACTACTGTTACTCGTCCAGGTGAGTCCGTTGTCCCAGCAAGACCCTCATTTGCAACAGCACTTGGTTTGCGTGGTCAGCACGACGATTTAAGTTTGCAGTCCAGCGTAGCCATGGTTGTTAATCAAGATACCAAGGAAGTGTATTTTGAAAAGAACTCCTCGGTCAGTTTGCCGATTGCTTCTATTACCAAGTTGATGACGGCAATGGTCGTCCTTGATTCTAAATTACCCCTAGATGAAACCATGGTCATTAATGCGGATGACGTCAATATATATCGCTCGTCCCGCCTTGCTGGGGGAACAGTGTTGACGCGAGAAGAGGCTTTGTTGTTGTCGCTCATGTCCTCTGAGAATCGAGCAGCCTACACACTTGGCCGAAATTATCCAGGCGGTATTTCTGCATTTATTGATGCCATGAACCGCAAGGCAAAAGAGATAGGCATGACACATTCTTATTTTGCCGATCCGACTGGCCTCAGGAGTGAAAACGTTGCGTCCGCAGAAGACCTCGCACGTATGTTGAGCGCCGCCTATCAATACAAAATGATTCGTGATTTTTCTACTTGGCCTGATTTGACTATGGTGATTGCCAAGCGACCACAGAAGTTCTTAAACACTAATCGCTTGGTACGTTCAGGTGATATGAATATCGGCTTACAAAAAACAGGATTTATTAACGCAGCAGGCAAGTGCTTAGTGATGCAGGCTCGTATAAACAACACACCCTTACTGCTGGTTTTCTTAGATTCTGTTGGAACGCAATCGCGTTTTGCTGATGCAGTGAGAGTCCGCGATTGGTATGAGCGCATGCCATTGGGTGAACCTCAGGCAATTCGTCGCTTGATGTAAGAGCTACATACGTAAAATAAATCAAATCTTACGAATGAGGGTCGCTGATCTTGGGTTTGTAGCCCATGCCCTTAGAAATTTGTAGGGCGGTATCCTGTAAAAGTTTGAGCCAGTCTGCCTGAATACGATCAGTAGGCGAGCTCAATGAGAGTCCTGCCACCAACTTACCGCTGTCATCATAAATTTCAGCTGCCACGCAACTAACGCCTAACTCTAGCTCCTCATTGTCGCGTGCATGACCTAGCTTGCGAACCTGGTTGAGTTCCGCATCTAATTTTCCTAATTCAGTAATACTATTTCTGGTGTGACCAGCTAAACCAGTGCGTGTTACATAAGCGCGAACTTGGTTTGGGTCATCGCTTGCTAGGAATAGTTTGCCAACAGATGTCAGGTGGAGCGGTGCACGACCACCAATGGCGCGAACTACTTGCATGCCAGATCGTTCGCTATAAGCGCGATCAATATAGACAATCTCATCACCTTGGCGAACTGAAAGGTTGATGGTTTCACCGGTAAGTTTATGTAATGCTCGCATCGGCCCTTGTGCTGCCTCACGGACCGATAAACGGGCTTTGACGAGGTTGCCCAGCTCAAGCAACTTCAGTCCAAGGCGATATGTGCCACCATCGCCACGCTCCACCAAGCGGCAGGCTACTAAGTCATTGAGAATGCGGTGAGCTGTGGAGGGGTGTAAATGCGTTTCTTCTGCAAGGTTTTTAAGGCTGCTGGACTCTTCATGGGATGCAAGGGCATCGAGCAGGTTCATCATGCGTTCAACCACCTGGATCGCTGTTTTGCCAGCTTCACCCGGTGATTTTGTAACTTTTTCAGATTTATTTAATGCCATACTGGCAATTGTAGCGATTTTTGCTCAAATTGCACAATATGAAATACCACTACGACTCTAAAAAAGCGATTATTGACTCTTAATTAGCCCTCAGGGCAGCGGCACACTCAGAAATGAGTTTCGGACCGCGATAGATCAAGCCGCTATAAATTTGTACCAAACTAGCACCAGCAGCCATCTTCTCTTGCGCATCTTTGCCGGACATAATGCCGCCAACGCCAACAATCGGAATGGCATCACCTAGATATCCTTTAAGACTCCTAATCACCTCTGTGGAGGCATCACGAACTGGTGCGCCAGAGAGGCCGCCAGCTTCTTGACCAAATTCAAGACCTTGAACAGCATCACGGGCAATGGTTGTATTGGTCGCGATGATTGCATCAATCCCAAATTCCATCAAGAGATCAGCGATGAATTTGAGATCGTTTTGCTCAAGGTCGGGTGCAATTTTTAAAAAGAGGGGTTTGCGTACGCCAAATCGGTCACTCAAAGCTTCGCGTGCAATGTGCAGTGATTGCAGCAAAGAGCGTAGCATATCTTCACCTTGGAGAGCGCGTAAATTCTGTGTATTTGGCGATGAGATATTGACCGTAATGTAAGAGGCCACCTCATAGACCGCTTCCATGGCCGTGACGTAATCGCTTGCAGCATTCTCAATTGGGGTACTCGCATTCTTGCCGATATTTAAGCCAACAATGCCGCCATTCTGCCAATAAGTAGAATTACGAACCCGCCTTACGCATGCATCAACACCATCATTATTAAAGCCCATGCGATTAATGATGGCCTGGGCTTGTGGCAAACGAAACATTCGAGGCTTTGGATTGCCGGATTGCGGTTTTGGGGTAACGGTGCCGATTTCTAAAAACCCAAACCCTAAGGTGCCAAGCGCATCAATATGTTTGCCATCTTTATCCAGACCAGCAGCAAGACCAACTGGGTTTGGAAAGGTAATGCCGCATAACTTGCGCGGATCTGACGCAGGTTGATCACTTAAGAGGCGCAATAAACCCCAGCGCTGAGCGCGATCTAGATTGCTTAGGGTAATGTTGTGGGCTTGCTCTGGATCTAAGGAAAAAAGCCAGGGGCGCAGAAGAGGGTAGCTATCAATCATGAATGGATATTATGGCCCAATGATGGGTTGCCAGTGATCATCGATCAAGCCCTCAATAGGCTGAAACTTCGCCTTATAGGACATTTTTTCGCTCTGCTCAATGTAGTAACCAAGGTAAAGGTAAGGAAGATCCAACTCTAAGGCCTGCTGAATTTGCCACAAGATACTATAGCTTCCATAGCTTGCAGAGACATTGCTGGTATCAAAGAAGGTGTAAACCGAAGAGATTCCTTGATCTAGGATATCAATCATGCTGACCATACGCAGACGTCCGGGATGTGAATCGTGTGGACCATCCCGAAATTCAACAATTCTGGAGTTCACGCGGCTTTGCAATAAAAACTGCATGTACTGGTCTTGATCGTCTTGATCTGAGTCCCCACCAGCATGACGCTCATGTTGATAGTGTTGATAGAGTTGATAGTGTTCTTCTTGGTAGCCTAAATTGAGAACGCGAACATCTAGTCCTGCATGTTTTTTCCAGCTGCGTTTTTGACTGCGATTCGGTGAGAAATGCTTCACTGGAATACGAGTAGCAGTACAAGCATGACATTCATCACAATAAGGTCGATAAGTATATAAACCGCTGCGACGAAATCCTGCATTCACCAATTCACCATATAAATCAGCGTGTATTAAATGTGAGGGAGTTGCTACTTGCGAGCGTGCAGTCTTGCCTGGTAGATAGCTGCAGGGATAAGGAGCAGTTGCATAAAACTGCAATTCAGTAAGAGGAAGCTCTTTTAGTTGAGTCATAGCCAGTGACGAAGAATCTGTTTATCAAATTTCCAAGGAATCTCTATATTAGTTTGATTTAAAGCAACTTGCAGATGTGCTAAAAATTCATCGCGAGAAATCGGTGCGGCCCCTAAGGAATTGAGGTGAGATGTCTCTTGCTGGCAATCGATCATTGCCACTTGGTTTTGCTCGCACCAGCTAGTAAGAGCAGCCAAGGCAATTTTAGAGGCATCTGTCTGATGGCTAAACATCGACTCACCAAAAACCATCCCGCCAAATGAGACGCAATAGAGCCCACCTACTAGACGTCTATCCTCCATGATTGCAATACTGTGAGCGTGACCCTCTTCATGAAGATTTGTGTATGCATCCATGATTTCATGGGTAATCCAAGTGCCATCCTGATCCTTGCGGTTCGCAGTTGCACAGGAGCGGACAACGGCACTAAAGTCTTCATCAACCCAGATTTCTTTGCGAGGGTCGGATAAAAAATGTCGAATCGATTTTTTAAGTGAGTCATGACATTTAAAGTGATCAGGCTTTAATACCATCCGCGGATTGGGTGACCACCATAACACTGGTTGATTATCGGAGTACCAGGGAAAGATACCCATTTGATATGCGCGAGCCAACTGCCCTGGATATATTCGTTCACTCACTGCAATTAAGCCGGGGACGCTCGGATCAGGATCTGAATCATGAATTGGATTAGGAAATGCATCCTGAGAACCTAGCCAGCTGATGTTGCTCATGCGCTTGTGGTATTTAAATTTTTTCAGTTGGCAGAATGTCTCTGCTACGAACACTAAATTCATTACCAGACTCAAATACACCGGCAGCACGATCAGCAAAGAACCACTCAAGAGTTTGCTTCACGGTTGGAAAGGCAATTTCCTCCCACGGAATATCCTGCTCATCAAATAGCGCAACCTCTAGACTTTCTTCTCCCGCTTGAAAGTTTGGAGAATTCATCGAGGCTAGATAAAAAAGATGTACCTGTTCTGCATGTGGCACATTGAGAAGAGAGTAGAGTGGACCGATTTGAACAATAGCGCCGGCCTCTTCCTGTGTTTCACGTGCTGCCCCAGTGCTAGTACTTTCACCAAGCTCCATGAATCCAGCAGGTAAAGTCCAGTAACCATGGCGAGGTTCTATAGCGCGACGGCACAATAAAACTTGATTGCCAAAGACAGGGATGCTGCCAACTACGTTACGTGGATTGAAATAATGAATGCTTCCGCAAGAGTCGCATACATGACGTTCCCGTGAATCATCCACGGGAATCTTGATGCTGATGGGTGCTGCACAGTGCGAGCAAAACTTCATGCGGACTTTCTAGAAATGGGCGGGGATGAGGCCGCGTAAAGCATTGCTAAGCATAATCTCTTTTGCATTCTGAATATCATCAATAGTCAGGTTGACCTCATGGGCATTCCATTGGGGATCACTCAATATGATGGATCTCATCACCCCTGGCAACAGACCTGCTGAGACGGGCGGTGTCAGCCAGCTATCTCCAAATTTTACAAAAATACTGCTTCTTCCACCCTCAGTGACATACCCTTGCTCATTCGTAAAAATGGCATCAAAGCCACTAAGGCCCTCTGCCAATCTCCAGGCTTGGTCATAGAGATTTCGAGTGCTCACCTTATGTCTCAATAAAATATTGCCGGAGTGAAGTGTGGTCATCTTTGAATCGGGCAAAATATCCCTTGCCCAAAAGATTTTTACGGATCCTTCTAGTGGGCTGATGGGCGCTATTTGATAAGTCGCAATCCCTAGATGATCGAGATCCAAGCGCAATCGATACTCAGTATCTATTGAGCAGTTTTTACACCCAATCTCAATAACTTTCATGATGTCCGGCACTGAGCAGGGAATGCCAAGCGCTAATGCGGAATTGACTATGCGTGCTAGATGAAGCTGAACATGCTGAGCCTGACCTTTTCGAACTAAGATAGTTTCAAATAATCCTAGGCTACTTGGTAGCTTGCTTAAGAATGCAGCTTTAATTTGACATTCTTCCCACTCCTGCTCAGGCTCTGAGTCAATCGTAATACCGGCACCAATGCCTAAAGAAAAGGGTAAGGCATGTGTTTTTGCATCCTGATGAATTTCAAGTGTGCGAATGGGAACGCTAAACGCAAAGTCACCACTAGGGTCAATCCAGCCCAGGGCACCACAATAGTAGGCTCGATCTTGAGGTTCTAATTCTTGGATGATCTCCATGCTGCGTTTTTTGGGGGCACCCGTCACAGATCCACAGGGGAATACCGCATTGAGCACGTCTCCTAATTTCATCTCAGGCTTTATTTCAGCTTGAACGGTAGATGTCATTTGCAGGACATCGCCGTACTGAGTCACCTCAAATAGCTTGGGAACGATGACTGTTCCTGGTAAGGCAAGTCGACTCAGATCGTTGCGTAATAAATCGACGATCATGACATTCTCTGCTTGATTCTTTGTATCCGCCGATAAATGCTCGGCCGTATCGTTTAACGCACTGGCAGTGCCTTTCATCGGCATGGCTTTCAAAGTATTGCCTTGCCTTTGAATAAATAATTCGGGCGATTGGGACAGGATAAAGTTTGAGTCTTGTGCAATAAATGCACCAAATCTTCCCGGCTGTCGCTCCCTTAATCGTGCGTACAGAGAGAGTGGGTCACCATAGACTTCACCCGTAATCCGAAAGGTATGATTAATTTGATAAGTGTCGCCATTGCGAATGTACTCTTGAATAGTCTGAATGTCAGAGGTAAACCCCTCTTGGTCAACAGAAAAATGAAGATTAGCTACGCCTGCAGCTTGAGCCTCGGGTTCTAGAGTTGCTATCTTTTTTGCGATGTAATGATCAATATCTGCCTTGCTAAATCTTTCGTAGGATTTAAAAGACCATGCCTGGATTAATGGATGCTCTTTACTTTCACGTTGAGCTAGTGCATCTATATTGTGAATGTATAGACCGAGTTCATAAGCAAACGCAGCGACAACATGCTCTCCCTGAGCCAAAGCTTTATTAATATCCTGCAGGCATTGATCTATTGCCGCAATTGTCTGCGTATGGCATGACTGAGGATAGATCGTCCAGTACTGGAGCGCTTGCTCATACAGGCGACTGCTCGGCTTTGCTCTAGTGCTCTGGGCATCGTCGAGTAGGATCATGCTATCTACCGTTAGCGCTCTAATAATCTGGTGGAAATTACTTTAAAACAGTAGCCGACTCAATCGTGACGGTCTTGCTAGGTACGTCTGACATGCGACCCATTCTTGGCGATGATGCCACCATGGTTGGGATTTTACGAATGGCATCGATTGTTTGAGTGCCTGAAATCACTGTACCGAAAACGGTATAGCCATTACCCATAGCATTAGGGTAATTCAAGCCCTCATTATCTTTCACATTGATGAAGAATTGTGCTGTTGCTGAATCGGGGTCAGAAGTGCGCGCCATAGCGATCGTGTAAGTTTGATTCTTAAGGCCATTTTGAGCTTCTGAAACTACAGGCGCATTGGTTGGTTTTTGTGTCAAGTCCGAAGTAAATCCACCACCCTGAATCATGAAGCCATCTATTACGCGGTGAAAAATTGTGCCGTTATAAAAACCGCTATTCACATAGTTCAAAAAGTTAGCCGAAGTTTTTGGTGCCTTTACTGAATCAAGCTCAACAACAAAATTACCCATGGTGGTTTTAAATTCCACTTTAGGGCCAGCAAAGCTTGCAGCACTAGCAATGAGGCTGGAAACCAAAAATAGGGAGGCAATGATCTTACGCATACTAAGTGTCCTTAAGAATCGAGTGAAAATAGAGTAAATCTGATTGTATTGCTCAAAGCCCTGAGGGTACTTGACCGGCATAGGAATAAGCCGCCTCTTCAAACATATTCGGCCGATCGAGATAATTTAAGACCCAATCAATGGTGTCGACACCCCAAAAAGCATGCCCATTGATCACAAGAGTAGGCACACCAAATGCTCCATCCACTTTCGCCATCTCTGTATTACGAATGAGCTGGGCTTTGACTTCTGGGGTATCGGGTTTTGGTGTGTTTGCTGATAAGCCAAGGTATAGGCAAAACTCACGCCAAGATAAATTAGGATCTTTACCTTCTACCCATACATATTCAAACGCGCGCTCAACCATGTCCCATTGAGCATCTTGCTCTACTAGTAAACGCTGTGCTGCAACGGTAAGAAAAGGGTGATGCTCTGGAAAGCGAAAGGGTAAATCTAACTTTTCAGCTAGCCACACGCAATATTGATAGGTATGGGGGCGTTTGGCTTCTACCTCTCCAGGTCCGCGATTATCAGTCGCGCGGAGTAGGCCGCCTAATAATATGGGTATGGGTTGAATATCGATGCGTTTTTCAAGGCGATGGCGTTGCTTGATATAAAAATAGGAGAATGGAGAAATGATGTCGTAGTAGAACGTACCTGTAGTCCGTTTTTGCTTTACTTGATCTTGGCTCATTTCTATTTAGCCTCCTCATCTAACTTGCGCAAGAAGGCGATCTTCTCGGCAATCTGGCTTTCTAAGCCCCGATCAACTGGCTGATACCAATGAGGCTCAGCCATTCCATCGGGTAAGTAAGTTTCTCCAGCAGCATAGGCATGTGGTTCATCATGTGCATAACGGTATTCTTTGCCGTGACCCAAATCTTTCATGAGTTTGCTTGGGGCATTGCGTAAATGGTTGGGTACAGGTTTACTTTGATCGCTAGCAACATAAGCCCTTGCTGCGTTGTACGCCTGATAACTTGCATTACTTTTAGCGGCGATCGCTAAATAAACAACGGCTTGACCTAGCGCTAATTCACCCTCCGGTGAGCCAAGCCGCTCAAAGGTTTGAGCAGCATCATTAGCTAGTTGCATCGCTCTGGGGTCGGCAAGTCCAATATCTTCCCACGCCATGCGAATAATTCTGCGTGCAAGATATCGGGGGTCTGCACCGCCATCTATCATTCGACAAAACCAATACAGCGCAGCATCGGGATTGGAGCCGCGCACCGATTTATGTAGAGCAGATATTTGATCGTAAAAGTGATCTCCGCCTTTATCGAAACGACGTGCCTGGACTGTTAAGGCATTTTCAATAAACTGCTGATCTATTCTGCGAATCTGAGAGTTTGGTGTTGAGACTGCATTACGCACTTGCTCTACTAGATTGAGTAATCGCCTTGCATCACCATCTGCATGAGAAATTAAGCTATCAATTGCCTCTGGTTCAAAAGGAATATCAGGCATTGCATAGTTACATGCTCGATCAAATAACTGCTTAAGCTCCACAGCATCCAATGATTTCAGTACATAGACTTGTGCGCGTGAAAGTAGGGCTGAGTTCACCTCAAATGAAGGGTTTTCAGTTGTAGCGCCAATGAAGTTAAATAAGCCAGACTCAACATGTGGCAACAAGGCATCTTGCTGACTTTTATTAAATCGATGAATCTCATCTACAAACAATATAGTCTGTCTGCCATATTGAGACATGCTCCGTTGCGCTTGCTCAATAGCCTCCCGAATTTCTTTTACCCCGGCAAGCACAGCTGAAATTGCGATAAATTCTCGATCAAAAGCTTTCGCTGACAGTCTTGCTAAGGTAGTCTTGCCAACTCCCGGCGGACCCCAAAGAATCATCGAATGTGGCTTGCCAGATCCAAAGGCAAGACTCAGTGGTTTGCCAGTTGCGAGCAGATGTGTCTGACCGATTACTTCTTCTATGGATTGTGGGCGTAATACCTCTGCCAATGGTGGCGGAGGTGCTTGGTCAAATAGGTTGCCCATCGGTACTGATTTAATTCTGTACAAATAAAATAACTAACGCTGCCCAAATTAAGCACCCAGCAGAAACCAATGTGAGTCGATTTCGTAAGGCGATAAATGCATTAAGCGCCTCTTCATTGGAAAAATAATATTGATAAGTTTCTTTATCGATATTGCGCTGAATCACTAATGCTGATGCCAAGATGACTAGGCCAACTGGGATGTAAATATGTAGAGCAAGCCAAGCAACTAAGGCTGGTATCACTCCCCAGATCCATGCGTTGCGATCGCCCCACCGATCACCTTGAGGTATTTTTCCTAGGGCATGTAGATTTGCGCCCCAATGCAATGCACCCATGAATGCAGTAATCACCGCCCCGTAACCAGCTAAGGACTCTGCACTGAGGTAATTGAGTGGGGTTGGCGCGAGCTGCACCATCAATGCAAGACCAACAAAAGGAATTAAGCCAGCATAGGCTAATTTAGTAACTAGAGGGGGTAATGGGCTCACAAAAACTTCTTTACTTGGGTTGGTGTAGGGTGAATGGTGAATTGCAAAATCATTGATCGTAGGTATAGACGCCACGTCCGGACTTGCGACCGAGGTAGCCAGCGGCAACCATTTCGCGCAGCAGTGGGCAAGGGCGATACTTAGAGTCGCTGAAGTTCTCAAAATAGACTTCCATAACAGCTAAGCATGTGTCCAGACCAATTAAGTCGGCTAAAGCGAGTGGACCAATCGGTTGATTGCAGCCTAATTTCATGCCGGCATCTATATCTTCGGGGCTAGCAAGGCCCTCGTGCAGAACAAAGAAAGCTTCATTAATCATTGGCAGCAAAATACGGTTCACCACAAAGCCGGGAGAGTTCTTCACGGTGATGGGCTCTTTACCAATTCGTTTCGCCATTTCAATAATGGCCGCGTGGGTGGTGTCTGAGGTTTGCAAGCCTCGAATCACCTCAACTAATGCCATCATCGGTGGCGGATTGAAAAAGTGCATGCCAATAAAACGGCCCGGATTCGAATCTAAGGCGGCAAGCTTAGTGATGGAGAGTGAAGAGGTATTGGTGGCAATGATGGTTTCTTTGCCGACGATCTCATCAACCTGCTTTAGGATTTTTTCTTTAATAGCTTGGTTCTCAGTAGCAGCCTCAATGACTAGTTGAAGTCCCTTGAATTCAGAGTAGGAGGTTCCACCCTTGATGCGTTTGAGTGCGGCATCTTTATCTTCATGGGTGAGCGTTTCTTTTTTTACCAAGCGATCTAAGCTTTTGCTAATTTGGTTTAAGCCGCGCTCAACGGCAGCATCGCTGATATCAACCATGACGACATCAAGACCGGCAACTGCGCAAACCTGCGCAATACCATTGCCCATCGTACCCGCCCCAATGACCCCGACCGATTGAATCTTCATGCTAGTTCCTTTTTTGATACTGTGATGAACCAAATAATTGTTCTCTTGCCTTGTCATCGTGCAAGGGCTTGCGTAATGCAGTTAACACTTCAACGCCACGCTTAACGGCAGGGCGTTCACCAATCATTTCAAACCAACGCTTGAAATGAGGATATTCGTTGATATCAATACCTTGGTTCTTCCAATTACGCGTCCAAGGAAAAATAGCAATATCTGCAATGGAGTAAGTTTTCCCGGCAATGTAAGCATTATCTTTCAGTTGGTGATCTATGACTCCATACAAGCGCTTAGCTTCATTGGTGTAGCGATTAATTGCGTAATCAATTTTCTCCGGAGCATAGATTCGAAAATGGTGGTTTTGTCCTAAAAGGGGGCCCAAACCCCCCATTTGGAACATGAGCCATTGCAACACCTCATATTTGCCCCGGGTAGATTTGGGTAAAAACTTTCCCGTTTTGGCGGCTAGGTATAGCAAGATTGCACCAGATTCAAATAAATGTATAGGCTTGCCGTCGGGCCCATTAGGATCGGTGATAGCTGGAATCTTGTTATTTGGGCTGACCGCCAAGAATTCTTTCTTAAACTGATCGCCAGCTCCAATATCAATTGGATGGGCAAACCAGTCTTTACCTAACTTATAGCCACACTCCTCGAGCATGATGTGAACTTTGTGACCATTTGGTGTTGGCCAACTGTAAACATCAATGAAGTCTTTAATCGGTTTGTTTATCGCCACAATGAATTCCTTTTCTATAGGGTTTGTAAACGCTCTAATGCGTTTGAAAGCGTCTTTTCTTCTTTAGCAAAACAAAAACGGATGACGCCTGACTCTACTGGCTGCGCATAAAAAGCAGAGACCGGTATAGCTGCCACGCCAATCTCGGTGGTTAGCCAAGAGCAAAAATCTGCTTCACTGAATTTGGCTTGGGGGATACCCAGCTTGGTGTAATTAACGCACTGAAAATAGCTTGCTGGCGCTGGCAATAGTTGGAACTTGGTTTGCTGTAAACCTTGTCTAAAGTAATCTCGCTTGGCTTGATAAAAAGCTGGTAATCCTAGGTAGTGATCTGGGCTCTTGAGATACTCTGCAAGACCGTATTGCATTGGCGTATTTACTGTAAACACGTTGAACTGGTGCACCTTACGAAACTCTTTCATCATCGCTACAGGCGCCGCTACATAGCCTATCTTCCAGCCGGTGACATGATAAGTTTTGCCAAAACTCGATATCAGAAAACTGCGCTCTGCTAATTCAGGGTGACTTGCAATACTGATATGTTGATGGCCATCAAATACCATGTGCTCGTAGACCTCGTCGCTTAAGATCAGCGCATTCGTATTTCTGACTAAATTTGCTAGGCGCTCCAGATCAGATTTCTGCCACACCATGCCGGTTGGATTGTGTGGTGTATTGATTATGACGAGTCGCGTTTTTGTGTTGATTGCTTTTGTTAGATCGTCCCAGGGTATTGAATAAGAACTCACCATTCCTTGATCATCGCGATTGGCAGTCAACGATACGGCAACAGTTTTGCCTCCCGCCAGATCAATTGATGGGCGATAGCTATCGTAGGCAGGTTCAATGATGACAACTTCATCGCCAGGGCTCACACAGCACAAAATAGCCGTCATGATTCCTTGGGTACCGCCGGCAGTAATGGTGATCTCTGTATCGGAATCGTACTCATGACCATATAGAGTCGATATTTTTTGTGACACACCCTGGCGTAATTCTGTAATCCCCACCATAGGCGGATATTGATTGTGATCAGCCAGCATTGCCGCATGAACCGCGGATATGAGCTTTCGGTCGCAGGGAAAATCCGGAAAACCTTGCCCTAAGTTAATAGCTTGATGCTCTGCAGCGAGGGCTGACATGATCGTAAACACAGTTGTGCCCACCTTAGGTAGGCGACTTGGAAAGTCTGGGCTTAGGGCGAGGTTTTGGTCCATGCAGGCGGTTTAGGGCAAATAAGAGAGGTAGTCGCTAGAATGGTAGAAATTCATCTTCAAATTGTGCCATGTTGATCGTCCTTTCACCCGCAAAATCCCTAGATTACAAAACCCCAGTCAAGGTCAAGGCTTCAACCTTGCCAGAGTTTGTCTCGGAATCAGCCAAGTTGATAGCTGATCTAAAGAAGCTCTCGCCTCAGGAGGTCGCTGATCTGATGGGTCTCTCGGATCAGTTGGCCGCATTAAATGTGGGCCGTTATCGCGATTGGTCTAAGAAATTTACGGATGCCAACAGCAAGCCGGCTATTTATGCTTTTGATGGCGACGTCTATGACGGATTTGATGTCAAGACGCTAAATGCTAAAGCCATGGATTTTGCGCAAGATCATGTCCGTATCTTGTCAGGCTTGTATGGCGCTCTTCGCCCCCTGGATTTAATGCAGCCTTACCGCCTCGAGATGGGCACTGCCTTTAAGAATCCCCGAGGCAAAGATCTATACGCTTTTTGGGGTGAACGTGTCACTGACTCGCTAAAGAAGCTGTTGGAGCAGCAAAAGAAGCCCGTGCTTCTCAATTTAGCCTCTGAAGAATATTTCAAGGTATTACAAGCCAAAAACCTAGATTGCCCTGTGATTTCTCCGGTATTTCAAGATGGTAAGGATGGTAAGTACAAAATCATCTCCTTCTATGCCAAGCGAGCTAGGGGATTGATGGCCCGCTATGTTGTTGAAAACCGGATCACCGATCCAGTAGATTTGAAGGGTTTCAATTTGGATGGTTATAAATATGTTGCCTCCGAATCTAAGCCGGAAAAACCGTTATTTAGACGCCCTGAAAGAAAGTAGGAGAGTGCACCATGGCTGTTCATCGCACTAAATCCTCGCAACGCGCTTCTCCAGATGTTGAGCGCCTCGTAGCAGATGCTATTTCTTTGGCGGCTTCTGGTAGTCATATTGAAGACCAATATTGGGAGGAGCGCTTAAATGTTCGCTTAATGCGCCTGCTCAAAAGTCAGAATCAAAATGTGATCGATGCTTCCTTGGATCAAACATTTCGCATTAATACGCTAGCTTTCGAGGTCCTTGCTGATTGTGCTGAGACACTGGCTGAATCCTTGGTGATGGAGCATGAGGGTCAGAGCTGGGATGTGCTGCTATTGGCTTTGCCAATTATTGCCCATACCCGCTATCAGATTCCCTCTGGTGCATTACCGGTGAATGTGATTGAATCTAGTGCCGCTGCATTACACGGCTCAATAGCTTCTACGGACACACGCTTAGCGATTGTTCCCTGGCTTTACAGCATTGATCAAATGCCGCACTCCCATTGTCAAACGCGTTTGCTAACCGAGGCTTTAGCATCAGCCGCCATCACCGCTAGTGAAGTTAAGTTAGAGTTGCGCGATATGTCAGAGACCATTGCGGTTTTAGCTGATCCACGCTTTATCATCGCCGCCGTTGCTGCTCCCTCTGGAATGCCGCTATTCCGTTGGCAAGCTGAGGTGCCAACACGTCAAGAGCGTGGTGTGAGTTTAATTGGTTGGCAAAATGCGATGCAAGAACCTATTGCCGCACTCTTACCGGGTTGCGAGTTTGAGCTTTTATTACCAGAAGCGTATTTCACTAACTGTCGATTGGCAGATAAACAAGTGCGTCCACTGAGCATTCGAGCTGCTGTGAATTTTCTGGAGAGTACTCTCGGAGTGATGCCTGCTGGATTGTCCTGCGTAGTCGGGGCTTTTGGTGAGGACCAGGCTGATGAGTATCGAATTTCATTCAGTTTAAAAGGCTCTGCTGAAGTTGTGTACGGAGTGATTTGGCCCTTGTATGATCGCGAGAGTGTTGCCAATGATGCACTGAATGATTTATCAGATGACGAAAGTCCAATGAAGCGAATTGCAGATGCGCTTCGTAATGCAGGTGTCGAAGATGTTTTTCGTCATGCCATGCTCTTTGACCCAGAGCTTTGTGATGACTGCGGAGCGCCACTCTTTCCAGACCGATCTGGTGATGCTGTGCATGCTGAGTTGCCAGATGATGCACCGACTCAGCAACCCTTGTTTCATTAAGCAAACTCAGTCATCTTTAAAACTGAAAGATACAAAAGAAAAAAGCCGAGAATGTCTCGGCTTTTTTACTATGAAGCATTGCTTTTAGTTCTGTACAAATGGCTCTGAATTCGCAAACAAGTGCGGAAGCTTGCCAGTTTTCATTTCTGCTGTTTGGCAAAAATCAGCAAGGCGAGTTCCGGATTTGATATTGAACAGCATTGCCTTGTTACCCAGTACGACAAGATCGTGTCCGGTAGTAGCATTTTTATAACGCAAGCTTCCCGGTAGGGAATTTTCGCGCTTCAAGTCAAACGTTTTAGATTCCCAAGTCAGGCGAACCGTTTCAGTTGTTCCGGAAGTTTTGAATTGCTTACTTTCGCTACAAGTCCAAGTGGATACTTCTTCGCTAGCAGCAGCTGGGGCGGATCCTAAAAGGGCGGCTACAACTAAGCTAGCGATGAGAAGGGTTTGCTTCATGTGTATAAATCCTTAAGAGAGAAGATGCTTAACGCCAGCTTGCTCTTCAAGCAATTCGTTGAGCGTGTGATTCATGCGTTCGCGAGAGAACTCATCAATTTCTAAACCTTCAACCATCTTGTATTCGCCATTCTCGCAAACTACTGGATAGCCGTAGATTACTTCAGCAGGAATACCGTACTCGCCTTTAGATGGAATACCCATGGTGACCCACTTGCCATTGGTACCGAGAACCCAATCGCGCACATGATCAATTGCGGCATTAGCTGCAGATGCTGCAGAAGACAGGCCACGCGCTTCAATAATGGCGGCGCCACGTTTACCTACAGTAGGGATGAATGTATCTTTATTCCATGCTGCATCCTTGATGCTGTCTTTTACAGACTTGCCATTGATGGTCGCAAAGCGATAGTCTGGGTACATGGTCGGGCTATGGTTACCCCAAACCACCAATTTCTCGATATCAGCAACAGGCTTATTCAGTTTGCTAGCCAATTGTGAGAGCGCGCGGTTGTGATCTAGGCGGAGCATTGCCGTGAAATTCTTCGCAGGAATATCTGGTGCTGATTTCATGGCGATATAGGCGTTCGTATTTGCTGGATTGCCAACTACTAATACTTTGACTGTTTTCTTGGCTACAGCATTCAATGCCTTGCCTTGCGCTGTGAAAATCTGCGCATTGGCTGAGAGCAAATCTTTGCGCTCCATGCCGGGGCCACGTGGACGTGCGCCAACCAACAAAGCTACATCGATATCTTTAAATGCTGTCATTGGGTCAGAGTGAGCTGTCATGCCTGCCAACAATGGGAAAGCACAGTCTTCAAGCTCCATCATGACGCCAGTAAGGGCCTTTTGAGCTTTTTCGTCTGGAATCTCTAGTAACTGAAGGATGACTGGCTGATCTTTGCCCAATAAGTCGCCATTGGCGATACGAAAGAGGAGGGAATATCCGATTTGACCGGCTGCACCGGTGACTGCAACACGCATTGGGGCTTTTGCCATTACTAATAACTCCAGTTGAGGTTAATTAACTATTTTTTCTATTATCCATTCAAGTGTATGGACTTTCCATTTACACTGTCAATCATGTCTTATATAAGATATGAGATAAGTCTCAATTTTATCCAACATAAGTTGTCCTGGAGCTAATTTGTCCCTTATATCCGAACCAATTGCCTCATTTAGCCCGCTCTATGAGCAAATTAAAGCCATGATTCTGGCGAGTTTGCAGGCCTCCGAATGGTTGCCTGGTGATGCAATCCCCAGCGAGATGGAGCTTGCAGCGCGATATGCAGTGAGCCAAGGGACTGTTCGCAAGGCTATTGATGAATTAGCTGCCCAAAACTTGCTAATACGTCGTCAGGGTAAGGGCACCTTTGTGGCAACCCACCAAGAGGAAGACTTCCAATATCGCTTTTTGCGTTTAGAGCCTGATTCTGGTGAGAAGTTACACTTGAAAAACCAGTTTTTAGCCTGTGAAAACATCCAGTCAGATCCCCATATTGCTCAGTTGCTGAAGTTAAAGCCAGGTGATTCGATTATTCGGATCGACCGAGTACAAAGCTCTGGAGGTCGACCAATCGTTTTTGAAGAAATATGGCTGCCAGAGGCCCGCTTTAAGGGCTTAAATCTGGAGATGCTCAATGCTTGGTCTGGCCCAATGTATGCCTTTTATGAGTGTGAATATGCCACCCATATGGTTAGGGCGGAGGAAAAAATCAAGGCCATCCTGGCGAGCCCAGAGCTTGCAAAATACCTACAAGTTGCCGAAGGCGCCGCCTTACTTTCTGTCGAACGTGTGGCTTTCACCTACGGGAATAAACCAGTAGAAATTCGGCACGCAAGATATGACACTAATGGGCAGCATTACGACAATAAATTGAACTAGGTAGTACACTCAAAATCAGTAAAAACCAGTTTTTAACCCCTTTAAACGCTAAAAAGTCCCCACCATCCCTAGGTTTCTAATAGAATATGTTGCAACACAACAAAACCACACTGAACCTCCACCGAAAGATTGAGATTACCCATGGTTGACGCACAGCAAAATGTAAAAAAAGATAGACCTGTTTACCGTAACATTGGTCTTGCTCAGTTAATCAAGTACCGCCTTCCTTGGGCTGGGAAAGTTTCTATTCTTCACCGCATCAGTGGGGCAGCACTGTTCTTGATGTTGCCGTTCTTGCTTTATCTCTTAGATCAAAGCTTGGCTTCTGAGATGAGTTATCAAACCTTTCAGGCAATTACCGGTCATCCGCTTGTAAAAATCATCCTTCTTGGATTAATTTGGTCCTTTTTGCACCATTTCTGTGCCGGAATCCGCTACCTATTGTTGGATTTGGAAATTGGCGTTGAAAAGGCTGATGCCAATCGCTCTGCAATCTTTGTGTTTTTCTTAGGTCTTGCTCTAACTGCGATTGTTGGCCTCAAACTTTTTGGCTTGTATTAAGCACTTCTTCATTAAGGAAATCGAATGCCTATTTATCAAATTGGACCCAAGCGCTTAGTTGTTGGCGCCCATTACGGCCTCAAAGAGTGGATCATTCAGCGAGCCACGGCCATTGTGATGGTAGTTTTTACGATCGTGTTGTTAGTGGATTACTGCATCACTGGTAGTGCAACTTATGAAGGTTGGGCCGCCTTGTTTAGTAACCAGTTCATGAAACTGTTGACACTGTTATTTTTCATCAGCTTGTTCTATCACGCTTGGATTGGCATTCGTGATATCTGGATGGATTACATCAAGCCTGTCAGCATTCGTCTAACACTCCAAGTGTTAACTGTTTTGTATCTCGTAGCCTGTGCGGCCTATGCCGTACAAATTTTGTGGAAAGTGTAATTCAATGACCGCGATTAAAAAAGTGTTACCACGCCGTCGCTTCGACGCGGTAATTATCGGTGCAGGTGGTTCGGGCATGCGTGCTTCTTTGCAGTTAGCAGAAGCTGGCTTGAATGTTGCGGTATTAACTAAGGTTTTCCCAACACGTTCACATACCGTTGCTGCCCAGGGTGGTATTGGTGCCTCCCTCGGCAACATGAGTGAAGACAACTGGCACTATCATTTTTACGACACGATCAAAGGTTCGGACTGGTTAGGCGACCAAGATGTGATCGAGTTTATGTGTCGCGAAGCTCCAAAAGTTGTCTATGAACTTGAACACTTCGGTATGCCTTTTGACCGCAATCCAGACGGCACGATTTATCAGCGTCCCTTTGGTGGGCATACAGCCAATTATGGTGAGAAACCGGTTCAGCGTGCGTGCGCTGCTGCTGACCGAACTGGTCATGCCATGTTGCATACCTTGTACCAACGAAACGTTCGTGCAAAAACCAATTTCTTCGTTGAGTGGTTAGCTCTTGACCTCATTCGTGATGACGCTGGTGATGTCGTTGGGGTAACTGCGCTCGAAATGGAAACGGGCCAAGTTTATATTTTAGAAACCAAAGTAGTCATGATGGCTACAGGCGGTGCTGGTCGTATTTGGGATGCATCGACAAATGCATTTATTAATACTGGCGACGGTATGGGTCTTGCAGCACGTGCGGGCATTCCATTAGAAGACATGGAGTTCTGGCAATTCCATCCAACTGGCGTAGCCGGTGCAGGCGTGTTGTTGACCGAAGGTTGTCGTGGTGAAGGCGGCATCTTGCGTAATAAAGATGGCGAACGCTTTATGGAGCGTTATGCACCTACCTATAAAGACTTAGCGCCACGCGATTTTGTATCGCGCTGCATGGATCAGGAAATTAAAGAAGGGCGCGGTTGTGGCCCGAATGGCGATTACGTGGTCCTCGACTTAACGCATATTGGTGCTGAGACCATCATGAAGCGTTTGCCTTCAGTTTATGAAATCGGCATCAATTTTGCTAACGTTGACGTTACTAAAGAGCCGATTCCAGTTGTACCAACCATCCACTATCAGATGGGTGGTATTCCTACCAACATTCATGGTCAAGTTGTTGTGCCAGCGAATGGCAAACATAATGAAATCGTTAATGGTCTCTATGCCATTGGTGAGTGCTCTTGCGTATCGGTTCACGGTGCAAACCGTTTGGGCACGAACTCATTACTCGACTTATTAGTATTCGGTCGTGCAGCGGGTAACCATATTGTTGCCATGGATCTTAAGAGGCGTGAATTCAAACCATTGCCTGCAAATGCTGGCGAGCAAACTTTGGCTCGCATTGCTGCTCTGGATAACTCGACTTCTGGTGAGTATGCGCAAGACGTTGCAAACGATATTCGTAAAACGATGCAGAAGTATGCTGGCGTATTCCGTAATCAAGAGTTGATGGACGAGGGTGTTCGTCAAATGGCCAAGCTCACTGAGCGCGCTAAGCACTTATGGCTGAAAGATAAATCAGAGATTTTTAATACAGCACGTATCGAAGCCTTAGAAGTTGCTAACTTAATTGAAGCTGCAAATGCAACCATGATCTCTGCTGCCGCGCGTACTGAAAGTCGTGGCGCGCATTCACATGATGATCATCAACATCGTGATGATGACAACTGGATGAAGCACACACTTTGGTATAGCGAAGGTAATCGATTGGATTACAAGCCGGTGATTTTGAAGCCATTGACTGTTGAGTCTTTCCCTCCTAAAGAACGTACTTTCTAAGCGAAGAGAAATTAAAAATGAGTGATATTCGTATATTTGAAATTTACCGCTACGATCCAGATGTCGATGCAGCGCCGCGTATGGAGCGCTATGAGCTTGAATTAACTGGCGAGCGTATGTTGTTGGATGCCTTGATTTCTCTAAAGAAGCAAGATGAAAGCATTTCCTATCGTCGCTCATGTCGTGAGGGTGTTTGTGGCTCAGATGCAATGAACATTAATGGTAAGAATGGATTGGCTTGCTTAACTAATATGTTGACCTTGCCCAAAGTCATTACATTACGTCCATTGCCTGGTTTGCCAGTCGTGCGTGACTTGATCGTCGATATGACTTTGTTCTTCAAGCAGTACTTGTCCATCAAGCCTTACTTGGTAAATGACAATCCATTTCCAGAAAAAGAGCGTCTCCAGAGTCCTGAAGAGCGTGAAGAGTTGAATGGCTTATATGAATGCATTTTATGTGCCTCATGTTCAACCTCATGCCCATCTTTCTGGTGGAATCCAGATAAGTTTGTTGGCCCAGCTGGTTTGCTTCAAGCATATCGCTTTATTGCAGATAGCCGAGATGAAGATACAGCACAGCGCTTAGACAACTTGGAAGACCCATACCGCTTGTTCCGTTGTCATACCATCATGAACTGTGTAGACGTTTGTCCTAAGCATTTAAATCCTACCAAGGCAATTGGCAAGATTAAGGAATTAATGGTTCGTAGGGCAGTATGACCCTCGGTAATGCAGAGTTATATCGTTTAAAGAGTGATGCCCGCAGGGGTTTACTTGAAAATGATCTTATTCTGCAGCGTTTTTTTGAGCGCTATAGCTCTCAATTGAGCGTGGAGGATGGAAAGGTATTGAGTCAGTTACTAGCTTTAGAAGACAATGACTTGATGGACCTATTGATTGGTCGCAAGGATTCTGTGGTGGGATTGGAAAAAGAGTCTCAAGATGAGTCTTTTAAGGCAGTTTTACAAAAGCTGAGACAGAAATAATTCAGCATGGTGTTGCAGTTGTAGTTTAGATGCGTGATCACATAATGTAGTAATCATCAATTTGAATGACTAAGGATTAGAAATGATTGAATCGGACATCAAGGCAAAATTATCGTTTTCGGACGGCACACCAGATATCGACTTGCCAATATACAAAGGCACAGTGGGTCCTGATGTAATTGATATTCGTAAACTGTACGGTCAAACCGGCAAGTTCACTTACGATTCAGGTTTTTTATCAACAGCCTCTTGTAATAGCAAAATTACCTATATCGATGGTGATAAAGGTGAGTTGCTCTATCGCGGCTACCCAATTGAAGATCTTGCTCACAACTGCGATTTCTTGGAAGTTTGTTATCTACTCATTAATGGTGAGCTGCCAAATGCTACCGAGAAAAAAGATTTCGAGAATTTGGTCATGCATCACACGATGGTTCATGAGCAAATGCAATTCTTCTTGCGCGGTTTCCGTCGTGATGCGCACCCAATGTCTGTATTAACTGGCTTAGTTGGTGCGATGGCAGCTTTTTACCATGACGCCATTGATTACAGTCAGCCTAAGGCACGCGAAATTGCGCAGATTCGTCTAATTGCCAAGATGCCAACCTTGGTTGCAATGTCTTATAAATACTCTGTAGGGCAGCCATTCATCTATCCAGATAACTCTTTGTCTTACACAGCCAACTTTATGCGCATGATGTTTGCAACACCCTGCGAAGAGTACAAAGTAAATCCAGTATTGGTACGCGCTTTGGATCGCATCTTTACTCTACATGCTGACCATGAGCAAAATGCCTCAACTTCAACAGTGCGTTTGTGTGGCTCCTCTGGTACCAATCCATTTGCTGCTATCTCTGCAGGTATTGCTTGTCTCTGGGGTCCTGCTCACGGTGGAGCAAACGAAGCTTGCTTAGAGATGCTCAATGAAATACAGGCTAGTGGTGGTGTAGATAAGATTCATGAGTTTATTGCTCAAGTTAAGGATAAGAACTCCAGTGTTCGCTTGATGGGCTTTGGTCATCGTGTATACAAAAACTTCGATCCACGTGCAAAACTGATGCGTGAAACTTGCCATGAAGTATTAAAAGAATTGGGTCTAGAGAATGACCCATTATTCAAGCTAGCAATGACTCTTGAGAAGATTGCATTGGAAGATGAATATTTTGTCAGCCGCAAGCTCTATCCAAACGTAGATTTCTACTCTGGAATCGTACAGCGCGCTTTGGGTATCCCAACTGAAATGTTTACCTGTGTATTTGCTTTGGCGAGAACGGTTGGCTGGATTGCTCAGTGGGAAGAAATGATCACTGATCCTGAATACAAGATTGGTCGTCCACGTCAGTTATACGTTGGAGAAACTTCGCGCAAAGTTCCCAATATTTCTGTCCGCAAATAAAAAAGTTCTCGAGGGTATTCATGTCACGCACGCTTTACGACAAATTGTGGGATGACCATGTCGTCTATTCTGAGGAAGATGGCACGGCCACGATTTATATAGATCGTCAGTTATTGCATGAAGTAACAAGCCCTCAGGCTTTTGAGGGGCTTAACTTAGCTGGCCGTCCAGTGTGGCGAATCTCTGCCAATTTGGCTGTTTCTGATCACAATGTTCCAACGACGGATCGCTCTGAGGGGATTTCTGACCCTATATCCAAGTTGCAAGTAGATACGCTAGATCAAAACTGCGATGCCTTTGGTATTACGCAATACAAAATGAACGATACCCGTCAAGGGATTGTTCATGTCATTGGACCAGAGCAAGGCGCAACCTTGCCGGGTATGACTGTGGTCTGTGGTGATTCACATACTAGTACGCATGGTGCCTTTGGCGCACTAGCTTTTGGCATTGGTACATCTGAAGTTGAGCATGTACTAGCTACCCAAACTTTGCTGATGAAAAAAAGCAAGAATATGTTGGTGAGGGTGGATGGACGCCTCCAGCCCGGTTCTACTGCGAAAGATATTGTGCTCGCAGTCATTGGCAAGATTGGTACAGCAGGCGGAACTGGCTACACCATCGAGTTTGCAGGTGAAGCAATTCGTAGCTTGTCCATGGAAGGTCGTATGACAATCTGCAACATGGCAATTGAAGCAGGTGCACGCGCTGGATTGGTAGCAGTTGATGAAACCACGATCGAATATATTCAAGGTAGGCCTTACGCCCCCAAAGGCGAGGCTTTACGTCATGCTTTGCAATACTGGCGCACCCTACATTCTGATTTAGATGCGCAGTTTGATGCTGTGGTTGAACTGCGTGCAGAAGAAATTGCTCCTCAAGTGACTTGGGGGACTTCGCCAGAAATGGTTTTGGCTATCAGTGATCGCGTTCCAGATCCTGAAAAAGAGCGCGATGGAAATAAGCGTTCCGCAATGGAGCGTGCGCTTGAATATATGGGTCTCGTGCCTAATACACCATTAGGCAATATCTCTATTGATAAAGTATTTATCGGATCTTGCACTAATAGCCGTATCGAAGATATTCGTGCTGCCGCTAAGGTGGTTGATCGTCTAGGCAAGAAGGTGGCTGCTAATGTGAAGTTAGCACTAGTTGTTCCCGGTTCTGGATTGGTAAAAGCCCAAGCTGAGCGTGAAGGTTTGGATCGTGTTTTTAAAGCAGCTGGCTTTGAGTGGCGTGAGCCCGGTTGCTCTATGTGCTTGGCAATGAATGCTGATCGGCTTGAGCCTGGTGAACGTTGTGCATCCACTTCAAATCGCAACTTTGAAGGTCGTCAAGGTAATGGCGGAAGAACGCACTTGGTGAGCCCAGCGATGGCTGCTGCCGCTGCGATTGAAGGTCATTTTGTTGATGTTCGTAAGATTTCTTAAGGAGTTACAGTGTTTAAATGGTCTTCTTTCACAATGATTAAAAAATTGACGATAGTTGCTGCCATCGGCATCATCCTATCTGCTTGCGCAAACACAATGGAAGGTGTTGGTAAAGATCTTCAAACTATGGGTAACTCTATGGGCGGAAGCAAAAATTCCAACACATCCAATCAGTCCCAAACTCAAGGGAAAGATGTTGTTGTGACCCCGGTGAAGTAAGTTCACAAAAAACATCAGACAAATCACTATGGAAAAATTTACGGTATACAAAGGCTTGGTAGCTCCGCTTAATCGCGAAAATGTAGATACCGATGCCATCATCCCCAAGCAGTTCTTAAAATCCATTAAGAAAACGGGGTTTGGCCAGAATTTGTTTGATGAGTGGCGTTATCTCGATCATGGTGAGCCTGGTCAAGACTGCAGTACGCGTCCAATTAATCCAGATTTTGTTTTAAATCAGCCGCGCTATAAAGATGCCGGTATTTTGCTAGCCCGTAAGAACTTTGGCTGCGGCAGCTCCCGTGAGCATGCACCTTGGGCATTAGATCAGTATGGCTTCAGAGCGGTCATTGCACCTAGTTTTGCGGATATCTTTTACAACAATTGCTTCAAAAATGGCCTTTTACCGATTGCCCTCTCAGAGTTGCAGGTAGACCATTTATTCAATGAGACCCTGGCTTTTAGTGGCTATCAGCTCACAATCGACCTAGAGGCTCAGCAAGTCATCTCCCCTGATGGAACCGCTTACAGCTTTGATGTGGCGCCATTCAGGAAGCATTGCCTACTAAACGGCTTAGACGATATTGGCTTAACCCTGCAACATGCAGATAAAATCAAGGCCTACGAAGCTGAGCGCATTCTCAAGATGCCTTGGCTTGCTACACAACTGCCGTAGTTTTATAGAGTTAAAGGCCTTTTCATGAAAATTGCAGTCCTACCGGGCGATGGTATCGGCCCGGAAATCGTTGCTGAAGCCGTTAAGGTATTAAATACGCTCGGCCCTCAGTTTGATCTGGAGACAGCGCCTGTCGGGGGTGCTGCTTATGATATTGCTGGACATCCATTGCCGCCTGCAACTCTTGAACTTGCTAAAAAAGCAGATGCTATTTTGTTTGGTGCTGTGGGCGACTGGAAATATGACGCCTTGGCTCGCGAACTTCGTCCAGAACAAGCCATCTTGGGCTTACGCAAGCATCTTGAGCTCTTCGCTAATTTTAGACCTGCTATTTGCTATGACGAGCTAACGGCCGCATCAAGCTTGAAGTCTGAAATTGTTAGTGGCCTGGATATATTGATTATTCGCGAACTGAATGGCGATATCTACTTTGGTCAGCCACGCGGAATTCGTAGCTCTGAATTGCCCCTATTTAAGGGTGCGCGCGAAGGTTTCGACATGATGCATTACAGCGAGCCTGAAGTGGAGCGTATTGGTCGTGTAGCTTTTGAAGCAGCTCGTAAACGCGGTAAAAAGGTATGTAGCGTGGATAAGGCTAATGTCTTGGAGACCTCACAGTTGTGGCGTGATGTCATGATTCGTGTTGGCAAAGACTATCCAGATGTTGAGTTAACGCATATGTATGTCGATAACGCCGCCATGCAATTAGTGAAGGCGCCCAAGGCATTTGATGTGGTGGTGACTGGTAACTTGTTTGGCGACATTCTCTCGGATGAAGCTTCGATGTTGACTGGCTCAATTGGTATGCTGCCATCCGCTTCATTAGATAAAAACAATAAAGGCTTGTACGAGCCAAGTCACGGCTCAGCACCTGATATCGCGGGCAAGGGTATCGCTAATCCACTGGCAACGATTCTTTCTGCTGCCATGATGTTGCGTTACTCTTTGGGTTTGCCTGCCCAAGCGGATCGTATTGAGGCAGCAGTCCAACAGGTTTTGTCTCAAGGTTTACGTACCGCTGATATCTACACCGAAGGTACAAAGAAAGTTTCTACCGTTGAAATGGGTAATGCTGTTGTTGCCGCTCTTTCAAAATCATAATTACTTACACCCGTAAATATTTCAACACACTGAATACATAGTTGATCATCATGTCAAATACAAAAACTCCCTTAGTAGGCTTAGTTGGCTGGCGCGGTATGGTTGGTAGCGTTCTTATGGAGAGAATGCTGGCTGAAAAAGATTTTGACCTGATCGAACCTGTATTTTTTAGCACTAGTCAGGCCGGTGGTGAAGTGCCGCTCTTAAATGGACTAAAAGTGACTAAGAGTGAGAATACTTTGCTGGATGCGAATGACATCAAGGCACTTTCGCGTTGCGACATTATTTTGACTTGTCAGGGTGGTGACTACACCAATGCGATTTTTCCACAACTGCGTGCCGCTGGTTGGCAGGGTCACTGGATTGATGCTGCGAGTGCCTTACGCATGAAGGATGATGCGGTATTAATTTTGGATCCTGTGAATCGTCCGGTAATTGATAAGGCGCTGGCTGCTGGTGGAAAGAACTGGATTGGTAGTAACTGCACAGTCAGTTTGATGATGATGGCGATGGGTGGCCTTGTTAAGGCTGATATGGTCGAGTGGATTAGCGCCATGACCTACCAGGCGGCTTCAGGTGCTGGCGCCCAGAATATGCGCGAACTGTTGTTGCAAATGGGTGCATTGCGCGATAGCGTAGCTACTGAATTAGCTGACCCTTCTTCTTGGATTCTGGATATTGATCGCAAAATCACCGAGACATTACGTTCACCTGATTTTCCAAAGAAAAACTTCCGCAATACTCCTTTAGCGGGCAGTCTCATTCCTTGGATTGATGTTCCAGTCGAGAACGGTCAAACAAAAGAAGAGTGGAAGGGCGGAGCTGAATTTAATAAGATCTTAGGTCGACCTGCGTTTAGAACTCCGGGCAGTATTCCCATTGATGGTTTATGTGTCCGTGTTGGCGCTATGCGCTGCCACTCACAAGGTCTCACCGTGAAACTCAAAAAAGATATTCCGCTTAAAGAGATTGAGGCAATATTGGCCAATGACAATCAATGGGTCAAGGTGATTCCAAATGATCGCGAGACTACCGAGCGTGAATTATCTCCGGCAGCTGTTAGCGGTACATTGACAGTGCCTATTGGACGATTGCATAAGATGGCAATGGGCCCTGAATATCTTGGTGCTTTTACTGTAGGCGATCAACTTTTGTGGGGTGCAGCCGAGCCCTTACGTCGAATGTTAAAAATTCTATTGGATAGCAATGCCTAATATTCAGATGCTGAAATTTCTCTTTGCTAGTCTTATTGGTATTGCACTATCGACTAGTGTCTTCGCCGTTACATTGGGCAAGGCGAATTTGGTATCTAATCCCGGCGAAAGTCTTCGAATTGAGGTGCCCATTGAGTTGGCTCCAGATGAGCAAGCTCTTTTAACAACTTTATCAGCCTCAATACCATCTGCAAGCGCTTATGAGCGCCTCGGCATTTCACCTAAAATTTTGGACTTCAATACCCAAGTCATGGTCTATCGAGCAAAGGATGAGCGCTTGATGGTTTTGGTTGAAACGGTGAAAGCCGTGCCGATCTCTGAGGATATCTTTGTAGACTTATTGCTCACCTTAAATTGGTCAACAGGCTCAATCACTCGAATATATACATTTTTGAATGGGACTATTCCAAAGTTTATTGTAGAGCCTGGACAAACGCTGTCTTCGATTGCATCACAGATGGATTCAGGCTCACCAGAATTCTCGATCGACCAGAAAATGATGGCTTTATATCAAGCCAATCCAGATGCATTTGCAGGCGGCAATATTAATCGTTTGCGGGCTGGTTCTGAGCTCTTGATTCCTGATCCAGCCACAGTACAGGCGATTGATTCAAAGCTTGCTAAGGATTTTGTAGACTCGGCAGCGCAACAATGGGTTGAGAAAAAGAGTGACCAAGCTAGCGTAGAAGTTAGTGTGGATGATGTTGTCAATTCTGCAAATCGTTTAAAGATCGGCTCTAGTGGAGACCGGGATGC
Source organism: Polynucleobacter sp. Nonnen-W13 (assembly GCF_018881735.1). Lineage (NCBI taxonomy): Bacteria > Pseudomonadati > Pseudomonadota > Betaproteobacteria > Burkholderiales > Burkholderiaceae > Polynucleobacter > Polynucleobacter sp. Nonnen-W13. The sequence continues at coordinate 51,075 of NZ_JACVPU010000002.1, read as the reverse complement.
AGATGCTAAGCGCATTACTGAAGAAATAGTGGCCCAAGAAAAGGCCCTTGAACAAACTAATGCTAGAGCTCAAGAGTTAGAGAAGAATATTGCAGACTTAAAAAAATTATTAGCTGAATCTCAAGGTGCCGCAGAGGTGCTTGATTCTGGAAAGAGTGGGTTTAACGCAAAGGCTGTTTTTCTTGGCTTGCTTGCTTTTGTTTTAGTTACGGCTGTTTTGATTTGGTTCTTTATCAGTCATTCGCGTAAAAATCCTTCCCCTCATATTCATGCTCGTGACTACACGTCAGAACACGAGCAAGTGCAATCCACAGCGCACGATCACCCTACTAGTGATCATGCTCATCATGAGGGTATCTCGGATAAAGCTAAGGCATTATTCGGAAGTATTAATCTGGATTTGCCTGTTACCAAGCCTGCCACATCAGATCTGACGCCTGATGAGCTTAGAGTTAGATTAAATCTAGCCCGCGCCTACATCACTATTGAAGATTTTTCAGCCGCGAAGAAATCACTTGAAGAGATTGTCCGTATTGGCGCATCAATTGACCCGGAAATTGTGGTTGAAGCGCGAGGTGTTTTAGCTGAGCTTTCACATAGTAATAGCTAAACTGAATGCGCATTGCCCTCGGACTTCAGTATGACGGTAGCGCTTTTTCTGGTTGGCAGACCCAGGTAAATCAGCCTACCATTCAAGCTGAGTTGGAGAAAGCTATTACCTCGTTTGTTGGTAATGAGGCCCAGTACTCTCATCCTATTCGCGTTATTACTGCTGGTCGAACAGATGCCGGTGTTCATGCATTGGGTCAAGTTGTTCACTTTGATGTCGAAGTTGAGCGAGATAACTGGTCGTGGGTGAGGGGGGTTAATGCATTCCTGCCAGAATCTATTGTGATCAATTGGGCTCAGCCAGTTTCGGATGCATTTAGCGCTCGCTATTCCGCTCATGAGCGAACTTATGTTTATGCATTACATGCTGGGCCTTGCCGCTCACCTATGGCTGCCGATCGTGCTGGTTATGTGATGCTTCCAGCTGATCGCTGGTTTGATATTCACGCGATGAGATTGGCGTCTGAATGTTTGATTGGTGAACATGACTTCACCTCTTTTCGTTCCTCAGAATGTCAAAGCAAGACTCCAGTGAAGACTATGTATTCCATCGAAATCTTCTCGAATGAACCATGGCTGTATTTCAGGATCAAAGGGAATGCCTTCTTGCATCACATGGTTCGCAATTTAGTAGGGAGCTTCATCCAAATTGGTATAGGCAAGCAATCAGCCAATTGGATGGCTGAGGTTTTGGCAGCAAAAGATCGTAGTGTTGCAGCCCCTACTTTTTCACCTGCAGGCCTCTATTTAGCACAAATTGTCTACCCAGAAGAATTTAATATCCCAAAACCATGGCTTTCGAATTCTTGGTTGCCTAAGGCGATTTTCGTCTAAATGTGCCTTTAATAGCTCAAGACCCTTATCATTTCCCCATATGGGCTTAATAACAAACTCTCCAGGCCGAACTAGGGTCAAAATCTGCGGTCTCAAAACACCAGGCGACGTTGATGCTGCGATTACCTCTGGTGTTGATGCGCTTGGCTTCGTGTTTTACCCTCCTAGTCCTAGAGCCGTTACTCCAAATATTGCTGCCACATTGATTTCTAGGCTTCCAGCAGGGGTTGATGCTGTGGGATTGGTCGTCAATGCTACCGATGCTGAATTTCAGGCTATTAGGGCCGCTGCCCCGATTACTTTGTGGCAGTTTCATGGGGATGAGTCACCAGAGGAATGCCATCGCCTAGCTGCAGGTCAGCCATGGATGAAGGCTGCACGTGTTGGAGCAGGCTTCGCGTTTGATGATTTTTCCCTACAATATAGGCAAGCAAATGCTCTTTTGCTCGATGCACTCGTTGAGGGCTATGGAGGAGGGGGCATTCCTTTTGATTGGTCAGGAATTCCACAAGCATGGATAAGCGCAAACGCGCCTCGGGTCGTTTTGAGTGGTGGATTGAACGTTCACAACGTGGGCGAAGCTATTGCTCGTCTACACCCTTGCGCGGTTGACGTCTCTAGCGGCGTAGAAATCAGCAAAGGTGTAAAAGACCACGCCTTGATGAAAGAGTTTATCGAGGCAGTGCGTGCGGCAGACGCAAGCACGCCAACCTAATCATTTGCTGTAACTAATAAAAGAGGTATTTATGTACGATAAGCCAGACGCACGGGGACACTTCGGTCCTTACGGTGGCGTATTTGTTTCTGAAACGCTCATGTTCGCCTTAGATGAGCTCAAAGCAGCTTATGCAAAATATCAATATGATCCTGAATTCATAGAAGAATTTCATTATGAGCTCAAGCATTTTGTAGGCCGTCCATCCCCGGTCTATCACGCTAAACGTTGGAGTGAGATGTTGGGCGGCGCACAAATCTATCTTAAGCGTGAAGATTTGAATCACACTGGCGCACATAAAATTAATAATGTTATCGGTCAAGCTATGCTGGCTAAGCGTATGGGTAAGCCACGCATCATTGCTGAGACTGGAGCAGGGCAGCATGGTGTCGCTACTGCAACTATTTGCGCTCGTTTCGGTTTGGACTGCACTGTATATCAAGGTTCTGTTGACGTAGCGCGTCAAGCGCAAAATGTGTTCCGTATGAAATTGCTTGGCGCAAAAGTAGTGCCTGTGGAATCAGGAACAAAGACGCTGAAGGATGCCTTAAATGAAGCAATGCGTGATTGGGTTACTAACGTAGAGGATACCTTCTACATTATTGGTACTGTCGCTGGACCTCATCCCTACCCAATGATGGTCCGAGACTTTCAAAGTGTGATCGGTGAGGAATGCAAAATACAAATGCCCGTCATGACCGGGCGTCAGCCTGACTATGTAATGGCCTGTGTTGGCGGCGGTTCTAACGCCATGGGTATTTTCTATCCCTACATTGATTTCCCAGAAGTGAAATTGATTGGCGTTGAAGCTGCCGGTCACGGTCTCAATAGTGGTCTTCACTCTGCAGCCCTTTGCGTTGGAAAGCCTGGTGTTTTGCACGGCAATCGAACCTATCTTTTGCAAGATGAAAATGGACAGATATCTGAAACGCATTCTGTTTCAGCTGGTATGGATTACCCCGGCGTTGGTCCCGAGCACGCATGGTTAAAAGATTCAGGTCGCGCTGACTATGTGGCAATAACTGATGAAGAAGCATTGAAAGCTTTTCATGACTGCTGCCGTATTGAAGGCATTATTCCTGCCCTAGAATCTGCTCATGCGATTGCATATGCCTGTAAATTAGCACCCACGCTCTCTAAAGATAAAACCATCTTAGTGAACTTATCTGGTCGAGGTGACAAGGATATGCATACCGTTGCTCAAGCCACTGGATCTGAGGGCTAATCCATGTCAAAAATTACTGCACTCTTCAATGAATTAAAAGCTAGCGGAAAAAAAGGTTTAATCCCTTTTATTACTGCTGGTGATCCTGACCCAAAACTCACTGTTGAATTAATGCATGCATTAGTTCGTGGTGGTGCTAACGTCATAGAGCTTGGGGTGCCATTTTCTGATCCGATGGCAGATGGTCCGGTTATTCAGCGCTCATCTGAAAGAGCGCTTACTCAAGGCGTAACTCTGCGTACTTGCCTAGACATGGTCAAAGAGTTTCGTAAAGCAGATGCGGATACGCCGGTTGTCCTCATGGGCTATGCCAACCCAGTCGAACAGATGGGAGCAGGGCACTTTGCAGGGGAAGCTAAAGCTGCAGGCGTTGATGGTGTTTTGATCGTCGACTACCCTCCAGAAGAGTGCGTTGATTTTGCTGACCAAATGAAGTTGGCCGGTGTTGACCCTATTTTTCTATTGGCTCCCACTTCATCACAAGCGCGTATAAAGGACGCGGCCAAAATAGCTTCTGGTTATATCTATTATGTCTCGATGCGAGGCGTAACAGGCGCATCTCATTTGAATACCCAAGATGTGGCCAGCATTATTCCTAAGATTCGTGAGGCTACCCCAATTCCGATTGCAGTAGGTTTTGGTATCAATGATGCTGAAAGTGCCCGTGCAGTATCAAAAACAGCTGATGCAGTGGTGATTGGCAGTCGAATTATTCGTCTTTTGGAGGATTCTGCCCCTGGCCAAGCGGTACAATCACTCGAAACCTTCATTCGTGAAATTCGCGTCGCTTTAGATAGTTAATGCACTGGATAGTTAAAAACTGATGAGCTGGATCGATAAATTACTACCCCCACAAATCCAACATACGGACCCTGCCAATCGCAAATCTGTTCCTGAAGGACTTTGGGTTAAGTGCCCCAGTTGTGAAACCGTGCTCTACAGCACTGATATCGAAGCGAATTTATCGGTTTGTCCCAAATGCAGTCATCACATGCGCATTGGCGCCCGTCAGCGTCTCGATAGTCTTTTGGATCCCAAAGGTCGCTATGAGATTGGCGCAGATATTTACCCAACTGATCCACTCAAATTTAAAGATTCCAAAAAGTACCCTGATCGATTAAAGGAAGCTAGTGATGCTTCCGGTGAAACCGAGGCCTTAATTGTTCTTGGTGGAAAGATTGAGAGCATTCCAGTGGTTGCGGCCTGCTTTGAATTTCAATATATGGGCGGCTCAATGGGTTCGGTTGTCGGTGAGCGTTTTGCTCGCGGCGTACAAGAGGCCATTGCCAAGAAATGCGCTTTTATTTGCGTGACTGCAACTGGTGGCGCACGCATGCAAGAAAGCCTGCTATCCCTCTTTCAGATGGCTAAGACTAATTCGATGTTAACCCTGCTCTCTAAAAAAGGTTTGCCTTACATCAGCGTCTTAACAGACCCCACCATGGGTGGAATTTCTGCTAGCTTCGCGTTCATGGGTGATGTTGTGATGGCTGAACCGAAGGCCTTGATTGGTTTTGCTGGTCCTCGCGTGATTGAGCAAACTGTTCGTGAAAAATTACCCGAAGGTTTTCAGCGCTCTGAGTTTTTGATGCAAAAGGGCGGCATCGATATGATCGTTGATCGCCGGCAGATGCGTGGTGAGATTGCTCGTTTGTTGGCCTTACTACAGCAACTCCCTGAGCCTGCGATTGCGGGTAGCGCAGCTGTATAAAGCGCTTGAATCTCGCCCTCCAAACCCCCATCCTTTTTTCTAGCTTAACGGCTTGGCTTAGTCATCTCGAAACAGCTCACCCTGTTGGCATCGACATGGGTCTTGCTCGTATTAATCGGGTTAAAGATGCGCTAGGTCTTCACTTTGATTGCCCAGTTATCGCTGTGGCTGGTACCAATGGCAAGGGCTCTACTTGCGCCTATCTTGAGAGTATTTTGCTAGCTTCTGGCTACAAGGTTGGCTGTCATATGTCTCCACATTTACTTGTATTTAACGAGCGTGCTCGCGTTAATGGTGAAGAGGTGAAAGATGATCTTTTACTAGAGCATTTTGCAGTCGTTGAAAAAGCTCGCGTCAGCTTAGCGGATGCGCCAACGTTAACGTATTTTGAATTTACTACCTTGGCCATCATGCATTTATTTTCCAAGGCGAGCTTGGATGCGGTAGTGCTTGAAGTGGGCATGGGGGGTCGCCTAGATGCTGTCAATATTGTTGATGCAGATTGTGCGATCGTCACGAGTATTGATATTGACCATGCTGATTTTTTGGGTGGCACACGTGAGGCAATTGGTTTTGAAAAAGCTGGCATTTTCCGGGCCGGCGGTATTGCAGTCTGTGGCGACCCCGTGCCTCCACAATCTTTAATTGATCACGCCGCAAAACTTGGATGTGATTTATGGCTACAGGGCCGTGACTACAACTTTCAAGGTGATAAGCAGCAGTGGGGTTGGGCTGGACGACAAAAACGCTTTAGCGGTCTAGGTTACCCTGCATTACGTGGTGCCAATCAGATTCTGAATGCATCTGCTGTGATAGCCGCATTAATGGCCTTGCATCAGCGACTACCAGTTAGCGCACAGGATATTCGCAATGGTTTTGCTATGGTGGAGCTGCCAGGTCGTTTTCAGGTTCTACCCGGTCAGCCAACCATCGTTTTGGATGTTGCTCACAACCCCCATGCGGCAGCTACCTTGGGGCAGGGTTTGGATAAGATGGGCTATCACCCCTATACCTATGCCATTTTTGGCGCAATGGCGGATAAAGATATTGCCGGTGTTATTAAGCCCCTGTTAAATAGTGTGGATTTCTGGTTTTGTACTGATTTACCAACCCCACGCGCCGCTAGTGCGGTGGCACTATCTGAGAAGTTGGTAGATTTGGGTGTATCCCTTAAAAATGGGGAAGATGGTGGTATTGAGTGCTTCCCAGATCCTGCTTCAGCGTATCAAAAAGCGCTTTCTAAGGCCGGTGAGGGTGATAGAATTGTGATCTTCGGATCCTTCTATACTGTCGCCGGAGTAATGGCATATCGAAATAACCAGGCCCATTGATCCATGATTCGTTTATCGAAGCTTTTTAAGCGAAACTCTGAGACTGAAGACCTTGATCGGGCTTCGGCGAGGGGTCGTCGTACAGTCAATAAATTAGCTCCCCGTAGCTTTCAGCGTGCCCAAGAAAATGAAGAGCTAGCGCTAACAGAAGATCCTGATCAGCAACGTGCCCGCCATCGTCTCATTGGCGCAGCCGTCCTAGTATTAATTGCGGTAGTTGGCCTTCCTCGTATTTTGGATAACAAACCTAAGTCTGTGAATAACGATATTGCTGTGAATATCGTGACTAGCCTGCCTGCCCCTAACGCTGCAATGCCCGTAAATGATGCGAAGGTAAATCCTGTAGCTGCTGTTGAGATGCCAGCGAAAGAAAAAGCGCCTTCTCCATCCAAAGAAGTTGTAGTGTCATCATCGCCTGCGGTAAGTAAAACAAATTCTATTAGTGGCCTAGCTGCTGGTGAAGAGGTTATTGCAGTGCCAAATGCAAGCACTAAATCAAAAGCTGAAGAACTCCCAAAAAAAGTGGGGCCAGGTAAATATGTCATTCAGGTCGGTGCTTTTGCATCTGAAGAGCGAGCCAAGGGCTGGATAGCTAAGATGAAGGATCAAAAGATTCCTAATTATGTTTTAAATAAAACCGGCGCTGATGGTGTAAAACTTTTTCTATTAAGAGCTGGGCCATTTACCGATAAGGACGCTGCTGAAGCTGCTGAGAAAAAAGTGAAAGCCATGGGCCTGTCTCCAAGGCTAGTTGAGGTGGAAGCCCCTTAATGGAATATTTATCCACCCTGAAGTTAACTACGGTGGATTACTTCACCTTGGTAGTGCTATTGGTTTCCGCATTAGTGGGCATTTCTCGGGGTCTTTTTAAAGAGGTGCTGGCACTAGCCTCTTGGTTTGTAGCTGCTTGGGTTGCTTATCACTATACAAACTATCTTTCTGTTGAATGGCTATCTACTTTTCATATGGATGAGCTTCTGAGTCTGGGTGTCAGCTTCCTCATTCTATTTATTCTTACCTTGATTGTTTGTGGCTTGATTGGCAATGTGATTCAAAAGATTATCTTGTCTGCTGGATTGAGCATGACAGATCGATTTCTGGGTCTGGTATTTGGTTTAGCGCGTGGTGGTGTAGTTGTAGTAGTAATGGCAACATTAGCGGCCTTGACTCCTATTCCTCAAAGCCTCGCTTGGCAAAAGGCAATTACCCGACCAGCCATTGATATGGCAACCAGCTTAATCAAAGGGTGGTTGCCGGCTGACTGGGCAAAGCAATTAAGTAATGCAATGCCTAAAATTACACCCACCATTACACCTTCATTAACAATAGGGATCTAGGCTTATGTGCGGCGTCGTCGGAACAGTTTCCCACTCCCCAGTTAATCAACTCATTTATGACGCGTTGTTATTGCTCCAACATCGCGGTCAAGATGCTGCCGGCATGGCAACCATGAATGGCAATTCATTCACAATGCATAAAGCTAATGGTCTAGTGCGAGATGTATTTAGAACTCGTAATATGCGAAGTCTAGTAGGGAGTGCCGGTATTGGGCAGGTTCGCTATCCAACGGCCGGCTCTGCAAGTAGTGAGGAAGAGGCTCAACCGTTTTATGTCAGCGCTCCTTACGGCATTATTTTGGCTCACAACGGTAATCTGACTAATGCAGCTAGCCTGCGTGTAGAGATGGCTTATCGCGATCGTCGCCACATCAACACCAGTTCAGATACAGAGGTGTTGTTGAATGTATTGGCAGACGAGCTTCAAAAAGAAACCAATAGCGCGGCATTAGATGAAGGCGCCATGTTTAACGCCGTTACACAAGTAACAAAGCGCGTTAAAGGCTCTTATGCAGTTGTTTCTTTGATAGCTGGTTATGGCTTATTGGCATTTCGCGATCCGTTTGGAATTCGACCCCTGTGTATTGGACGCATGGATACACCGAAGGGTCCGGAGTGGATGATCGCCTCTGAATCGGTTGCACTTGATGGCCTTGGCTTTACCTTTGTACGTGATGTAAATCCTGGTGAAGCAATTTATATTGATTTGGATGGTAATTTCTCTTCACGTCAGTGTGTTGCCGATGCAGTTCTGACGCCTTGTATTTTCGAATACGTTTACATGGCTCGTCCAGATTCCACAATTGATGGCGTGACTGTTTATAACGTACGGATGCGTATGGGCGATTATCTTGCCGAAAAGATCCGCAAAGAAACTATTCCTGGTGAGATTGATGTTGTCATGCCGATTCCTGACTCTAGTCGTCCAGCAGCAATGCAGGTTGCTAAACGTCTAGGCGTAGATTACCGAGAAGGATTCTTCAAGAATCGCTATATCGGTAGAACGTTCATCATGCCTGGCCAGGCTGTTCGTAAAAAATCAGTACGCCAGAAACTCAATGCCATGCGCATTGAGTTCAAAGATAAGACCGTCCTCATTGTGGATGACTCTATTGTTCGCGGTACAACCTCATTTGAGATTGTGCAGATGGCACGAGAGTCTGGCGCTAAGAAGGTGATTTTTGCTTCTGCTGCGCCCCCTGTTCGATTCCCTAATGTGTATGGTATCGATATGCCAACTCGTAGTGAGCTAGTGGCTTATGGCCGCACTGATGAAGAGATCAATAAGATGATTGGTGCAGACCAATTAATTTATCAAAGCGTCGAAGATATGAAGCAGGCTGTAAAGGATATCAATCCGGCAATCCAGCACTTTGAGGCCTCTTGTTTTGATGGTCACTACATTACTGGCGATATCAATGAATCTTATTTAGATGCTCTAGAGGCTGCTCGCAATACCTCCGAGGCCAAAGCCGACCGTCAACGTGATTCAAGTGATTTTGCCCGCTCGCAACTGCATTTGCACTTAGCCACAGAAGACTAAAAACAACGATCACATTCCTCAGATATGCGTGTCTGAGGCAATTCTGTAATTCGGTGTCAAAATAGCGGTATGAAGAGTAAAACTACCCGTAAAAAGCCTGATTTTTCTAAGCTAGCGCTTGAAACCTTAGCGGTTCGTGCAGGTACGCGCCGTACTGCTGAATACCAAGAGCACTCTGAGGCCATGTTCCTCACTTCTAGCTTTTGCTTTGATAGTGCTGAACTTGCAGCGGATGGCTTCGCACATGCAGATCAGGGCTTTATTTATTCTCGCTTTACCAATCCTACAGTCAGTATGTTCCAGGACCGATTAGCTGCGCTAGAGGGTGGCGAAGCATGCATTGCAACTTCTTCTGGTATGGCTGCGATTTTAACAATGGCAATGTCGCATCTTCAGGCAGGAGATCATGTGGTTTGTTCTCGCTCTGTGTTTGGTGCCACCATCCAATTATTTAGCAATATTCTAGGACGCTTTGGTATTACAACGACTTATGTGGATTTGTCGGATACCAAGTCTTGGCAAAGTGCTATCCAAGAAAATACTAAATTGTTTTACCTAGAAACACCATCCAATCCCTTAACTGAGATTGCTGATATCAAAGCTATCTCAAAGATAGCAAAAAAAGCTAAGGCGTTATTTGCTGTTGATAACTGCTTTTGTACGCCGGCCTTGCAAAAACCCCTTTCATTAGGTGCTGACGTAGTGATTCATTCCGCAACCAAGTATTTGGATGGTCAGGGTCGCGTAGTTGGTGGCGCAATTGTGGGCAGCAATGATTTCATCATGGGCAAAGTATTTCCCTATGTACGTACTGCAGGCCCTACACTTTCAGCGTTTAATGCTTGGGTGTTCTTAAAAGGTTTGGAGACTCTAGAGTTACGCATGAAGCAGCAGAGTCAGAATGCTCTAGAGATTGCTCAGTGGTTGGAAAAACAGCCGGGAGTAGAGCGTGTTTATCATCCTGGTTTGAAATCTCATCCTCAACATGCGTTGGCAAAGCGCCAGCAAAAAGCGGGTGGTGCTATTCTATCTTTCACCCTAAAGGGTGGAAAAAAAGCGGCTTTCAAGTTGATCAATCAAACAAAACTTTGCTCCATTACCGCAAATCTGGGGGACACTCGTACAACGATTACACATCCTGCTACAACGACACACTGCCGGGTAAGTCCTGAGGCCCGCAAAGCTGCAGGCATCACTGATGGCTTGGTTCGTATCGCAGTTGGACTCGAGAGCGTAGTGGACTTAAAGGCTGATCTCCTTGGTGGCCCGAAGAAGTGATCTAAATAAAACATACAAGATCAGGCAATTCATGGGCTTTACAGATGCTACTCAGTTCTGGAATGAACGCTTCGATAAAAAAGAATTCATCTTTGGTAAAGAGCCGAATGAATATCTGGTTGAGCAAGCGTCCCGTTATCTAGAGCCCAACTCTTCAGTTCTCTGCATTGCTGATGGAGAAGGGCGCAATGGTGTTTGGCTTGCCAAGCAAGGCATGCGAGTCACGGGATTTGATGTTTCGGATATTGCACTTGCCAAGGCAAATCAGTTTGCTACTGATAGTGAAGTCAATATTCAGTACAGCCTCTGTGACACCGATAGCTTTGATTGGCGGGCTAATTTATATGATGCGGTAATTGGCATTTTCATCCAGTTTGCTGATCCTGAAATGCGCGCCAGAATTTTCAAACAAATACATCAGACATTGAAGCCAGGGGGTCTATTCATTTTGCAAGGATATACCCCAAAGCAATTGGAATACAAAACCGGTGGTCCATCACTTATAGAACATCTGTATACCGAAGAAATGATTCGTGAACTAAGTCAAGGATATGAAATCCTCGATCTGCAATGTTACGAAAAAGAATTGTCTGAGGGTGCGAGGCACGCTGGCATTTCAGCCTTGCTTGGGATGGTAGCTAAAAAGAGCTTGTAAAAAAAGCTGCCGAAGCAGCTTTTTTGAACTATTAACTAATTTAGTATTAAGCCTTCTTAGCGTAAGCAGAACACCAGCCTTTTGCTGCCACTTGCTTTGTTCCAAACAAAGAGCAGCCACCTTGTGTTGCTGAGCCTTTAGCTTGGTATAAGGCGCAGTTATCACACTCTTGACCGGCAGCATATTTTGCATACTTTGCTTTATCAACAGTTGTGGCAACCGCTTTATAACCTAAAGCAGCAGCTTGTGGATCAGTTTCAGCAACCATGGCTTGAGCTTGAACTTTACCGTTCAAAGCCAAGGTGCAAGCACCAGCTGCAGACAAAATCATGAATTGGCGACGACTATTTTTCATCAAAAAACTCCATTTTTATTAAGGGGTAAAAAGCGTAATTTTGAGGATACTAGCATATAAAAAGAGATGTTACTGATTGAAATAAATGATTTCGAAAGACTAGAGAGTCATATTCAAGGTCTCGAAATTTGAATTGGGAGAATATTGGTGATTAAAAATTCTCGTTATGATGCCCAATAAATCTTCGCGGGTCGTTTATAGGCCTAAGCGGCATGATATGAATTTGATTGCCATCGAGCTCAATATGCATTTGCTTGCCAACTTCCATTTCCAGTCTCCTGACTTCGGCTGAGGAAGCTTCCCATTCGATAGTGTTGTTACTGTCTTGAATACGTAATTGAGTTACCGCTATCTGACCCAGACTACTCATCTTCTCAACTAAGGCAGGCATGCTAGTTTGGGTTGGTTTGTTATGAACACTCAAGCCACTTTGCGGGATAACCCAAGCAACCCGGGCTTTTGGTGGAATCTTCCCTTTATCCGCAACTGAAAAAACCTTGGCGCAGCCATCCCAACTCAAGCTGCCGGTATCGAATACGCCATTAAACATATTGCTAATACCAACCAATTGCGCAACCCTTGAATTTCTTGGTTTCTGAAACAGTACTTGTGGCGCTGCAGTTTGTAGGCTGATACCTTGGTCAATAACCGTAATTTGATCAGCCAATAAATCAGCCTCACGTAGATCATGCGTAACTAATAAGATGGGGATATGTAAGTTTGAACGGAGCTCGGCCAATGTTTTATATAGACCTTGGCGTGTTGGTGTATCGATCGCAGAGAACGGTTCATCTAGCAATAAGACTTTCGGCTGTCTAGCAAGCGCTCTTGCTAGGGCAACACGTTGCTGTTGTCCGCCAGACAGTTGATTTGGCATACGCGCTGCGAGATTAGCAATACCCATGCGGTCAAGCAGATCGAGGCTAATTTCCTTGCGCTGAGATCTGCTGAGTTCAGAGTTCTGCAGCGGAATCATCACATTATCCAAGGCGCTCAGATGGGGGAAAAGAGCATACTGCTGAAATAAGAAGCCGCAAGAGCGTTCTGCGGGAGAGAGCTGTTGCGCTTTATTTCCGAGATCATCGGCTTCAAACCAGACCACACCATCACACTCAATTTTTCCACTAGCGGGTTTGTTTAAGCCTGCAATGGTTCTGAGCACGGTAGTTTTTCCGCTCCCGGATGGTCCAACGAGGGCATGCAACTCGCCTGGGGCACATTCCAGGCTAATTTGCAGAGGGCTTGGGTTGATCTGCTGAATTTTGACCTTCAACATGAGCTTAAGCCTTTGCGCAGATTTGGCTTACGCCCCAATACTCCGTAGGAGAGGGCAATGCATATTAAGGATATACCCAGAAGCACGAGAGCAATGGCTCCAGCACCGGTGGTATCAAAGCCCTGAACCTTGTCATAAATTGCAATAGAGGCTGTTTTTGTCTCCCCTGGTATTGCGCCGCCCACCATTAGGACAACACCAAATTCCCCAAGGGTATGTGCAAAGGTGAGGGCAGCAGCACCAGTGATGCCACGCCAAGAGAGAGGAAGTTCAATTAAACGAAAGATTTGCCAGTTGCTCAGGCCGCTGACTTGAGCAGCCTCTCGAATTTCAGGATTTATGGCCTCAAAGGCTCGCTGTATAGGTTGAATGGCAAATGGGATGTTTGCAATGAGCGATGCGAGTAGGATTCCTGCAAATGAGAATACAAGGGGAACGCCCAAAATATTGGTATTACCAAATGAAACTAGAAAGTAATAGCCTAAAACTGTAGGCGGAAGCACCAAGGGAAGCGCTAGTGCAGCCTCAACCCATGGTCGGCTTCTATTGAGATTCACTAACTTATGGGCTGCCCATATCCCAAATGGCAACATTAGGGCCATGGTCCAAAAAGCAAGCTTTAAGGACAGCAGAATTGCATCAATATCCATCTCTTTGATTGTATTGTTTTTGTACCTAGGGTATCTCTCTATGTAATTACTTCGAGGTGGAGTCTAATATATGCATATATACGCATATACGGTTATCACTAGTGAATATCAAAGCAAAAGTAAAGAAAGCTACTAAAGAGTTATCTCCAGAGGCAATGGAAGAGGTTTTTGCACAAGTTACTCAATATTTCAATGTCCTATCGGAGCCGTCACGCCTACGCATCATGTATGCAGTGTGTAGCGGTGAAAAGTCCGTATCTGAGGTTGTTGAGTTATGCGGCTCAAGCCAGGCTAATGTTTCACGTCACCTTTCTGCGCTTCATAAAGCAGGCATTTTGCTGAGACGCAAAGAGGGTATCACTGTTTTTTACTCAATTGCTGATAACGCCACTGTGGAAATGTGCCAAACCGTGTGCGCCAAGATTGCTGAGAGTTTGCATTAATTTTTATAGTATCTATTGACCAAAGTAGAGATCACATGAATAAAAAACAAATCGAGATTAGCGCTCAGGACATCGGCGCAATTGAAAAGCCAGCTAGTCAGGCTCGCCTAGTAAAGGCACCAGAACATTTTATTTCGCAGGAACTCATCGCCGATATCAATGCAAATGGTTTAGATGAAAACCGCCGTGGCTTCTTACGTAAAGGTTTTATGTCTGCACTTGGTGGCGTAACCGCTGGACTAGCGGCTCCACTAGCTATGGCAACAGGCGAGGGCGATCCAGCTATCCTTGAGAAACAGGAATGGCAAACAACGCTTGGCAAAAACGTAGCAACCATGCCATACGGCGTGCCATCTATTTATGAATCTAATTTAATTCGACGTGAGTCTCCTGGGCTTACGCGTGTCTCTGCTGCATCTGTCGCCTTTACACCTCTCCAAGGTCTGTTTGGAACTATCACGCCAAACGGTTTGCATTTTGAACGTCACCACCAAGGTTGGTACAACGTCAATCCAGAAACACATCGCTTAATGGTGAATGGCTTGGTTAAGAATCCACGTGTTTTCACGATGAATGATTTAATGCGTTTGCCTTCGATATCTCGTACTCACTTTATTGAGTGTGGTGCGAATACCGGATTAGAGTGGGGCAACGTAGCCGTTCCAACCGTGCAATACACCCATGGCATGCTCTCTTGCTGTGAATTCACAGGGGTTCCTTTAAAGGTATTGCTGGAAGAGTGTGGCGCCGACCTTAAAAAGGGCAGGTTCATGTTAGCCGAGGGTGGTGATGGTTCAGGAATGACTCGCACCATCAATCTCGAGAGTTGCCTTAATGACACCATTGTTGCCTGGGCCATGAATGGCGAAATGTTGCGTCCAGAAAACGGCTTTCCATTGCGCTTGGTAGTTCCTGGGGTTCAGGGTGTGAGTTGGGTGAAATGGTTGCGACGTTTAGAAGTAGGCGATATGCCTTGGAATACCAAAGACGAAGCAGTTCACTACATTGAGCTCATGCCAGATGGAATACATCGTCAATATGCATCAATCCAAGAGTGTAAGTCCGTCATTACAACGCCTTCAGGCGGTCAACAATTGCTGGATAAGGGCTTCTATAACGTGAGTGGTATGGCCTGGTCTGGTCGGGGAAAGATTACTCGAGTCGATGTTTCTTTTGATGGCGGCAATAACTGGCGAACAGCTCGCCTAGAAACACCTGTCCTCACTAAGTCCATTACGCGATTTAATATCGATTGGGTATGGGATGGCTCCCCGGCAATCATGCAATCAAGAGCTGTAGACGACACCGGCTACATTCAACCGTCGATCAAAACGCTACGTAATGTTCGCGGCACACGCTCGATCTATCACAACAATGCAATCCAATCCTGGAAATTGGATTCAAACGGCGAGGTGAGCAATGTTCAAGTTGGATAAATTTAGCATCGGCCTAGTATTTGTGGCTCTTATCGCAATGAGTTCTCAACAAGCTTTAGCACAATCTGGCTCAGCCAAATTCCCTGGTATTGGTAGAGCGGCTACCCCGGCAGAAGTTGCAGCTTGGGATATTGATGTGCGCCCAGACTTTAAAGGTTTGCCAAAAGGATCCGGTTCCGTTGAAAAGGGTCAGGTTATATGGGAGGCTAAATGCGCCAGTTGCCATGGTACCTTTGGTGAGTCTAATGAAATCTTTACACCCATCGCTGGTGGCACCTCTAAGGATGATACGAAGACAGGTCGAGTTGCCTCATTAAAAGACATGAAGCAGCCGCAAAGAACGACCTTAATGAAAGTGCCCACAGTATCTACATTATGGGATTACATTTACCGCGCTATGCCATGGAATGCACCTAGATCACTGACTCCTGATGACACCTATGCATTAGTGGCATTTATCTTGAGTCTGGGTGAAATCGTTCCAGATGATTTTGTTCTCAGCGATAAAAATATTGCTGAAATTAAAATGCCGAACCGTAACGGTATGACGACTAAGCATGGTTTCTGGAATGTCAAAGATAAGCCTGATGTCAATGGCAGCGCTTGCATGCATAACTGCGTCCCATTTGTGCAAATTGGTTCAACCTTGCCTGACTTTGCTCGCAACGCACATGAAAATATTGCGGAGCAAAATCGGATGTATGGCCCATATCGTGGCGCAGACACCACGAAGCCACCCATTCAGCAATTACCTGGTTCTTCAGGAACTGGCTTGGCACATGCAGCAGATACCCATTCCTCTGCAGCAAAAGGTCCGTCAGCACTCTTTAAAAATGAGAACTGCTCGGCTTGCCATGCTCCTAATGCTAAGTTAGTCGGACCTTCAATTGCAGATATTGCTAAAAAGTATGATGGTCAGAGCGGTGCAGTTGATAGGCTGATGACCAAGGTGAAATTAGGGGGGGCTGGTGTGTGGGGATCAATCCCGATGCCAGCACAAGCACAGCTTTCGGACGAAGATCGCAAGGCTTTAGTGGTCTGGATGCTTTCTGGCGGTAAATAAAAAGCTATTTTTAGTAGTAAGCAGGGTGTTTTAATGCAAAATAAGCAATAAATTGAGAGAAGTAAAGATTAATAAAGGAGTTTTTATGAATCAGCAGCGTCGCAGTGTATTGAAGTACTCAGCAGTATTTGGCTTGATGGCTTCTGCAGGCCTTATTAGTACTGCTCAAGCCCAAGAGTGGAACAAAGCCGCTTTTGAGGGTAAGGGTATCGATGATGTATTTAAGATCATGGGTGCTAGTAGCCCAGAAAAATCATCCGCGGTTACTTTAAATGCCCCTGATATTGCTGAAAACGGCGCAGTCGTTCCTGTTGGAATTATCACTTCGCTTAAAGCGGAGCAAATGGCAATCTTGGTTGAAAAGAATCCAAGCGCACTTGCAGCTCAATTCTTTATCCCAGCCGGTACAGACGCTTTTGTCACCACTCGTATCAAGATGGGTCAAACATCCAATGTCTATGGATTAGTCAAGGCTGATGGCAAGTGGTTGATGACTGTTAAAGAAGTCAAAGTAACGCTTGGTGGTTGCGGCGGTTAATTCGCGGTAATTCAATAGAACAATTCATTTATATATAGAGTAAAAAAGGAAACAAAATGGCTGATCCAATGCGCGTAAGAGCTGCTGAAAATGGTGGCACTGTAGACGTAAAAATTTTGATGAAACACGATATGGAATCTGGTCAGCGTAAAGACGCGTCCGGTAAAACTATTCCAGCTTGGTTTATTAGCACAATTAATGTGAAGGCAAACGGCAAGGATGTATTTAATGGTCAATTTGGTCCAGCAGTATCCAAGGATCCATTTTTAAACTTTAAGTACAAAGGCGCTAAGGGTGACAAAATTGTTGTGACTTGGAATGATAGTAAGGGCGATAAGCGTACTGATGAAGCAACTGCTTCTTAATTGTTTTTTGGCTTTAATAAATCTTCACCGCCTCCGTGGTTCTGAAAGGGTAGGAAATGCAGCGTAAATTGACCTTAGGGCTAGCTACTGGTTTAGTGGCAGCTTTATTAACGATGACATCTTCGGTGTCAGCACAAAAAAGTGCTACAGACGATATTGCTAAATATCGCGAGATGATTGCCGACGGAAATCCTTCAGAACTCTACGAGGCGGCTGGTGAAGATTTGTGGAAAAAGCCAGCCGGTCCAAAGAATGCAACTCTTGAGCAATGTAATTTAGGTTTAGGGCCTGGGGTTGTGAAAGGTGCCGCAGCTCAGTTGCCACGTTACTTCAAGGACACTAATAAGGTTCAAGACTTAGAGTCGCGTTTGATGACCTGTATGCAAGTATTGCAGGGCCGCGACCCACAGGAAATGATTGATGCCCAATTCCAAAAGGGCCCCAAGAAGGATATGGAGGCTATTGTTGCCTATGTTGTTACTTTGTCTAAGGGTGAGAAGATTAAGGTTAGTACCGCACATCCAAAAGAAAAAGAGATGTATGACCTTGGTAAGCGTGCTTTCTTTTTCCAAGGCGGTCCGATGGACTTCTCCTGTGCATCTTGCCATGCTGAAAACGCTAAACGGATTCGTTTGCAAGACTTACCGAACATTACAGAGCAAAAAGGTGCTGCTTTAGGTTGGGGTTACTGGCCAGCCTACCGTGTATCGAGTGGTCAGTTTTGGACCATGCAACAGCGTTTGAATGATTGCTTCCGTCAGCAACGCTTTCCGTTCCCTATATACAGCTCCGACGTGACTATTGCTTTGTCTATGTATATGGCAAAAACCGCAAACGGCGGAATAGTCGAAACACCTGGTTTGAAGCGTTAATGGATAAGAGATGAATATGAAAATTACACACTTAAAGCAACTCTTAGCTGTCACTGGATTTATTTTTGCCGCCGGTTTAATTCAAACTCCGGCTCATGCACAACAGAAAAATGATCCAAAATTTAACAAGATGATTCAAGATAGCTTCCGCGCAGACGGTATTGCTGGTTTGGATCGTATTGACCAAGATGCAACCCAGAAATTCTGTTCAGATCCTCAGTTCGCCAATAGCAAGCAAGGTCAAGCTATGCGCGAGAAAATCCAAAAAATCAATATGGATTCCATTAAGCAGCCTGCCGATGGAAAATATATTGGTGATTGGAAGAATGGTGAGCGAATTGCGCAAAGCGGTCGTGGAGCCACATGGTCTGATAAAGCCGATACCCCAATTGGTGGCGGTTGTTATAACTGCCATCAAATTGACGCTAAAGAAATTTCCTATGGAAATATTGGCCCATCGCTAACTGGTTATGGAAAAATGCGCGGTTATTCCAAAGAGGTGGTCACCTACACCTGGAATCGTATTAATAACTCCAAGGCCTATAACGCTTGCAGCAATATGCCACGTTTTGCCCATTTCAAATTATTGAATGAGCAGCAAATTCAGGATGTCATGGCCTTATTGCTTGATCCAGAATCACCTGTGAATAAATAACACATTTAAACAGGCCGCAAGGCCTGTTTTCTTAAGGAAATAAATATGTCTTTAAATCGACGGGAATTTTTGCAGGCATTGGCTATCGCCTCCGCTGGTGGCATGAGTTTGCAATCTAATTTTGCTAACGCACAAACAACTGCTCACAAATTCTATGATTTGCCGAAGTTTGGGAATGTACACTTCTTGCATTTCACGGATTGCCATGCCCAGCTACTACCAATCTATTTCCGTGAGCCTAATGTCAATCTCGGTATTGGTGCGCAAGAGGGTAAGACACCTCACTTAGTCGGCGAATATTTTCTAAAGGCTAACGGTATCAAGTCAGGGACGCGAGATGCGCATGCCTTTACTTATCTTGATTACGTCGCAGCCGCGCAAAATTACGGCAAGATGGGTGGCTTCGCCCACATGGCAACTTTGATTAAACAAATCAAAGCAAGCCGTCCAGGTGCGCAGTTATTAGATGGTGGTGATACTTGGCAGGGATCTGGTACTGCACTGTGGACTAATGGTCAGGATATGGTTGATGCTGCCTTGCTCCTGGGTGTCGACGTGATGACTCCGCACTGGGAAATGACCCTAGGCGAGAAACGCGTCATGGAAATTGTGAACGGGGATTTCAAAGGCAAAGTTTCTTTCCTGGCTCAAAACATTAAGACGGCAGACTTTGGTGACTCCGTCTTTAATCCATATGTGATGAAGGTGCAGAATGGTATTCAAGTGGCCATCATTGGTCAGGCTTTCCCATATACGCCGATTGCTAACCCACGTTATTTCACGCCAGACTGGACATTTGGTATTCAGGAAGAAAATCTTCAGAAGACTATTAATGAAGTAAAGGCTAAAGGCGCAAAAGTGGTTGTGTTGCTGTCCCATAATGGAATGGACGTTGATTTAAAGATGGCGTCTCGTGTTACAGGCTTAGATGCGATTATGGGAGGTCATACGCATGATGGGGTTCCAATTCCAGTCAAGGTAAAGAACTCGGGTGGAGTAACTTTAGTTACCAATGCAGGCTCTAATAGTAAATTCTTGGGTGTACTGGATTTTGATGTGAAGGGTGGTAAGCCGGTAGATTTCCGCTACAAGCTCTTCCCAATCTTCTCGAACATGATTCCAGCTGATCCTGCGATGAACAAGTTGATCGCTAAAGTACGAGCCCCATATGAAGCGAAGTTGAATGAAAAACTGGCAACTACAGATGGTCTTTTGTATCGCCGTGGTAATTTCAATGGCAGTTTCGACCAGTTAATTTTGGACGGACTGATGGCCCAGAAGAATGCGGAGATTGCTTTCTCTCCAGGCTTCCGTTGGGGTACAAGCTTATTGCCAGGTCAAGCCATCACTCGCGAAAACCTGCTGGACCAAACTGCTATTACCTATCCATACACCACTGTGACTAATATGACCGGTGACACTATCAAGACTATTTTGGAAGATGTAGCAGACAACTTATTTAACCCCGATCCGTATTACCAACAGGGTGGCGACATGGTACGTGTGGGTGGTATGCAATACACCATTGATCCGTCAGCATCTGCTGGTAAGCGGATTAGTGATATGCGTTTAAATGGCAAGGACATTGATCCTAGTAAGACATACAAGGTTGCCGGTTGGGCGCCGGTTAGCGAAGATGCTAAGAACGCTGGTGGCGAAGCAATTTGGGATGTGATGGAACGCCATTTGCGCGACGTGAAGGTGGTAAAGGCTGTGAAGCTTAATGAACCGATCATTAAGGGTCTAAAAAATAATCCTGGAATGGTATCGCTCTAATACTTTTAACTCGAGATAAACGATGAAAAAATTACTTCAGTGCCTAGCAGTAACGTTTACCCTGTGTGCTAGCGGAGCTTATGCTGCAGGGCCCACAGAAGTGGTTTATCACATTGATGATGCTGAGTCTCAGGGCATTAAAGGTTTACGTAATATACGGAATCATTTGGATGTATCCCCGCAGACCAAAATCATTGTTGTTACTCATGCTAATGGTGTCGATATCATGATGGAAGGTGCAAAAGATAAGAAGAATGGAATCGAATACGCACCTCTAGTTGGCGCATTGAAGTCACGCGGCGTCCGTTTTGAGGTCTGCGAGATTACCTTAAAGAATCGTAATCTGAAGAAAGATCAATTTATTCTAGATACAGACTTCACCCCATCGGGAGTGGTTCGAGTTGCCGATCTTCAGTATCAAAATCATTTCGCTTACATAAAGCCTTAAGCTATGCAGTTGCTGCATCTAGAGTTGCGCTCAAATGTACTTCGTGTACTTTCATTTGGCGTGATCTGGCTGCTGATATCAATATCCACTGTTTATGCTTCTGATGATTTAATCCTAAAGCCTATTCAAGTAGCGCCAAATACCTATTTCGTCCAAGGTTTGCCGGAAATGGGTAGCAGTAAAAATCAAAACTTTATTTCTAATGCAGGCTTTGTGATTACACCAAAAGGGGTGGTGGTGGTTGACGCCTTGGGTTCACCAACGCTTGCCAAGAAACTCATAGCGGAAATTAAAAAGCTGACAACTCAAAAAGTAGTCGCTGTCATCGTAACGCACTACCATGCAGACCACGTTTATGGACTCCAAGAATTCAAGCATATCGGGGCAAAGATTTATGCGCAAGGAGAGGGCAGAAACTATATCTCTTCTGAAACTGCTAAACAGCGCCTGATCGCATCACGAACCGACTTTGCCCCCTGGATAAATGCATCTACCAACTTAATATCAGCAGATGTCTGGATTGATCAGAGTTTCACGCTGACTGTCGGTGGTGTGGAATTTAAGATCGCTAGAGTAGGTCCTGCACATGCGCCTGAGGACTTAATTATTTATGTGCCATCTGAAAAAGTCCTTTTTGCAGGTGACTTGGTTTTTCGGGGTCGCATACCCTTTGTTGGTAATGCCGATAGCAAAGGCTGGTTGCAAGCCTTGAATGAGATTGAATCACTTAGCCCTAGTATCGTGATTCCCGGCCATGGCGCCCACTCCATTAATCCCAGTCAAGATATCCGTTTCACCAGGGAGTATTTGAGGTATTTACGTCAATCAATGGCAAAGTCGGCAATGGATATGGATCCTTTTGATGAGGCCTATCAACAAACGGATTGGTCAGAATATGAAGGAATGCCCTTGTTTAGGGCGGCCAACCGCATGAATGCCTATAACGTTTACCTATCAATTCAGGCGGAATAAGGCAAATTTGCCATCTGGCTTTAAAATAGCGGTTTACTTCGCTAAATGACTGATTTCAAATGAAATTACTGCTAATTAAGCTTGGATTTACCTTCGCGGCAATGTTTGGCCTGAATGTAGCCGTCTACGCTACAGCGGATCTTGCGAATGGCAAAAAAATTGATCAGCAGAAATGCTACGCCTGCCATGCAAAAAAATCTGGCTTTGGCAATGGTGACATGATCTACACCCGCAGTGATAGCAAGGTTAAAAGCCTTCAGAACTTAAAGACCATGGTTTCAATGTGCAATACAGAATTACGTCTTGATCTTTTTCCTGAGGATGAGGCTGACGTAACAGCCTTTCTCAATAAACAGTTTTATAAATTTAAATAATTTCAGTAAAGATTTTTATTATGGATGCAGTAGATATTTCCTCTCTTAGTAAATCAGTTTTACTTGCCACCTTTGCAGTGACCTTTTTGCTTGGCGCAGTGATGCAAAAAACAGGTTTTTGTAGCATGGGTGCAGTCTCTGATATTTTTATTATGTCTAGCTGGGGTCGTTTGAAGCAATGGTTTCTGGCCATCGGTGTTGCCATTGTCGGGTTTGCTTTGATGTCTTACTTGGGGCTCATTGACCCCCTTAAAAGTATCTACACTAGCAATAAGTTTTTATGGTTATCAGCAATAGTAGGCAGCACATTATTTGGTTTTGGCATGGTGCTTTCCTCTGGTTGCGGAAGCAAGACTCTTGTCCGCATAGGCGGGGGCAATCTGAAATCCGTTATTGTGTTTCTCGTCCTCGGACTTTCGGCCTACATGACGATGAAGGGCTTTTTGGGTGTGATTCGGGTTAACACCTTGGATTCTGTGTTTATCGCTCTCAATACCTCGCAAGATTTGCCAAGTATCTTGGCTCCAATTACTGGAATTGCTCGCAGCAACTTACATCTTGCTTTGGGTTTAATAGTGGGATTTGCCTTTATTGCTTATGCACTTGCGAGCAAAACTTTTTGGACCGCTGAAAATCTATTTGCCGGAACCTTTGTTGGCCTTGCTATTTGTGCTGTGTGGTGGATTTCAGGTAACTTGGGCTTTGTTGCTGAGGATCCTAATACCCTAGAAGAAGTTTTCTTGGTGACTAACTCTGGTCGAATGGAAAGCCTCTCGTTTGTAGCGCCTTACGCCTTTTTTCTGGATTGGTTGATGATGTACAGCGACACTTCTAAGGTGCTTACTGTTGGTATTGCTGCTGTCATTGGAATGATCTCCGGCTCCGCATGTGTTTCTATTTTTACCAAGTCATTCCGGTGGGAGAGCTTTCGCGATACTGAAGATACGGCTAACCATTTGCTTGGTGCGACCTTGATGGGATTTGGCGGGGTTACTGCACTTGGCTGTACTGTCGGCCAAGGCTTAAGTGGTATCTCCACATTGGCAATTGGATCGCTACTTGCCTTACCAGGATTTATCTTCGGTGCCTACCTAGCCCTCTTATATTTAGAAACTCGCAATGCGCCTAATCCCTGCAGTTAACTCATAAATTAGGCTAGATCATATGCAAATTGATTGGTTAGCTTTTTCTCCTGGCCCCGCGTTTCTTGGTGGAATTTTATTGGGCCTTGCTGCTGCCTTATACGTCATTCTCCACGGTCGCATCTTAGGCATCAGTGGAATTGTTTCCGGACTGCTATCACCTAAAGAGGGTGATATTGATTGGCGCTTAAGTCTTATTTTGGGATTATTGAGCGCGCCATTCTTGGCCAGCATCTTTTTTGATATTCACACAATCACTGTAATTGATGCCGATTGGTTCGCTCTCATTCTTGCCGGTGTACTGGTGGGCTTTGGTGCGAACTATGGCTCTGGTTGTACCAGCGGTCATGGTGTTTGCGGCTTATCCCGTCTTTCGCCAAGATCTTTAGTTGCTACGCTGTCTTTTATGAGCGCTGGTTTTTTAATAGTCTTTGTTATTCGTCATGTACTGGGTCTGTAAGTCATGAGAAGACATTTCAATTTTGTTAGCCAATATTTCATTGGTGTTTTATTCGGATTTGGTTTGATCATTTCCGGCATGAGTAGTCCGCAAAAGATTCTGAATTTTCTTGATCTTACCGGTAACTGGGACCCATCCTTAATCTTTGTAATGGGTGGTGCAATTTTGGTGGGCCTCGCCGGTTTTTATTTGGCGTCCAAGCGCACTGAAGCTTTTTTTGGTGGCGCACTTCATATTCCCACCCGTAGAGATATTTCGAGACCTCTCATCATAGGCAGCCTCATTTTTGGAGCGGGTTGGGGTATTGCTGGCTTTTGTCCAGGTCCTGCAATTGTTGCTCTTGGGGCTGGTCACCTCAAGGCTCTCGTCTTTATACTAGCAATGTTGGCTGGTATGGCTATCTGTAACCGCTTCTTTACGGGCCATAAAAAGTAAGTCTGATTTAGAATCTAAGCTATTCGTTTTTAAATTCTTATTATTTTTGAGGTTTAGATGAGCCTTCCTATTGCCTGTCATTCCGATCAATTTGCTACCTTGGGTCAAATTGACCCAAGCCACTTAGCTGAGATTGTTAAACAAGGTTACAAAAGTGTAATCAATAATCGCCCAGATTTTGAGGGTGGCCCAAGCCAACCTACGAACGCACAAATTCAGGCTCAAGCTGAAGCCTTGGGTTTGAACTATGCTTTTTTGCCTGTAATTCCTGGTGCTTTTACGCCGGATCAAGTGGTTGAAATGGCGCGCTTACTAAAAACTATGCCAGGTCCTATTTTGGCCTTCTGTCGTTCTGGAGCTCGCTCTACTAATTTGTATCAAATGGCATTGCAAGTTCGTTGATATCTCATTTAATACCCAGTAAGCATTCATGCGCATTGAGATCCCAGAAGAAAAAAAGTTTGTTCATCAGATGTGTATGCCGATTCGTTGGGGTGACATGGATGCATTTGGACATGTTAATAACACCGTGTACTTTCGGTATATGGAGCAGGCTAGGGTAGAGTGGATTACATCCCTCGGATATAGCGTTGCCCCTGGTGACGAATCTATGTTGATGATGAATGGCTTTTGTAACTTCCATCAACAACTTACCTATCCAGGTGAACTCACTCTAAAAACCTACATTGGTAATATTGGGCGCTCAAGTTTGGATGTTTACACTACGATGGCTTTAACTACTGAGCCAGATATTATGGCCGCAGTCGGCGGAGCTACTATGGTGTGGGTTGACCTGAAGACAGGTAAATCGATACCTTGGCCCGATCACGTGCTCTCTAAGCTGCAATAGGATATCTTTTTGCAGCCTAGTAACCCGCATATTCTCAGTATTGACAAGCTAGCATCCTCTTTACCTGAGTTTGATGCCATTATTGATGTGAGAACTCCTGCGGAGTTTGCTCTAGATCACATTCCCGGTGCAATCAATTTTCCAGTGCTGAGTAATGAGGAGCGTATTGAGATTGGAACCTTGTATAAACAGGCGTCCCCCTTTGTTGCCAAGAAATTAGGCGCTGCTTATGTTTCACGCAATATTGCCAATCATTTAGAAAATTCCCTGATTGATTTGCCAAGAGAGTGGCGCCCCTTAATTTACTGTTGGCGTGGTGGCGAACGTAGTGGAGCCTTTACCCATATCCTCAATCGTATCGGCTGGAAAGCCCTCCAATTGCAAAGTGGTTATCAAGGTTTCCGGCGTGTTGTGATCAATGATCTTGACCAAGCTGCTAAAGACTTTTCTTTTCAGGTAATTGCCGGCATGACTGGAAGCGGAAAGACCCGCATTCTTCAGGAAATTGGTTTACTCGGCCAGCAGATACTAGACCTTGAAGGTTTAGCTATTCATCGAGGATCGGTATTGGGTAACGAACCTAATATAGAGCAACCTTCGCAAAAAGGCTTTGAGACTAATCTGTGGAATGCTTTGAATTCACTGGATCCGTCTAAGATAGTGTTTGTTGAGTCTGAAAGCAAAAAGGTAGGAGGATTGCATATTCCCGACCCCTTGATGGAGCGCATTCGAGATGGCCAGTGCATTGAGCTTAGATCTAGCACTCATACGCGAGTATCTTGGTTGCTGCGGGAATATCATCATTTTTTATCCAACCCCGAAAGCTTCAAAGAAAAGCTGAGTTTGCTGACATCACGATATGGCAAAGAGCAAATCACGAAATGGCATGAGGTCATTGATGCGGGCGATTTTAAGAGTTTGGTCGAGGAGTTATTGGTGATGCATTACGACCCATCGTACCAATCCTCAATTATTCGAAATTTCCCGAGCTATCGTGAGAACCATTTCGTAGAGCTTGAGGATGATAGTGATGAAGCCTTTGCAAAAACAGCAAAAGACCTCATCACCAAACTTGGGCTTTAACTAAAAGCCTGGATTCCAGTTTGCGCGCGACCTAAGATGAGGGCATGAATATCATGCGTACCCTCGTAGGTATTGACTACCTCTAGATTGAGCATATGACGCACGACCCCATACTCATCCGAGATACCGTTACCGCCATGCATATCTCTTGCTAAGCGAGCTATATCTAAAGACTTACCGCAAGAGTTACGCTTCATGATGGAAGTGATTTCTGGTGCGGCAATGCCTTCATCTTTCATGCGACCTAAACGCAAGCAGCCTTGTAGCGCCATGGTAATTTCGGTCTGCATATCTGCGAGCTTCTTTTGAATCAGCTGATTTGCTGCGAGAGGGCGATCAAATTGCTTGCGATCCATCGTGTATTGGCGCGCTGCATACCAACACCACTCAGCAGCTCCAAGCGTGCCCCAAGCAATGCCATATCTGGCTGAGTTCAAGCAGGTAAAAGGACCCTTGAGACCGGTGATTTCTGGGAATTCATTTTCAGCTGGAACAAAGACTTCATCCATGACGATTTCACCGGTAATAGAGGCACGTAGACCCATCTTGCCGCTGATCTTGGGCGCCGATAAGCCCTTCATTCCTTTTTCTAAAATAAAGCCTCTAATTAAGCCCTCATCATTTTTGGCCCAAACAACAAATACATCTGCGATGGGGGAATTAGAGATCCACATCTTAGAACCAGTTAACGAGAAGCCACCGGGAACTTTTTTGGCCCTAGTGATCATGCCACCCGCATCAGAGCCATAGTTGGGCTCAGTCAAGCCAAAGCAGCCAATCCACTCGCCGGTGGCTAACTTGGGTAAGTATTTTTGCTTTTGGGCTTCACTACCAAATTCATTGATTGGCACCATCACTAAAGAAGACTGTACGCTCATCATGGAACGGTAACCCGAATCGACACGCTCAATTTCGCGTGCGATTAAGCCATATGAAACGTAATTCAGGTTTGCGCCACCGTACTGCTCGGGGATCGTAATGCCGAGTAGACCTAATTCACCCATTTCGCGAAAGATGGCAGGATCCGTAGTTTCATTGCGGTAAGCATCATGTACACGGGGCATTAAACGGCCTTGTGCATATTCAGCTGCAGCATCACGAACCATACGCTCATCTTCTGTCAGTTGCGTATCAAGGAGTAGGGGGTCGGCCCAATTAAAACTAGCTTTACTCATGGTTCTTAATGATCCTATAGGGGGTTTTAATCTGCATCCTGTTAATTTTCAAGAATACGGATATTCTTTATTCTATTATCCATTTTTCTAGACATATGGACGCAACTAGACGTCACCATCGCTATTACGACCTGATATTGGCTGCCTTTGTTGTGGTTCTGCTGTGCTCCAACTTTATTGGTGCTGGCAAGGCTGCTACTTTAGATTTGCCTTATTTTGGCAACGTCACATTCGGGGCTGGAATCCTTTTTTTTCCGATCGCCTATTTCTTTGGCGACATATTGACTGAGGTCTATGGCTACGCATACGATCGTCGGGCTGTTTGGGCGGGTTTTGCAGCGCTTGCCTTTGCCGCCATCATGGCCCAACTAGTCATTGCTTTGCCTATCGCTCCAGGTTCCTATATGGCTAACTACCAGCAGGGCATGGAAACAGTATTTGGTAATTCTTGGCGAGTAGCGCTTGCCTCCATGATCGCTTTTTGTTGTGGCAGTTTCGTAAATAGCTATACCTTGGCCAAAATGAAGATCCTGACCCAAGGGCGCCACCTTTGGATGCGTACTATTGGCTCTACTGCGTGTGGTGAATTGGTTGATTCCTCACTCTTTTACATACTAGCCTTTTACGGTCTGTGGCCAATAAATGAGGTCTTGGCTGTTGCGGCGTCGCAATACGTCCTGAAGACTGCCTGGGAGGTTCTAGCAACCCCCTTGACCTATTGGGTGATTGGTTTTCTGAAGCGCAAGGAAAATCAAGATCATTACGATATTCACACCGATTTCACGCCGTTTAAGCTGAAAGTCTAATTTACGGCTTTTTTAGCCGCAAGCCGTTAAAATAATGGTCTTTGATGCAAAACCTGCATCCGCATCCTCGAATTGACCTATCAGAAAGTAAAAATACATCCGTGCTGTCCGCATCTAATATCACTATGCAGTTTGGGGCAAAACCCCTGTTTGAAAACATTTCCGTTAAGTTTGGCGGCGGTAATCGCTATGGGCTCATTGGTGCCAACGGTTGCGGAAAATCCACTTTCATGAAGATTTTGGGTGGCGAGCTAGAGCCAACCAGCGGAAATGTAAGTCTCGATCCTGGTATTCGCTTGGGTAAATTGCGCCAAGATCAATTTGCTTACGAAGATCAGCGCGTGCTTGATGTAGTGATGATGGGTCATGAAGAGATGTGGAAGGCGGCTGCAGAGCGTGATGCCATCTACGCGAATCCCGATGCCACTGACGAAGATTACATGAGGGCTGCTGAACTCGAGGGTAGTTATGCAGAGTACGGTGGTTACACGGCTGAAGCCAAAGCAGGGGAGTTGTTATTGGGAATCGGTATTCCGATTGAACAACATAATGGCCCAATGAGTAACGTAGCACCTGGTTGGAAATTACGCGTGCTCTTGGCACAGGCTTTATTTTCCGACCCAGATGTCTTGCTCTTAGATGAGCCAACCAATAACTTGGATATTCATTCGATTCATTGGCTTGAAGATATTCTGAACCAAATTAAGAGCACGATTGTCATCATTTCCCATGATCGCCACTTCCTTAATGAAGTATGTACACATATGGCTGATATGGACTTCGGTACCCTGAAGGTTTATCCGGGTAACTATGACTCCTACATGCTGGCTTCTGTTCAGGCTCGCGCTCAACAGTTGAGCTCCAACGATAAGGCTAAGGAAAAGATTGCTGAATTAGCGGCTTTCGTAGCTCGATTCTCTGCAAATGCATCAAAGGCGCGTCAAGCTACTTCACGACAAAAACAATTAGAGAAAATTGAGATTGTTGAAATAAAACCTTCTTCGCGTCAGAATCCATTTATTCGTTTTGATTCTGAAAAGAAGTTACACAATATGGCGGTTGAGTGCAATGCACTCTCCAAAGCATATGACCGCCCGATTTTTAAGAACTTTAAGATTGGTATTCGTGCAGGCGAAAAGATCGCCATCATTGGTCAAAATGGTGCCGGCAAGACAACACTGCTCAAGACTATTCTTAGCAAACGCTTTAATGGGATTTCGGCAGATAGTGGCGATGTGAAGTGGGCGGAGAATGCTAACGTCGGCGTCATGCCTCAGGACAATACCGAGATGTTCGCAAAAGACGAATTGCTCATGGATTGGATGAATGAGTGGCGCAATACTGGTGATGATGATCAGGTCATTCGTGGCACCCTTGGCCGCCTCTTATTTTCTGGTGATGACATCGGCAAGTCTGTCAAAGTGCTATCAGGCGGTGAAAAAGGTCGCATGATTTGGGGTAAGTTGATGCTGCAAAAGCACAACGTACTCGCAATGGATGAGCCTACTAACCATATGGATATGGAATCAATTGAGAGCTTGCAAATTGCTCTTGAAAAATACGAAGGCACTTTAATTTTTGTATCTCATGATCGTGAGTTTGTCTCAGCCTTAGCTAATCGCATCCTCGAAGTGAAGATGGATGGAACGATTGCTGATTACTCAGGGACCTACGAAGAGTATTTACGAAGCCAAGCTTTAGCCGGCTAAATACTTACTTGGTTTGACGTTGGAAGCGCATTGCAGTGCCTTCGGCACGAATGCGTTTCCACACACAATCTTTTTCTTCTTGGCTAAAGAAGACCCAATTACTGACCTCGCCTAGAGTACGACCACAACCTTGGCAGACATCATCGTAAAGCGTTGTGCAGACTCCAATGCAAGGGGAGTCAGAACTATCATCACCCACAGCTAAAGAATTTGCCCCTGCTTGTTCTGGTATGTTGTTATTAGATTCGGTCATGGTTGTACTTTAGACGATTTCAAAGGAACGTGTTGTTGGAGCT
This sequence comes from Polynucleobacter sp. Nonnen-W13, assembly GCF_018881735.1. Lineage (NCBI taxonomy): Bacteria > Pseudomonadati > Pseudomonadota > Betaproteobacteria > Burkholderiales > Burkholderiaceae > Polynucleobacter > Polynucleobacter sp. Nonnen-W13. Next base: position 20,658 of record NZ_JACVPU010000002.1, on the reverse strand, counting down.
CATCAACATAAGCTGCCATACCTTCACGTTCACGCTCCAAAAAACGCTTCACTGCATTGGAAAAACCAACATCCGCAATCCAATGCGCTGATTGCAGAGTAGTTGGTAAAAAACCTCTTGCCATCTTGTGCTCTCCTTGAGCGCCACCCTCAAAGATCTTAATATCTTCCTGGATGCAATACTCAATTGCCTGGTAATAAGCTAATTCAAAATGAAGGCAGGGGATATGCTCGATTGCACCCCAATAACGCCCGTATGCTTTTGAGTTTGGGCGATCTACCACTAGCAACGATGACGCAATTGGCTTCTCATCCTGAGTGGCAATAATGAGATGATAATTCTCAGGCATATCCCTTCCAAGCATTTGAATGCACTCTTCGGTTAGGTAGGGAGAAGAGCGGTGCTCAATATACGTATTTTCATAGCAGCGATAAAAGAATGCCCAATCCTCTCTCGTTGCTATTGATCCTGGAATATGGCGATAAGATATTTTATGCATGGCTACAGATGCACGCTCTCGCCGAATATTCTTCCGACGTTTCATTGTGAGGTCTACCAGAAATTGTTCAAAATCCTTGTAGCCGATATTTTGCCAATGAAACTGTACTGAGTTGCGCAGCATAAAACCTTGTTTCTCTAGCTCTAATAATTCACTACTCTCGGGAAAGAGAATATGGGCAGATGAGAGTGCATTTTGATCAACAAGCGTCTTTAAGCCAGAGACTAAGACTTGTTGTATAACACTCTGATCAGCAGTTTGCGCTACAAGTAATCTAGGTCCGCGCACTGGAGTAAAGGGAATAGCAGACAGTGCTTTTGGATAGTAAGGCATGTTGTTTTGCTCATATGCTTGAGCCCAGGCCCAGTCGAAAACAAACTCTCCATAAGAGTGTTGCTTAAGATATAGAGGCATTGCACCAAGAAGCTTTGATTCAGAGTCCTCAACGAGCAAGTGAGCAACTTGCCATCCAGTATTGCCGCCCACGCATCCGCTTACTTCTAATGTATTGAGAAATGCGTATTTTAGAAATGGACCAGCTTCAGGGCATAACAAGGCATTCCACTCATCTTCAGCAATCTGCGAAAGACTATCAATAACTCGAAGTTGGATGGTGCCTTGCTTCAACTAAGTTCAAGGAAAATTTAGCGTTGAATTAATTCAATTTTGTAACCATCTGGGTCTGTGACAAAGGCGATGATCGTATCCCCACCCATAACCGGGCCAGCCTCACGAGTCACATTACCGCCGGCAGCCTTGATTTTTTCACAGGCGGCATAGGCGTCAGCAACGCCAATCGCAATGTGTCCGTAGGCATCACCCAGCTGATAGTTCTCAACACCATGGTTGTAAGTGAGCTCAATCTCAGATTGGCCGTCCATATTGCCTTTGCCGAAACCTACAAATGCGAGAGAATATTTTTGCTCGGGTCGCTCAGTACTACGAAGTAGATTCATTCCCAATACTTTGGTATAGAAATTGATTGAGCGAGTCATATTGCCGACTCTGAGCATGGTGTGAAGAATCATCATTCTGCCAATATAAAGGTAAATCCGGTTTCCCGTTGGTCAAGAAAAAACCCAGGGAGGTTTGCCTGGGTTTATCAGTTAGAGAGACAATATTCTCATTGGATCTTGGCTTTAGCGCGGAGCTTTTGCATCAACTCAGAGAACTTCGCTTTTTGCCAATTTTGATCTGCTGTAATCATTTGCTTTAGCTGGTCTTTGATTTCATCCATGCTTGGCGCCTTAACATCGCGTACATCATCCACTTTGATAATATGCCAACCATATTGAGTCTTCACTGGCTTGTCAGTGATTTGACCTTTTTTGAGTTGCACCATCGCCTTGGAGAATTCTGGGACTAGTGCTTTATCGCTTACCCAGCCTAGATCTCCACCATTGGGCGCAGAGCCGGGATCTTTAGATTTTTCTTTTGCAATTTGTGCAAAATTACCACCGGCTTTAATTTGGGCGGTTATAGCTTTAGCATCCGCCTCTTTTTCTACCAAAATATGCTCTACGTGATATTCCTTGCCGGTGTACTGACTCTTCACTTGTTCGTATGCAGCTTTTAACTCGGCTTCAGTGACGCCTTCTCTTTCTACGAAGTCCTCGAATACGGCTGCAATTAGCACGCCCATCTTGGACTGTTCCAGTTGTTCTCGAACGGATTCTTTTTGTGTGATGCCCCGGTTATTAGCCTCCTGCAAGATGAGTTCTCGAGTAACGAGCATTTCTCTTGCCTGATCTCGTACTTGCGGATTATCTGGTTGGTTCGATTTTTGAACTAATTTATCTAGTTGTGCCTTTGGTATTGCCTTGCCATTCACAATGGCAGCATTTTGGGCATAAACGGCTGTTGAAAAAAGCGCAGCACTACAGGCGCTGATGGTCAAAATTTGGCGTGTGTTGAACATGGGTGAGAAATTTAAATATAGGTAAATGAGAATGTTAAAGCAATCTGCGCTTAATGGGTGCTTTCGCTAGGGGTGTATGCCAAGATAGTCAGAGCATGAATGGCCTCAGGAAAGTGACTATTTAAAGCGCTATAGATGGCCCTATGACGAGCCACCTTGGTCATCCCCTCAAATTCTGGGGCTACGATAGTCAGTTTAAAGTGGCCTCCACCAGAAGCAGCACCCGCATGACCTGCATGAAGATGGCTTTCATCCTCAATATGTAAATGGCTTACCTGAAACGCTAACCTGAGGTCAGATTCAAATCGGCTAATTCGCTCCTGATTGATATTCATTCTGCAGGATGCTCCATATGGCGGGTGAGCCAAACGCCTTGAAGAATCACAAATACCACCAGTAATCCCGTGCTACCAAAAAGCTTAAAGTTGACCCAGGTTTCCTCGGAGTACTCAAATGCAATATAGAGATTGAGTGCGCCCATAAAAAAGAAGAAGGTTGCCCAGGCCATATTCACTTGATGCCAAACTGATTTTGAATTGTGCTCTTTCAGGGTAATTTGTTTTCCCATCAAAACTTGAATCCAGTTCTTTTGAAAAAATTGAGCGCTAATGAACAGGGCGCCTGCAAATAACCAGTAAAGCGCAGTTGGTTTAAGTTGAATAAAAGTCTTATCGTGCAAAAAAATGGTTAGGCTTCCGAATACCAGAATCATTACAAGGCTAACCCACTGCATAGCATCAATCTTACGATGTCGGTAATACACCCAAAGTATTTGGCCAATAGTAGCAACCATCGCTACGATAGTTGCAGTGTAAATATCACCAAATTTAAAGGCGATAAAAAAGAGGATGATCGGAAATAAGTCGAATAGAAATTTCATGGGCTTGATTATCCAGCTATTTATAAATTATTCCGCTTTACTTGGCGCGGCATTCTCGGAGGGTTCAAACGCCAAAGACGCTGAATTGATGCAGTAGCGCAATCCGGTAGGTTGTGGGCCATCTTCAAATACGTGACCCAAATGCGCATCACATTTGGTGCAGCGTACCTCAGTACGAATCATTCCATGACTGACATCTCGAATTTCAGTAATGACCTCATTGTTTTCTGGTGCGTTGTAGCTGGGCCACCCACAACCAGCATCAAACTTCGTTGTGGATTCAAATAACGGTGTATCACAGCAAATGCAGCGATATTGACCGACCGCCCAGTGATCCCAGAATTCCCCCGAAAACGGTCTTTCTGTCGCAGCCTCTCGGGTGACTCGATATTGAATTTCGCTCAGTGATTTTTTGTATTCTTGGTCTGTTTTCTTATTCATGGCTGGAAGGTAGTAGGTTATGAGGAGCAGCTGACTTCTATACGTTGCATATCGACGGGTGGCGGTTTTGCGTAAGCCTCAAATGGCTCCTGCTCATCAAACGGTTTACTGAGTATGAGCTGTAATCGTTCGATTTCAGAAAAATCATCTTGCTGAGCCTTCTCAATTGCAACTTGAGCGAGGTAATTTCTGAGAATATATTTAGGGTTGATCTGATCCATCATTTCCTTTCTGGCCTTGTCACTGAAAACCTCTGCTTGAAGTCTATGGAGATAGTCGGCAAACCATTGATCAATACTTTCACGATCGAGGAATTCATCTCTTTGTGCAATATGCGATGGCTTAGAATCTTTTTGGATATTGCTGAGCTGACGGAAAAATCTGGTGAAGTCTACTTTTGAATCATGCATCGCTTGTAAGAGGCGCTCAATAAGCTCAATATCATCATCATGCTCTAATTGCAGACCTAATTTAGAGCGGAATATGCGCTGCCATTCCTCTGCATAAGTTACTGGGAACTCTGCTAACGCGGAACGTAAAAGAGTTTGGGATTCTTCCGTTGAATGCCCCAGCTCAAGCAGAGGAAGCATAGCGCTAGCGAGGCAGGCCATATTCCAATGCATGATTTGTGGCTGACGATGATAGGCATATCGGCCGCCATGATCGCTATGGTTGCAAATGTGATCTATTTCAAATTGATCTAGAAATCCAAATGGTCCATAGTCAATAGTCAGACCAAGGGCGCTGATGTTGTCACTATTTAAGACGCCATGACAAAATCCGATCGATTGCCACTGAGCGACTAATTTCGCATTGCGAGCGCTGATCTCTTTAAATAAACCTAAATAGGGATCTTTTGTATTGAGGCACTCTGGATAGAATTCGCTCATCAGTAAATCTGCCAACTCTTTAAGGCGGACCACATTCTGAAGTGAGGCAAAGTGTTCAAAATGGCCAACGCGAATAAAGCTTGGGGCAATGCGCGAACATACTGCTGCGGTCTCTAACGTTTCTCTGATAACTCGTTGCTTAGACCCAACTACCGAAAGGGCTCTGCTACTAGGGATGCCCAAGGCATGCATTGCTTCGCTACAAAGGAACTCGCGTATGGATGATCTTAAGACGGCTCTGCCATCACCCATTCTGGAGTAGTGCGTTTTACCAGCCCCTTTCAGTTGGAGCTCAAGCTGATTCATATCGCCCAGCAGGATGGCACGACCATCCCCCAGTTGTCCTGCCCAGGACCCAAATTGATGGCCGCTATAGGCAGTAGAAATCGGGTTAGAAAATGTGAGTTCACCCACATTCAATTGATTTCCAGCTAAAACTTCAAGCCAATCAGGATCTTTCGGTAAGTCACCGGCTCCGAGCTCGAGGCCAATGAGCTTGGCAGCGGAGGGTGAAAATGCAACCCAATAGGGCTTAGATATCGGTGTAGGTGGAGTTGGCTGGCATACATCATCGCCGCGGAGAGTAAAAGGCATATTTTGTATTCTATGGGTAATTCACAAGCGTCGCAGAAGCCTCTAGAATGACCCTATGACAAATAAAGTACAACTAAATGTAGAAACTCAACTTGCCAACCTAGGTGAAGAGCTTAACGTTCCTTTTTTGAGGCTTTTAGGGGTAAGGCTAATTACTGCCGAAATGGGTAAGGGCGAAATACTCCTAGCCCTCAAGCCCGAACATACCAATACTTGGGATGTGGCCCATGGCGGTGTTTTGCTTACTCTAATGGATGTGGCTATGGCCGTAGCTGCACGCTCAAGTGATCCCAGTGATCGCAGCGTTGTTACTGTTGAGATGAAAAATAACTTTATGCAGGCTGCTAACGGCATCTTGCGTGTCAAAGCCGATACCGTGCGTCGTACCGCAACGATGGCTTTTTGCGAGGCCAAGCTCTTTAACGATCAAGGTGAGATCTGTTGCATGTCAACAGGTACGTTTCAGTTTATAAAGCGACTGGCAAGCAAAAATGCGAATGGCGAACGGGTTATTAATGAGGACTCTCGTCAGCAGAAATAATTCACGCTAATTGCTCGCCTACACCGAAAGGTTGGATCCTGGTGCAGCAGTGAGTTCGCCAGTAACAACATCATGACCCACTGTGCCATTAGCATCAAATCGTCTCTCCACCATTTCAAACTGACCATCCTTACGAACGCGCAAAATGGTGCTTGAACGTGTCCCATAGCTTGGGGTCTTAATAAATGCGGCAGATAAAGCCTTTTCCCAATCAGGATTAATGCCTGTATTTGGAAGTTCTTGTGGGCTTGCTTCGTGAGTATCTGCCAATATACGCAAATAGTGATCCGCGTTTTTGAGTTGTCCACTATCCATTGCTAATGTTTGAGCGAATGCTGCTACCCGGTGATTTACTTTAGGCCATGGTGTATCCAGCATGGCATTCGATAGGCCATAAACTCCAGGACTCAGTGCTTGCTCAGGAAATACTTTTCTTGGACGAATACTTTGACCCATCATAAGGCGATTACTTACCCAGTGCATTTCTGCGTTATCTGGATCGCTGAGATCAGCCATTAATAGATTAAATCCGTTGTATAGCTCAAACCGTTTTGCATTTTCTTGTATGTAAGCATGCGGCTTGTGGTGGCCCGTAAGATAGTGAAGACTGAGCTCACCACGAGTTCTTGCATCAGGATTTTTTTCGCTGGGCGCTCTGACATTTGTCAATGCGGCAAAGCGCCCCGTCTTTGTGAAGCCCAGCCAAGTTCCGGGACTACCCAATACATCTGCTCGGTCTTTACCGGCCAATACATGAGGGTGCTCAGACCACCACCCCATAGCATCAGTATCGCGCTCATAAAATTCATCACGGTTTGCCGCAACCACCAAAGGGTAGTCTGGATGGGATTTCCAGGCAAAGAGAATTAAGCACATAAGAGTATGAGTGGGGTCAGAGTGAGATTAAATTTCTAATAAAGGGTAGGGCAGAGAATCCAACATTAAGGCCGGTCCATCGCTTGTACCAAGATGAATCACTCCAATTTCAAGGGCCTCTAGCTTACATTCCACCTGAAGATCAATGCGAGTTGAATCTGCTGCATTTCTGGCGCCCAGTACCACCATGCCGCATGGCTGGCTAGCATCGTCTGCTTGAAATAACTCTACGCCTGGTTTTGCAAGTTCCAATGCAGTTGCGCTGGTATCGATATGCGTCAGTTGGAGTCTACGTTTTACTGCACCACGGTATTGACTACGAGCAACAATTTCTTGACCCGGGTAGCAACCTTTTTTGAAATCCACACCAGCCACGGATTCAAAGTTAATCATCTGCGGGACAAATTGCTCCTGAGTTGCCAAGACAATTCTGGGGATTGCACTCAATACCTCTAATGAATTCCACTGATCTAGCGAGGAATGATCAACTGATGATGGAATGCCCCCCGTTCTTTTCTGGGCGATAAGAGTGCGCTGAAATGATTGACTTTGAATCAGTACATCAGGCATGCGCAAGGCGAGAGACTCTTTAGGTGGACTGGTTGATTGGCTAGTATCCGCGTTTTGATAAGCACCAAACACTTCCCATTCATCCGAAGCATCGACTACTTTAACTTTTGAGCGTAGTACGTACATCGACAATCGCTTTGCAGTACTAGCTGCAATATCTTTTGAAACAAACAGGGCAAAACGGTCATCTGAATCAGCTATTTCTGGAAACAAGCCAAGCCAAGCACTGGCTAGTAGACGTCCTTTGGGGCTGCAATAGCCAACCAATCGAACAGAATCGGAGCCTTGTGCAACATCACCCAACATGGTGCGCTTGAGGCCAAGCACGGAGTTGCTTAATTGACTTTGTAGTAAGGCTGCGGCATCAGGCCCCTCGACCAATATCAAGCCCCAATGGCTTAGAGGGGTAAATCCATGGTTCAGGCTAGGGGCGGGCATTGTGTTGTTTTTTGGAGTTGGGGTCATGAGCTTTTATCATAGCTTGATGAGCAGAAAATTTCAGAGAAGCCTTTTTATTAAACCCCCAATAGGCGGCGGATGGAAATCCTATGTCCTCATCATTATTTCCCTGCTGCTTATCTTGTACGGAGCCATCTTTTTATGGCCAGTTGTGCCTGCTACATCCAATGTTGAGAAGGTCTCTGCCTATAAGGTCAAGATAAACCCCCAATCTGGCCTATCTGCGATTGCAGGTCAATTGTCAGAGCAGGGCGTATCTACAAATGTAGTTACTTTTCAAGTGGCAGCAAGAGCACTTTTTGTTAGCTCTAAGTTAAAGCCGGGAACCTATCTATTGGCTCCCCGCGCTAGCTTGGGAAATATCTTATTGCAAATAGCCCGCGGCGACCGAGTTCGAGAGAGTGTAGCCATTATTCCCGGCATGACCATATGGCAACTTAGAAACCTAATTGATAAACATCCAGCGCTCATTCATCAAACTAAGGGCATGAGCTCCAAGGAGCTGCTACAGACTATCGGACTTACTTATCCAGGTGATGAAGGACTCTTTTATCCAGATACCTATATTTTTGATCCCGATGATTCAGATACTTCAATTTATCGAAGAGCTTCACAGGCCATGCAGAAGCAGCTAATGGCTGCTTGGGAGCAGAAGGACGCAGCTTCACCCTTAAAAACGCCCTACGACTTGCTCACATTGGCTTCTATTGTGGAAAAAGAGACGGGCCGCTCTAGCGATAGGTCGCTAATCTCGGCAGTTTTCTTGAATCGCCTCAATTTGAATATGCCCTTACAGACTGATCCAACCGTAATTTATGGAATTGGCCCCAAATTTGATGGCAATCTTCGAAAAGCAGATTTGCGCAAGGACAGTCCCTACAATACTTATATGCACAAGGGTTTACCACCAACGCCGATAGCTATGCCGAGCAAGGAGTCGCTCCTCGCTGTGGTGCATCCGGCAAAAAGTGATGCAGTGTATTTTGTAGCGCGAGGCGATGGCACTAGCCATTTCTCCAAAACCTATAAAGAGCATGAAAGCGCGGTTGATCAATTTCAACGTAAACGCAATTCTTCCACTCAATCAAAGCCACAGTAATCGCGATGACAGATCAATTTCCAGGTTATTTCATTAGTTTTGAGGGCATCGATGGCGCAGGTAAAAGTACCCATATCGAATCGTTCAGCAAGCTAATTCAACAGCGACACCCTGATCGCGATGTTGTGATGACTAGGGAGCCTGGCGGCACTCAATTAGGAGAACAACTCCGCGCCTTATTGCTTGAAGCCCCCATGAATTTAGAAACTGAGGCATTGCTGATGTTTGCTGCTCGTCGGGAGCATATTGCACAAGTCATAGAGCCAGCTTTGAAGCTAGGAAAGATTGTGATCTCTGATCGATTTACGGATGCCAGCTTTGCTTATCAAGGTGGTGGTCGGGGCTTAAGCTTGGCAAAGTTAAATGATTTAGAGAAATGGGTTCAGGGCCGCGCTGATGGTTCATTGCTCCAACCTAATTTAACTTTCCTTTTTGATTTACCCGGCTCAGTTGCGCAAGCAAGGAGATCAAAGGTAAGGGTGCCTGATAAATTTGAAAAGATGGATCTAGATTTTTTTGAAAAGGTTCGTCAAGAGTATTTGCGTAGGGCAAAGGCAGACCCAAATCGCTTCTATCTAGTGGATGCCACTAAAACACCAGAGGCCATTTGGAATGAGCTCGAGTCACTAAAGATCAAGTTCTAAATGAGTGATGCAATGCTTTCAAATGAGTCACATAAGAAAATAGCCCCATGGCTTGAGCCTATCTGGGATAGCATGAACTTGGCTGCATTTCCTAATGCCGTTTTGATTCATGGCCAATCCGGTATCGGCAAGTTTGAGTTTTCCATTGAGTTGGCAAAAGCGCTTTTGTGCGAGACGCCTAGCGCTATAAAGCCTTGCAATCAATGTGAAGCCTGTCGGTGGTTTGACTCCGGTAACCATCCTGACTTTATTGCGCTGGTGCCGGAAACACATCGCAAGCTTTTGCCACAGGGTGATTTCGATTCAGATGCTGAGTCTCCAAAAAAATCTAAGAATAGTCAGGCTGATGGCGATGGTGATGCGCCCGAGAAAAAGGAAAAGAAAAGTATTTCTATCGAAGATGCCCGAGGTGCAATTGAGGGGCTTTCCATTGGATCTCACCGCGGCGGAAACCGAATCATTCTGGTCTATCCGCTAGAAATGCTCAGATCAGACTCCGCAAATACTTTGCTGAAATCTCTCGAAGAGCCACCAAAAAATACGATCTTTATTTTGCTGGCAGATCGCCTTGATCGTGTCTTACCAACTATTCGGTCTCGCTGTCGCTTGTTATCTGCACCGCGACCAGATCGATTGAGTGGGCTCCATTGGCTGCATGCCCAGCTGAATAAGATTCCTGGTCTGAAAATGAGTGATGCCGATGTGGAGTCTATTTATGACGAGCAGGGTGGGGCGCCCTATGCAGTATTGGATTCTTTAATTGCACGTCACAATCAAGATGAAAAGGATGAGCTTACGATTGCCATCCAAGCTTCACGTTATTTATTGCAGGCGATGGCGCAGGGCGCTCGGATCAATTGGCTAGAGGCTGCAGATAAGACGCAAAAAGCCCGGTATTCAATTTTGTTGGCTACTATGCAGCGCTGGGTCTCTGATGTACAAAGCTGCGCACAAATGGGTTTGCCTCGCTATTACCCCAAGCATGAGGCTACTATCAAGACGCTTGCGCAACAGGCACGCATTCCAAAGCTTCTGGGCTTCTGGAAGTCTTTGACGCAGGCGCGGCGTCATGAAAATCACCCGCTAGCTACCCGGATTCAGTTAGAGGCATTGCTTTCTCAATACCAGCAGGTATTTGAAGACTAAAATAGCGAGTCATGTTTATAGACTCACATTGCCATCTCGATTTCCCAGAATTTCAAACCCGTCTACCTGAGGTTTTGTCCAATATGGCCGCCTGCAAGGTGAGTCATGCCTTGTGCGTATCAGTAGATATTCCTGACTTTCCTAAGGTTCGAAAGCTGGCTGAAGATCATGCTCATTTGTATGCTTCGGTTGGGGTGCATCCAGATTATGAAGATACGCCAGAACCCAGCTTTGAATTCCTGGTTGAAGAAGCAAAGCATCCTAAAATCATTGCGATTGGCGAAACTGGACTTGACTACTTTCGCATGGGTGATCGTAGCTATGAATCCATGGAATGGCAGAGAGAGCGGTTCAGAACGCATATACGGGCCGCAATAGCTGCTAAGAAGCCCTTGATCATCCATACGCGTGCCTCTTCCGCTGACACACTCAGAATCCTCAAAGAAGAGGGCGCTGATCAGATTGGTGGTGTCATGCATTGCTTTACAGAAACCACGGAAGTTGCCAAGGCTGCTATTGAGATGGGTTTTTACATCTCGTTTTCAGGCATTGTGACTTTTAAGAGTGCCAAGGACCTACAGGCAACCTGCAGAGAAGTTCCCTTAGAGCGCATGCTGATTGAAACGGATTCACCATATTTAGCTCCAATTCCTTATCGCGGCAAGACGAATGAGCCAGCCTGGGTTTCCAAGGTTGGTGAATTTGTTGCTGAGTTGAAGGGTGTTTCTGTTGAATTGCTGGCAGATCAGACCTCACGTAATTTTTTTCAATGTTTTCAAATTAATAGAGCAATATCATGAGAAGTTCACTTAAATCTAACTGCCTTTTATATACCTATTTTTTGTGTTTTTCTGGCCTGGCAATTGCTCAAACTGCAGATCAGATCACGGATTTCACCAAAGCGGCAAAATTTGATGACGTCTCTGAGGTGCAATCCCTAATAAAAGCAGGCGTTACCCCAAATACGCTGGATCCTAGAGGCACTCCGATGTTGATCTTGGCTATTCGGGACAAATCTCTTAAGGTCACGGATTTATTGCTTGCCAATCCAGCTACAAACGTCAATTTAGCTAATAAAAGTGGTGAAAATGCACTTATGATGGCTGCTTTTGATGGTCAACTGGCTTTAGTGAAAACCTTGGTGCTTGAAAAAAAGGCAGCTATCAATAAGCCTGGTTGGGCACCAATTCACTATGCAGTCACCAATGGGCACTTAGAAATCACTCAATTCTTAATGGCTAATGGTGCTCAGGTGAATGCATTAAGTCCAAGCGAGACAACGCCATTAATGATGTCTATAGGCTCTGGAAATGAGCAATTAATCAAATACCTGCTTGATAACGGCGCAGACTTGCGCATGAGAAATCATGAGGGATATACGGCTATCGACGTTGCTCAATTATTTGGCAAAGATGATATTCGTGATGGCTTAATGTCACGTTGGCAAAAGCTCTATAACCAGCCTTATCCAGGTGGCCCAAAGAAGTCTCCTTCATAATTGATATATCTAATACTGCGTATAATCATTATTATGTCAAATAAGAAATCTAACTGGATTTAACGGATAGCATCAATGAATTTGACTAGCTTGTTAGAAAGGCTTCCAGGCCTGAACTCCCTCCCCAGCTTCAGCACGCTCTTTGCTGAAATTAATGCAGATATGGGCGATAGCGATATTTGGGTTCTGTTATTTCTCACGTGTTTGATGCTGGCATTCCATGGCTTAAGCGTTTTATCAATCGCGGGTATTTTTCATTGGATTGACCAAAAACTCGAAAATAAACGGGTCTACGGTGCGAACTTTGTATCCTATTTCTTTGCAATCTTATTGATTATTGCTATTCACCTGCTTGAAATTATTGCCTGGGCCTATATTTGCTTGGGATTGCAAGTATTCCCAACTAATTTGCAAACCTTGTATTTTGCCGGCGAGATGTACACGACTGTTGGCTATGGTGAATATGTTCTTACTGAGCGCTGGAGGATTCTTCCCATTATTATTTCCTTCTCCGGAATCTTTGCTGTATCAATGTCTGGAGCTGCGCTCTACACCATGATGGGCGCTTTATTGGGAAGATCAAATCAAAACCCTAGATCAGGCTCGGGGTTTTAAATCGAATTGATGTGGTTGTAGCTGCCCTAAGCTTAATTAACTAGCCTGGATTTATCAATAGGAGCCCTTTGCTTAAATACGAGCTCTAATATCCGTCCATTGGATTCTAGAGAACGCATTCTTCCAGGTAGCCAATCTAGGTCTCTTGCTAGCCAAATATCGACCTGACGCTTGTAAGGACTGCTTTCCCGTTGCATCAAAGCGTAATGGCGATTAACCCCCTTACCAAGGCTAGGAATATCTTCTGATTCTTTCTCGCCATAACTTTTAAATTGCCACATCTCAAGAGTGTCATAGTCCACGACAGGAATACTTCGGATACTGCCGGCCTCATCAATCTTGTCGCTACCATTGAGTAGGGAGGCTAGTTGAAAAAGTAGGCTAAATCGATCTTGAGTTCCTGGTAGTAGATCTGGTGTGAACTCAGGCTTTTCAGAGAAGTACATCTTCCCTGCTCCACTCTGATCACGATCAAAGCGAGAATAGCGCGGTGGTTTTGTACCCCGCTGAGTCCAATAAATAGATGGTGCTATGCCATAGGCGTCGACAGAGCCTCTGGACTCAAAAATAAAAGGGCCGACGATGGCGTAAGGTATGTTGATATACAAACGGTAGTTATTACCCTCCGTAATCCAGTCAAGTTGAGCAGCTTGAATGAGTTGCCCATCGACATAGGCATCAAAATAATACGTGCCAGATTCAGGAAGGCGAAAGGCTTGCCCAGACTGATTGCCTAATGCGCCCTGCTCCCCTTTACCCTGATCTCTTAAAGGGTCCGCTGATACGGCGCTAGTTTGCTTGGGTGACACTTTTTTCTTTGGTGCTGTAGTCAGCTGTATTTTTTTTGGCGGCTCAACTCGAAGCTCTGTTTTGATGATGAGATCTTCAGCAATGGGGGGCGCACTAGCAAAAGAGAAGAATGGAATCCCAAAAAATAAAATGAGGTGGCCAAGAATTGATAGAAAAATTGCAGCAGCCAGAATCCACAGGGATTTTTTTGGCACAAATTGAAGTTGATAGCTGCTTGCATCCATCAAGACATTAATGCTTGATAAAGTCGATTACTGCAGGTAGATGGTTGGCATAGTCAGAAATTCCGTGATCGCCACCTTCGAGGATAAGCTGTTTAGCGCCGGGATAAAAAGAGGCCATTTCTTTCCAATCCAAAAGCTCGTCGCCTTTTGCGGCAATCAAAAAATAACGCTTTGGGTCAGTAATTGAGTCTATCTGTAAAGCACGTAATTCATCGATGTACTCAGCCTTGAAATCAAATGGCTCATCACTATCATAAGCAGTCATCATGCCAACATGGGGCTCTAATTCTCTAGCGGCATATACAGCAGGATTGAGGGCGACGCCTTTGCATTGATATTTTTCTGCAAGGTAGTTGGTGTAAAAACCGCCCAAGGAGGATCCGACAATCACTATGCGATCAACTTTAGCTTGATCAATATGTTTGACTACCATCTCCAAACTCGCTTTTGGAGATGCCAGCAATTGAGGGCAATACCACTCGTAAGCATAGTCTTTCGATGAGAGCGCCCTCACCGCCTCCCCAGTCATCACTGCTTTAGTTGAGTTTGGTGAAGACCGAAAGCCATGCAAATAAACAACCAGGGTTACTGCCATACTTCTTCCTCTAGCTTTTTTGACCTATTTCAAAATTAGCCATTTTTTCTAATGCTTTGACCATAGCAGAATGATCCCACGATTTTCCGCCGTGCGCTGCACAGGAATTAAATAATTCTTGTGCGCTAGCTGTATTAGGCAAACTGACACCTAAAGCCTTAGCGCTGCTCAGAGCCAAACTTAAATCCTTCTGGTGAAGCTCAATCCTAAAGCCAGGATCAAAGGTGCGATTAATCATGCGTTCACCATGAACTTCAAGTATTTTTGAGCTGGCAAAGCCACCCATTAATGCCTGTCTAACTTTTGCTGGATCGGCACCTGCCTTGGAGGCGAACACTAGGGCCTCTGCAACCGCTTCAATATTTAAGGCCACAATAATTTGATTGGCAACCTTAGTAACTTGCCCAGCACCATTGTCACCAACTAAGGTTATGTTTTTTCCCATCAAATCAAAGACAGGCTTGACTTTGTCAAAGCATGATTGCTTGCCGCCAACCATGATGGTTAGGCTTGCACCCTTTGCGCCCAATTGGCCACCAGATACGGGCGCATCTAAATATTCACAACCTAGATCATTGATGCGCTTCGCAAAGTCTTTAGTAGCAATCGGAGAGATTGAACTCATATCAACAACAATCTTGCCTTTGCTAAGACCTGAAGCAATACCGCTCTCTCCAAAAAGAACTTTTTCTACATCAGGAGTATCTGGAACCATCGTAATGATGATGTCTGCCTTAGTCGCAACTTCTGCAGGAGTTGCGCAGAGAACGGCAGCAGTATTAGCTAACTCATCTGGAACTTTACTGCGGGTATTGATAAAAAGCTCATGACCTGCTGCGACCAAATGCCCTGCCATTGGCGCGCCCATAATACCTAAACCCACAAAGCCTAGTTTTAACTTACTCATCGTTCATTCCCAAATTGTGATTGATTTATTGATGTACAGCTCAACTGATATTACTGCTCGTATTGACCCATCCAATGTAGGCCGGCCTCAGTTGTTTTCAAAGGCTTGTACTCGCAACCGATATAGCCCTTGTAACCAAGACGGGTTAATAAATCAAATAAGTAGCTGTAGTTTATTTCTCCAGTACCAGGCTCATTACGACCTGGATTATCCGCCAACTGAATATGCGCGATTCGATCAAAGTATTTTTGAATCGTATTCGCTAGCTCACCCTCCATGCGCTGGGCATGGTAAATGTCGTATTGCAAAAAAGCATTATCAGCAGCAACGGCATCGAGTATTGCAATTCCTTGGGCAGTTTTAGAAAGATAGAAACCGGGGATGTCAAAAGTATTGATTGGCTCAATCAACAGTTTTAATCCCGACTTTTTTAGTTCAGCAGCAGCAAACTGCAAATTGCTGACAAAGGTGTCATGAACCAAAGCCGGATCAACACCCTCGGGAGTCTTTCCTGCTAAACAATTGAGTTGAGGTACGCCCAAAATGCTGGCGTACTCAATTGCCTTGGCAACTCCGGAGCGAAACTCAGCAACACGGTCTGGGTGACATGCGATACCCCTCTCCCCTGCATCCCAATCTCCAGCTGGCAAGTTGTGTAATACCAGCTTTAAGGCATTGTTATCAAGAGCGGATTTGATTTCGCTAGCTTCAAAAGCATAAGGAAATAGAAACTCAACTGCTTTGAAACCTCCAATCTTGGCTAGCGCAAAACGCTCCAAAAATGGTTTTTCATTAAACAACATGGTGAGGTTAGCTGCAAACTTGGGCATTCCTATTCCTTAATAACAATCAAATTGGATGATACATGGGTAAATTCAGGGCAATGAACCGATTACTCTAGAAGGCCGGCCGCCACCAATCCCTCTGTTCCAGCAGGATGACGGCAATCAATATCTTCAAATTCATTCACATTATTAATTTCGGTACCCATCGCAATATTGGTGATTTTTTCTAAAATGATCTCCACCACTACTGGTACACGATGCTCTTTGGCCATCTTTTGTGCCTCAATCAATGCAGCACTGATTTTATTCGGATCAGAGACTCTAATAGCCTTGCAACCAAGCCCTTCAACGACTTGAACGTGATCTACGCCATAGCCCTTCAGGTTTTGATCGTCCACATTGATATTGTCAAAAGCTAGTTGCACGCAATAATCCATCTCAAAACCACGCTGCGCTTGACGGATTAAACCTAGATAACTGTTATTTACTAAGACCATCACTAATGGCAAGTTAAATTGCGCGCCAACTGCCAGTTCCTCAATTAAGAATTGGAAGTCGTAATCACCAGCAAGTCCAACTACAGTTTTGGTTGTGTCGGATGCTAACACGCCTAATGCAGCTGGAATTGTCCAGCCAAGCGGACCAGCTTGACCGCAGTTGATCCATTGACGAGCACCATAGACATGCAAGAATTGTCCACCAGCAATTTGCGATAGGCCAATAGTCGATACATACACGGTATCACGACCAAATACAGAATTCATTTCTTGATAGACGCGCTGTGGCTTGATAGGCACATTATCAAAGTTAGTTTTACGGTGCATCAAGCTCTTACGCTCCTGGCAACGCTCAACCCACTCGCTGTAGTTGGTAAGCTTACCTTTTGCTTTCCATTCTTTAGCAACCTCAACAAACAACTCTAGCGCCGCTTTTGCATCTGAAACAATGCCGTAGTCGGGATTAAATACGCGACCAATTTGGGTTGGCTCAATATCAACGTGAATAAACTTGCGATCTTTGCAATACACATCAATTGATCCAGTGTGGCGATTAGCCCAGCGGTTACCAATACCCAAAACAAGATCACTAGCTAACATAGTGGCATTGCCATAGCGGTGCGAGGTTTGAAGACCAACCATACCGGCCATGAGCGGGTGATCATCCGGAATAGTGCCCCATCCCATGAGGGTTGGAATCACTGGAATACCAGTCAATTCTGCAAACTCTACTAACAGCGCATCTGCATCAGCGTTAATAATTCCGCCGCCAGCAACAATTAATGGCTTTTTAGCCGACATTAACATTTCAAGTGCTTTTTCGATCTGCTTGCGGCTAGCTGCTGGTTTATATACTGGCAATGGTTCATACGTATCAATATCAAATTCAATTTCAGCTAATTGAACATCAATCGGCAAATCAATTAATACAGGTCCGGGGCGGCCTGAACGCATGACATGAAACGCCTGCTGGAAAACGCGTGGCACTAAACCTGGCTCACGAACCGTTACAGACATCTTTGTCACTGGCTTGGAAATTGTCTCGATATCAACAGCCTGAAAATCTTCTTTATAAAGACGGGCACGTGGAGCTTGTCCAGTAATACAGAGAATAGGAATTGAGTCAGCGCTTGCGGAATATAACCCTGTCATCATGTCTGTGCCAGCTGGGCCAGATGTACCAATACATACGCCAATGTTGCCTGCTTTAGCTCTTGTATAACCTTCAGCCATGTGTGAAGCACCTTCAACATGTCGGGCTAGGATATGGGTAATTGACTGACGCTCACGCAACTGCGCGTAGAGTGGATTAATAGCGGCTCCAGGAACACCAAACGCAGTGGTGATACCTTCTTTTTCCATTACAAGCACTGCTGCCATTGCGGCTTTCATTTTGGCCATGATGTTTCCCTCGCTGTTTAAGAATGGTTACATCATCAACACTTGAGAGCGAAATGAGAATGCCACTAGCCATCATATGAACTATTCCAAAATGGAATACCTCAGGAAAATCCAGTTAGAATTCATGAATGGATCGTATTCAGGGAATTGCCCTTTTTGTCCGAGTCGTAGAAACCGGCTCATTTAGCAAGGCTGCGGCCAGCCTGGGCATTACTCAGCCCACAGCAACCAAACACATTGCCTTTTTAGAAAAGCGGCTTGGCTCACTTTTATTGCATCGCAGCACAAGAGGGGTTACACCAACGGAAATTGGTGAGATTTACTATGAAAAATGCAAGATTATTTCAAGAGAGCTTGAAGAGGCAGACAATCTAGCCGCCCTACTCCAAGGAGAAATGCAGGGCAAATTGACTATCAGCTCTTCCGTTGCCTTTGGGCGCCGTATTTTGACACCGCTGGTACTCCAATTTATGAGTCAAAACCCAAAATTAGAGGTGCATTTGAGCCTTGAGGACCAATATGTCAATTTGGTTGAAGGTGGCGTTGATCTTGCGATCCGCATGGGTCGCCTCGCAGACTCCTCTTTGGGCTCACGCTATTTGGGCTTAAATCCCTGGGTCTTGGTAGCCAGCCCAGATTATCTAAGCCAGAACGGAACCCCAAATCATCCAGAGGATTTGGCGGCACATCAGGCCTTAATCTATAGCTCAGTTCAAGATAATCACCGCTGGCACTTTAGTGGTGGTGATGGCGAGACCATCTCAATACCCGTCAAAGGCCCCTTGTATTCCAATAACTTATCTGCATTGCTAGCCGCAACCATCGGTAACATGGGTTTGGCTACCATTCCTTGGTACGTTGCTTATCACTCTATTAACAAGGGCACCTTACAGCCGATATTGACTGATTGGAGTCTACCTTCCCAAGAAATTCACGCGGTGTTTTCGTCACCTCGTTTGGTGCCGGGCAAGGTGAGTCAGTGCATCGACTGGTTGCAATGCCACTTTTCTGACAACTGGTGGGAGCGGCTTTAAGCGAAGCGCGCTTAGGTATTCATATGTGCTTATGCCAACAGAATTTGGCAATTGAAATACGCTAATATCACTATAGATACTTAATATTAAGGAAAGTTATGAAAATCAAATTCGCCCAGATTACTCTCGTAGCCGCCACATTATTGGCAGGTTCAGGATTGGTAATGGCACAAACGCCAGCTGCAAATGCAGTAGTGGTGGACGCAGCAGTTACTGACAACATTTTTCAATTGTACGAAGGCACTGTTACGAAGATCGATAAGAAAACACGCACGATTTTCTTTAAAAACAACGAAGGTGAATCTAAGTTCATTGCCGGCCCTGAAATTAAGAGCTTTGATCAGATAAAAGTGGGTGACCGACTCAATGTGACTTATGAGCTTGCCGTTGCAATTGAATTGATTAAAACCAAAAGCGATGGTATTCGCAGCAAAGTGGAGACCTCATCAGAAGTAGCATCTAAGCCGGGCGAAAAACCAACTCGTACCATTACAAACACTACGACTATCATTGCCGATATCGTAGCCGTAGATCGCGCTAAGAAATTGGTCTCGGTTAAAGGTCCTAGCGGCAAGGTTACCGTTGTTACCGTTAAGAATCCACAGCTCTTGGCGGATGTCAATGTTGGTGAACAGGTTCGAGTCATCTACTTTGACGCGATGGCTGCATCCATAACGCCTCCAAAGAAGAAGTAATTTAGAAAATAGAGTACGTATTAACAGCAAGGATTTCATTTGAGCATTCGCACCTTTGGGATCCTTGCGCTAGTTGCTTTACTCTCGGCATGCGCCAGCACTACGCGCTCGGGAGCGGTTGGCGTGAATCGATCTCAATTTATGATGGCTTCTTCTGAAGAGGTCAATCGTCTTTCTGCAGTGAGTTATAACGAGCAGAATCAAAAAGCAAAAGAGAAAAATATACTGGTCACTTCTGGGCCAGCCTATGATCGATTGAAGTTCATTGCAAATAGACTAATTCCTCAGACCGAGGCATTTCGAGATGACACCAAGCAATGGGATTGGCGACTAACCCTAATCGATGCTCCCATACTGAATGCTACCTGTGCACCCGGCGGAAAGATCACTTTCTACACCGGAATTATTGAGCAACTCAATCTAAATGATGATGAAATTGCAGCCATCATGGGGCATGAAATTGCGCATGCCCTAAGAGAACATGGTCGGGAGCGTGTATCACAAGCAACTGCACAAAATGTATTAGTGAATATTGCAATGGCTGTAGCAGGACCCTATGGTTCTGCAGTGAGCGCTGCAAACCAAGTTGCTCAATACGCAATTGTTTTACCAAACTCAAGAGAGAATGAGTCGGAAGCAGATGCAATTGGATTAGAGCTTGCAGCAAGAGCGGGATATAACCCCATGGGTGCAATTAGTGTTTGGCAAAAAATGTTGAAAGCCACAAAAGGAAAAAGTTCTCCAGAATTCTTATCCACCCACCCTTCTGGTGAAACCAGAATCGAGCAACTAACCGCACTAATGCCGGCGGTTGAGCCGTTGTATAAAGTAGCACCAAAACCGCCGCCAATGAAAAAGCTTTAATAAAAAATTCTGTAGAAAT
Organism: Polynucleobacter sp. Nonnen-W13; assembly: GCF_018881735.1. Lineage (NCBI taxonomy): Bacteria > Pseudomonadati > Pseudomonadota > Betaproteobacteria > Burkholderiales > Burkholderiaceae > Polynucleobacter > Polynucleobacter sp. Nonnen-W13. The sequence continues at coordinate 157 of NZ_JACVPU010000002.1, read as the reverse complement.
GAAAAAAGCCCCTTATGCAGGGGCTTTCTATGTACGACTCGACACATAGTTAACACTTTATACCGGACACATACTTTACAGTTTTTGGCATAGGAGGGACCACTCTATGCCGTGGAATGAAAGTACGAAGATGGATGAAAAGCTACGTTTTGTGTCT